>CAZSAK010000009.1:0-89875 GCA_964605155.1 uncultured Chromatiaceae bacterium | reverse complement strand
GAGCAGCCTGGTAGCTCGTCGGGCTCATAACCCGAAGGTCGTAGGTTCAAATCCTACCCCCGCTACCAAATACATTTATTTTTTATTTTCAGTAAGTTGAAGAAATCTGTCGTCTGAGGCCGGCGGTTACGTCGTTTTTCTTTCTGATTTGTATACATCCCACACTCTGTATTTGATTCAGGTGGCTTAATTTAAAAACAGCCCGGGCGGTCAATGAGGGGTCTCCGGGGCTTGCATGGCTGTTTGTGAAATAACGGCTGATCAGATACTAATCCCACAGGGGGATTGAATCTCTATTGTATAAGCTGCAATACCACCGGTGTTGATATCATTGGCGCCTTTGACCTCGACATAGGCGCCTTCGGTCAGGCAATCCATATCTCCATTCTTGTACCAAGCGTTACTGATATTGATATCAGTCGCAGCAGTGCTGACTGCATTACCGTTCATATCGGTCGGATTGATACTCAGGGTAGTACCATTTAATGCTGTTACCAGGCCTTTGATCTCAACATAACCATAGATATCGTGTCTGCTATCTGGATCATCATGTTCGGTATCGAGGTGGTGACTATTATCAAAATTATGGCCGTCATCCCAGCGCGGAATGCCACCCTCGATTTCAACCACCATGGCTGTAAACACGGGGTCTTCCCATGTACCATGAATTTCAACCCATTGTCCTGCGGCCAGTGTATCGAGTGATCCCTTGGTAAACAATGCGTTGGCGATGTTACTGATCTCCAGGGTGGTGCTGCCGGGGATAAAGTCGGAATCACGGACATCGAGAACCAGCGATGTACCGTCAAAACTGCTGATAACTCCCTTGATCTCGGTTTTACCGCCTGACCCTGATGATGGGCTGGTGTCATCGATCCTGGCACTGACAGCATCCAATGTCATCGTGGTGGCATCGTAAGTACCAAATACTTCTACCTTCTGTGCGACAGTAAGCACACCCGTATCCCCGGCAACAGTTCCTGAGTACTCATCAAAAATCGTTGCAGTTGCCTGCAAGGTTACAGTCACCGTACTGCCATATCTGTTCTCCATGGTGAATGTTCCGGCATCTATGATTTCCGTGACGAGACCTTCAATTCTGGAGCGATCAAGACTGATTTGTTGTAACTGGTTATCATCAAGGTAGAGCAAAACCGGTGAAACGATCCCGCTTGATTGATCATAGGAGAATTGTTTCAGATCAAAATCAATGCCCATCCTGGTAAATCCACCGGCTGTGACAGAGACGCTGCCTTGAACCGGGATGACCTCCGGATCACCTGTTGTATTAAAACTGGCCTGAATAGTCTGGCCCTGTTTATCAACAAGGCTGATATCATTGGCGAGGATAATCTCAAAATCACTGTAGGTATCCGCAATGAGATCCTGTGAACTCAACAAGGCGGTTATCCCGTGCAATTCGGTCAGATTGAAAATCTGGCCGTTCGGGTCTTCGTAAAGGACATGTTGCTGACCACTGCTGTCGGTGGCCGTTACTTCCAGGACTGTTACCCAGACCTTTGAATACTGGGTTGTCATGTCATCGGTTACCATCACGGAGAGGGCACCGGTGTTTGCAAAGATACCGGAGAGGCCCGATGAACCGTTGCCACCACCGCAGGCGGCCAATGTAAATAACATCAATGACATGAATATATACTTCAGATTTATCACCGTAATGGCTCCTCTAAATTAAAAAATTAATAAAAACAGCTAGAAAAATGGAAACCCTTATAATCTTTCTTCCATGAACTGGACCGGGAAAGACGTGGTAATGGATATGGGCTCGTTAATTTGGGATAATATTCCCAAATTAAACTACATGTCAAGGAAGCTTGTGATAATCCATTTTTTGATTAGATCCTGGATAACAAGCAGGGAACAGTATGTGATTCAGGATATATTTTTATAAAAGGATATCTACTTATATATTCATTAAAACAGTAAGATAGTTCTGGAACTTGATCTGGATTTAGGCAATATGTCTGATATATGGAGTGATGTTTTTGTTGACAATAAGAATCATTATCGTTATTATCTCTACTATCGTTAAGGCGATTAGAGGCACAGGTCGCCATATTGTTTATGGGTTTGGCAGTAATGTCCAACAAGGAGGCATCAGGTAAAGGTTTATGCATTATCACTGGAGTTTTTTTGCAGGCGCCTGTTTGTTGATTGCATCCGCGTCCACCGTTGCAGACGAGAGTGATTATATACTTGTGATCAAGGACCACCGCTTCCAACCTGCCGAGTTGACGATACCTTCCGGTAAACGCGTCAAACTGGTTGTCGATAATCAGGATGCAACCCCGGAGGAATTCGAGAGTCATGATCTGCGAGTTGAAAAGGTCATACCGGGTAATACACAGGCAACGATCCGGATCGGTCCCTTGAAAAAGGGTAAGTACTCCTTCGTCGGCGAATTCCACGAGGATACCGCGCAAGGTACCCTGATATCGGAGTAGCAGATCATGTTAGGTTCAGCAGTCATAGTATTTCGTGAGGTATTGGAGGCAGCACTTATCGTCGCTATCGTCCTCGGTGCCACACGAGGCGTTGCGAATCGTACACACTGGCTGACAGGCGGGATCGCGCTCGGCGTTGTGGGTGCTGCGATATGTGCCTTCTTTACCGGTGCGATATCATCCGCCCTGGAAGGTCGCGGGCAGGAGTTGCTAAATGCAAGTGTACTGCTTGCCGCGGTTGCGATGTTAACCTGGCATAATGTATGGATGAGCGCACATGGCCGTGCCTTGGCTTCACAGGTCAAATTGCTCGGACATGATGTCAGTCTGGGCATCAAGCCGTTGTCCGCATTGGCCTTGGTAACATTCTTTGCTGTTTTTCGTGAAGGGGCAGAAACCGTGTTGTTCCTTTATGGATTTGTCGCAAGCGGTGTAAGCGGGTCGGGATTGCTGGCTGGCGGCATCCTTGGCCTTGCCTGTGGTGTGGCGATCGGCTGGTTGTTGTATCGCGGATTATTGCGCATACCCCTCGGGTATTTCTTCAACGTCACCGGCTGGTTGATACTCCTGCTCGCCTCCGGGTTGGCAGCAAATGCCGCCGGTTATCTCTATCAGGCGGGGCTGGTACCTGTTATCTCGCTACAGGTCTGGGATACCTCATGGCTGCTCAATCAGGAAAACTGGGCGGGGCAGCTTTTACATATCCTGATAGGCTATAACGACCGGCCAATGGGGATCCAGTTAATCTTTTACGTGGCCACGCTGATCACGATGTATACCCTCATGAAACTGTACGGCCAGCAGGCAAGACAACAGCCCCAGACAGCCTAATCGATTGATTTATATTTAATTCAAGATCAGCATGCCGGGAGATCACAACCCTTGGCCCCGGCCTGATTGTTTTCAGGATACACCCGGTCATTGGCTCCGTCTAAGCTCGCCACTTCTATTGCTAACGTCTTCATGTGGTTATATAATGACACCGCTTAGAACCCCCGGTCCGGGGGTTTTTGTTAGGCGGATTGCATTGACATGATGCCACGTGGCCCGGCGTGAGTTTTATCTGCTGGATCATATAAGAATCGAATAAGAAAGTGGGCCTGCTGGCCCACTTTTTGTTTCAGGCACTTGAGAATGATACGACAATCAAATTTACATCTGCGGCAATTGTTTGAGCCGGTGGTTTCAATGCTGGGATATGAATTGGTTGGTGTCGAATATCTCGGCAAAGGCCGGAATGCAGTATTGAGGATATATATCGATAAGGAAGATGGCATCACACTGGATGATTGTGCAAGGGTCAGCCGCCAGGTCAGCGGTCTGCTCGACGTGGAAGACCCGATAAAGGAACCATATAACCTGGAGGTTTCGTCACCGGGCCTGGATAGACCCCTGTTTACCAAGGAGCACTTTGACAGTCATAAGGGACAATGGGTCCAGCTGCGATTGGACAAGCCACTGGAGGGCCGACGTAACTTCAAGGGAATCATTCAGGGAATGCGCGACAAAGAGGTTTTGTTACAGGTGGATGGTACACAGATTGTGTTGCCTCTGAATACTATTGAAAAAGCGAGGTTGATACCAAAGTTATGAAAGTATGTGCGGGATGCATTGGATGCCGGTTGACCGGAAAGAGGCAGTGTCATGAGTAAAGAAATACTGATGGTTGTTGATGCGGTATCCAATGAACGGGGTATCAGCAAGGATATTATTGTCGAGGCAATAGAGGCGGCTCTTGCGGCTGCCACCAAGAAACGCCATGATGGTGAAATAGACGTGCGCGTGAAGATCCATCGTGACAGCGGTGAATATGATACGTTCCGTCGCTGGGAAGTGATTCCGGATGACGAAGAATTCGAACACGAGGACAGTCAGATAAAGCTCAGCGACGCGCATAAACAGAATCCCGAGCTTAACGCAGGTGATTTTATCGAGGAACCAATCGAGTCCGTTGAATTTGGGAGGATAGCCGCGCAAACCGCCAAACAGGTCATCATCCAGAAGGTCCGTGAGGCAGAGCGTGCCCAGATCGTGGAACAGTACCAGGACCGTGTAGGAGACCTGGTGACCGGAGTTGTCAAACGTGTCGATCGCGGTAATGTAACTCTTGATCTGGGTGGTAATGCCGAGGCGCTTATTCCCAGAGATGAAGTCATCCCTCGCGAAGCAGTACGTCCCGGCGATCGGTTGCGGGGATATCTTCGCCAGGTGCGCACAGAGCCCCGTGGTCCCCAACTCTACGTCAGCCGTACCGCTCCGGAGTTGTTGATTGAGTTATTCAAGCTTGAGGTCCCGGAGGTCGGCGAGGGATTGATTGATATTATCAGTGCCGCACGTGACCCCGGTTTACGGGCAAAGATTGCGGTCAAGGCCAACGATCCACGTATTGATCCGGTGGGCGCCTGTGTAGGTATGCGAGGTTCGCGTGTACAGAGTGTTTCGAACGAACTGGCCGGTGAGCGTATCGATATCATCCTGTGGGACGAAAACGCGGCGCAATATGTCATAAACGCAATGTCACCCGCCGAGGTTGAATCAATCGTGGTGGACGAAGATGCCCACAGCATGGACCTGGCGGTGGCGGAAGAGCACCTTTCCCAGGCCATCGGTCGTGGCGGCCAGAACGTACGCCTGGCCAGTCAGCTTTCGGGTTGGGAGCTCAACATCATGACTGAAGCCCAGGCGGAAGAGAAAAGCGAGGCCGAAGCGGAAGCACTGCAAAAGTTGTTTATGGAACAACTGGATGTTGATGAGGAAATCGCAACCATCTTTGTCCAGGAAGGTTTCTCGAGTATAGAGGAAGTGGCCTATGTTCCTACCAAGGAACTGCTGGGTATCGAGGAGTTCGATGAAGACATCGTGCAGGAACTGCGTGACAGGGCACGGGATGTGTTGCTGACGCGTGCCATCGCAGACGAGGAAAAACTGAGTGATGTAGAGCCCGCCGAGGACTTGCTCAATCTGGACGGCATGGATACCTCTCTGGCCTATAAACTGGCGAGCAAGGGAATCGTGACCCAGGAGGATCTGGCAGAACAGGCGGTCGATGATTTGATGGATATCGAAGGCCTGGATAAGGAACGTGCGAGCGAATTGATCATGACGGCGCGTGCGCCATGGTTTGCGAACGAATTACAGGGTTAATTACAATCAGAGTAAATGACAGGTAGAAATGGCTGAAGTAACCGTAAAACAACTAGCAAGTGTAGTCGGCATACCGGTCGATCGTTTGTTAACGCAATTGAGCGAAGCCGGTTTATCAATCTCTAATCCGGATGAGGCCATAAGCGATGAGGACAAGGTCGAACTGCTGAGTCATTTACGCAAGACACATGGAGATACAGACATCAGCGGCAAGGCTGAACCCAAAAAGATCACCTTGCGCCGTAAACGGACCAGTGAGCTCAAACAGAGCAGTACACAAGGAAGAATCAAGAAGGTCAAAAAGGTCAACGTCGAATTCAGGAGCCGCCGTACTTACGCCAAGCGGAGTGACATGCTGGCGGAAGAAGCCGAGCGTCTCAAAAATGAAAAGGCCTTGATTGAAGAACGGGAAAAAGCCGAAGCACAAGCGACAGAAATAAAGGAAGCACAGAAAGTTGAACAGCCTGCGGCCGAGGAGATCACGCCGGCTGAACAGGAAACTGTAGCTGAAAAAGCGCAGGAACCCACAACACCAGAGGAACCACAAGCCAAGGAAGAACAGGTTCAGGTGCCTCTGGAAGTATTCGAGGCCAAACCCGAACCTGCACAACCTGCACCTGCACAGGAAAAGAAATCCAAACGGCGTCTTGAAAAAGAAGCACGTGAGACCAAGTATGGCCGCCAGGAGTTGCACGTTGCCGGAGACAAGGCTGGACGGCGCAAGAAAAAGACCAGGAACAAGCCCGTTTCTGTCAGCGTCACCTCCAAGCACGGCTTTGAAAAACCGACTGCCCCTGTTGTCAGGGAAGTGCCTATACCAGAGACCATTTCTGTTGCGGAACTCGCCCAGAGGATGTCGGTTAAGGCAGCGGAAGTCATCAAACTAATGATGAACATGGGCAGTATGGCGACGATCAATCAGGTACTTGATCAGGAAACAGCAGCGATTGTTGTCACTGAATTGGGACATAAACCCAAATTGCTACAGGAAAATGAGCTTGAAGAAGAACTGATCGTAGAGGTCGAGGAGGCAGGCGGTGAGGAGATCGCACGTGCGCCCGTCGTGACCATAATGGGGCATGTGGATCATGGTAAAACCTCGTTACTTGATTATATCCGCCGTACCAAGGTGGCAGCTGGTGAGGCGGGCGGCATAACCCAGCATGTCGGCGCATACCGTGTTGAAACCGAAAAAGGTTCAATCACATTTCTGGATACGCCCGGTCATGCGGCATTTACCGCCATGCGTGCACGGGGTGCCAAGGTCACCGATATCGTCATCCTGGTCGTAGCCGCCGATGATGGCGTCAAACCACAAACCCTCGAGGCTATACAGCACGCCAAGGCAGGTGGGGTACCTGTCATCGTGGCGATTAACAAGATTGACAAGCCTGAAGCCGATCCAGACAGGGTCAAACAGGAATTGACAAAACATGAGGTCATACCTGAAAACTGGGGCGGCGATACCATGTTCGTCAATGTATCCGCCAAGACCGGCGAGGGAGTGGATGACATCATGGAAGCAATCCTGCTTCAGGCGGAAGTTCTGGAATTAAAGGCCATAAAAGACAAACCTGCGAAGGGTACGGTTATCGAATCCAGCCTGGATAAGGGTCGTGGCCCTGTCGCGACGGTCCTGATTCAGGATGGCACGCTGAATCAAGGTGACATCATCCTGGCCGGACAGGAATACGGACGCGTGCGGGCGATGTTTGATGAACAGGGTAAGAATGTCGATTCAGCAGGACCATCCGTTCCCGTTGTCGTTCTGGGGCTTTCGGGGGCGCCGAGTGCGGGTGATGATGTGGTGGTCGTCGCTGATGAACGCAAGGCCCGGGAAGTCGCCATGTTCAGGCAGGGTAAATACCGCGATGTCCAGATGGCGCGTCAGAAGGCGGCCAAACTGGAGGACGTGTTTTCACAGATGGACAAAGACAAGACCAACATGCTTAATCTTGTGGTCAAGGCTGATGTTCAAGGTTCGATTGAGGCATTAACCGACGCCCTGACCAATCTTTCGACCGATGAGGTCGCTGTCAAGATAGTTGCAAGTGGTGTGGGCGGTATCACTGAGTCTGATGTCAATCTGGCATTGGCATCGAATGCCGTAATGATCGGTTTTAATGTGCGTGCAGATGCCACGGCACGGCGTTTGACCGAGGAAAACGGTATCGATCTGCATTACTACAGCGTTATTTATGATGTCATTGACGAGGTGAAGCGTGCCCTGGTGGGTATGTTGTCACCTGAAATCAGGGAACAGATCATAGGACTTGCCGAGGTACGTGATGTATTTATGTCACCTAAAATCGGTGCCATTGCCGGTTGTCTGGTAGTGGAAGGTGTCGTGCGACGCAACAATCCAATCCGGGTATTACGTGACAATGTGGTGATATACGAGGGCGAACTGGAATCACTGCGCCGCTTCAAGGATGATGTCAACGAGGTGAAAGCAGGGACCGAGTGTGGAATCGGCGTTAAAAATTACAATGACGTAAAAGTCGGCGATCAGATCGAGGTCTTCGAAAAAGTAGAGGTACAAAGAACACTGTAACCGCGGCAGACACGGATTGTGCCGTGGTTGCTTTTGATCTGCATACGAACGAGATTATCCTAATTATGCCCAGGGAATTCAGTCGCAAATTGCGCATTGAAGAAATGATACAGAGGGAAATCGCCATCCTGATCCAGCAGGAGATCAAGGATCCACGCGTTGGTTTGGTGACTGTATCGGGAGTGGACATTTCTCCTGATCTGAAACATGCAAAGATCTATGTAACTTCACTAAACGATGCAGCAGAACCCGATGACAGTATCAAGGCCCTGAATCATGCTGCCCGCTTCCTGCGCCATGAACTCGCAAAGCGGGTTTACCTTAAAACAATTCCTGACATACGCTTTATCTATGATAGATCAGTCAAGGACGGTACCCGCCTGGCTGAAATGATTGACGCTGCAGTTGCGGAACAAAACCGGCACGGAGGCACGGAATCATAATGCCGCAAAGACGCAGCCGCCGGCCCAGGGATATACATGGAATACTCCTGTTGGACAAGCCGGCGGGCATTACGTCCAACGCCGCCCTGCAGACGGTTAAACGACTTTATCATGCACGCAAGGCGGGCCATACCGGCAGTCTTGATCCGCTTGCTACAGGTATACTTCCTATCTGTCTGGGTGAGGCCACCAAGATATCCGGTTATATTCTTGAAGCAGATAAATATTATCGGGTAGTGATCAAGCTGGGCATCAAGACCTCAACTGGTGACGCTGAAGGGAAGGTTATTGATACACGCCCGGTCGGTAATATCTCCGCAGAAATGCTCAACGATGCCGTCACGACATTTCTTGGCCCTATAGAACAAGTTCCTCCGATGCATTCGGCTGTTAAACAGAACGGGCAACCTCTTTATAAACTTGCACACAGAGGGATTGTCGTTGAGCGCAAACCCAGGACGGTCGTTATTCGCAATTTGAATGTGATCCGGTTTGAGGGAGATCTCCTGGAAATTGATGTTCATTGTTCCAAGGGGACATATGTGCGTACGCTTGCCGAAGATCTCGGTGAGAAACTGGGATGTGGAGGACATATTGCCGCCTTGAGGCGTCTGGGTGTGGGTTTATTTGAATCCGACGGTATGGTCACGCTGGACAGCTTGCACGCTGCAGCTGATCATGGTCTGGAAAGACTGGACACATTCCTGTTGCCGATTCAAAGTGCTCTGGCAAACTGGCCTGATATCAAATTGTCACGGGATATCGCCTATTTCGTGAAAAAAGGGCAAGCCGTGGTTGTTCCCCATGCGCCGTCACGGGGGTTGGTAAAGTTGTATTCGGGAGACTCGCATTTTATGGGTATAGGATGCATCCTGGATGACGGCAGGGTCGCCCCCAGGCGACTGGTTAATCTTTAAAGGAGATGTATGCCAAATGTCGCTGATACCGGCTACTCATTGCTTGTCACTCGTACCCGTGAAAGGATAAACTATCCGGGTTTAATATAGTTAAAGTATCTGCAGGAGAAATAATGGGATTAAGTACAGAGCATAAGGCCAAGGTTATCGATGATTATCAACGGTTTTCGGGTGATACCGGTTCACCCGAAGTGCAGGTTGCGCTGCTGTCGGCGCGCATAGAACAATTAGCCGGCCATTTCAAACACCATGCACATGATCATCATTCCCGGCAGGGATTACTGAAAATGGTAAGCCGCCGCAGAAAATTACTGGACTATCTCAAGGGCATGGACAGTGCGCGGTATCAGGAGTTGATATCCCGGCTTGGCCTGCGCAAGTAATACATAAAATCTCATATGAAAACATCCGGATGTGCAAGCTCAACACCTGTGGTGTGAATGGTCTTGCATTGCCGGAATATGAGATTGCTCGATGTGGTAACCGATCCCTCAATATACACATCCAAAACGTCAAAATATCTTAAGGAAAATATATAAAGTGAATCCGATCAGAAAAGAGTTCAAATATGGTGATCATACGGTGGTATTGGAAACCGGAGAGATCGCCAGGCAGGCAACGGGTGCTGTTATGGCAAGCATGGGTGATACAGTCGTGCTGGTGACAGTTGTAGGCGCCAAAGAAGCGGTAGCAGGACGTGATTTTTTTCCATTGACCGTTAATTATCAGGAGCGCACCTATTCAGCAGGCAAGATTCCAGGAGGCTTTTTCAAGCGCGAAGGACGTCCGAGTGAAAAGGAAACACTCACCAGCCGGTTGATTGATCGCCCGTTGCGCCCGCTGTTTCCCGATGGATTTACCAATGAGGTTCAGGTCATCGCCTCGGTCATATCCGTCGATAAGGAGGTGGATCCCGATATCCCGGCCATCATCGGCGCATCTGCCGCATTGGCAGTATCCGGAATACCGTTCAACGGCCCGATTGCAGCGGCCCGGGTAGGATATAAGGACGGTGATTTTATTCTTAACCCAACCAACAGTCAGCTTGAGGCCTCCGAACTCAATCTGGTCGTGGCCGGTACGCAAAACGCTGTGTTGATGGTTGAGTCCGAAGCAATGGAATTGCCCGAACAGGTAATGCTGGATGCAGTGATGTTCGGTCATCAGCAACAACAGGTGGCGATCAACGCCATACTGGAACTCACGGCCGAAGTGGGAACATCTGCCTGGGAATGGCAGCCAACCGCACACGACGCCGAGCTGGAGTCCGAGGTGGAAAAAACCGCGATGGATGATATTCGTAGCGCGTATGGCATCCGTGAAAAGCAGGCACGACAGGAACGTTTGGCACAGATCAGAACAGAAGTTATCGCTTCGCTGTGTACGGATGAAGGGGCAAGATGGGAAGCAGAGGCGGTCAAAAAGTCTGTTGAGAAACTTGAGAAAAGGGTGGTTCGCGGACAGATCATCTCCGGTGAACCGAGGATTGACGGTCGTGACACACGTACGGTGCGTCCGATTTCAATCCGTGTAGGCGTGTTGCCCAGGGTGCATGGTTCGGCCCTGTTTACCCGTGGAGAAACCCAGGCGCTGGTCGTTACGACGCTCGGTACGGGTCGTGATGCGCAGATTATCGATGCGATCGAGGGTGAACGTAAAGAGCCTTTTATGTTGCATTACAACTTTCCGCCATACAGTGTCGGTGAAACCGGTATGGTAGGCAGTCCTAAACGTCGTGAAATAGGTCATGGCAAGCTTGCAAAGCGCGGTGTCATGGCCATTATGCCGACAATGGACGATTTTCCCTATGTGATCAGGGTGGTATCTGAAATAACCGAATCTAACGGATCCAGCTCGATGGCGACGATCTGCGGTACCAGCCTGTCGTTGATGGATGCAGGCGTGCCCGTCAAGTCACCGGTCGCAGGAATTGCAATGGGCCTGATCAAGGAGCAAGACAAGTTTGCTGTTTTGACCGATATCCTGGGCGATGAGGATCATCTCGGGGATATGGACTTCAAGGTTGGAGGGACAACCAGGGGTGTGACCGCCCTGCAAATGGATATCAAGATCGATGGCATCACACGCGAAATAATGGAAGCTGCACTTAATCAGGCAAAAGACGGCCGCTTGCATATACTCGGAGAGATGGACAAGGTTATTGAAACACCACGCGAGGAAATATCGGAATTCGCTCCGCGCATCATCACTCTCAGGATCAATCCGGAAAAAATCAGGGATGTCATCGGTAAAGGCGGCGCCACCATCCGCGCCCTGACGGAAGAAACCGGTGCCAGCATAGATATCACGGATGACGGTGTCGTCAAGATTGCCTCGGTTGACAACGCGGCAGGTCAGGAGGCACGTCGTCGAATCGAACAGATTACCGCGGATGTCGAGGTCGGTGTTACCTATGAAGGCAAGGTCGTCAAGTTGATGGATTTCGGTGCCTTCGTTACTATACTGCCGGGAAGAGACGGCCTGGTACATATCTCCCAGATTTCCGATGAGCGTGTTGAAAATGTCAGCGACAAGCTATCGGAAGGCGATCAGGTCAAGGTCAAGGTGCTCGAAATAGATAAACAGGGCAGGATAAGACTCAGCATGAAGGCGGTCGGTCAGGATTAATCCCGAAAAAATCCGATGCGGTCATAAAGGGGCTGAATAGTCCCTTTTTTATTTTTCGGTGTGAAAAGACCAGAAAGCCGGGATTGATCAGCCTTTGAAAGGAACGAAATCCGGCAGTGATAACTGAAATAGCTTACTGTTTAACGATATAGGACAAGCCCGCAGGCGATTTATGGAGTCTATGTCTTAAGTTGCGTGTTATCAGAAGTATCCAGGTATTTCCTGACAGCCAGTAGAAAAAGGGTGTTATCTTCCTGACTATCGGCGTCAAATTCAACGCCCAGACGACAGGACCCAGAATTAACCGATCCATCGCACCATACGATTGTTCCATCTATGGTGAGGTGATAATCCTCCGAATCATATTGCAACGAGACCTTTTGTCCGATATTGAAACTCCTCGGTATGCCGACACCCACTCCCGATATGGAAACATCCTGTACGTTGGAGATCTCATAGGAGCCCCCCTTGTCCTGGAGATAAAAAGAGAAATCATGGTCATCCGGCCTGAACAACTTGCGCGGATATTTCCTCTTTTCACCGGTCATATCAATACCCCCCATTCTTATTAAGTCTTCGCTGATTCACACATAATATCACGCATGATCATGCGTAATGTATTACATCAGATATTATAATTATGTTATTGTTTTATCTATTCTAAAAGTATATTTAAATGAAGACTGTACTATTGATCATGCCCTTCCCTGTAGTTGCATCAGGATCGATTCGTTTTCCAGTGTTGATGTATCCTGGGTAATCTGTTCGCCCTTTGCGATAGTTCTTAACAGCCGTCGCATGATCTTGCCCGAACGGGTCTTGGGGAGATTGTCCGCATAGCGGATATCCGAGGGTTTTGCTATTGGTCCGATTTGTTCGGCCACCCATTCGCACAGTTCTTCAGTAAGTTTCGCATCTTCCCCGTTGGGCGGCCGTTCACCCTTCAGTACCACGTAAGCAAAAATGGATTCTCCTTTGATCTCATCAGGTTTGCCGACAACGGCGGCCTCCGCAACCTTGGGATGTGCAACCAGTGCGGATTCGATCTCCATGGTACCCAGGCGGTGTCCTGCCACATTCAGCACATCATCGATCCGGCCCATGATCCAGAAATAACCGTCCTTGTCCCGCCGTGCGCTGTCGCCAGCGACATAATACCTGTTATCGAACTTGCTCCAGTAGGTATCGATATATCGCTGGTCATCACGCCATACAGTGCGTAGCATCGAGGGCCAGGGTTTTTTAATGACCAGGAAACCGCCCTTGTCAGGTGTCATTATGGGGATTCCCTTGGTGTCGACGACATCAGCATCAATCCCGGGCAGGGGTATCGTGCAGGACCCCGGTTTTGTTGCAATAACACCCGGCACGGGAGAGATCATGATAGAACCGGTTTCGGTTTGCCACCATGTATCGACGATAGGACAGCTTTCATTGCCGATGACACGGTGATACCACATCCATGCCTCCGGATTAATGGGTTCGCCGACAGTCCCGAGAAGCCGGATTGAAGAAAGGTCATATTTGGCCGGGATATCATCACCGTATTTCATCAGGGCCCTTATGGCGGTGGGCGCGGTATAGAATATCGTTATCTTGTGCCGTTCACAGATGCTCCAGAAACGACCCGCATCGGGTACCGTGGGCGCTCCTTCATACATCATGATGGTTCCACCGACAGCCAGCGGGCCGTAGGTGACATAGGTATGTCCGGTAATCCAGCCGACGTCGGCCGTACACCAGAATGTATCGTCATCGTGGATATCAAACACCCACTTGAGTGTCATGATTGCACCGAGCAGGTAGCCACCACTGGAATGTTGTATGCCCTTGGGTTTGCCTGTTGATCCGGATGTATACAGAAGAAACAAGGGATGTTCTGCATCGACCCACACTGGATCACATACGTCATCGTGGCCCTTGACGGCATCATGCCACCAGATATCCCGCTCGGCGTTTATCGCTACCTCGTGATCCGTCCGCTTCAGCACAATGACCTTTTCGACCGGCGTCCGGACGCTGCCGAGCGCATTGTCTACCGCTTTTTTCAGCTCGATAATCTTGCCGCCGCGATGCGCGCCGTCTGCGGTGATGACCATCCTGGCGCCTGCATCAAGGATGCGATCCTTGAGGGATTCTGCCGAAAATCCGCCGAATACTACGGAATGAATCGCACCGATTCTGGCGCAGGCCTGCATCGCAATCACCGCCTCTGGCACCATGGGCATGTAGATGACAACCCTGTCGCCCGTTTTGATGCCCAGGCTTATCAGGGCATTTGCAAAACGACAGACCTCTTTATGCAGTTCTGCATAGGTCATCAGGCGCACGTCGCCTTGTTCGCCTTCAAATATGATGGCTGTCTTGTTTGCCCTTTCGGGCAGGTGACGATCGATGCAGTTGTAAGAGACGTTCAGCGTACCATCGCTGAACCAGCGAAAGTGCGGAGCATTACTGCTGTCGAGTATCGATTCAAACGGTTGCTGCCACTCAAGTTCCGTGCGTGCCAGTGATGCCCAGAATTGTTCATTATCTTCATGGGCACGGTCATACAAGTCCTTGAGTTTTGCAGGGGAATCAAGCCCGGCCCTGGATGTGAATGCGGCGGGTGGTTGAAAAAGTCGTTCTTCGTGCAGGACAGAATCAATATCTTTTATAGTCATTCTTGCCTCTGATGGAATGGATCGTGATTAGTTATTGCTATTTGACAGGGCTGTCCTCAATTATGTTGGCAACTCGGAATCGTGTAAAGCAGGTTGTGATATATGCGCGATATAACGGACTGCAGAAGCAGTAACAGAGTGGATGCTTTATCTAGCCCCGCATCTGCTTTTCGCGGATCTCGTCCAGCGTTTTGCAATCGATACACAACGTTGCAGTTGGACGTGCTTCCAGACGCCGGATACCGATTTCGACACCGCACACTTCACAGTAGCCGTATTCCTCATTATCGAGGTTTTCAATCGACTCGTCGATTTTTTTGATCAGTTTCCGCTCTCTATCCCGGGTTCTTAATTCAAGCGCGAATTCGGATTCCTGGGTGGCACGATCATTTGGGTCGGGGAAATTGGCGGCATCGTCTTGCATGTGATGTACCGTTCTATCCACCTCTTCCATCAAATCCCGTTTCCAGGACTCGAGCAGATTACGAAAGTGAGCCATCTGGTTTTTGTTCATATAGTGCTCACCCGATTTTTCTTTATAGGGGGTGAAGCCTTCAAGGGCCGTTACGGTGGTTGTTATGGTCCTTTTGCTGGCGGCCTTTTTGGCGGTGGTCTTTACAGGCGTGGACTTTTTCCTGGCGGCGGCCTTGGGCGCAGTCTTTTTGGCTACGGACTTTTTCTTGGCCGTTTTTTTAGGCGCGGACTTTTTGGCCACGGTCTTTTTCTTTTGTGCTGGTTTCTTTTTCGAAACAGGCATCTTAACTACTCCTACATGCACAGAAAAAATAAACGGGTATTTATATCAGAAAGGGGATGAATACACAATAAATACCATGATCAGGAACATAGGTGACACTGTCTGAGCGCAGCCGTGTGTAAAACGATAAAAATTATTGATAGGGTAGGATGATAACCCCGATGTGTTACAAAATGATTGAAAAAACGGCTTATGCTGGCAAACTGCTGATGGGGCAAATAAACTATTGTTTATGTGGATAAATTACGGTGAATAACAACTCAAACCTGAAGGCCTTGATCTTTGATGTCGACGGTACCCTTGCCGATACCGAGCGTGACGGACACCGTGTGGCATTTAATCAGGCGTTTGCCGATGCCGGCCTGGACTGGCATTGGGGCGTGGATTTGTACGGTGATTTACTCAGGATTTCCGGCGGTAAGGAACGTATGCACCGGTATCTGGCGGAGCGCGATCACAATTACGAACGGGATCATGCCGATTCGCTGATCGTCAACCTTCATGGGGCAAAAAATCAGCTGTATAGTGAAATGCTGCAACAAGGCATGATCTCATTGCGTCCCGGGATAAAACGCTTACTGACCGAGGCGCTTGATTCTGACCTGCGTCTGGCCATCGCAACGACTACCAGCCGTGTGAATGTCATCGCCTTGCTGGAAAACACATTGCATCCGGAAGCTCCTTCCTGGTTCGAGGTTATCGCAACCGCCGATGAGGTACCTGACAAGAAACCTTCTCCGGCCGTTTATGATTACGTGTTGGAGCAAATGGACCTTGAGGGGTCGCAGACACTCGCATTCGAGGACTCCGAGAATGGCTTGAGCGCAACTCATCAGGCTGCAATCCCGACGGTCGTCACGGTAAACGACTATACACGTAACGGTGATTATTCAGAGGCGTTACTGGTACTGAGTGATCTCGGAGAACCCGACTGCCCGTTTGAGATATTGGGAGGCAGGGCGGCCGGATCGTTTTCCGTGCGAAACGGCTATGTCACCGTGGATTTGCTGAGTAAACTCCACCGTCTCGGACAGGAATATGAAAAATAACAGCCAGTCCCCGCGTATCGCCGACAGGATGCAGTCCATCGAGCCATTCTATGTAATGGATATACTGGCGCGTGCCCGTGAAATGGAGTCGCAGGGAAGATCGATTGTTCATATGGAAATCGGGGAACCGGATTTCGTGACGCCGAAAACGATCATCGATGCAGGCATCCATGCCCTTGAGTCAGGTTACACGCATTATACGCCCACGCTGGGTCTGTCGGAGTTACGGGCAAGAATCGCGAAGTTCTATCAGGAAAAGTATGATCTCGAGGTGAACCCTTCCCGTATTATTGTAACACCCGGGGCATCGGGCGCGCTCGCACTGGTACTGGGAATATTGATCAACCCGCAGGATGGCGTCTTGATGGCTGACCCCGGCTATCCGTGTAACCGCCACTTTGTGCGTATGTTCGGTGGTGAGGCTATCAGCGTACCCGTTGACGCATCGACCGCTTATCAGTTAACCGCATCTCAAATTGAAACTCATTGGACGCAACATACAAAGGCGGTATTGCTGGCATCGCCTTCCAATCCCACGGGAACGCTGGTAAGCAAAAATGAACTACGGGATATCATTGACTGCGTCCATCAGAACGGGGGATACCTTATCGTTGATGAAATCTATCACGGCCTTGTATACCGGGGGGATACAACGAGTGTTCTGGAGTATTCGGAGAACGTATTCGTCATCAACAGCTTTTCGAAATATTTCGGAATGACGGGATGGCGCATCGGCTGGATAGTGGCGCCCGAGCCCTATGTCAATGTTATTGACAGACTTGCGCAGAATATTTTCCTTGCCGCCCCCACATTGGCTCAACATGCAGCTATGGAGGCTTTTTCACCCGTGACAATTCAAATGCTCGAACAACGGCGGCAGGAATTTATGCGCAGGCGGGATTACCTGTTGCCGGAATTGAGATCGCTGGGTTTTGATATCCCGGTGACCCCGCAGGGTGCCTTTTATCTTTACGCAGGTTGTACACGCTTCACCAATGACAGTTATGCATTCAGTCTCGATGTGCTGGAAAAGGCCGGTGTCGCACTCACCCCGGGGCGCGATTTCGGTACTCACCTGGCAGATCAGCATGTACGCTTCGCCTATACAACCTCACTGGAAATACTACAAACAGGGGTAGAGCGCCTCAAGCAATACATCAGAGATCACTGAGTCAGAATACCGCTAACAACAGGCAACCCAGAAACACGCGATAGATTACAAACGGCAACATGCCGATTCTGTCAAGCAACTTGATAAAAAAATGGATACATAAATAGGCGCTGATACCGGAGACTATAGCGCCGGTTAACATGGCATCCCATTCGACTATGGTATCGGATTCAATCAGGCTGACAGTCTCCAGAAGTCCGGCCAGTATGATAACTGGAATGGACAACAGGAAGGAAAAACGTGCGGATGCTGGACGGGTAAGACCGAGCATCAGTCCGGCGGTAATGGTAATGCCCGAGCGTGACGTGCCCGGTATCAATGCGAGCGCCTGGGCAATACCGATAATCAGGATGTCCTTGAGTGACAGGCTGTGTTCATCACGTTTGAGGGTGCCACGGTGATCTGCCCACCAGAGTAACAGCCCGAATCCGATCGTTGCAATGGCAATCACGGTGGAGGAACGTAAAGAGGTTTCCACAATATCCTTGAATAATAATCCGCACAGTCCCACGGGTATGGTGCCGATCAATACACCCCACGCAAGGCGGCTCTCGGCCGTATGCCTGCGCCGTAATACCGACTGTGTCCAGTCATATGCCATAACCCTTAATTCATGACGGAAGTAGATGATTACCGCGCTCAGTGTCCCCACGTGAAGGGCGACGTCGAATGCCAGCCCTTGATCCACCCATCCCGCGAGTTTGGGTAACAGAATAAGATGGGCTGAACTCGAAATCGGCAGGAATTCGGTGAGCCCCTGTACGATTGCCAGTATCAGCTGATGCCAGAGATGCATAATGTCTTTGCGAGTCGTTTAATCAGGCTTTTTCCATTCCTGAACATACATGACCGTAGCGCCTGCAACCGCGACGGGCATGACGAAAAAATTAATCCCGGGAACTATCATCAGTAACATTACAGTGCAACCGAAACTGATGGCAAGAAATCTCTTTTCCTTGAGTTTTGTCCGCAAGTCATCGAACAGTACACCGTGGTTTGCCATGGGAAAATCCATATATTCCAAAGCCAGCAGCCAGGCGCTGAAGATGAACCACAACAATGGAGCGATGATATTGATGCCGGGTATGATAAACAACAACAATAATGGTATCGCTCTTAGCAGGAAATATCCTGCTTTGCGTACTTCATTAACCAGGGCGGGCACGATTTGCCTGATACCTTCGAGCCAGCTCACATCAGGAACGGAATCGGCTTGTGACAAATGCTTCTCGACGGCCTCGGCCAGCATGCCGTTGAAGGGCGCTGCGACAAGGTTGGCAATCAACAGACTGCAGTAAAAGCCGATTAACAGGAAGCTCACGATGAACAACGGCCATATAAGCCATTCCAGCCATTGCAGGACCTGCGGCAATTTTGGTATGTACTCATTCATAATATCATTGAAGTACTCGATGCCCAGCCATATAGACAGGCCAAACAGGACAAAATTCACCAGCAAGGGCAATACGACAAACACGCGTATACCCGGCTTCAATAACAGCTGCAGGCCTCTCAGCACATATATCATTCCATTGGCGGATTGACGGATCATGGCGTTATCCGTGCGGCCTTGCCGGCATTGCGGGCCAGGATCGCCGTGCCATAGGCGGGTTGATCGTGAGTGGCCTCATACAGCGGGACGTGCAACCTTGCCTCGCGTATCCTGGTCCAAGACTGGTTTTTAGCGCCTTTACCCACTGTCCTGATACAAGATGGAAACGGCGCGCCCAGGTCGGCCAACAGGTGATAGCCATCGGCCTCAACACGCGTAATACCTTCCAGGATCCCTTGAAAAAACAGTACATCGTTTTCTGGACGTGGCGATAGATTCGGCAACATATCCGGATCATTGTAAGGGAATCTTTCACCCAGTGACGGCAAAGGGTAGTAGTCAAGGCCTGTTGGATTGTCTGGGCAAAGTTGCGGTGTCATCATGTCCAGTTGATGTTGGTTGAAATATTGCAACAGTACCTTGCCGCCGCAGTTTGATGCGCCACCGGCCAGCCATAGATCGCCAAGGCGATGGCTGTAAATCCCGTGTTGTGGTGAAAAGAGGGGTTGTTCCGATAATACCTTCAGTACGAGTGTCGAGCCCAGTGAAGTAACGGCGTCGGCAATACTTGAGGCGCCGGTGGCGAGGAAGGCAGCCACGCCATCGGTGGTACCTGCTATAATGCGGGTGTGGGCCGCAAGACCGAACCGATCCGCCAGTGGTTTTTCGATATCGCCAAGCACCGTACCCGGCGCAAATACCCTGGGTAACAACTCGTAGTGTATACCGAGTGACTGCATCCATTCAGGCCATCGCCGCTGAATGACGTCGTAACCGAGTTTCAGGCAATTGTTTTCATCGCTCACGCCATATCTCCCACATAAACGAGCGGTTATCCAGTCGGCCTGGTGTAGCGTGTATCCGGCCTTGTTTGCGAAGGGTTGTTTTAGCAGGTAAAGCAGTTTTGCAAGCCCGGAGGTCGGGCCGTGTGCGGCACTTTCATCGGGCGCATATCTGGCGATCTGTTCAGCTTCGGATTGGCTTCTGGCATCATTATACATCAATGCAGGCCCCAATGGCCGACCCCGATTATCCGCCAGAAACAGCGTACCGGATGTACCGTCGATGGCTATGGCCGTAACACGTTGTGTATCAATAGATGCAAGCACTGCGGATAAAACATTACATACCGCTTTCCACCAGTCTTGCGGTTGTTGTTCGCGACACAGTTCATCTCCGGTGGATTCAGGCAGGTCTTCAGAGCCTGATGCAATAACGGAACCGTTGTGCTCGATGGCCACAGCCCGACAACCGCTGGTGCCAAGATCGATGCCTATATAAATACTGTTATGAGAATCGGACATGAAGGGTAATTATTTATACTTTATCATCATCATGTAGAATACCACCTTTTCATCCTGTTTATTATTCAAACCGATACTTGACTTACCGGATTAGCAATGACCATGGCGATTGAAATAGCGGGGGTTTCCAAACAGTATGGCGATCTACACGCCCTTAAAGGGATCGATCTTGTCATACGGGAAGGTGAGTTTTTTGGTTTGCTGGGACCGAACGGCGCGGGCAAGTCTACCTTGATTAATATCATTGCGGGGTTGACTCGCGCGACCATGGGTAGTGTCAAGGTATTGGGACATGATGTTGTCAATGATTACAGGAACGCAAGAAAATGCCTAGGTATAGTCCCTCAGGAACTGGTCTTTGATGCTTTCTTTACCGTGCGCGAGGTGCTGCGTATTCAATCCGGGTATTTCGGGCTGGGCCAGGAAAACAATGACTGGATTGACGAATTGATGCATGCCCTGAAATTATCGGACAAGGCCGATACGAATATGCGTGCACTGTCAGGTGGAATGAAACGCCGGGTATTGATCGCCCAGGCACTTGTTCATAAACCCGCGGTTGTCGTACTTGACGAACCCACTGCCGGTGTTGATGTCGAGTTACGCAACTTGCTATGGACGTTTATCCGTGGTTTACACAGGGAAGGGCACACCATAGTGCTGACCACCCATTACCTGGAGGAAGCCGAACAATTGTGTGACCGCATAGCCATCTTGAATCACGGCAAGGTTGTCGCTCTTGACACCAAACAGGGGCTGTTGAACAGCGAGATCTGCCGCACGATACTGGTAAGCATATATACTGTACAACCTGTTACTATTATACCTCCTGAAATCAGGGATAAGGTCAGGAACGTCGAGTCACATTACATCGAGATCGAAATACAAAAAAATGTTGATTCGATAACCGATATAC
Organism: uncultured Chromatiaceae bacterium; assembly: GCA_964605155.1. Classification (GTDB taxonomy): domain Bacteria; phylum Pseudomonadota; class Gammaproteobacteria; order SZUA-140; family SZUA-140; genus CAZSAK01. The sequence goes on along the minus strand of CAZSAK010000009.1, from coordinate 68,312 downwards.
TGGAGAGTTTGCGCAAAGCCGGAATCGATATTGCCGACATGCAGACGACTCGCGCCGATCTGGAAGATGTATTTATGGAAATTACATACAAAGGCACAACATGAACGGCCGCGGTTTTTATACGCTGTTTTACAAGGAATCGTTGCGTTTCTACAAGGTGGCGTTGCAGACAATCGTGGCGCCTGTTATTACTACTCTGCTTTATTTCCTCGTCTTTTCCCATGTGCTGGAAGACCGGATAACTGTCTACGATGATATCAGTTATACATCGTTTCTGGTTCCGGGGCTGGTCATGATGAGTATCATCCAGAACGCATTTGCCAATAGTTCTTCCAGTATCATACAATCGAAAGTCAGCGGTAACATCGTGTTTATGTTGCTGGCGCCTTTATCCTATATTGAGGTTTATCTGGCATTTGTCTCGGCGTCCATTGTCCGGGGGTTGATGGTCGGGACTGGGGTGTTTATTGTCGCTGTATCGTTTGTTTCCTTGCCGGTATACAATATCGCCGTTCTGCTGCTGTTTGCCCTGCTGAGCAGTGCGGTATTAGGTACTCTCGGTATGATAGCGGGCATGTGGGCGGAAAAATTCGATCAACTCGCGGGATTCCAGAATTTCGTCATACTACCATTGTCGTTCCTGAGCGGTGTCTTCTATTCGATTCACTCACTACCGGATTTCTGGCAGAACCTATCACACTTTAATCCGTTTTTTTACATGATAGATGGTTTTCGTTATGGTTTTTTCGGGGTATCCGATATAAATCCTGCCGTCAGCATCATTGTAACGGCATTTGCATTGATGTTGCTTTCGATGCTGACAATATTCATGTTGAAACGGGGTTACAAGTTACGCGGCTGAATCAGCCTGTCGTTATGCTAGAATATTAATTTTCATTCAGGTTATGTAATTATCAGGCAGGCATCCAGTCCGGTTATTTTGGCATCGGGTTTAAAATCATTTCCAAGTCACATAGAATGATCAATCAAGGGATCTGAAGGTATGAACCGTCCATGAGCGTACTGAGACAACAGGCAAGCTATCCGCAGGAGTATGCAGGGTATAATGACCGTCAGTTTGCATTGCTTGGTTACAGGACTGTTCGTCAACATAGTCATGACATTTGTCTGCCGCTCGCAGTCGAGGATTATGTAATCCAGACCATGCCTGATGTAAGTCCGCCGAAATGGCATCTGGCACATACCAGCTGGTTTTTTGAAACCTTCCTGCTGATACCCTTTCTACAATCATATCGTGTCTTTCACCCTCAATACGGATATCTGTTTAATTCCTATTATGAAACGGTAGGAACCTTTTATCCCCGCAAGGCCCGTGGCCTGTTGTCACGTCCGACCACGCAAACGGTCTATCAATATCGGGCCTACGTGGACGAACACATCGAAAAGCTGATCGAGTCCGTGTCGCAAGACCTGTGGGAAAACTGCCTTAACCGGCTCATCCTCGGTATCCATCATGAACAACAGCATCAGGAACTGCTCTATACTGATATCAAGCATATCTATGCGGCAAATCCGTTAAGACCGGCGTACAAGGTCATGACTGTCAAATCACCCCCTGATCCGGGACGGTTGGAATGGATTCCCTATGAGGGTGGCCTGATGGAAATCGGCCATGCAGGCAACTCATTTGCCTATGATAATGAAATGCCGCGCCACCGCATCTATCTACGGGATTTCAAGTGTGCCTCGCGCCTGGTAACAAATGGTGAATACCTGGAATTTATTGCGGCCGACGGCTACCGCAAACCGGAATACTGGCTGTCGGATGGCTGGGCGACAGTAAAACAACAACAATGGTCTGCGCCCCTGTACTGGGAGAATATCGATAGTACATGGTGGGCGATGACCTTGTCGGGAATGCGCAAGGTCGACGAAAACGAGCCAGTCTGTCATGTCAGTTATTACGAAGCGGATGCCTATGCCCGTTGGGCCGGTAAACGCCTGTTGACCGAGGCGGAATGGGAACACGTGGCAGGCGGAGTCAATCAAACGGGTAATTTCCGTGAATCAGGACATCTGCATCCGATCGTTGCCCGGCCATCTCAACAGGTGCAACAGATGTTCGGAGATGTTTGGGAATGGACGCAAAGCCCGTATATTCCCTACCCGGGTTACCGTGCTCCTGACGGAGCCATCGGCGAATATAACGGTAAGTTCATGTGCAACCAGCTGGTCCTGCGCGGCGGTTCATGTGCAACATCATCTACGCACATCAGGGTAACTTATCGGAACTTCTTTTTCCCAGCGGATCGTTGGCAGTTTACGGGCATCCGGCTAGGAGTGGACCATTGAACCCGTCGAACATCCGCTTTCACGACGATTATCCGGCCCCTTCGGATATGGAACAGGAAGTATTAGAGGGATTGTCCAACAAGCCGAAATGGATCTCTCCGAAATATTTTTATGACAACCGTGGATCGATTCTTTTTGAAAAGATCAGCAGGCTCCCGGAATATTACGCAACACGTGCAGAGATCAGTATATTAAAGGCCCATGCCGATGAAATCGCGGATCTTATAGGCCCCGACTGTTTTTTGATAGAACTTGGCAGCGGTAACAGCACCAAGGTCAGGCTGCTGTTGGATACCCTGCGTCCTGCTACCTATATGCCCATCGATATTTCAAAGGATCATCTGTTGGAAAACGCCAATGAACTTGCCAGCGATTATCCCTGGCTTGATGTGTGGGCAGCATGTATGGATATCACCCAGCCCATAAATCTGCCCTATGATCCGGATGAATCAAAAAAACTGGTATTTTATCCGGGTTCAAGTATTGGTAACTTCGAGCCACGGGATGCCGCTTCGATACTCAAGGTGATTGCGAATTTGTTACACCCTGGTGGTGATTTACTGGTCGGAGTGGATATCAAAAAGGATCCGGCGATATTGAACGCTGCCTATAATGATGCAAAAGGAGTGACGGAGGCCTTTAACAAGAATGTCATCATGAGGATCAACCGTGAACTGGACGCTGATTTCAGGGTCGAGGATTTCGAGCACAAGGCATTTTACAACGAAGAAAAGGGACGGGTTGAAATGCACCTGGTCAGCAAATCCGATCAGGTGATCCATATCAATGGTTTTCGCTCGAATATCTGCAGGGGAGAGCATATTCACACGGAAAATTCCTATAAATATCGTATTGATGAATTTCTGGAGATGGCGAGAAAGGCCGGTCTTGAACATTTGAAGACCTGGACAGATAATGACGGTTTATTCAGTGTGCATTATTTCCGGTCATTGTAATACTGTATATCCTGTATTTTCAGGAAATAGCTGTACAGGCCGCGATGGACTGTATCGTCATATTTATAATTCCACAAGGTAGAGCAATGACCATACGGAAGTGGTCAAGATCCTGACCGGATCAAACTTCAACCAGGTTCTGCCAACACTTTCAAGACACTAGTATCGTGATAATACTTATTTCCTGCCAGTAACACAGATGGCCTCGTTTTGCAGCTGCAGGTTACCTACCGGGTCAACATGGGGATGTAGCGCTTGCATGATTGACTCCCATATCAGTTCTTGTTGTTCCACAGGTTGATCGGCAAGCAATGCCATCAGAGGTGCATTGATATCCCTGGTGAATTCCGTATAGGTCTCTACCGTGGGTATGTGAAAATCGACCATCATGGAATCGAACCGGACATCCTTGAAACCCGCGTTTTCAAATCGTAACTGCAGCTCTGTCGTATCCGCCAGAGAAAAAGGACTAGGAGTATCCGGCGGCGGCGAAGGAAGCTGCAATATGTCCCTGACAACACCTATTGGCAGGCTTATCGAGGGCACCTTGTCGGGGTATGACCATACTACAGCCGAGATCCTGCCTCCGGGCTTGAGAGCCCGGTACATCCCGTCCAGGGCTTTATCGATATTGGGCATGAACATCAATCCCCAGCGACACAGAACGGCATCGAAATGATCGCTATGGGTTGCAATGACTTCCCCGTCCATTTCGTGGAAGGATATGTTATCCAGGCCGTGAGACTGCGCACGGCGTCTGGCAATGTCCAGCATGCCGGTTGCCTGATCTATAGCCGTAACACGGCCTTGCGATCCGACGCGTTGCGCCGCGCTGATGGCAGGTTCACCGATGCCGGTGGCCACATCCAAAACCTGGTGATCAGGCTGGATCTCGGCCATCTCAAGCATCCGGCCACTCACTTCTGCGGCACCCTGCTCGATCACCTCCCACCATTTTTCCCAACCTGATGACACAGAATTCCAGTCATTCCGCTGGGCTTCTTTATAGGTTTCAGGATTGAATTCTCTGTCTTGCATGGGTATTGAAAACTTTCACGTAAAGAATTCATATTCGCCGTCGAATGGATCGACTACTGTTCGAAAATGGTAAACAAATCTCATCGAATATCCAATGCCGATTTTCCGTCGTCACGACCATGATCAACTGCAGGCGGGCATTTCTCAACATATGATTCCGATGACCGTCGCACACGCGATAAACGCCAGCGCCGTGTTACAGGCTGTAGATCCTTGAGAAGCGGTTCTGAAAAAGAGACATCCAGTTGAAAACCCGGTGGTACAAGGTCTACGATCTAAAGGGCCTCGGCGAGGTATCCGGACGAGTAAATCCGGCCGCTGCACAGGAAATAATCGCCCTTGCCCGGGGAAAGTCAACGCCCCAAGGGCACATTTTTAGCCCTGTTAATGACGGTTTCTTTTGAAGACATGTCTCAGGTAATATCGCTAACTGAATGAATTATATAAAAAACATAGAATAGTCTGTGAGGTGAATGGCGCTACCACATTTTCGCTTTACAGATCAGGGTGTTAAAGAAGCGATACAATCGGGCGATAACAACGATGCAAGGCCTGGATATATTTCTACGATTTATTTCTACCAGGCCTGACGCTTATCGACAAGCACATGACTTTTTACGGAAGGGCGTTTGTAAAGGAGGAGTATCGATATGGAACCTCAAGACCTTGTCAGGGGCGCCGTCAGACTTGTTTCGTTACCCGAAGTATTCATAAAAGTTAACGCAATGGTCGATGACCCGAGTTGCTCGGCATCGGATATCGGCAAGTATATCAGTCGGGACCCTGCGTTGACCGCCAAGCTACTCAAGATTGCCAACAGCCCGTTATATGGTTTTCCTTCCAGGATTGATACCGTGTCCCGCTCCATAACAGTCATTGGTACTCGGGGTTTACGGGATCTCATTCTGGCGTCTTCCACGATCGACGCCTTTTCCAGGATCAAAAATGATGCTATCGATCTGGACAGTTTCTGGCAGCATAGCCTGTTTTGTGGCGTACTTGCCCGTATACTGGCTACGAAATGCAATGCCTTGCATACAGAGCCGTTTTTTGTTTCGGGTCTGTTACATGATATTGGTAAGTTGATTATCCAGCATAAATTACCCGAGATGGCACGCAAGGTTCATATTCGTGAAGATGAATGTAATCTGGCACGTTACGAGCTCGAAGATGAGGTGATCGGTTTCAATCATGCGCATGTCGGCGGAGCACTGCTGCGCGCCTGGAAATTACCGGTCCATATCCAGGATGCCGTCGAACATCATCATGAGCCTTCCAGGGCGAAAGAGTCGCCACTCGGTGCCGCAATCATCCATCTGGCTGACTCGATTACCAAGAGTGAAGGGTATGCAGTCTCGACGAAAAAAAATAATCGCATAGATCCCATGGCCTGGGCGATTACCGGCCTTGATCAGGATGAAGTCACGGACCTGCTGAATGATGCGCGCCTCCAGTACAGGATTTCCGTGGACCTGTTTTTACACAAGGCGGCCTAGATTCCGGCAGGATGCCGGCCTGGTCGCTTCCACGACGTAGCTTTTTTCGTATATGTATCATATCGATCCGATACCCAGAACGGATCATGCTTTTCGTTACTCCGGAATATATAAAAGTATTATAATCAGATAGTGTTATCCAGGTGATCGGCCGGGGGATTGATATGTGTTGCAGACGTAACGGATACCCGTCACATCGTCATTGCGTCCTCATTGGATATTTCTTCCTGCTGCTGATATTTCCGGGCATCTCGTCAAGCAGCAACCTGAGTGCGGTTCGTAGCGGACCGGTACAAAGGCTGGAAAAAGGCGTGTTCCTTGTCGCAAGCCGGCAAATGACGGATCCCAGGTTCAGGGAGACAGTCATCCTGATTACTGAATACAGTAAAGAAGGGGCGATCGGCATTATTGTCAACCGTCCTACCGATATCGATTTGTCAGAGATATTTCCGGGTATCGATATGCTGAATGAACATGTCGGTAATCCCTATATCGGCGGTCCCGTCCATCCCACCTTCATGTCCGTCCTGATGAATTCGCGAGATACCCGGAAGGATATGTCTCCGGTCATTGATGACCTGTACTTCGGACCTGGTGCGGGCTTTGTTGTCGAGCTGATTTCAGGGATCAACAAGGATGACAAGCTCCATGTGTATTTCGGCTATACCGGCTGGGCGGCAGGACAGCTCGAGTTCGAACTGCATCGTGGCGATTGGCATATGCTGTCAGCGGATATCGAGGGGATATTCGACAAGGACCCCCAGGACATATGGCAAGAATACATCGAACTGGTATCGGGCATCTGGCTTTGACCATGAGATAATCACTGTAATAGTAACAGCCAAAGAGGCAACGTTACGATACTCAGAACCGTGGACAAGGTCACTGCCGAGGCAAACAGCGAGGTATCGAGTCCGAACTGATCGCAGATGACAATACCCAGCACCATGCAGGGCATTGCTGCCTCCAGGACAACAGCAACCAGGTAATGATCATTCAGCCCGCTGACATGGGCCAGCAAAACCGCAAGCAATGGCATCATGATCAACTGAATAATCAGCACGGGTGTCAATACGGGGATCATGCGCCATTTCAGGGATCTTAAATCCAGACTGAGGCCCAGGGCAACCAGCATCAGGGGCACCACCGCCGAACCCAACAGCTCGAGCAGGCCTCGAAACCATACAGGCGCGGCAGCGTTGGTTATATTCAAAATGATCGCTATGATGGCTGCCCACAAGGCGGGAACCCTGAACAAGGCCATCACGGGATTCCCGCCGGTCTTGATTTCTCCATAGCCACGCGCGGTCAGTATACCCAGCGTAAGCAGCAGGGGGGTACAGGCGAACAGGTCATACTGGATGGCGATGCTGCGCGCCCATTCACCCAGTGTATTTTCCAGCACGGGCAGACCCAGATAGGTGGCGTTCGGAAAGGCAGAGGCGAGGATCAATGCGCCCGATGCCTGCCGCGGTGTGCGCAAGATTCTATATACCATCCGGCTCACGGTTATCCAGATGATGATGCTGCTCGCGGCAATAAAGGAGATCCGCAGGGAATCGATCCCGAGCGGTGCCTGCCAGAGGACTTTCAGAACCAGGGCGGGCAGGAACAGATAATAGACAAAATCCGTCAAAACCTTGCGGCTGAACCGGGTTTGTGTTTCGCCCGGTTTGAACAATTGCCAGGCAATGCCGCAGACTATGAGGCCGAACATTGGGATGAGTGTCTGTAGCATTACATGTTCATTTGATAATGATGATCGATGGTTCGCAAGTCTATAGGTTTACCGGATTGGTCGGAAATATATTTACAAAATAACAAAAGGTTACATTAAAAAATATATTGATACCCCTTTACCGTAACGGCATTGATATTTTCACTTGAAATTCGCCGTAAGATACATACAGTATTTATTAGCAATATACTTTATTACGGTATTTACCATGCAGCAGATGGTATCAGACCATCCTGTTATTGTTGTCGGGATTGTGAAATGAGGAGGTGAATCATGGCAACATCTGAAGATATAGAAGTCAAGAAAGGCAAGGACAAAGGGCAGGGGCAGGAGTTACGCCAGCCCGGCTCCGAAACCTATCTGAGTCCGTTTGACGAGATTGAGCGGGCGTTCGATGAATACCTGGGTGGCGGCTGGTTGCGACCGTTTCGTCTGCAATGGCCTTCATGGGCCGAGAAGGCGCGGACATTTGACCTTAAGACACCACGCGTCGATGTCCTGGATCAGGATGATCAGATTATCGTCAATGCCGAAATTCCCGGCATAAAGAAGGAAAATCTGGAGGTGACCCTCAGCAATAATACCTTGACCATCCACGGCAAGACGGAGAAAAAGGCCGAGGAAAAGAAAGGCGATTATATCCGTCGTGAAATCAGCAGCGGTGAGGTGTCACGTACCGTTGTATTGCCTTCCGACGTCGATGAATCCAGGGCCAGGGCTAACTTCAAGGATGGCGTTCTTGAATTGACGTTACCCAAGGTGCAAAAGACCAAACGTCACAAGATTGATATCCAGGGATAACCTTGATCGATCGAATTATAACCATCCCCTCTCAGGCCGAGTGAGAGGGGATGAACGTGCTTGAGTTTCAGCAAATCCTGGGTAAGGGATCATCCTCGAGTTCATCCAGAATCCTTTGACCTCCCAGCACGGTCTCGAGTACCACGTGCGGTGATGGTCCGTTGATGCTGCCAATGACAGTGGCCTGCTGTCCTTGCGCAATGTTATGCCACAGGTCAAGCGCATGTTGAGCCTGGCCGGGTTCTATCACGGCGATCACGCGTCCTTCACAAGCAAGATAAAACGGGTCATAACCCAGTATCTCGCACATGGAACGAACGGTATCACGTACCGGAATTTGTGCGTCGTATAAACGTATGCCCAGGCCGGTAGCCCGTGTAATTTCATTTGCCACGGTGGCCAGTCCGCCCCGGGTGGGATCACGCATAAAACGCAACCCCGGCAGGTGGAGCAGCGCACTGCACAGGGGTAAAACGCTACCGGTATCCGATCCCAGATTGCCTTGTAAACCGAATTGTTCCCGTGCCAGCATGACGGCCGCCCCGTGATCGCCGATCGGCCCGCTGAGCAGGATGGCATCATCTTCCTTAATCTGATCCATCCCCAATCGATTTGGTATATTCCTGAAACCGATCCCGGTAGTCGACAGGTATAGTCCGCCTCCTTCCCCGCGTCTTACGACCTTGGTGTCACCTGCGACGATGCTGACATTCGCATCCCTCGCCGCGGACGCCATGCTGTTAATGATGCGTTCAAGAGCCGCCGTCTCGAAACCTTCCTCAATAAATATGTTGAGCGTAAGGTAGACCGGTATGGCGCCTGCAACGGCCAGGTCGTTGACGGTACCGTGGACGGCGAGTGAACCGATATCTCCGCCGGGAAATTCCAGTGGCTGCACTGTAAAGCCATCGGTTGTTACGACTATTTCATTCCGACCAAGGGGTACCGTTGATGCATCTGCCTGGAGGTCCAGAAATTCATTGCCGAGTAAACGCTCGAACAGATGCTCGATCAGTTCGCGCATATGCCGACCGCCATTGCCATGTGCCAGCCTGATATGCTGGCCTATCTTGTCTATTGACCGGTTATCCATCGGTGTTTCGCTCGATCCGCAGGATTTCATTGGGTAGCGGGAGGATTTTGTTTTTATATCCTCCATGATTCGTTTATATGTCGCATGACATCCGTGAACCCGCTTCCATGATCTGGCCGATACTGAGACCCGCATCATTACACGGCAGTTGTTCGCAAGTGCGAACATCGAAATCATGACTTTTCAGTAATGCGACAGTCTGTTCCGTCAGCAAGCGATTCTGGAAAACTCCACCCGACAGACCGACAGCGAAGGTACCGTGTTCATTGCGTATGCACCGTGCCTGCGCAAGGATGCTGTGTGCAAGCGAAGTATGAAAATTCGCGGCACGTTGACCCGCTGCGATCGTGGTATCGATCAAATCGTTTAACAATGGCTGCCAGTCGGTTTCGTAAATGTCCCCGGTGTTTTTTGTGAGGGGCAGCGTTACATGGTTGCCGGTATGATGTTGCGCTGCGGCCTCCAGTAACATCGGTGCCTGGCCGTCATAATCGGCCGTATGAACAAGGCTGGTGAGAGTCGCGGCTGCGTCAAACAACCGGCCGACGGCACTTGTCTGCGGACAATTGATACGCTTTTGCCAGGCTTGATACAAGACCTCGACTTCAGGACCGGCAATTGACCCTGCGATCCCTGTCTCCCAACACAGCGCCAGCGCGCTGCGCCACGGTTGTAATGCGGCCTTTTCGCCGCCTGGCAGATAGTACGGACGAAAGGTTGCCACACGGCGCCAACGTCCTTGATTGCCCAGCAAGGCCTCGCCACCCCAGAGTGTGCCGTCGGCACCGTAGCCGAGGCCGTCCCAGGTAAATACCAGCCAACGCTCGATATCACGGTGCTCCACGCACAGTGCCGAGGCATGGGCGAAATGATGACAGACCTTGATCACGCCGAGACCGCATCGGGTTGCCCAGCGTGTACTGCCATAGGACGGATGGGCGTCACATATGACCTGTTGCGGTGATACCCGGTAGAGCGCCTGAAGGTCACCGATGACCTGTTCAAACATCTGGAGGCTGCGTGGAGAACCAAGGTCACCAATATGGGGTGACGTGACTGCGCGCCTGTCCCAGGCAAGTGTCACCGTATTTTTCATGTGACCCCCGACGGCAATCAAGGGGAAGGGGAGCCTGAAAGGCAGTTCGAACTCGACAGGCGCAATGCCCCTGCCAAGGCGCAGTGGCAGGAATTTTTTATGGATGACGCGGAATATTGCATCATCGGCAGGTCGTTGAATCGGACGATCGTGATGCAGAAAGGCGTCAGCGATATGTTCGAGCCTTGTTTCAACCTCATCATTGTCGGTAAGGACAGGTTCACCGCTCAGGTTGGCGGATGTCATTACAAGTGGTCCGCCATAGTCTTCTAGCAGGAGATGATGCAGCGGGCTATAGGGCAGCATGACACCGACTTCGTTCAATCCCGGAGCGATCTCCGCGGCAAGGGGCGATCCGGGTCTGGCCGGGATCAACACGATGGGACGCATCGGATCACGCAGCAGTGCCTCATGTGCAGGATCGAGAATAACGGCCTTGCGCAGGGTCGCGAGCCTTTCCTCCAGCGGGAACATTACGGCCAGCGGTTTGGATAGACGTGACTTGCGATGACGCAGACGCTTGACGATGTCACTGTTGCGTGCGTCGCACACAAGGTGATAGCCGCCTATCCCCTTGATGGCAACGATATTGTGTTCCCGCAACGCTTTGACACATGCATTCAATGCCGCGTGTGTTTGCGTGACCTGGTTGCCATTACGCCACCTGAAGACAAGCTGTGGGCCGCAGTCGGGGCATGCCAGCGGCTGGGCGTGAAAACGCCGGTCCAGAGGGTCTTCATATTCCGTTCGGCATGTCTTGCAGAGGGGGAATTTCGCCATAGTGGTGTTAGGCCGGTCATACGGTAAACGTCGAATCAGTGTGTAACGTGGCCCGCACTGGGTACAATTGATAAACGGGTAGCGATAGCGCCTGTTATCAGGATCCCGCAGTTCTGCAAGACAGTCGTCACACATGAAGTAATCCGGCGGCAGATGTGTGTGTGTTGTTGACTGTGTCGTGCTGGGCAGGATGGTGAAGACCTCGCTCTGATCAGTGCCTACCGTCTTGTTAGAGATCAGGTGTGGCCTGGCCAATGGTGGCGCCTCCCTGATCAATGCCGTGCAGAATCCCTCCAGGGATCCCTGATCACCCGTGATATATATCTCGAGCCGGCCGGATTCATTTTTTACCCAACCCTTGAGCCCATAACGGTGTGCAAGTCGATATGTAAAGGGGCGAAAACCGACCCCCTGAACACGACCCCCAAGCACAATCATCTTGCCTGCAGCGATTACCGCCGCCATATAAGGATCATCAAGGGGCTTTAGTTGCATGTGGAATTGCATGCGGCACGGCGGTCACTGCGTCGTGTACCACCGGCCCACCAGATCCTGCAGGCACCCTCATCCGACACCATGCAGGGACCGATCGGAGTCGCGGGTGTACAGGCCTTGCCATAAAGCGGACATTCATCGGGATAGATCTGGCCCAGGACTACTCCGGCGCATTCACAACCGGGCGGCATCTCTCCCACACGTTTTCTCGCGGTTTCGGAATACATGGAAAAGTGTATCCTGGCATCGTGTTTCATCCATGCCTCACGCAACTCAAACCCGGATGCAGGGATAACGCCGATACCCCGCCAGTTTGCGTCCGTGATTCGCATGGTATTTTTCAGAAATTTCCTTGCCGAGGAGTTTCCACGGGGCTGTACCAGCTCGGGGTAACAGTTATCGAGGAAATATCGTTTCTCGACAATCTGACGCAACACGGAATACAGTGCCGGGAGCAGTGTTTCCGGTGTAAAGCCGGCGATGGCCGCAGGAATATGGTGGTGTACGGGAACAAATTCCCATTCAAATGCACCCATGACGGTGGCTACATGGCCCGGTGCGATCATGGCATCGAAACGGGCCTGACCGGTCTCCAGCAGCATAGCGACGGCCGGCCAGGTGCGTCGTGCCGCCAGTAACAGGTAGAGATTATCGGGGATTCCCTGCGCCAGCATGGCCGCCACCGGTGCCGTGGTCGTTTCAAAACCGGCAGCAAAGAACACCACCGGTATTTCGGGATTGGCGCTTGCCGTCTGCACGGCCTCGGTAGGTGAGGCAACCGGGCGTATGTCGGCGCCCATGGCCCTTGCATCATCCAGACAGCGCGGTTGCCGTTTGGAGACATTGACCGGGACGCGCAACATGTCTCCGAAGGCAAGCAGAATCACCTTGTGGTGTATGGCCAGTTGTATGGCTGTATAGATATCCTCTTCCGGGCAGATACAGACAGGACAACCCGGCCCCGGTATGAGTTCGACATTGTCGGGCAGGGCGCTGCGTATGCCGGCCATGGTGATGGTGCGTTCATGTCCACCACACACATTCATGATCCGCAGTGTGTCGTTCGTGCCGAGATTGGCAGCACACAGTGCATGGATCTTCTCAAGCCATTGTCTGGCCGTTTCAGACATCTTGATGAATCAAGTAATCAGCTCGACGTCGTGAAGCATGATTTCGCTACCATTGATCAGTTGTGTGTGTTGACTGCCACAGTGTTCACATATCATGCGGTCGGGGACCACCTGGGATTCCTGAATACAGTCCAGACAACGGATCGTCATCGGTATCCTGTTGACGATGAGTCTTGCCTTGTCGGCAATCGTTCCAGATGATGCGTAGGAAAAGGTTGACTGCAGGTGATGGCTGTCCACCGTGCACAACGGACCCATGGTTACATTGATCGTCTTGATGCGTTGGGCATGATGCTGGCTTGCCAGGACGAGCGCCTGATCCAGGAGATTCCTGCATAACGATAATTCATGCATTTGTCCCTCCTTCTATCATTTGATCATACAGTTCCCATGACGTATGCGCCTCTGCGGGCATGATCTTCTTGATAGCGTAGCCGACATGGACCATAACGTAATCGCCGATGGCTATATTCTCATGTTGTAACATGAACAGGTTAACATCGCGATCGATACCCCTGGCCGAGCAGCGGGCAACGACGCCTTCGATTGAACAAACCTGCATTGGGATGCCGAGACACATATGTCCAAACCGCGGTTGTAACGATGAAGGTTAAGTGTAATCATCATAACGAAATAGATACCGCGAGTCATTAGAACAGGCATGTCAAAAATCCACCAGCTGGCACGGGAACAATTGCCGCAATTACTCGAGGCATTACAGGCCTCGGGCTATCGCTGTGTCGGACCGCAACTGAGGGAAGGTGCTATTGTCTATGATGATCTTGATTCCATTGACCAATTACCCAGAGGGTACCGTGACGCTCAGTCTCCCGGTGAATACCGGCTGAAGGAAATCAGGGGGAAACGCAATTTTGCCTGGGCCAATGGTCCACAGGCATTGAAACCCTTTATCTTTACGCCGCAGGAGGTCTTGTGGCAGGCGCGTATCGACGCGGCCAAAAACATTACATTCGGAGTCGCTGACTCTGAAATCAGGCCGCTAGCGATCATCGGCGCGCGCGCGTGTGATCTGGCTGCCTTAAAACTTCAGGATGCCCATTTTATCGAAGGTCCGCACCCCGATCCCGGTTATTCTAGGCGTCGTGAAGGTTTGTTTCTGGTTGCTGTGAACTGTACCCATCCGGCGGTGACCTGCTTTTGCGTGTCCACCGGCGATGGCCCGCGAGCAACTTCGGGATATGATCTGGTGCTTTCAGAACTGGATGAACATTTTCTTGTTGAATCCGGCAGTGACAAGGGTGAATCGATCCTGGCCATGCTGACGACTACCAAGGCAACGCAGCAGTCCATTGACACCGCCGAGCAGGAGATAGCTGCCGCGGCTGACAAACAGACACGGACGCTGCCTTCGCGTAATCTGCGTGACAGCCTGTTCGCCAATCTCGATCATGCCCGCTGGGACGACGTTGCGCAACGTTGCCTGTCGTGCGGTAACTGTACGTCGGTTTGTCCTACCTGTTTCTGTTACAGCGAGAATGAACAGCCGTCGCTTGATGGCCAGACGAGCCAGCATGTTCGTGAATGGGATTCCTGTTTCACACACGGGCACAGTTATATCCACGGCTATCTGGTGCGCGCAGATACGAAAACACGTTACCGGCAATGGCTCACACACAAGCTCGGCAGCTGGCACGATCAATACGGCCGATCCGGTTGTGTCGGTTGCGGCCGCTGTATTGCCTGGTGCCCGGTGGGGATCGATATCACTGCTGAAGCCACGGCCATCTGCACGGAGCAGGACGATGGTTAGCCCGCATCTGCCGTGGCAGGCCGAGGTCATCGACAAGCAGGATGAATCCTCATCCGTCTTTACCTTGAGCCTGCGCATTACCGATCCGGCTGTCAGTAAGTCCTACCGGTTTACGCCCGGCCAATTCAATATGCTTTATCTCTATGGCGTGGGGGAGGTCGCCATCTCCATTGTCTCGGATCCTGAAAATGATTCACTACTCGAACATACCATTCGTGCCGTCGGCCGGGTTACCCGTGGCCTGGCGGGATTAAAGCGGGGTGACAGGATCGGTCTGCGAGGGCCTTATGGACGCGGTTGGCCGCTCGACCGGGCGCAGGGCAAGGATGTTCTGGCGATCACCGGGGGGCTGGGATGTGCGCCCAGTATCTCGGTTATCAATTACATTATGAAGCGCCGCAACGAGTTCGGTCATTTGACCATCATGCAGGGAGTGAAACACTCAGGAGACCTGCTTTGGCGTGAACGCTATGCACAATGGGATAAACGGCCGGATACCCGGGTGCTACTGTCCGCTGATGTCGGTGGTCCCCTGTGGCCATGGCATGTAGGACCGGTGACGGTATTGTTCGACGAGGCACATATTGATCCGAATACCACCCTAGTGATCTTGTGTGGTCCGGAAGGGATGATGCATGCTTCGATACAACACCTGCTGGAGCGCGGACTGAAGGAGGACTCAATCTGGCTCAGCATGGAGCGTAATATGCAATGCGCGATCCGCCAATGCGGCCATTGCCAGTATGGAGGAAAGTTCGTCTGCAGCGATGGACCGGTCTTCAGCTACCCGGAGGTAAAGCCTTTATTCAGGATAAAGGGATTTTAATAATTATATTAAACAGTATGTTATATATTTATGTTCAAGTATAGAATTAATAGGGAATCCGGTCTGTGAAACCCAGGGTCGCGGTGCACAAGTTTACCTCGTGTGATGGCTGCCAGCTTGCGTTTTTAAATCTCGGAGAGGACCTGCTGGTATTATCGGAACTGGTCGAAATCGTGCACTTTGCCGAGGCCGGACCGGTCGACCCCGATGCACAGGTGGATATCGCATTTGTCGAAGGCAGTGTCTCGACACCCCACGAGATCGACCGGATCAAACGGATTCGCACCAACAGCCGTTTTCTCATTACCATTGGCGCCTGCGCGACCGCGGGCGGCCTGCAGGCGTTGCGTAATCTTGCCGACGGCGGCGAATGGATCGCGGAGATCTATGCCCGGCCCGAACATATCCATAGTCTGGCCACCTCGACCGCTATTTCCCGGCACGTCGATGTCGATCTCGAACTCTGGGGGTGCCCCGTCAATGGCCGTCAGGTTATTACGGCCATCAGGGCCTTGCTGTTCGGGGTCGTGCCGCAGCAGGACAGGGACAAGGTTTGCATGGAGTGCAAGCGTCAACAGACGGTGTGCGTGATGGTCGCCAAAGGTATTCCATGCATGGGACCTGTCACCCTGACCGGTTGCGGGGCGATCTGTCCTCGTTACGGGCGCGATTGTTATGCCTGTTACGGGCCGGCGGAAAACCCGAATACGGATGCGATCGCACGGCGCTTCGAAGGTCTCGGCCTGTTGCCGCGCGACATCGTACGGCGTTTTGAATTTATCAATAATGCCGCGCCCGTTTTCGCCGACGCCGGTAAAAAATATCATGACTGAATCGCGCCATATAAATATCCATGTCCCTGTACTGGCACGCGTCGAGGGGGAGGGCGCGCTGGAGCTGAACATCCGTGACAGGCGGATCGACGAATTGAGGCTGCGCATCTATGAACCGCCGCGGCTGTTCGAGAAATTTCTCGTAGGTCGCAGCTATCGCGAAGTGCCGGATATGGTCGCGCGTATCTGCGGTATCTGCCCGGTAGCATATCAGATGAGCGCAGTGCATGCGATCGAACAGGTATTCGGTTGTGATCCGGGGCCATGGGTGCGGGCGATACGACGGCTGATGTACTGCGGCGAATGGATCGAGAGCCATAGTTTGCATATCCATCTGCTGGCAGCACCGGATTTTCTGGGATATGCCAGCGCTCCGGAGATGGCGCGTGATTTTCCCCGGGAGGTGCGGCGCGGCCTGCAGCTTCAATCTCTGGGTAACGAACTGATTCGCCTGTGCGGTGGCCGTTCGGTGCACCCGGTGGGGGTATGCGTCGGCGGATTTCACCATGCACCTGCGATGCAGGAGGTTGCCAGGTTGCGGGAAAAATTACAGGCAGCCGTAATGGACGCCAGGGCACTGGTCGAGTGGACGGCTTCCCTGGATTTACCCGATACTCCGCAGCGATTCACATCGGTCGCGTTACGTCATGAGAGGGAGTATCCGATGAACGAGGGTCGGCTGGTATCAGATACCGGACTGGATATTGCGATCGATGAATTCGCCAGCCATATCACTGAACACCAGGTACCGCATTCAACCGCGTTTCACGCCCTGCTGGATGGCCAACCCTATCTGGCCGGTCCGCTGGCGCGCGTCAACCTGAACAGGGACCGCATGCCGCAATCGGTCAGCGAGATCATGCGTGATATCGGCATTGTATTTCCCAGTTCGAACATGTTTCACAGCATCGTTGCGCGTGCCATAGAGATATACCTGGCCTTTATCGAGGCCATACGCATCCTCGAGGACTACGAGGTTCCCGCCTCGCCTCGTGTCAGTGTGTCACCCTGTCGCGGCGTTGGGTATGGTTGTACCGAGGCGCCCCGCGGTCTGCTCTGGCATCGCTACGAATTGAATGATGCCGGTGATGTGGACAAGGCGACTATTATACCGCCGACCAGCCAGAACCAGGCGCGTATTGAACAGGATCTGCATGAATCGCTGCAGGTATACGGCCTTGATCGCAGTGACGATGAAATCCGTCTGTTCAGCGAGAAGATCATCCGTAACTACGATCCCTGCATCTCCTGTTCCACGCACTTTCTCAAGGTGGACATTCATCGAGAGTGACGCCGGTACGCATCATAGGCATCGGGTCGCCCTTTGGTGACGATCAGTTGGGATGGCTTGTCGTCGATGCGCTGCAGCAAAACCGCTACCTGGATCAAACACTCCGGCAGCCACTGACTTATATCAAGGCTGACCGGCCGGGTGCCAATCTGCTGGAATTGATGCAACAGGCCGGGATCGTCATTCTGATCGATGCCATGCAAACAGGGGCCGAGCCTGGTGCCGTGAAACGCTTTGAAAGTCACGAGGTTGAAAACCTGACCATGCCGTGGTCAAGTCATGGCATCGGTATTGCATCTACTTTGGCGTTGGCGCGTGCGCTTGGCGAACTGCCGTCCAGGTTGATTCTGTATGGCATTGAAATAGAAGACGCGCGGAATCCAGTCTGCAGCTTGTCACAATTCGATATCGATAAGATAGTTCGAATATTAGTCGATGATGTCAGACAGTTAGCACTTTAGCGGCCAACATTTATCTATAAAGGAATATTGAATTCTGTTAGCATATTTTTTTAGTTAGTATGGGAGAGGGGATATGAAAAACATAAGCAATCCGTTACCTGATCGACGCGTCAATTCTCAACTGATGGTCCAGCAACTGGTACGTGAACGAACGCAGATGCTGTCGCTGTACAGTGAGCTTGCTTCCAAACATCCCTTTGTTGATTCGGATACAGTATCCGATTTACTTGAACAATTCTGCCAGGCCCTGATCGATTACGCAGCCGATGCCCATTTTCGCCTGTATCGATTCATCGATGAGAAAAGGGAACGTCGCCGCGCCGTGATCGATGTAGCCGATGAGGTATACCCCAAGATCGTCAACTCCACACAATCCATCCTGGATTTTAATGATAAATATGATCTGGAGGATTATTCCGAACAGTTATTTGCACTGGGAGACGACCTGTCGCGTCTTGGCGAAAGCCTGGCGGACCGTATCGAACTTGAAGACAGGGTGATCGATATACTAGCTACGGGTGATAGATAGATGCACCTGTTCACCGCTTTGCCAGCAGGGCTGTCAGCGCCCTCTTCATGCCGCCTGATCGGGTCATCTCGCATACTCTCGGGCGTTTCCTTTCTAATTGGATTTTTGGATACGTAACGCAATCGATGCGTTTACGGGATAACCGATTGTGTGATTAGAGCCAGGAGATCATATTGAAGGCCCTCAATCTGGAAGGGTCCATCAACCGTCTTGTCCAATACCGTCTGCGACAATATGCCGATCTGCAACATCTATATACTGAACGGATCAAGGACAAGATCTAGGGATCGTCGCCTTGGTTATCCGACCAGGGCCATCGCTGGTAATCAATAAAAATCTTTGAATTTCAGTAAGTCCCGCTAATCCCGCCGGTACAGCCTTGCAGGGATTCAGAATTTCCCTGTTTTAACGATATTTTCTATAATTCAAACATAAACTTATTAATTAAAGTTTAGTCTAATTATTATATGATCAGTACGACACATATACCCTCGCACGTCAACGGCAGCGATGATTTGACCACCGATGGATGGTTGGCCGGTATTACACGGGACCGCCCTGAACACGAGGTCGCCGTCATACAGGCGGCTTGCGAGGTGGCACGGCATGCCCATGCCGATCAGTTACGTGCGTCCGGTGATCCTTACATCCAGCATTCCCTTGCGGTAGCGACCATCCTCTCAAACCTGCACATGGATTGCGAAACCCTGGCTGCCGCGATACTTCATGATGTTGTTGAAGATACAAAGGTATCCATTGATGAAATAAAGGAAAAATTTGGGGATAACATCGCTACACTGGTCGAAGGTGTGACCAAGATGAAGATGATCAGGATCTTTCAGGGTGGTGATGAAAAGGATAAAAAGGAACGGGAACAGGCGGAAAATTTGCGCCGCATGCTGTTGGCCATGGCTGCAGACATCCGCGTGGTGCTGATTAAGCTTGCCGACAGGATGCACAATATGCGTACCCTGTCTCATTTACCGCCGGACAAACAACAACGCATCGCAAAGGAAACCCTCGATATCTACGCCCCTTTGGCGAATCGACTCGGGATCTGGCAATTAAAGTGGGAATTGGAAGACCTTGCCTTCAGGTATCTCCATCCGGATTCCTACCAGAGTATCGTCAGCATGCTGGATGAGAAACGTGTCGATCGTGAACAATACATCACCGCATTTATAGAGACCCTCAATGATGAGTTCAATAAGGCGGGGGTCGGTGCTGATATCTCCGGCCGTCCCAAGCATATCTACAGCATCTGGCGCAAGATGGACCAGAAAAAACTCGAATATCAGCATATCTATGATGTCAGGGGCATCAGGATCCTGGTCAACACCATACGCGACTGTTACACCGTGCTGGGTATCGTTCACTCCAGATGGCAGTATATCCCTGGCGAGTTTGACGATTACATCGCCACACCCAAGGAAAATAATTACCGGTCCATTCATACCGCCGTGATCGGTCCGCACGGCAAGACCATCGAGGTACAGATCCGTACCCATGAAATGCACAAACAAAATGAACTCGGGGTGGCCGCTCATTGGCGTTACAAGGAAGGTTCACTCGAGGACAGCGGTTTTGACGGCAAGATTACCTGGTTGCGACAATTGCTGGAATGGAAGGATGAGGTGGCGGACGCTTCCGATTTTGTCGCACGACTGAAAACGGATGTTTTCGAGGACAGGGTGTATGTTTTTACTCCGCAGGGCAAGGTGATCGATCTCCCTAACGGGTCGACACCGCTGGATTTTGCCTATCACATCCATACCGAGGTGGGGCACAAGTGCAGGGGTGCCAAGGTCAATGGCAATATTGTTCCGCTGACATATCAGCTCAGGTCAGGACAGCAGGTGGAGATACTCACCGTGAAAACCGCGCGGCCCAGTCGTGACTGGATCAATACGGATCTGGGCTATCTCAACACATCCCGTGCCCGGTCGAAGGTACAGCACTGGTTCAAGCAACAGGATTATGCCAACAACGCCGTGGATGGACGCGAAATTCTGGAACGTGAAATGCGCCGCATGGGTCTGTCGTCGGTCAGCTATGAAAAACTTGCTGATAAATTGAAATTCAAGTCGGTTGAGGATTTTTTTGTTTCCATAGCGAGGAACGAAACCAAACCCACCCAGTACCTGAACGCAGCAAAGGACATCGTTGAGCCACAGCAGAACGATAAAGAGGATATCTTTTTCAATCAGAATCCCATCATCAGGGATACGGTCGTCAGCGGTGCACAGGTTGCCGGTGTAGGCAATCTGCTCACGCATATGGCGCAGTGTTGTAATCCGGTGCCGGGCGATGAGATTGCGGGGTATATCACCCGCGGTCGCGGTATCACCATCCACCGTGCGGACTGCCCCAATATGTTGCGCTATAACAACCATTGTCCGGAACGCATCATCAGGATCGACTGGGGCGGAAGACCCGACCATGCATATCCGGTCGATATTCAGATCATGGCATTCGACCGTCAGGGATTGTTACGGGACATTACCAGCATACTCGCCAATGACCAGATCAATCTGGTTGCGGCTAACACACTGTCGGATAACAAAGGTCCCATCGCCCGGATGAATCTGACCCTCGAGATCAGGGATATCGACATGCTGAGCCGGGTGCTGGCCAAGATCAGTCAGTTACCAAATGTGATGGAGGCAAAACGCACAACACGTTAAATCTCATGGATACAGACCCGTGTGTATACAGACATGTCATATTGCCTGACCTCTCTTCCGGATTCACGTTAAAGCACCTGGATCACACTCCTGTCTGTCAGGCCCGACGTTGACCTGCATGGCAAATCCAGTCATCGCAAACCATTACATCCTCAAGACAGGACGGTGATGATGACACACTGTTTTCCATTATATTTGTCGGTTCGCGACGGTTATAATGGATGCATGATCCATTATGCCATGGCTTCCGACCATGAGCAGTCAGCCGGTAAATCAGGGATGACAATCTATGGCTAGCCGCTTCTCACAAATACCGTCGGTTGTGCAGATGCTGCTGATTGCCAACGGCGGGATGTTTATCCTCGAGCTGTTTAGCGGCGGACAGCTTATAAATTCGCTGGCACTGTGGCCTCTGGGATTGCCTGATGTCACAATGTTCGGGACATCGGCCCCTCATTTCCAGGTATGGCAGCTGGTGACCTATTCGTTCCTGCATGGCGGAATCATGCACCTGTTGCTGAATATGTATGCACTATGGTTGTTTGGTTCACGCATGGAATACTGGTGGGGTTCAAAGGCCTTTGTAATCTACTATTTCGTCTGTGTCATCGGCGCCTCACTGGTGCAGTTGTATGTCACTACACAGGCAGTGGGCGAGGGCGGCATACATCCGACCATCGGTGCTTCAGGCGGTGTGTTCGGCCTGTTGCTCGCCTTTGGCCTGACATTTCCGAATGAAAGGCTGGTGTTGATATTCCCACCGATGGTGCTGAAGGCAAAATGGTTTGTACTGATCTACGGCGTCATCGAACTATGGGCCGGTGTCACCGGTACCGAGGCCGGTGTGGCCCATTTTGCTCATCTGGGCGGGATGCTGTTCGGCTTTCTTTTGTTGTGGTATTGGCGCCGGAATCCTCCACGTTACCAATAGTTACTTTTCACTGCTGTGACAGGTTGTAATATCCAAAAATTTACAGGTCATCCGGGACTGGACAGTCTGAACCGTTGTGATGTGCATAGATACCCAACCAGCCGGATTACCGACTGCTCACTGACAGATACACTTAACAATGATGAATTCATAACTGGAAATACGGGTGGACGATAACGTGAACAGTATGGAGACATCCGATGCGCTGGTGATATTTGGCGCAACCGGCGATCTCGCGCACAAGATGATATTTCCCGCGCTTTACGGAATGTCCCGGCACGGGTTACTCGATCTGCCTGTCGTGGGTATTGCCGGCTCGACCTGGGATCTGGCCCAGTTGCATAACTATGCCGAGGAAAGTATCAAGCAGGCTGGCGGAATCGGTGATCGTGACGCATTTGATAATCTGCTCTCCCGGCTGGACTATGTGTCAGGTGATTATAATGATCCGGAAACCTTCAGGGCATTGAAAAATACGCTGGGCGAACGTATCCGGCGTCCAGCTCATTATCTTGCCATCCCACCCTCGCTGTTTTCGACGGTAATCAAAGGCCTTGGTAATGCCGGGCTGGCCAATGGGGCGCGGGTCATTGTCGAAAAACCGTTTGGACGGGATCTGGCCTCGGCACGGGAGCTTAACCGCATCGCGTTAAGCGTATTTCCGGATGAATCGATCTTTCGCATCGACCATTATCTCGGCAAAGAGGCGATTATGAATATCCTCTATTTCCGCTTCGCCAATTCATTTCTCGAGCCGATCTGGAACCGTAATTACGTGGCAAGCATCCAGATCACATTATCCGAGGATTTTGGCGTGCAGGAACGGGGCAAATTTTACGAAAGCTCAGGTTGTCTGCGTGATGTTATCCAGAATCACATGTTCCAGATTGTTGCGTTACTTGCCATGGAAGCGCCAGCGTATCAGGGTTACGGCGCAGTACACAGTGAAAAAGCAAAGGTTTTCCAGGCGATGCGCCCGCTGCAGAGCGATGATCTGGTGCGCGGTCAATATACAGGCTATCGCGATGAACCGGGTGTGGCGACGGATTCCGATGTCGAGACGTTTTGTGCCTTGCGGCTTTTTATCGATTCATGGCGCTGGCAGGGAGTCCCGTGGTATTTGCGTTCCGGCAAATGCCTGGCAACGACAGCGGTTGAGGTGCTGGTGGAATTAAAACGACCGCCACAACAGTTGTTCGATGACTCCGCACCGGCAACAGGCAGGACCAATTACATCCGTTTTCGTCTCTCACCCAACGCTGCCATTGCGCTGGCAGCGCGCATCAAGCGTACCGGTAAGGAGTTCGTCGGGGATCAGCGTGAGCTCTGTCTGCTGAATGAACAGCCGCAACGGGAAACACCCTATGAAAGGCTTCTCGGTGATGCCATCGCAGGTAATGGCGCATTATTCACGCGAGAGGATGCGGTTGAGGCCGCCTGGGCCGTCGTGGATCCGGTTCTTGAGTCACATCACCCCGTTCACCTATACCAGCGGGGTAGTTGGGGACCGGAACAGGCTGATGCATTGATCAGGGTTGATGGGGGTTGGTATGACCCGCTACCTGTTAATCATGTTGAATAACAAACGATAACGCCTCGATATCAGTATTCTTTTATCTCCGTATAATCTCCGATGGTGTCATCAACATCTTCTTCATTGTCCCGCGCACCGCGATCATCATCACAGAGGCCTTCCCAGTCTTGCGGAGGTACGATGGATTCCGCTTCCCAACTGTTCCAGACATCAAAATCTATATCGTCATGTGACCCATCGAGGAATTGAATCTCTATGGTTTTTTCTTTGTGATCGATATCGACAACCTTGAAAGACAGGC
This sequence comes from uncultured Chromatiaceae bacterium, assembly GCA_964605155.1. Classification (GTDB taxonomy): domain Bacteria; phylum Pseudomonadota; class Gammaproteobacteria; order SZUA-140; family SZUA-140; genus CAZSAK01. The sequence goes on along the minus strand of CAZSAK010000009.1, from coordinate 44,215 downwards.
TGTCGGTGGATTCATACCAATTGCCGATTTTTGGTTCGTGCATCAGGGTCATCGTATTGTTCTCCTGCGTGTTTTGGGCGCTTATGATCTGATTTTCCCAACGACACCTGTTGTTGCTGTTCAATCGACATCCGCGGCCCTTGACTGTAAGTACCAAGTGGATATCATTGGAAACAATCACTTAGTTGAGAATCATAAAAATACATTCAGGGTTCCCTATCGGCATCAAGGTGGTATCCTTTAAAATGACATGACAGGCAATCCCTGCGGCTGCGGGGTTGTGCGCTTGGCGCAAATACTGATGTAAAACAATAGCTAGTAGTAAAATTGGCAGTAATCGGTCAGATGACAATCTATCCAGGAGATCCACGACGATGAAGCTACCCTTGCAGATAACAGCAAGAAACATATCACTATCCGAGGCAGCAGAAACCTCCATACGCGAGAAGGCGGCCAAACTTGACACATTTTATGACAGGATCATGAGTTGCAGGGTGGTGGTGGATGCACCGCATCGCCATCAGCATCAGGGTGTGCAATACAACGTGCGTATCGATATCACCGTGCCCGGTGGTGAGCTGGTCGTCAAGCGGGAACCCCATGAAGATCTATACGTCGCGATTCGTGACGCCTTCGATGCGGCGCGGCGTCAAATACAGGGCTATGCCCGCAAGCAGCGGGGCGACATCAAGGTACATGAATCTCATCCCCAGGGGCATGTATTAAGACTGTTTCCGGATAACGACTACGGTTTTATCGGCACACCTGACGGGAGAGAGGTCTATTTTCATCGCAACAGTATCAAGGACAACGACTTTGACAAGCTTGTCACAGGGATGGAGGTGCGTTTTGTCGAAGAGCAGGGTGCAGATGGACCCCAGGCAACGGCCGTGATACCGATCGGCATATAGACCTCACTGACACTGTGTGAACAATCAAACGTTTGATCCCGCATGCCGGCGTTGTCCGCGGCTGGCATCCTACCTTACCGAAATAAAAGATCACTACCCCGGGTACCACGCGCGCCCCGTGCCCCCATTCGGTGACCCTGATCCCGATTTACTCATCGTGGGTCTGGCGCCCGGCCTACACGGTGCCAATGCCACAGGCCGCCCCTTTACCGGAGATTTTGCTGGAATTTTACTTTATAATACGTTGTTTAAATTTGGTTTTAGCAATATAGACACCTCCGTATCCAGGTCCGACGGGCTGCAGTTGAAAGGCTGCAGGATTACCAATGCCGTGAAGTGTCTGCCACCCCGTAACAAGCCCGCACCGGATGAAATCACCATGTGCAATCACTATCTGCGTAACGAGATCCTTGGCCTCGGGCCTGATGCGGTCATACTGGCGCTGGGTACGATCGCCCATAATGCGGTATTGAAGGCCCAGCAGCTAACACTGCAATCCTGCAAGTTTGCCCATGGCGCGGAACACGTATTACCGGATGGCAGGTTGCTGATCGACTCATATCATTGCAGCCGTTACAACACCCAGACACGCCGATTGACGGAGGCCATGTTCTCGGCGGTTTTCAAACGGATCTGTAAATTGATCAATAACAGGGATGAACACTGAAGCAGTGGATACCCCCGACTTTGATGCGAAGGGCTTTATAAAAGACCTAACGACCTTGCCGGGTGTCTATCGCATGCTCGATACCGGGGGAGAGGTACTGTATGTCGGTAAGGCGCGCAACCTGAAAAAACGTGTCTCCAGCTATTTCACGCGTACAGGTGCCTCGGCCAAGACACAATCGCTGATGGCCAACGTCCATGCCATAGAAGTCACCATCACCCATACCGAGAACGAGGCATTACTGCTCGAAAACAATCTCATCAAGGAACTCAAACCACGCTACAACGTCCTGCTGCGTGACGACAAGAGTTACCCGTATATCTACCTCTCGAGTGACCAGGAATTTCCGCGAATCAGTATTCACCGTGGTGCAAAACATGGCAGTGGCCGGTATTTCGGGCCTTATCCCAGTGCAGGCGCCGTTCACGAAACGCTGAATCTATTACAAAAGGTCTTCAAGATCCGTCAGTGTGAGGACAGCTTTTTCCGCAACCGATCAAGGCCCTGCCTGCAATACCAGATCAAGCGCTGCACTGCGCCGTGCGTGGGCCTGATCGACGCCAATGCTTACAAAAACGATGTGCGCCACGCCGTGATGTTCCTGCAGGGGAAAAATCCGCAGGTGATCGATGAACTGGTGGAGAGGATGGATCAGGCATCACAACAACTCGCATTCGAGGATGCGGCCCATTACCGGGACCAGATCGCCAGTCTGCGCAGGATACAGGAAAAACAGTATATCAGCGGTGATAAGGGCGATATCGATGTCATCGCCTGTGTGGTCATGAACGGCGTCGGTTGCGTCGAGGTGTTCTACATCCGCAACGGGCGCAATCTCGGTAACAAGACCTTTTTCCCGCGGCACCCGCACGATGCCGATGCGGCAACCATCCTGTCTGCATTCCTGCCACAGTATTACCTCGGCAGGGAGGTACCAAAGGAGATCGTCATCAATCATGTGATTACCGACAATCGCCTGGTGCAGGAGGTATTGAGCGAAACCGCCGGGCATCGCGTCCAGATAAACAGCCGCACAAGGGGTGAACGTTCTCGCTGGCTGTCCATGGCCGTCACCAATGCCGAACAGAATATCCAGCGCCACCTGGCCAGCCGGACCAATATGACACAACGACTTGTCGCCTTACAGGAAGTGCTACAGCTCGATAACCTGCCGCAACGGCTGGAGTGTTTCGATATCAGCCACACGTCCGGTGCGTCCACCGTGGCCGCATGCGTGGTGTTCGATACCGAAGGTCCCGTCAAGTCCGATTACCGGCGGTTTAACATCGAGGGCATCACGAGCGGTGATGACTATGCGGCCATGAAGCAGGCGCTGTCCAGGCGATACACCCGCTTGAAGGAAGGAGAGGGACGTCTGCCGGACATCCTGTTTATTGATGGCGGCAAGGGCCAGGTCAGGCAGGCGGAGGATGTCCTGGAAGAACTCCAGGTCAGCGATGTCATTATCATCGGCATCGCCAAGGGCGAGGGGCGCAAACCCGGCAGGGAGAAACTGTACCTGTCACAGTCACAGCGGACGACCAGCCTGCCAGCCGATTCAATAGCCCTGCACCTGATCCAGCATATCAGGGACGAGGCGCACCGCTTTGCCATAACGGGCCATCGGATGCGGCGCGCCAGGAATAACAATACATCCAAGCTTGAAGGCATAAGGGGCATCGGTCCGAGCCGCCGTCGCCGGTTGCTCAAACAATTCGGTGGCCTGCAGGGCATTGCCCGCGCCGGGATTGAAGATCTGGCAAACGTGGAAGGCATCAGCCTGCAGCTTGCCAGGCAGATTTATGATACCTTCCATTAAAAATGTTCACTGCCGGGAATTCAGCGACGCTACTAATTTTTTATGACAATCGCAACCTACCTGACACTTATTCGCATCGGTCTCATACCGGTCTTTGTCATCGTCTTTTATCTGCCTCTCAAATGGGTACACATTGCCTCGGCGATCATATTTTCCCTGGCGGCTATCACGGACTGGCTGGACGGTTATCTGGCGCGACGTTTTAACCAGATATCGACATTCGGTGCCTTTCTCGACCCGGTGGCGGACAAGCTTATGGTGGCCGTTGCCCTGGTGTTACTGGTGCAGGCGCATCCAACTCCCTGGTTGGCGGTGCCCGCCGCGGTGATTATCGGGCGGGAGATCGCCGTATCGGCATTGCGTGAATGGATGGCCGAGATCGGTAAAAGCACCAGGGTTGCCGTAAACATGGCCGGCAAGATAAAGACCGGTTCGCAGATGGCGGCGATCATCATGTTGCTCTATCATGAACCTGTATGGGTCATTCAGATCTACCCGTTGGGAATGATAGCGTTGTATATTGCCGCTGGCCTTACCCTGTGGTCGATGATCAAATACCTGATCATGGCATGGCCGTCGTTGAATGACAGGCACAATGATAATTAATGTTACACCTAGCTTGACACTGCTAAGTGTATGAATACAATATAACCTTTTGTTTAGAGGGCGGGAATAGCTCAGTTGGTAGAGCACAACCTTGCCAAGGTTGGGGTCGCGAGTTCGAGTCTCGTTTCCCGCTCCAAATTCCCTCGATGTGTTGAGAATTTCAAATACAACTACACTGCGTTGAGACTGTCATCCCGGACATATCTTCATCGTTGAGATGGATGCGAGATACTCATACTTCCACTGCGTGGCATATATACATCGCGCATGGGAAGCGTAACAATCTGAATAACGAACAAGAGACTTTACGACGGGAATATTTCGCTTGATCAATCTGGCTGAGTGGCAGAGTGGTTATGCAGCGGCCTGCAAAGCCGTGTACGCCGGTTCGAATCCGACCTCAGCCTCCATATACCTGCCCGGGTGGTGAAATTGGTAGACACAAGGGACTTAAAATCCCTCGGGACTTAACTCCCGTGCCGGTTCGACTCCGGCCCCGGGCACCAACTCGTAATATTTTATTAATAAGCCTATGTAACACTCTGTTACACTTATTCATTTTAATGAGATGTAAAATGATCACAATTAACCAGTGACAACAATAAATACACTCCGCATGTCCTGATATCCCGTTACGTCCATATGATACCTTTCAGATCATCTCTTACAATGGTCATGATGGCAGTGGCCATGATGGTCGCCATGTGTGCATCATCATGCGGATATGCGGCGGCGGATGGTTCACATCAATTTACACTTGCCGAAGTCATCAAAAGCGTCATCGAAAGACATCCCGACCTTGTTATCAGCGATATCGATACGGCGATCTCACAAACGGATTCCGACCGTATCGAGGGCCGGCTTGATCCGACTCTAAGCGGGAGTATCGGTGTGCGTGAAGATCAGACGCCGCCTGCAAGTGACTTTCAGCCAGATGAAACACATACCGGCCAGTTTTCGGGGAGCATCAGCAAACCCTTCTCCGGCGGTTCCACTCTCAGTGCCAACATCGATTTCAACAGGACGAAACAGAATTTTTCCTCCCCGTTCGCCTCCCAGTTGGCGACGATCAACCCCGCCTACCGCAGCAATGCGAGCCTGAGTTACCGCCTACCGCTGATGCGCGGCGCGGGTGGTCCCGATTACAACGAGGCCCTCAATGCATCCATGGCGGAGACCGAGGCGAGCAGATTACAACGTGAAGTAGTGATGCGTGATCTGAGTCTGCAGGCAATCAATATCTACTTCCGCCTGCTGTCGGATGGAGTCAGCGTCGAACTTGCCGATGTCGCCATGAAGCGGGCGCATCGTCTGCTCGATTACCAGGAGTTTCGGGAACAGTTCGGTCTGATCGAGACCGCTGATCGCAGGCAGACGGAGGCCTTGCTGGCGGCGAGAAAACTGGAATATCAGCAGGCGATTGCACAACAGACCAGCGACAGGACCGCATTGAATCGTCTGATGTTGCGTGCACCCGATGCACCTGTAACCGTGGATGTGGACGAACATTCCGTCAGCGATACCGTGGGTGGTTTCGAGGCGTCGGTGGCAATGGCACTGGAGCGGCGGCCGGAATTTCTGATCCTTCAGGCGCGTCTCGATGCGGCGGAATCCCGTGTTGCGATCGCCCGCAATGACAAAAAGATGAAACTGGATGTCGTCGCCGAATTCGGCACCCTGGGGCTGGATGATGACGCAAGCGGCGCCGCCAACGATGTGTTCAGTACGGCGGACCGGTTTGCAGGTCTGTCCCTGGAACTCGGCGATACACTCGGCCGCACCGCGTCGAATGCCGACCTCCAACAAGCGGTATTAAGCCGGGAACGCATCCTGGCACAACGCAACCAGACCATCGAGCGGGTCGAGGATGAATTAGCGGATGTATTATCGACACTGACGACCGGCGAGCAGACCCTGAAACTGGCACGCCAGCTGGTGGAGGCGGAAAAAGAGAAATTCGAGGCGGAGCTGCAGCGTTATCGTGACGGACGATCGGATACGGCGACCCTCGTGCAATTCGAGGGCGACCTGCATACCGCGGAATTGCAGGCCGAATTGCAGCGCCTGACATTGATGCTGGCGGACAAGCAATATGCCTGGTCGACCGGAGAATTGCTCGACAAACTGGGAGTCGTGATGCCGGCTTACAAAGGCATGACTCCATGACATCGCTGATCCGCTTTTTTGTAGAGCGCGGCCTGCTGGTAAACCTGCTCTCCATCATGCTGCTGGTCGCCGGCGGCTTTGCGGCATTCAATATCCAGCGTGAGGCCTTCCCCAGCGTGAATTTCGACGTCGCCGTGATCAATGCCAGTTATCCCGGCGCCTCACCGAAGGAAATGGAAACCCTGCTGGTCATACCGATCGAGCGTGAATTGAAAGAGGTGGATGGCATCAACACCATCCGTTCAACCGCCTACCAGGGCACCATGCAGATCAACATCGAGATAGATCCGAATTACGAGGACCGTTCCCGCCTGATATCCGATGTGCAGCAGGCGATCAATCGTGCCGATCTGCCTGACGACCTGCCGAATGATCCAGTGATCATCGAGGTCAAATCCGAGCAAACGCCGATATTGTCCTTCACGATCTTCGGTGAATTTGAACCTCTGGCGCTGCAAAGGCTCGCGGATGATATCGAGACCGATGTGCTGGATATTTCCGGAGTGGCCGACGTGCTGGTGCAGGGTGAGCGCAAGGAAGAGATCCGTATCGTGCTTGATCCGGAACGGTTGCATCGTCACCGTGTGGCGATCAATGATGTGGTGAAGCTGGTCAACGGCTGGAATGTCAATGCACCGGGCGGATTCCTCAAATTACCGCAGGGGCAGCGCGTCATCCGCATCACTGGTGAATTCAAGTCGGCTGAAGATGCGGCAAACCTTGTCATCCGCGCCAATGAAAAGGGCAATGCCCTGCGCCTCAAGGACGTGGCCGAGGTCACGGAAAACGTGGAACGGCCGACGCGTTATGTCGGTGCGATGGGCGAGCCTGCCATCAACATGATCGTGCTTAAAAAGGGCGATGCCGATCTGATCGATCTGGTCGATAACATCCGCGCCTATCTCAAAACCGTGCCGCAGATCTACGGTAAAGACGTCAATGTCCGTGTCTACAATGATTTTTCGACCGTTACAAGATTACGGCTTGGCGTCCTGACGGGCAACGGCTCCATAGGTTTGATACTCGTTCTGGCTACACTGTTGCTGTTTCTACGTCCCGCCGTCGCCCTGACCACCGCCTGGGGATTACCGATTATCTTTTTCGCCGGTCTGGCGGCGTTGCATGTCAGCGGCGTGACCCTGAACCTGTTGACCATGTTCGGTTTTATCATGGTGCTGGGGCTGATGGTGGATGATGCCATCATCATTGGGGAAAATGCCACATATCATATGGAACAGGGGATGCGCCCAGAGCAGGCCGCAATCACGGGCACCATTGAACTCATCGGTCCTGTCACTGCCACGGTGCTGACAACGATTGTCGCCTTTCTGCCGTTGATGTTCATGCAGGGGATCATCGGCAAGTTTGTCTTTGCAATACCGGTCGTCGTCATCACACTGCTGCTCTTCTCGTGGCTGGAGGCGATCTTTATCCTGCCCAACCACATCAGGGATGTGGCCAACCCAAAAAAACATCCAGGCGAGCGGCGCCTGTTCCTGTGGCTGACCTCTGTCTATGAGTGGATATTGCGTTACGCCGTGCGACTGCGTTATCTGACCATCCTGGTTACGATACTGGTACTGGCCGGTTCATTGATGCTGGCGGGCACCATGAAGTTTCAACTGTTTCCACCGGGCGCCGAATCGACCTTCTACCTGCGTGTCAGCATGCCGGTGGGAACCACACTCGAGGAGATGCGTGACAATCTGGAGGAACTCGATCGCGAGATCAGGGCACGCATCGATGCGGATATCCTCGAAACCACCACGATGGTGGCGGGTGAGAACAGCGCGGATCAGCGTGAGACGCTCAAACAGATCGGTGATCGCTTCGGTTTTCTGCGTGTAATACTGATTCCGTTCACGGAACGCTCGATTTCGGCCTACAAGGTAATGGGTGAGCTCGAGCAGGAAATTCCACAAATGTTCCCGGCCATGGACATCAGCTTCGTGATGGAGGCCCCGGGACCTCCGGTTGGTCGCGCTCTCCAGGTCGAAATCACCGGACGGAATGTCGCAGCACAGGAGAGGGTGGCCCAACGTCTCATGAATATGCTGGCGGATATCGATGGCGTCCGATCGATCGAAAGTGACCTGCAGCCCGGTGACAAGGAGATGCATATCGTGCTGGATCGCAAGCTGGCGGCCTTTGCTGGCGTGGATCTTGCCACGGTCGCCCAGCATATCAAGGCGGCCTTTGACGGATTACGCGTATCGACGCTTAAGCGCGGCAAGGAAGAAGTGGATGTGACCATACGTTACCCGGAACCCGTGCAGCACGATTTACAGACCCTGTTGAAGTTGGAAATCCCCAATCAACGCGGCGGGCTGGTACCGCTGGGAAGACTGGCACATATCGAGGAAGCCACAGGTACCACCAGTATCCGGCACAAGGATGGCAACCGGGTTATCAATGTCTCTGCAGGCGTTGAACCGAAGACCATCACCTCGCGTGAATTGAATACCATGGTCAAGCAGCGTGATTCGGAATGGTTGAATGACGACACCAAATCGGTCGACTATCACCTTGGCGGTGAGCAGGAGCGTGATGAAGAGTCGGTGCGCGGGCTGATCATCAGTTTCGCCTACGCGTTGCTGGGAATATTTTTCATACTGGCCATACAATTCAACAGTATCTCGTACCCTTTGCTGGTGATGTTGGCAATACCGTTCGGTGTCATCGGTATCATCTGCGGCTTTTTCATTCACGGTGAACCGTTGTCATTCATGGCGTTGATGGGTTTTGTGGCGCTCACCGGTGTGGTGGTGAACTCATCGTTGGTAATGGCCGTGTTTATCCAGCGCAAGATAAAAGAGGGCACAGACTGGCGTGAGGCGGCCGTCGAAAGCGGTAAACGGCGTTTGCGCGCTGTTCTGTTGACCACGATCACTACCGTCGTTGGCCTGCTGCCGACGGCCTATGGGTGGGGCGGCATGGATCCGTTTGTCGCCCCCATGGCACTGGCGTTGTCGTGGGGACTGATGTTCTCGACGTTTATCACGCTCTTTTCGGTACCCGCCGCGCTGGGTATCGGCATGGATATCAAGAGTATTTTTTGCCGTCTCTGGCCCCTGTCTTCTACAAGAAATCGAACAACGGCATAAAGATCACTGGATGGCGGGCAATCCATGACATTGAGAAACATCAATGCATGGTATGGGATTTATGTATATATAATGACAATAGCAGGTGGTCTGTGGTGCAAGGGATGACGGTCTGGATAGATCCTGAAGCAGGTAACAAACAGGTCCATGGCATTTGATCACATCGTCATCATCCAGACAGGAGCAGGATATGAACAATCTCTTACAGCTTATAGAACATGGACAAAGTTACTGGATCGACAATCTCACGCGGAGAATGATTACAAGTGGAGACCTGCAAGGGCGCGTGACCAATGAAGGTCTGCGCGGGGTAACATCCAATCCGGCCATATTTTACAAGGCACTCAACGGCGGCGATGACTATGATGCGCAAATTCGCGCAGCAACACGCAAACAATCACCGCTGCTTAAGGTTTACGAGCAAATTGTAACAACCGATGTCCGTGATGCCTGCGATATCCTGCGCAACGTTTATGAAACATCTGAAGGTAGCGACGGATTTGTCAGCCTCGAGGTCTCCCCGCATCTGGCGCATGATACGGAGGCCTCCATTGCCGAGGCCAGGCGATTGTGGCGGGCAGTCGACAGGCCCAACCTGCTGATCAAGATTCCCGCCACCGACGCCGGGGTAGCTGCCGTAGAGGCGCTTCTCACCGAAGGCATCAACGTCAATATCACCCTGTTGTTTTCCATTGAACGTTACCAGGCGGTAGCCGAGGCATACATGCGGGCCCTTGAGCATCGTGTACGGCAGGGTAAAACGGTGGATAAAATCGCATCGGTGGCGAGTTTTTTCCTCAGCCGCATCGATACACTGGTGGATGAACTGCTGGGCCATCGTATCGGTACCGGTTCCCGAGGCAAGACAAACAGTCCTGAACATCTGCTAGGCAAGGTTGCAATCGCGAATGCGAAACTGGCCTATGACCGTTTTAGGCAAATCCTGCAAAGCGATCGCTGGAAGGCGCTGCAACAACAGGGGGCCAGGCCGCAGCGCATGTTATGGGCCAGTACCGGAACAAAGAATTCGAAATACAGTGACATCATGTATGTGACACCCCTTATCGGCCCTCATACCGTCAATACCCTGACCATCAAGACCATCAATGCATTCGCCGATCATGGCGTGGTCAATGATACGATCGGGAATGATCTTGATCAGGCACAATCCGTGATGCATGAACTGGGTGAACTGGGCATCGATATTCACCTGGTGACCGAGCAATTACTGAATGAAGGGATACAGAAATTCATCGATCCCTATGATGCCATGCTCGATGCCATCGATAACAAGTACCACAGTTATATCTCACAATCATACGCTCCCCCGTTGACAGACATGGCACGCAAACTCCGCAAGGAGGTGATCCGCATGACGAGCGAGGCGGGATCCGGTCATCCTACGTCCAGTATGTCATGCGCGGACATCGTCGCCGCATTGTTTTTCCACGAGATGCGCTGGGATCCCAATGAGCCCCGGGCGCGCGATGTGGATACCTTTGTGCTGTCGAAAGGTCACGCGGCACCGATATTGTGGGCGGCGTTGTCGGAAACCGGCGCCATCACGGAAAATCCACTCTCGCTGCGCAAGATCGACAGCTCGCTGGAGGGACATCCCACACCCTCCAATCCCTGGGTCAAGGTGGCCACCGGCTCGTTGGGGCAGGGGCTGGCAGCGGCCAACGGTATTGCGACGGCCAACAGGATGGACAACATCGATGCACGTGTGTTTTGTCTGCTCGGCGATGGTGAATGCTCGGAAGGATCGGTGTGGGAATCAGCGCAATTCGCAGCGCTTAACGGCCTGAGCAATCTGGTGGCGATCGTCGATGTCAATGCGCTGGGGCAAAGCGGATTCACGCCTTACCGGCACCAGCTATCGGTATATGCCGAACGCTTTGCCGCCTTCGGCTGGCATACCATCGAGATCGATGGACATGACATGCATGCCGTTCTCGATGCCCTGTTTCGAGCCAGAAGGCAGGGACCGACCGCCATCCTCGCCAGGACCATCAAGGGCAAGGGAGTATCATTTCTCGAGGGAAAGCAGGGGTATCACGGCAAGGCACTGGATGATGTACAGATGCAACGTGCACTGGAAGAAATTGGCGAGACCGAGGTACATCTGCAGGTTGAACCCCGCCATGTCGAGTCCAGTATACCAAGCCGGGCGAGCCACGCTACCCGTATCGTCGTATCCCATGAATCGGGTGATACGATTTCGACGCGCGAGTCATTCGGTAATGCCTTGAAAAAAATCGGCAAGATCAATCCTGATCTCGTTGTGCTGGACGGTGATGTAAAGAATTCCACCTATACGCAGGTGTTTGCAGACACCTTTCCCGAACGATTTATCGAATGTTACATCGCGGAGCAAAACATGGTCGGTACTGCCCTGGGACTTGCCGCCAGTGGCAAGGTACCCTGTGCCGCGACCTTCGCCTGTTTTTTGAGCCGGGCATTTGATTTTATCCGTATGGCCGGTCATTCCCGTCCGGATCACATGATCATCTGCGGCAGTCATGCAGGCGTTTCCATCGGCGAGGACGGGCCATCGCAGATGGGTCTCGAGGATATGGCGATGTTCCGCGCAGTTTACGGCAGTACGATATTGTATCCCTGTGATGCGGTCAGTGCGGAACGTGTGACCGAACTGGCGATGCAAACCGAGGGTATCGTCTATATACGCACGACGCGGCCGAAGACCCCGGTCATCTACGACAATGACGAGACCTTCAGGGTCGGTGGCAGCTCGGTATTGCGTTCATCCAATCATGACCGCTTCACCATCGTGGCCGCAGGCATCACTGTCCATGAGGCATTGGCGGCATACGAAATGTTACAGCTGGATGGTATCAGTGTACGTGTAATCGACGCCTATTCCGTCAAACCGCTGGACGTGGAAACCCTCGCACAGGCGGCACGCGAGACACAGGCCGTCATCAGTGTAGAGGATCACTGGCTCGAAGGGGGGTTAGGAGACGCAGTCGCCGTCGAGATTAGTAACCTGGCGCCCGTCATCCGGCTCGGCGTACACAAGGAACCGCATTCGGGAACCCGCGAACAACTGCTTCATATACACGGCATCGACAGGCATGCGATCCGTGACCAGATTGTCGCGATGGCCGGCGATACCAGGATCCGGATGGCCTGATTATTCTCCGGGCGTGTCCTTGCCGAATGTCTGCTCGGCCTCTTTGCGCCAGCGCTCATAGCAATTGACACTGCAGAAATACAGCACGTATTCCTCGGATTCAGGGTGCAAGGCCGCGGATTCAGGTACCTCCTTCGAGCACACTATGCAAGGTACCTTGTTCTCCGGCGGATCCGCCCTGTCTGGTAAGATCGACATATGTTATCTCTCTGATATGACCATGATGATCATTCTAGTGATGATCCGGAATTACATACATTGAAATATATCAATTTGTGACACGGGATACACCATAAATACGGTTGAACATGTGTCTATGTCTGGCATTTGGGACAATACCAGGCTGTCCGGCCACTCGCCTTGACGGTCGCAATACGTGTACCGCATACCGGGCAGTGCGCGCCTTTGTTGCGATGAGGTAACAGAAAAGAAGATGGCATCTCGTCCGGGTCGGCACCGGCATCGATCGCAGCCTTGAGTACAGACTGCATGGCCTTGTAGAGCCTCTGAACCGTCGCTTCGTCCAGGTCACTGACGGAACGTTTGGGATGAATCCTGGCGTGAAAAAGTATTTCGTCCGAGTAGACATTGCCGATGCCTGCGATACTGGACTGAGCCATGAGCCAGGACTTGACGTTACCCCGGCGTTTCATGGCCTGTTCATGAAACTGTTCCCCGGTTATCTCGAGTGCGTCCGGACCAAGGTGTTGACCCGTGATCAATGATTGTGGTGTATCCACCAGTCCGACACGTCCCAGTTTGCGGGGCGCGACATACGCCAGGTGACAGCCGTTTTCGAAGGTGATCAAGAACCGTGTATATTTCGGCATATCTTTCTGATGTTGAAAGTATTTGATTTCACCGGTCATGCCGAAATGCATGACCAGCCACTTGTCGTCTTCGATGGCGGCAAACAGATATTTACCGTGACTGTCGGTCGACTGGAACGATTTGTGTTTGAGGGCATGTCCAAGGCCCTGGGGAGAGGTCTCGAATAATATAGAGGGACTTTCCACGTGGACACGCCTGATTCGCTGGTGCAGGGACGTTTTGTTGAAATACCGCTTGTAGGTCTCGACGTCCGGTATTTCAGGCATGGTTTTCCAGTTTGATACGATACATAAAGGGCACTGAGCCTGCCTCAGCCCGTGTCCGCCGTGATCCGGTTATACACTTCCCACACATCCGGAACAGACCAGACATCGTGGGCTGCGATTCGACACAGTTTGTCATTTTCGAGATGACCAAGGAGTTCCACAACTCCGGCTGTGACAACCACACGGATCTGCGAGGCATCGATCAGCGGGTCTTTTTTCAGAACCATACGCACCGCATCGGTCAGTTCCTCATCGGTTTCCCTTTCAGGGGGTACCACCCTCAACAGGTTGTCAACGCGTTGACAGCCGTCTATCCACCACATCAGGGCCTCTGCCATACGCCGGTGTGTCAGGCTGTTGACCTGTCCGGTGAGCGTTATCACCCCATCCCTCACACTCGCCTTGATGACATCATTGTTATGTAAGTCGCTGTTGCGTAAACGTTCGATCTTCCGGGTACTGTCGACGAAGATGTCGCAGTCACTGAACACCGGTTCGTTGACGAGTATCCTGGCGATCTTGTCATGCAGTGTGTTATCACTGATATGCGTGGAGTGTATCCGTATATGATCCTTGATTTCATAATCTTCACCGGCGGTCTGCCGTACCACATTGACCGCAATCCTTTTGGAGGAGATATCCTCCGTTTGTCCTACAAGGGTGATGCAGCGCTCATGCGGGATGATCTTGAGCTGCGAAGCATGCAGATTGATGCGTGGATCCCTTTCCAGCGCGGCGCGTATGTTTTTATCCAGTTCCTCAACAGATTGATCGCTCATGTCTGCCCCTCCTTAATAAAACCATAATATATTAGTATGATCTGATCCGGGCAGCCTTGCATTGCGATGCGTCAATCCCCGGGTTTTTGAAAGCCCTGTCAGAATGCCTTAGGACGAACTACCTTTCAGGACCGGCTTGTTCTGATGCCGGGCGGTGTGGTGGTGATCGCCAAGGACCTCGACCGGTTCCTTGACGATATCCTGTACATAGAGTTTTTGAGTCAACACGATCAGTAAAATAGCCAGGGGGGTGGCAAGCAGTATGCCGAACAATCCGTAGAATATCCCCATGGCGAACTGTGCAAGCAACAACAGGGCCGGAGGTAACGAAACGACGCGTTCCTGGATCAGCGGCGTCAGAAAATTGCCCTCTATGAATTGTACTGCCATATAGATCAGGGTCACATAGACGCCCGTTAAGGGTGAATCCATCAATCCGATTAATATAGCCGGAATCGATGCAGTGATCGGACCGACAAACGGGACAAAGGAAAATATACCGGCAATCACACCCAGCACCAGTGCCAGCGGCATATCGATCAACCACAAGGTGATTGTGGTCAGCACGCCGACAGTCAGCATGGAGAAAAATCGACCCACCAGCCACCAACTCAAGGCGCGGTGGATGTCATCCAGGATATTCCTTGTCCGCCCGCGTACATCCTTCGGTACCAGATGCAGGAAACCCTCGACGTAGATCTGCGGCTGCAGTGACAGATACAGGCCGATTAACACGATGATCAAGGTATTGATTGTGGCTCCGAAGGCGGTGGAAAAAACGCCGGTAACACCGCTCAGAATCTGTGACTCGTTCAACGGCAGTTGTTGCAGATTGATATCCTGTACCGTCTTGCCCAGGGGATGTGAGGCGATAATCCTGTTGAGGCTCTCAACGGCGCGGGGCAGCTGATCAGCAAGCTCTGATATCTGTTCACTCAGGCGCGGTCCGGCGAAGGTCACAAATCCCAGCAACAAGGCCAGCAGGATCACTATGACACCGATGCGCGCCATCACCTGCGAAATGGATACCCGGTTGGTGATCAGTACGGCAAGGCCATCGATGGAGACCGCGAACAATACAGCCGAGAAGGTAACAAGGAACACCTGTGACGCGGGGCCTATCATGAACACCGTAAGACCGGCCAGTATCACGATACCGATCACGGTGACCAGTGGCCATTGATACTCCGATGGCGGGGCCATAGCGCGGAAGTTTATCTTCGTTGTCCGGATTGTTCCGGATATGAATTACCGTTATTACGCTCTCGACCTCTGTGTCGAAACAACTGTTCACGCAAGGCCGGACTTGCGCCGAGCACAGTGCCGGCCACCAGCGCCGCAATCATGACATCCGTTGTCCTGACATCGCGCTGATTCATGCTTGACCCGATCGTCTTGCCAAGGTGGGTGACCGCATCCAGTTGCGCGGATCGACTGGTCGATTCAGGTGCCGGGGTTCCTGAATGACCCCTTTTGTTACGAACTGAGTACCAGATCGCCAGAACGCCTGCGATGGCAGCAACAAGCATCACGCCGCCGACGATAAATCCCGCTGACCACGGCGCCAATGTCTCGCGCAGGGCGGTATACCAGCCGATGGTTATAAAGGCCAGGCCACCCGTGCCGATCACGCCGCACAGCAGCGTCAGCGCCATGATGACCATACGGCGTTGCCACCACAGGCGCAATTTTCCTATCTCATGAAACGCGACTCCACACCAGGACATGAATACAACCGCTGGATGGTTCAGTGCTGCTGGCGGTCCAGCAGCATGCCGACGACGAATCCCGTGCCGAAAGCCGTCAACACGCTTGTCATGGGCCTCTCTTCCACGGTTCTGCCGAAATCATCGTACATATCACCCGCCCGTTCGCGGACCGCTTCACCTGTCCGTCGGGCGCGTTCACGGGTACGATGATAAACATCCCGGCCGTGTTCGATACCATTATCTTTCATTGCTTCGATCAATTCCGACATGTCGCTACGAAGGTTGGAAATATCGGATTTCAGTTGATCAAGTTCCTTGTCGATCTCGGTAGTTGCCATATCGTACTCCTGTTGTTTTTTACAGATATGCTAAAGAATGAATCTTGACTAGAGTAAGCATTACTGTAATGCGCCTCGTCATGGAGATCATTGAAAAATATCAATGAGCATCAGCCAGCTGGCCATATCCCATAATCAGGCCGGACTGATGTCTACAATCGCCTTTAACGGCAGATGGTCGGATGCTATACGTGCAAGCTTGCTGGTATGAACCTCCATTTTGCTGAGTCGATTAACGGGGGTCAACCAGATGTGATCCAGTGCGAATACGGGAAATCGCGAGGGAAACGTTGCCAGGTCTGGTGTCGGTTGGAAGTGCGCGCGTAACCAGCGCAGGATTCGTCCCCATAGAAACCATTCATTGAGGTCACCCGTCAGCACCGATATATCGGCCGATTCATGGGACTCGAATGATGCAATCAGCTGGCTTACTTGTTTACGCCGTTCGCCTGGACTGAGACCAAGGTGCGTCGCCACCACTCGAATACGCAGACCATTACAGCCAAGAATGGCATCTATGGCGCCACGCGGCTCGCGACCGGGCAGGCTCAAATCGATGCGGTCGACATCCAGAACAGGGAGTTTTATCAACATGGCATTGCCGTAATGGCGGGATTCACGCAACAAGGTAGGGCCGGCGATGGCAGTCAGACCTGTTTCGGCGGCAAGATAATCCAGCAGATCATGATCGCCGATCCGGTGTTGTTCGACCTCCTGTAATGCGATGACATCGGCATTGATTTCACGTAAGACGTTAACGATGCGTTCAGGCGCAAAACGGCCGTCGGTTCCTACACCGGCGTGGACATTATAGGTGGCCAGCGTGATATCTTTATCCATCAAGTAAGATCTTCCCGGACAAAGGAAAAAAATCAATGAGCCGAGTGCAGCATTCAGCACGTTGCGAATTGTCAATGAAACGCAAATGTAACTGATTTAGTTTTTTTGTTACTGATATTATTTTATGGAGGAGGTGAAGTATGTCAAAGGTAGCCATGCTGGTAGGTGACGGTTATGAAGATGCTGAATTCGATGTGCCCTTCGAGTGCTTACGTAATGCCGGACATGAGGTTACCGTGATCGGTACACAACGTGGCGATACCGTGCACGGCAAGCGCGGCGAAAGTGAGATCAGGATCCAGCATACCGCGGATGAGGTTAAACCCGGGGATTTTGATGCTCTGGTCATACCGGGCGGACACGGGCCCGATAAATTGCGTCTGAATGATGCTATAGTGGAATTCACCCAGCAGTTCAATGCCACCAACAAGCCTCTCGCAGCGATCTGCCACGGACCGCAGTTATTGATCGAGGCCGATGTGGTAAACGGCCGGACGATGACGTCATGGCCTTCGGTACGCAAGGACCTGATAAATGCCGGCGCAAAATGGGAGGATAAAAAACTGGTGGAAGACTGCAATCTCATAACCTCCCGTAAACCGGACGACCTGGATGCCTTTTGCGGCGCGTTGCTTCAGAGGGTTTGACCGCAAATCATTGTTCCGGCTGTTCAAGTTCTACCTTCAGCGCAATATATTCGCGCAGATCCTTCAATGAGATCACACCGAGCAGGTGATTATCCTCGACCACCATGTACATGGTTCTGGCATTCGGTCTTGCCATCGCGGCGATCAGCTTTGCGCTGTCGGTATCGGGTGTTACGGTGTTATCGGACGAGCAGGGCGTCATCAGTTCGCCGACAGTCTTGTGTTCGCGTTGTTCCTTTGGAATGTCCTTGATATCAGTAAGAGATATACATCCCTTCAGGGTTTTACCCTCGACAACGGGAAACATCTTGTAATGATGTCGATAGATATAATCTTCCAGCAACTGTTCGATACTGACGTCGGGAGCAACCGTTGCCGGATCGGAATTCATAAATCGCCGCACGGGTTTGTCACTCAGTAGCTCACGTACCACCAGCTGACGATACGATGCCTTGGCGGCACTGTGCAGGAAGATGCCGATCAGGAACCACCACATCCCTCCGATGAAGTTTCCCTGCAGGAAAAATGCAAATCCACCCAGGAACATCAGCACAAATCCGAAACCCGAACCGAACTGGCTGGCGATGCGTGTGGCATCACGCAGATTCCCTTTCCAGTGCCAGAGGGCGGCGCGCAGCATACGTCCGCCGTCGAGCGGGAAGGCGGGGACGAGGTTGAACACTGCCAGGATGATGTTGACCATAGCAAGGTAGTGACTCACACCGATGCCAGACGTGTGCCACTCAAGTGCGGTGGCCAGATTGGTTATCTGCACGAAGATAATTCCCAGGATGATGCTGGCAACAGGACCGGCAACCGCCATCATGAATTCCGCTTTCGGGTTGACGGGCTCATCTTCCATCTCGGCCATACCGCCGAAGATAAACAGTGTGATGCCCCTGATGGTGAGGCCATAGTGCCTGGCGACCAGGGAATGGGATAATTCATGAAAGACGATCGAAAAGAGTATTCCCACTGCACCGGCTATACCCATCCACCAGTAGGTCTGTTGCGCGAGTCCCGGATAATCGATCGGGAACATGCCGGCGGCCAGCGTCCAGGTGATCAAAAAGGCAAGCAACAACCAGGTAAGATTAAGCTTTACATCGAACCCGAAGATCCGGAACAGCCGGTAACCTTTTAAACCTGTAACAGGCGAGTGTTGTTGTTTTACTGGAATATCGACGGCCATAAAGCCTCCTTTTGCGTATGCTATAGCCTAAGGTATTGTATATCTTTATCATAAGAATAGATCTATGGGACAAAATCACATTGAAATAAATCAATTGACCAATGCCCAGCATTAAACAGGCGTTCATAACCGTTGTTATCACTGCATATGCCTTGTCCGCCTGTTCGGAACATACACAGGAGGCTTCGCCCTACAGGCTTCACTGGTATGTCTTCGATGAACAGTCGGGAGCCTTTGTTCAGGCAGCACGACATTGCAGCGAATCCTCGCAGGGCAGTTACGAGATCGAGATCGTGCCATTACCGGCTGATGCCGACCAGCAACGCGAACAACTGGTGCGTCGGCTGGCGGCAGGGGATACAGACATC
Source organism: uncultured Chromatiaceae bacterium (assembly GCA_964605155.1). GTDB lineage: Bacteria > Pseudomonadota > Gammaproteobacteria > SZUA-140 > SZUA-140 > CAZSAK01. Next base: position 24,818 of record CAZSAK010000009.1, on the reverse strand, counting down.
GATATCATCGGGATGGATGTCATCTGGACGGCCGAGTTTGCCCAGGCGAACTGGATAAGACCCTGGATAGGGGAGAGGGCGGACAGGGTTCGTAACGGACGACTTGACAGTGCCGTTGAAAGCGCCAGCTATAACGGGCAATTATGGGCCGCCCCTTTTACCACCAACACGCAACTGCTGTGGTATCGTACCGATCGTGTCGAGTCGCCGCCCGCAACCTGGGATGCAATGATCCGCATCGCGGAACGGCTTGGTGAAAACGGCACCATCCAGGCGCAGGGTGAACGATACGAAGGGCTGACTGTGTTCTTCACCTCATTGCTCGCATCGGCGGGCGGTGCAATACTGCAACCGGACGGACGCCATGTGTCGCTCGAAGAAGAACCCACGCGGCGTGCTCTGGAAGTCATGCGGCACCTGGCAAATTCACCGGTGACGGATCCGTCCCTGGCAACCACTCGTGAAGACCAGGCCCGTCTCGCGTTCGAGACCGGCGGTTCCAGTTTCATGATCAACTACACCTTTGTCTGGCCCAGCGCGAGATCGAATGCCCCCGATATCGCCGGACACATGGGCTGGGCCCGCTGGCCCGCCGTTGTCAGGGGAAAACCCAGCCGGGTGACCCTCGGCGGCATCAACCTGGGTGTCGCGGCATTCGGCCGTCATCAAGAGGAGGCATTCGAGGCGGCGAGTTGCATCTCATCGGAGCCCAACCAGCGACTCGCGGCCACCCTCGGCGGCTTGCCGCCGACGATCACGGCACTTTATGACGACGAACAGGTGCGCAAGACATTCCCGTTCGCCGTCCTGTTGCGTGAGACCCTGCATGATGCCGTGCAGCGTCCGCAGACACCACTCTATGCCGACGTGTCTCTCGCCATCAGCCACACGCTTCATCCCATGCGCGCGATACAGCCGGCCCGTGATGTAGAACGGCTGCGCAGGGCGGTGGAGCGCGCCCTGAATTCTGAGGGTCTGCTATGAGCCGGCGCGTACACGCCGAACACCGCCTGGCATGGATGTTGTGCGCCCCTGCGGTGATCGCCATGCTGTTGGTGACGGCGTATCCGATGTTATACGCGCTGTGGTTATCATTGTTTCGCTATGACCTGCGATTCCCGGATGAACGCCATTTCATCGGGCTGGATAATTATCTCAGTGTGCTGAGTTCCGAGACATGGTGGCAGTCTCTATTCAATACGCTGGTGATCACGACGGGCTCCGTTGCCATCGAGTTTGTACTGGGAATGATATTTGCCCTGGTCATGCATCACGCACTGGTCGGACGACGCGTGGTGCGCACCACGCTGTTGGTACCCTACGGGATCATTACGGTGGTCGCGGCCATGAGCTGGCGATTCGCGTTCGATCCCACCACCGGTTTCGTCAATGTATTGGTCGGACTGGATGGAAGCTGGCTCGCCGAGCGCTGGTCGGCCATCTTTGTCATTATCCAGACCGAGATCTGGAAGACGACACCTTTTATGGCATTGCTGCTGCTTGCCGGTCTCACGCTGGTGCCCGGGGATGTACTCCGGGCAGCACGTGTGGATGGGGCAAATGCATGGCAACGCTTTTTCAGGATCACGCTGCCGCTGATGCGCCCGGTCATCATGGTGGCGTTGTTGTTCAGGACCCTGGATGCCTTTCGCATCTTCGATACGGTGTTCGTGCAGACACGCGGCGCGCAAGGCACCGAATCGGTTTCCATTGTCGGTTATGACGCGCTGATCACGCGTCTCAATCTCGGGCTGGGATCGGCGGTCTCAATACTCATCTTTCTGTGCGTGCTCGCCATCGCCGTGGTCTATATCAAGGGATTCGGCATCGACCTGTCACGCCGGGAGCAACCGTGACGATACGTGAGTCAGGCAATCTGGTCGAGCGTCTGTTCTGGGGTATCGGCAGTGCACTGGTGGTAATCTACTCGTTGCTGCCTGTAGCATGGATTGTATCGCTGTCGCTCAAACGCAGCGCCGATCTCGGTGACAATCGTTTCATCCCGCATGTTATAAGCCTGGAGCACTATCAGGCGATCTTTCACGATCCGCAGTTTTCGGCCGCATTGGGGAATTCAATCGGGATCGCTGGGATCTCAACCCTGGCAGCCGTCATACTCGGGATGTTCACAGCCTATGCCGTGGTACGTCTTGAATTTCCCGGCAGAAGGCTGATCATGGCGGGCGCGTTATCGATTGCGATGTTTCCCCCGGTATCCATCATCGGGCCATTATTCAATATGTGGCGGACCTTCGGGCTCTATGACACCTGGGCAGGTCTTATACTTCCCTATATGACCTTTACCTTGCCGCTTGCCATCTGGACACTCTCAGCGTTTTTCCGCGAGATCCCCTGGGATCTGGAGAAGGCCGCCAGGGTGGACGGCGCCACCCCGATGCAGGCCTTCCTGCGCGTCATCACACCGCTGGCGGCACCGGGGGTATTCACCGCTGCCATCCTGGTGTTCATGTTTGCCTGGAATGATTTCCTGTTTGCCATCTCGCTCACTTCGACGAATGACGCACGCACCGTGCCAGCGGCCATCGCGTTTTTCACCGGCAGTTCACGTTTCGAACAACCTACGGGCTCGATCGCCGCCGCTTCGGTGGTAGTGACGATACCCATCATTATCCTGGTGCTGGTGTTCCAAAGACGCATCGTCGCGGGACTCACATCAGGAGCTGTAAAAGGGTAGTGGCGTGGCGGAAATCGAGCTGAAAAATATCGCAAAGCGCTTCGCGGATATCATCGCCGTCAAGTGCGCGAACTTTACCATCAGGAACGGGGAGTTTTTTATCCTGGTCGGACCGTCAGGCTGCGGTAAATCCACCTTGTTGAACATGATCGTGGGACTCGAGGACGTGACCGAGGGTGAGATCCTGATCGATGGTCAACAGGTCACCAAGCTTGACCCCAAGGACCGCAACATGGCGATGGTCTTCCAGAGTTATGCCATCTACCCGCATATGACCGTGCGCGAGAACATGACCTTTCCGCTCAAACTGGCAAAGATGTCGGAACAGGAGATCGGCAAGCGGGTGGAGAAGGCCGCGCAGATACTGGAACTGGAGGAGTTGCTGGATCGCAGGCCGGCGGCACTGTCGGGCGGTCAGCGTCAGCGCGTGGCCATGGGACGCGCCATCGTACGCGAACCCCGTGCCTTCTTGCTGGACGAGCCGCTGTCCAATCTCGATGCCAAGCTGCGTGTGCAGATGCGCATCGAGATCGCGCGTCTGCAACGACGCCTGGGGACCACGACCGTGTATGTCACCCATGATCAGACCGAGGCGATGACCCTGGGAGACCGTATTGCCGTGATGCGCAAGGGTGAGATCCTGCAGATCGGCATGCCGCGGGAACTGTATGATCATCCCGCCGATCTGTTCGTCGCCGGCTTTATCGGCTCGCCACCGATGAATTTTCTTCCTGCACGATTGGATGGCGGCAGGCTCGAAACACCTGTAGGCACATGTGAACTGCCCGGTGATCCGGGTATAAACCTTCAAGACAAGGATGAAGAACTGGTAATAGGTTTCAGACCCGAACACCTTCGACTGATAACGGACCATGACGATGATCCGGCTAATAACCTGAATTTCGAGGCACAGGCCGACATCGTCGAATGGCTGGGCGCGGATCTGATTGTATATTTCAATGTAACAACCGAAGATTTCGATGCGATGGCATTGCCACAGGACCTTGAGATCCAATCCGGTAATGGGTCACAACGATCACTGATCGCTCGTATCGATCCGGATACGGGGATAAAGGAGGGCGATACTGTGAAGCTATTTCTGGATCCGAAAGACATCCGGATCTTTCAAGGTAGGGATGGGAGAAATATCACGTCATGATAGTTGGCTGGTATAGATTTAACATTTGTGTTGCCTCGATCTACCGAATCCGCGACCCAAAGAGGACATTCATAGAAGTTGACGAGTGAATGACTAGAATAGTAGCCCGGAACCTCATATCTGAGCGCTTAAATTCGTAAACACTTGTCATACGCAGCCTTTTTGAGCATTGCTTTGATAATAGCGTTGACAACCACAGGCTGGGAGGATCACACTTTTACTAATACCCGCCAGGAACGGCCCGCCAGGGCAACGGCTGCGCAGCGCGGGTGCGCTTGCCAGGCACTCAGGGACGAAACTAACCGTGTTCGATGCAACTCGACACTTGATTTCGTTAACCATCGGGAGGATATAAGAATGATGATTCACACCACGCTATTTCGATTCGCGAAGCCACTTCTGTTCGCTACCCTAGCGGTATTGAGTATGGCTTCTATTCCGTCTTTATCAAGCGCAGATACCATAAACTTCAATAATGGTAGCTTGGGGAATACAGGTTCCACTACATTTACTGATGGTGTTACTGGGCTGACAGTCCACGGTTACTATCTTGACGGGGCCAGTTGGGCAGGTGCCAATCTCTTTCGGCGTGATGTCATAGGAGATCGCGGCCTTGGTGTTTGCAATCCATTTGAGGCATCTGCAAATGGTGGCGACTGCCCAAGTAACAACGGAGACATAAATGAACTGGATAATCGCGGTCAAACGGAAATCATTGCATTGGAGCTGCCTGCCGGCTATCGATGGGTATCGGTAGCGGTATCGTCGCTGGATACAAATAATGGAACAGAACCGGAGAGGGGCATACTTTATGCAAATCCGGATGACAGTTTCGGAACCACGCCAGGCACGATTGGTACAAATGTCATACAAAATCTGACCGGTACTGGTAGTGGTACCGGCGCCGAACAGACCATAAATATTCCACAGTCGTATGAAACCTCACCTTACCTGGTATTCGAGCCCTATGATCACGCCAATAGCGGTAACAATGCCAACAATGATTATCTTGTCTGGAAGGCAACTATCGAGCCTCTGGAACTTGATGGCCGCATGACTGGCGGGGGGAGTGTGTTTACCTATGACGGGATGCGGGTAACGCATGGCTTTGAGATTCATTGCAATCTGGCTGAGCCCAACAACATCGAGGTGAACTGGGCACATCACGCATTCCATATGCTGTCGCTGAATCATGCGGTCTGTACAGAAGATCCGGCAATCGATCAAAAGCCACGCACTGCACCGTTCGATACCTTTGAAGGTGATGGAACAGGCAGGCTGGATGGTGTGGATGGGGCTACCATCAATTTCATATTTGTTGACGGGGGGGAGCCCGGCAAGGTCCATGATACGGCTAGTATCGTTATCAGGAACAGCCTGGGTGACGTCGTGTTGACCGTTTCCGGCCTGCTCGAGAAGGGGAACCATCAGGCACACCCCAACAACAAATAACTCCCTGTATTTACCGGGACCAATACTTAACAACGGTACGGCATAACCCGCTTTTGCGGGTTATGCCGATTTTCCCGGTCCCGTCTTAAAATACAGACGACCAGGGCACTCGTGAAAGCGTTGAGTCGTTCAGATATTTGTCGCCTGAATAAAGTGATATAGCCACTTCTGGCTGTGGATTCATGCAGCACAGGCATAAAGTGGTATCTATTGCAGAACATGCCACTCTTTTTAGATATCATTGCACCGGGTTTTGAGATTCGACATGATTCGCAAATCCAGCACCTGCTTCATTGTAGATATTGAATACAGACGTTACACCTGTATTTCGTAATACTTTTTCCTCGTCCGGATATCTTGCGGTTGCAGCTATTCGCCCGTTAAAGGATATCCTGCGCAGTTGTTCCAGGGCATCCACATTTGCTTCAAGATTGGGGAGTGCCAGCATGACCAATTCGATAGTGTGGTCTTGCTCTATTTGTTCCCAAAAGTCGGCATCGCTTGGATCGCCTTGTAAAACATTGCGTCCTATTTTCTGATGTCCTTTTACCCTTTCGTTATCAAAGTCTACACCGACTACGGTGTCCCCATGGATTTCCCGCATTTTATCATAGGCACTGCTGCCAACCCTGCCCATTCCAAAGATGGCAATAGTTGCGCCAAGGGTATTCAAAGGGGTGTCATCTGGAAGTCTTTCCTTGCGTTGAAACCTCATCCAGAATTCCCTGAACTGGCTATAGATTCTGTCATCGATATTGCTCAACCGGGCAGCGATAACAAAAGAGAGTGAGAGTGCTATGGCTATAACGACCAACCAGTCACTATCCATCCATCCATTTGCAACGGCAATTGCGATAACAATCAGTCCAAATTCACTGTAGTTTGTCAAATTTAATGTCGCGAGTAATGACGTCCTTGCTCGTAATTTGAAGCGGGTCAACAGTCTAAGAAAGAGTATTGCTTTAATGAAGACAAACGGCGCGAGCAGTAATCCGATAATGAATGCTTCCAGCGATAGCTGGCCTGACATGCCGATTGTGAGGAAGAAACCCACCAGGAACAAGTCCTTGAAACCCAGCATGGATTTGGCCATTTCTCCCGACTTGGGATGTGTTGAAATCAATACTCCCATTATAAGGGCTCCCAAATCATCCTTCACACCACCCAGTTCAAACAGTTCGGCACCGCCCAGAGCAAGCACCAGACCATACAGGATTAACAGTTCACCATGACCTGTTTTTTGCAATAGATGGTGAAACACGGGTCGCAGTGGAATAAGTAGCAGTAAAAGCAGTGACCAGGGCGAAGGCAGTTCTCCTGTAGAGACGGCCAGAAAAACAACCGCAGCCAGATCCTGCATCACCAGGATGCCAATTACAATACGCCCATGCAGGGATTTCATTTCGCCTTTTTCTTCCAGTAACTGGACGATAAATACAGTACTTGAGAAACTTAATGCAAAGGCAAGTATTAACGAAATTTTAATATCCAGACCGGAAAAGATGGATACACCCATCAAGGCCAGAACATAGATCGCTGCTCCAAACGCAGCAATGATAATTGAGATATGCAGTCCGGTGACCAACCACACTTGTGGTCTTGCTAAAACTTTCAGGTTTAATTTCAGGCCAACAGTGAAGAACAGTAGCGTGACTCCCAAATCAGCAAGCTTGTGTAACATTTCTCCACTCGCAATACCCATGTAATTGAGCACAAAGCCAGTTGCCAGGAAGCCAACCAGTGGTGGCAAACTCATCTGCTTCGCCAGGAAACCCAGCACAAAAGCCAGCGAAATCCAGCTAACATCATTCAGAGCTATTGCTACCCATTCGAAATCCATAGTCTTCTTATCCAGATGTCTCCATGATTCAGATTTCCAGCATAATATTTCAAGTGAAAAAATGGGGCCAATAAATTGATTATATTGGGAACAAATCTCCCTGTGGGACCCGGCTAATCCGCCAGGCATGCCTCAGATAAACAGTCCTGGAAGTTATATAATCATTGCTAATCATGGAGTTGTCATACATGGTCAATATAACAAAGAATATTGGTATTTTTACCGGAACACCCTAAGATATACTCATCGCTAAATCATTAGTGAGACTGATCCCAAAGGGAGTTTCTATTTATATGAACTTACGTAATATTGTCTTTTGTTTGATTATTATAAGTGGTTTTGTTGGAGGTTGCGCCACTACACCCAAGCTTACTCAGGAACAGGCATTGGCGCAAAGTGCCCAACTAACAAGCCTCGAAAACCGACTCAACAGCGCTGTGAGTGATGGAATAGATTATCTGTCACCCGAAAATTTCAAGAAAGCCCAGGCACAGTATGACACTGCATTAAAAGTGGCGATGTCAGATCGTACTGCGGCTGCTAACCAGGCAGCGAGCAAGGGACTAGAGATGCTTGATCAGGCGGAGGCATCTGCACAACAAAGCCGGGAAATATTTCGGGACGTATTAATAACGCGCGACAGGGCAATTTCAGCAGACGCACAAAAATTGTATCCCGATAAATTCGACGATGTTGAGTCTGTATTACGTTCGGCAACCAGGCTTGTCGAGCAAGGAAAGCTGGAAAATGCCAAGAGCCGCCGACCTGAATTATTAAAAGGATATTCCGAGGTTGAATTACTTGCGCTGAAAAAGGACACCGTCAGTGAGGCAGAGAAGATTCTGGAGAAGGCAAAAAGCCTTGGTGTTGATGACTACGCGCCGAAAACATTCAAGCTTGCGCAAGATGAATTGCAAGTCGCATTATCCCTGTTGGATGCAAATCGTCAAAACAGGGAAAAAGCCAACCAACACGCTGCACGATCAATTTGGTTAGCTGAGCGCGGAATCAATATCACCGATCTTGCCAAGGATTTCGAACGGCGTGATTTTGAGCGAGAAGATATGGTGCTCTGGTATCAACAACAGTTAGATGAAGTTAATGCGCCACTTGGACTGGATTTGCCTTTTAATGAGCCTAATCGTCATGTGATTGTAGCCATTCAGAATGGAATCACATCTGTGATAAAGGAAAACAGTAATCTCAGTGCGCAGCTGGATAAATTACATAATGAATTAATCGCAGAACAACAAAAACAACTACAGCTGACACAACAGCATCAGGAAGAAATGGCTCAACTACAACAAAAGTATGAAAGCGAGTTGGGTTCTGAAAAGCAACAACGGGAGTTGACCAAACGCCAGCAAAAGGAATTACAGGAACGTTTTGAATTTGTTCAGTCGCTGTTTAATCCTGATGAAGCGCGCGTATTCCGTCAACGTGACAATGTCATCATAGCGGCACAAGGCTTTGCGTTTCCTCCAGGGGAAAGTGAGATTGAAGCTGTAAATTTCCCGCTACTTAATAAAATTGTACAGTCAATCAAGAAATTCCCTGACAGCACTATCAGAGTTGAAGGTCACACAGACTCTACCGGTAGTGCAGAGTTAAACTTGGCACTATCGAAGGACAGGGCATCAAAAGTAGCGAATTTTCTCATCGAAGTGGGTGAGATCGATGCTGACAGAGTCTCATCACAAGGTTTCGGAAAGGAACAGCCCGTGGCCAGTAATGAAACTAAAGAAGGCCGGGCAGCCAATAGACGTGTAGAAATCCAGATTATCAATAATTAGGTATTCTTTAACAACTGCCCTCATTATATTCTTTGCAGTAAATGCGGATATTGAGGGCAGTTTCTTTCACTGTGTTCCAATTTACCTGGTTACCAGGTATTAGTTTATACCTGAAATATAAGGTACAGCATCGGGGGTCGCCCAGGCATGCGAAAAGTGAATACAGTCTCGTAATTTGACTTTACTCAACTCCAGGAGGAATCATCATGAAAATATCGAGATTACTGACCTATGTATTGACCTTTGTCAGCATCATCCTTTTGTATACAGGGAATATGGCAAATACTTACGCTGCAGATGGCGCCGCTCTATTCAAGAGCAAGGGCTGTACTACCTGCCATGGAGCTGATGCAAAAACTCCATTGCAACCTTCTTATCCCAAATTGGCGGGTCAGAATGCAGATTATCTTGTACAGCAAATAATGGATATCCGTGATGGCAAGCGTACGAATGGCAAAACGGCATTAATGAAACCCATGGTTGCCAATTTAACTGATGAAGAAATAAAGGCTATAGCGGACTGGCTAACCACATTGGATTAGATATAACTTAGTTGAAGATCAATCGGGACAGACACGTTTGAATTTGACGAACGTCCACAGTCGAGGCGGGCACTAGTGAATGACTGATCTGAAAATCGTAGTCAGCCCCTGATTGTACAAATATCCACTTTGACAGAATTGTCGAGTAAACCAGTTAACCATGGGCAAGGCGGTTTAAGAGGCATGGATATTAAGGTCATACTATTGATGCTAAGCGGCTTGATGATATTGAACCTTAGTAAACCTTGATCAGTTCTGTTCAGGCAGAGAGTCAAGCAGGCTGGTTTTTAATGGCTCCAGATAACGCTCGTAGTGCTTCCAGCGGCCGATCGAACGGGTGTAAATGGGTTGGCGTACCTGATTGTAGCTCATTGTGTTGACGATACGTTTATTCTCAAAGAAACGTAAACAGGCTTCATCCCATTCCAATTCAAAGAAGTCAAGGAGGCGGTGTGTTACATCCTCCTGATCAGTAATTAGCTCTTCATATGAGACATTTAAAATCGGTATATCCAATACTGCATTCCAGTGTTGCATCAATCGGTCATAGTTTCTGTAATGATAACCGAGATCTTCCAGTCGATGAGCGAAACTGTTACTGCTACCTATGAAATCACTGAAATAACACGACAGGCAGGTATCCAGAGGGTCACGCATACAATGTATGATGCGTGCCTTGGGGAACAGAATGGCAATGAAGCCAAGATGAAGAAAATACCCCGGCATTTTGTTGATCACATAGCGTTCCTCGGTTGAGGACTGCATCAGAAAATCGAGATATGATTGAGCAATTTGATCATATGTTTCCTGTGTCAGCTCGGCAAGGTTATCAGGATAGGTTTTTTGCGACTCAAGCTTGGGCAGTTTGGGTATAGCCATACGCAGATAGCCCAGTTCTCCTGCGCCATAGATCTGTGGGTGACTTGAGAGAATCTGTTCTACCAGGGTAGTTCCCGAGCGTGGCATGCCCACGATAAAAACAGGACGCTCGGAATTATTGGTGCTGCGGGGCAGATTGCTTAAAAAGTGGGGATTAAAGGTTTCAATAAGCTTATCCACAATTGCAGAATCAGAGTCACGATCGAACTTAATACGTTTTAAATCATTGGCTGTTTGAAAATGTTTGAAAGCCTGGTCGTAATCTTGCTCGGCGTCATACAAGGTCCCCAGCTTGTAATGGATAGAAACGAGATCGTTATCGTTGATTTTTTCATCTAGATTGGAAAGTGTACGCTCAAGCATTGTAATCGCCTCATTGCGATGCCCGATGTGACGGCATACGGAGGCAAACAGCATGGCTATTTCTGTATTCTTTTTGCCTTGATCAATCATTGCCTTGATAATGTTATAGGCCTTGTCTAGTTGCCCTTGCCTTTCAAGTATCTCAGCCTTTTTTATTGAGATATCAACCTGCCCGGGATGTATGTCCTCCAATTGTTGCCAGTAGTGCAGTGCGTTCTCATATTTGCATAAAGCAAACTGCGTGGTAGCCATATATTTAAGTGCAACAGGGTTGGAGGAATTGATTTTGAGTGCTTGCAGGAAGCTGGTTTCAGCTTCATGAATCCTGCCCATCTGAAGCTGTATAGAGCCCTTGTTGACACAGGCCACGTAGGCCGTGGCATAGTCCGGGTTATTTGCGAGTGCATTGCGATAACAAGCAAGCGCCTCGATAAGTTTGCCTCGATCCTGAAGTAAATTACCCAGATTATTGAGTGCTTGCGGTAAACCTGGATTCAGGTCTACAGTTTTTTTATATATCGCCTCGGCTTCATCAAGATGACCAAGATTATGCAATGCCTTGCCCAGGTTGAAATGGGCCTCCCAAAAATTGGGGCGGAGCGTTATGGCTCTTTGATTGCACTTTACTGTTTCTGCCAGATTTCCCAGATTGGCATTTGTTATACCAAGCATAAACCAGGCATCCGCATCATGAGAATCCAGCTTACAGATCTGTTGAAAAAGGTTTCTGGCCTCGTCAAATTGTTGATTATTAAGTAAGGCCTCGGCTTTTTTTCGTCTGGAGGACGTTAGTATATTCTGTTTACCCATGCAGAATATTTTCTCGGTTGATTAACATTATGGAGAATATCAATTCAAAATACTTTATGCAGATTTTATCTATATGAATGAAACAAGTCTAGCAATGCCTGGTGCAGGTCTGCATGCCGGAACTTATCCGTCGCGCCAGCTATACCAACTGGTAATTGAACTAATCAATACACGTTTATCTAAATAATCAAAGACACCTTACTGTTCACCTGCATGAATACACTGAATTAACCAACCGAAAAGGAGGTAAGACAATTACACCATCAGAAGCAAAGCTTATGGCGGTGTTGCCGCAGGTACCCAGGTCCCCGGAATCTTGCATGCCGAACATGGTCCTTTTCGGCTCGCGTGCTCTAACACTCTGAAGGAGATTAATTTATGAAAACCGTGATCAATAGTCGTCTTATAACCTTATTGATTTCCGCAGTATTACTATCCGGTGTCACCGGATCAGTACTTGCATCGACGAAAGCCATCAGTATGGAATCCACGGGATTTCTTACTGAAAACCAGAGCGAATCTGCATCAAAATATCTGAGTCAGATCATGGGTGACATCAATAGTGCTAGTAGTGATCTCAAAAATAACCAAACCGTGGAAGCCAACAAAGAGCTTGTGCAAGCGCAAAAAAATCTGAAGAGTATCACCAGACTTTATGGTACTGGTACGGCCTCTGTATTTATTTCTGCCACGCATCCGAACATAAAAAGTCCACACGGAATGCGAGATGCTGAGCGTAATCCAAGTATGAAAGGTTTAGACCAATTGGACAAGGCAAAGATGGCGCTGAAGGAAGGTCAATTCGATGCAGCGATGAAAACAGTCGATTCTATCGAGTACCCACTCGTGTTTGCCTCAATCGATATACCCCTGTCGAAAATACAAGCCGACATCGATTCGGCCATCCCATCGATCAAAAAAGGTAATTCGGACAAGGCAGAGCAGGAGCTTGACATAGGTCAAGACACGGTAACGACAAGTTCCGGAATGTATGATGGCACCTTCAATGCGAAGCTGGCCCAACTGCTTGTACAGATGTTGAAGAACACAGATTAACTGAATAGGCGAAGGGACGTCTGGAGGAAATATAACTGGACGTCCCAACACCTACAATCAATCATCTTTAAACCTGTCCGAAAGAAATCCGCAACTTTCAAGGACGACGGGATAAATATAACGTCCTGATGGATGGACCCTGGTGGACAACTAAATATATTCGGCAACCATAGTGCTATCGAACCCAACGAAATTTCAACGCGCATAATGCGGGCCTGACGGGAGGGGCAACCGTGGCAATCAAGATATTTCTCGCCGGAGCGACGGGGGTGATAGGCAGAAGACTCGTGCCCTTACTCAAGGAAGCGGGGTATGCAGTATTTGGAATGACACGGAGCATGTCCAAGGCGTTCTCATTAAAAGAGTCCGGTTGTACACCGGTTGTGCTCGACGTCTTCGATGCCTCCGCCTTGTCAACTGCCATGCAGGACATTCGTCCTGAGATTGTCATTCACCAATTGACCGATCTGCCACCTGGCCTCGATCCCGATCGCATGAAAGAGGCAATTCCTCGTAATGCGCGAATCCGAAGCGAAGGGACACGCAATCTTGTAGATGCCGCAAATGCCGCTAACGCCCGTCGTTTCATCGCGCAAAGCATCGCGTGGGGCTATGCACCGGGACCAGAACCGCATCGTGAAGATGATCCACTCAACAACCATGCTGAAGGCGGCCTGGCAGTGACGATAAACGGCGTTGCGACACTTGAGCGATTGACGCTGGGTTCACCACCACTCGAAGGTATCGTGCTTCGTTACGGTCATTTCTACGGTCCCGGAACGGGTGTTGGTGGTCCGGGCAATGATATTGACGTGCATGTCGATGCAGCCGCTCATGCTGCATTGCTTGCGATCGACAAGGTCCCACCTGGAATTTTCAACATCGCCGAGCTGAATGGCTACGCATCCAATGAAAAAGCACGGCATGAACTTGGCTGGGATCCGGGCTTTCGCTGGAAGGAGAAATAACCGAGTTTGCCAACGTCCTCTATCGCCCACGTAGGCCGGCCATTTTCGTGCTCTTCGATGGATAGTTCCAACTGGACGACTACATGAATAAATTCAAATAATTATATATAGAATAGCCGCGCCGCAAGAATCATCCCTTTTGGCCGATAATATGTTGTAATAACAACATGTAGTATGTATTATGATGTATATGCAACATATTGGAGGCGTCATGAAAGCCGCAATTACGACAGCACCTGATCTGGACCATACCCTATGCAAGGCACTCTTCAAGGCTACGGACTACATGGGCCTTAAACAAAGCGCACTGGGCAAGATCATCGGGCTTGACCGTTCATCGGTAACCCGTCTTAAGCAACGGGGTACGCTCAACCCTGAAAGCAAGGCAGGGGAGCTGGCCACCTATGTGATCCGGATCTTCCGCAGTCTGTTTGCACTGATGGGCGATAACGAGGAGGCCATCCGTCACTGGATGAAGACAAATAACAAACATCTGAACGGAAAACCGTCCGAATTGATTCAGCAGGCCCAGGGACTGGTGCAGGTGATGGGATATCTCGACAGCATGCGGGGCAAGGTGTAGTTGAGCGACATCTGGCAGGCCTGCACAGGCCCTGATCAGGTTCATTCGCTCAAGGCGAACGTTGTCCGGGTGGTGGAATCACAGGAGCAGGTTGCGACGACAAAACTCGTCGACACCTCCGAAGAACAGCACCTGCTGGAGACTATCCTTGAACAGACCAAACTGCCGGCGCCGCCAGGCGCGAAACATTATCATTATTTGATCTGGACGCCCTTTCGCTATCCACCACTGCCGTTTGGCTCACGGTTCGGGAGAAGGGCAGAGCATGGTATCTTTTACGGTTCGTTGGATAATGAGACAGCACTGGCCGAATGTGCCTATTACCGGATTGTGTTTCTGTCAGGGATGGAAGAGCCATTGCCGGATGGAGAACCTTTAACCACCGGGCATAGCACGTTCGAGGTCAAGTTTGATACCGCTCAGGGTATTGCCTTGGAAGCAGCACCTTTCAAGGATTACACCGCACAGATCAGTGATCCGATAAAATATGACATATCGCAATCACTGGGTGTGGCGATGCGCGAGGCGGGCGTTGAGGCGTTTAGCTACCTGTCATCGAGATTCAAGGACGGGATCAATGCAGGTGCCTTTGTATTAAATGCAATCAAGAGCCGCAGGCCGGAGCACATGCAGCAATGGATCTGTACCACAACGATGGATAACGTTTCGTTTATCCGGCTTCATGGGCGAGAGGATCAGCCCTTTAATTATCCCCGCAGACAATTTCTGGTGGACGATTTGTTGCCAGTGCCATCATGTTGAAGATAAACATATTCTATATGTGAACAGTTCACGAAAATGATGTGAGAAAATCACTATTTTTTTCAATCCATCCTGATAAGGGATGGTTTATTGAATTGAAACACGGCGGCTCAAAAAACCATTATCCTTTATCTGAAAGACATATAGATCTTTCAAGAAAGAACAGGTGAAATATCCCATTTTGATGGGAATCATGCGTATTCGCCGTAATATGTCCGAATATATTGCTACTTGAGCGACCAGTAAATTATTCTGATATTCGCAAATAACCAGTATTCAGACTACCAGTGCGAACACCCGCGCGTAATTAATTCCTTACCAAATTATGATAGTAAAACTATACGATGCACATATAATTAGAATTACAGAGGGAAAACAAAGTGCCTGACAAATTCTCAATCAGTATCCCGCATGTCGACCTATTATTCTGGATAATTGACGATGTTTGATATTATCACTTTGCTCTCCACGCTCTACATTGACCATTACACAGGCGAACTTGCGGGGTTGAGAAATGTAATCCTGGAACCCCAATACATTGTTGGTATGCGTAATGAGATCGATTTGAGCGCAATCCCTGATTGGCACACGAGTGTAGACCTCTACGGGATTTATGGCAGTGCAAAAACCGGTGATGGTAATGTCGGGAGTGAGATTCAAGAAATTCGCGGGAAGATCACATCGTTGTATACTTTATATAACAAGGACGATATATTTACCCTGGATACTGGTCTGTATTCACTTTTTGCACATCCCCTGCATCATTATTTACCCTATCGGGATCCTGATCCAAATGTCGAGTATGCCGAAGATGAAAATGAAAGGCTTGCCAGCGAATTCTTAGTAGGATGGGATATCAGTCTTGCAACTCGATATGACAAGATAAACTCGTCTTTACATAATATTCTGTTTATCTCCGGTCAGAAGATGGCGCCCAATTTGTTAGCCTATGTCCCCAGTCTCGGTTTTGATTGGTCAAACGAAATATTCCTCTTGGGAACTGTGGATCAACCCAAACTGTCGTTCGTAATGGACTTTAAATTCTGGTTTGCGCGAAAAGCTGATGTTAAGTTATTTAATTCTCATGACGGGATCGGTGGTACGAAACGCGAATTCTATTTAAGTTACGGTATCAATTATTGGGTCGGAAAAAAAACGGAGCTTTCACTAAAAAGCTATGGATATAACAACCTGAATCGCGGTGACGGTGTTAGTAGTCCCAAGGATTTCAGGGATGGCGCTGTGCTTGGTATCGCGTATACTTTTTAATTTATGGCTGTTATAAAAAGATCAAGGGAAGTTAGCGTAATTGGACAACATCAGCCCCGGAACACCGGATGGCAGACAGCGGCTTGCTCAGAGCACCCTGCGCCAATGTCTTGCGCTTGCCCAAGTGATCACTCAAGACACCAGAGAAAAATTTTGACAATGGGTGCGTTCGTATCCGCCATACCCTCAATGAGAACGAGTGCTAGTGCGTTGGCTCCCAAGACACTGTTTTCGTTGGAGAACCCAATACAGATTATATATAGTCTTTCTAGGCAACTAATGCAGCGTTGATCTTCTCGATGACGCTATCAAGTTGAAGTTCGAGGCCGGACCATAAGGGCAGCCTGACAATTAATTCACTCAGGTCATGTGTTACTGCAAGATCACCCGACGTACGCGCAACCTTTTGGCCCATGGGCGAGGTATCCAGCGGCACATAGTGGAAAACCGTCTGAATTCCTTGTGCCTTTAAGGCCTCTATAAACTGTGTGCGTGTTTCCAGATCAGACAGCAAAAGGTAATACATGTGGGCGTTATGTATGCAGTCCCGAGGAATGACCGGTCGGCGCACCTTGCCGGATTCCTCAAGTACCGCAAAGGCCTGGTGATAGCGGTTCCAGATTTGCATGCGGTGTTGCGTGATGGTGTCTTCCGCCTCCAGTTGGGCGAACAGGCAGGCTGCGACTATTTCACTGGTCAGGAATGAGGAACCGATATCTACCCAAGTGTATTTGTCCACTTCGCCACGGAAGAAGCGGCTGCGGTTGGTACCTTTTTCAAGAATAATTTCAGCACGTTCCAGGAATTGTGGATCGTTAACCAGCAATGCGCCGCCTTCCCCGGATACGATGTTTTTGGTCTCATGGAAACTGAAGGCGGCGAGGTGGCCGATGCTGCCCAGCGGGCGTTCCTTATAGTACGACTTGACGCTTTGCGCAGCATCTTCGATGACCAGAAGATCGTGTTTGGAAGCGATCGCCATAATGGTATCCATCTCACATCCGACACCCGCATAGTGCACTGGAACGATGGCCCTGGTTCTAGGTGTGATGGCCGCCTCTATCTTTGTTTCATCCAGGTTGAGCGTGTCTTCACGAATATCGACAAACACCGGCACGCCCCCCCTCAGCACAAAGGCGTTGGCGGTGGACACGTAGGTATAGGAGGGCATGATGATCTCGTCACCTGGCTTGATGTTCGCCAGCAGGGCGGCCATTTCCAGCGCTGCAGTGCAGGAATGCGTGAGCAATGCCTTGTAGCAACCAACACTCTGTTCCAGCCATGCGCTACATTTTTTGGTGAACGTTCCTCCTCCAGCAAGCTGCCGGCTGGTGAGTGCCTGTTTTATATATATAAGTTCTTTGCCAGTGGTAAAGGGTTTGTTAAAAGGGATATCTTCTTTCATCTAGATGCATGTCATTTTATTTTTCTATAGATAAACATTCCCGATAATGCTTCTCCAGGATCTCGCCCTGGATAACGGCATTGTAATTTTGCATGATGTGCTGTCGTCCGGCGTTCAGCATAGTATTCCAGTCTTCAGGTTGTTCGATCCATTTGCAGATACACTTGACGACGTCATCGACGTCTCTTTCTGCTGCAAGCCAGCCGGTAATGCCGTTCTTGATAACTTCAGGGATATCGCAATGAAAGCTGCTGACGATCGGCATGCCGCTGGCCGCCATTTCGATAATCGACAACGGCGCGCCGCCTTCCGTGTCACCGTCGGAGGCGGACACGCTGGGTGAGAGAAACAGATGATGGTTATAGGCTTCTTTCCACACCACCTGATGGGGTTGAAACCCCAGCATGCGAGTAACAGACTCCAGTTGCTGCTTAGCCAGTATATCGAGAATACGCCTTTTTTCTACGATGCTTTCCCTGGACGAACCGGCATCACCAATGATGGTGATCTGTAAAGGAAAGTCCTTGCTGATTTTACCGAGAGCCTCCAATGCATAAGGTATTCCCTTCTTTTCGCGGAAGCTGGCAATCAACAGGACCTTAAGCGGTTCCGTAGCCCGCCAATGGCGCGGCTTGTAGACTATCTTGTCGACCTCTACACCGAGACGATGCACGTTGACCTTGTCAGGCGGACAACCCATTTTGATCAGGCTGTTTACCATGTGGGAACCTTCACAGAGAAATTGCGTCTTCGATGTATTGAACAGATCTCGGTAACGCGTAAACCAGGCTGGGTTGTCATGCGGCAATTTTGAAACGTCCTGACCGTAGAAGGTCACGAAGTGGGGCGCGCCGTACTTTTTGACAGCATCATGGACCGTCCAGCCATTATTGCCAAAATGGGAGTGGATGATGTCAGGTTTAATCTGCGACAGTTGACGCTTGAAGAAGCTGACATTAGCGTCTTTCTTGCCGGCCAGGTAAAGCAGCTTATATAAGAGATAGCTGCCGAATGCTTCAGACTTCAGGGCATGGATATTTTCCAGTGCGAATTGGTCGAGGTTTCTGGCCGACCGGGATACAATATGATTCTCGACGTTGTCCGGCAGGCAATTCACCTGGTTGTATAGCCACGTCTGGGTAATCTCAAGCCACACGGAACAGTAGTGAACGACCTTGATCCTGTCGTCCACATTCAACCTGTGAGCATAACGGGGGAGCATCTAGCCTTCGCGGCCATATGCCAATCCAGTGTTTTTTCGATTCCAGTGTCAAACGTTTCCCGCGGCTTCCAGCCGAGCTCCAATGTTATCTTGCTGGCATTCATCGCGTAGCGCCAGTCGTGACCGGGACGGTCGGTCACCAAGGTGATCAATCTTTCGTGAGGCGCATTGTGTGGCACCTTCCTGTCCATCAGTTTGCATATCATATGCGTGATATCGATATTTGACCACTCATTGCCGCTGCCGATATTGTAGGTCTCACCCAATACGCCGTTACGCAGGACTGTATCGACGCCGCGGCAATGATCCCCGACGTACAGCCAGTCACGAATGTTGGAGCCGTCCCCGTATACCGGTATCGGTTTCATTTCCATGCAACTGCGGATGATGGTGGGAATGAATTTTTCATCGTGCTGATATGGGCCGTAGTTATTGGAACATTTGGTAGTTACCACCGGCATGCCATAAGTATGGAAATAGGACCTTGCCAGATGATCCGAGCCCGCCTTGCTGGCGGAATACGGCGAGTTTGGTTTGTAGGGTGTGGTCTCGATGAAGGCAGGATCCTCCATCCTGAGCGTGCCGTATACTTCATCGGTCGATATATGATGAAAGCGGCACTGTTTCCGTCTATATCGCTTTACATCCTGCCAATAGCAGCGGGCTGTTTCCAGTAGAGTAAACGTTCCCATGACGTTTGTCTCAACGAACGCAGCAGGCGATATGATGGACCTGTCGACATGGCTTTCGGCGGCAAAGTGGACGATCGTATCGATTTCATGTGTACGCAACAACATGGCAACCAGATTGCTGTCACAGATATCACCTTCTACAAAGGTATGGCGCGTAGCATCGGGAAGTTGCGCCAGATTATCCAACGATCCTGCATAGGTTAGCTTATCAAGATTGACGATATGTACCTCCTTGTCATTATCAAGCAGGTAACGTATGAAGTTGCTCCCGATAAAGCCGGCGCCGCCCGTTACCAGTATTGTTTCAGGGTGGAATTTCATACCCTGTCTTCCTGCAGAAGATAATTTAGATAGACAGCATAATTAGAATTGTTCATCTCAGTGGCCAAATGCTGTAATTGTCCGTCATCGATAAAACCCATGCGCCAGGCGATCTCCTCCGGACACGAGATCTTGAGTCCCTGGCGCTCCTCGATGACGCGAATATAGTTGGCGGCATCCAGCAGAGAATCTTGGGTTCCCGTGTCGAGCCAGGCGGTGCCGCGCCCGAGCGCTTCCACGCAAAGATTTCCGCGTTGCAGATATGCTTTGTTGATGTCGGTAATCTCGTACTCGCCTCGTGGTGAAGGTTTGAGGCCATTGGCAATATCTATGACATTATTGTCATAGAAGTACAAACCGGTCACGGCGTAGTTTGTCGCAGGCTTTTCAGGCTTCTCGGCAATGTCGATGACGTTTTCGGATGCATCGAACGTAACGACGCCGTATCGTTGTGGGTCGCGAACGTAATACGTGAATATTGTGGCCCCTGTTTCCTGTGCCGCCGCGCGGTTCAGGGAATCGACCAGGCCACGGCCGTAAAATATATTGTCCCCGAGAATCAGTGCGACCTTGTCGTTACCGATAAAGCGTTCACCAATGATAAAGGCCTGTGCAAGTCCTTCCGGTGTTGGCTGCGCTGCGTAGGACAGTGACAGTCCCCACTTAGCGCCATCACCCAACAACTCGCAGAAACGTGGCAGGTCATGCGGCGTGGAGATCACCAGTATGTCCCTGATTCCTCCCAGCATCAGGGTGCTGAGTGGATAATAGACCATCGGCTTGTCGTAAACCGGCATCAGCTGTTTGCTGATGACCTGAGTAAGAGGAAACAGGCGTTTTCCCAATCCTCCCGCGAGTATTATTCCTTTCATTTGCTGGCAATCTTACTATCAGATAATCACCCTAAGGAGATACGTATATACGGATGATGCGTTTATACTTTAATTAGAAATGCTTGGAAAGCGCGACACATGGCTAACAAGACAAATTCACACGGTTAAATTACCGCCGTTTGCGACGATTGCCGCAAGCCTTATTTTGATATCATTTGCTGGAGAATTATGGTGTTATGCGAATAATTGGGGAGATAAAAAGAGTTCCCAGGTATTTGAATGCCTGCATTGAGCTACGATTTCAATAGATTACCAATTCGTAATAATTGAGATGTGAGCCGCTATACAAAGTCGAGCATGCCAAACTACATCCAAAATATGATCAGCCCCGACAAGCCATTCAAGTCCGTGAGCTACATGGACCTGACCCATGTAACTTCACGGTTTTTTTTGCACAAGAGGCGCTTTCGTACTGAGGTAGACTGGAGGTCATATCATCTGCAGCCCAATCCAGCCATTTTTGTCTGTGATACCTAATGTCCATACTGCCGTATGTGGACGGATTTGATGCGTCGCGTCGCAGCGACAGGATCAGCTGGAATTCCGGCGGCGATTCCATGTCCGCGGTGATATCATGGATAGGAGGCACACTGGTGCCATGCGTAGTTGCTGCAACGGTAAGGCGACTACAGTAAAGGTGATCAGCAAAATGTGAATAGTGGGGTCAGATCACATTTATTGCTAATACCCAAGATGGATGGTCATACACTGCGAAAGCAAGGATCGCAAGGGAATATGAATACCATTGAATCGTCTGATGTCTGTATGAATGCGTCAATGAGGAACAGTGAAGATTCTCACTTTCTGTATGCAGATCCTATTTTTTTCTGATCACTCTCTTGCTTGAGAAGCACGACGTATCATTTGGATGAAACTACCAGAAGGTGGAACAAACATATCATACTGGCAATAAATAACCGCTTTTCCTGTAAAAAAAAGCCCGTTAAGGTGATTAACCTACGGGCATAATGTCTTAGATTAGGAGATCAGGAAAATAACTTGTGTTACATAATTTGACAGCAAAATTCATTTTAGTTCCTGGACTTCAAAAATAAAGTTTCTGGGCATATAAAATGTCATTTATTACATACACTTACGACACTTGTGTGAAATATAAGTTGATATAATTCACACTGATGGGATACCACATCACACCGAGGACAAGAATAGTTTCCTGTAGGGTCAGGACAAATGGACTTGAGCCACCCGCTTGATCTTTAATCACAAGAGAAATGTATAACAAATGCAGGTACAGGCCTAAGGCCTGCTTTCCACTTCTAATTAGCTTAAATCACGACAGTTTATAGAATTATAATAACTATTTCAGTTAAGCAGAAAATGTATGTATTAGAGATGGCAAAAGAAAATATCCTGACTCGAAGTAAAAAGAAAAAGGTGCAAGGACTCATTGCACAAGGCCGTTATTCTGAAGCGATGGCTATGCTTGAGATAATCTGCAAAGGTGACCCACAGGATGTGGAAGCTTGGTTAAATCTTGGCAAGATTTACGTCAAGCGAAAAGATTTAACAAAAGGTAGAGAATGCTTTGAACATGTCGTGAAGCTCAAGCCAAAGTCTACTGAGGTTTATATTAATTTGGCAAATGTTCTTGTCAGACTGGGGCTGCTTCAAGAAGCTGTATCAGCCTATCAGAAGCTTCTAGATATTAAACCTGACGACATGATCGCTCATCAATACTTAAATGACACATTAGTGAAATCGGGATTACTTGATGAAGCAATTGCCGGCTACGACCGCATGTTGGAACTATCTCCGAATAATCCCCAGATAATAGTTGCAAAGGCTAAAGTCTTAGATAGAAAAGGTGATAAAAAACAGGTCTATGAACTGCTCAAACCGTTAATAATGCAATATCCCAACGATGCTAAAATTGCAGTCGCATTTGCCGCTGTCTGCAATAATGATGGTCATAGAGATGAAGCTGCCAAGATGTTGGAATCCATTGTTGAAAATCCACAATTAGAGTTACAACAGGAAACTGCAAGGGAGGTTCATTCTGTTCTTGGGAAACTTTATGATGGTGCGGCTAACTACAAAAAAGCGTTTAGTCACTATCTTCAGATGAACATGCTTAAAGGTCGAACAATTGATATTGATAAATTTACAAAGGAAATTGATGAAACCATAAAAACATTCTCTAATGAAGCACTGGGAAAAGCGCCAAAATCAACCATTCCAACTAATACCGCGATATTCATTATCGGCATGCCACGATCCGGCACAAGCCTGGTTGAGCAGATACTTGCCAGTCATCCAGATATTACCGCTGCCGGTGAACTTAATGATATTCTAAAGCTCACCAAGGAAATTACGGATTACGTTGATTCTCACAGCCTTTACCCACAATATCTAAACGAACTTACAATTGATCTTTGTAATACCATCTCACAACGTTATATTAATCGGCTTCATGACATCTCATCAACAAGTCGGTACATTACTAACAAAATGCCACATAACTTTCTCGTCCTTGGTCTGATCTCCATATTATTTCCACAGGCACACATAATTCACTGTAAACGTGACCCAAAAGACACTTGTGTTTCCTGTTTTTTTCAAAATTTTACTTATGGACATCATTATGCCACTCACCTGGAAACATTGGGTACTTACTATCGGCAATATAAGAAACTAATGGATCACTGGGAAAAAGTAATCGATAGACCTATTATCACAATGCAATACGAAGAGCTTGTTACAGACCAGGAAAACCAAACCAGACGATTGCTGGAGTTACTGGATCTGCCTTGGGATAATGCCTGTTTAAACTTCTACAATATTGACCGTGTGATACATACTGCCAGCTATGATCAAGTCCGTCAGCCCATATACGATAAATCTGTAGGGCGCTGGAAAAATTATGAAAAGTATTTACAACCTTTGTTGATAGCATTAGCAGAACAAAACCCATCCAGCAAATGACCTTATGAATCAGTATCATGGAGTATTATTTCTGATTAGGACAGCAGCCTGATCATCATCATTAACAGTATCACTAAGCAAATCAGTCATTATCTTGCCCGCGCATTACCGAATGCGCTTTGATCCATCCATTAGCTGCGGTTCGCGAGCTGTGTTTCCAGGTCGGATAGAAATTCCCGGATTCGACGTGCATTGGTACCTACATCACTGCGGCCTACCCGGGAGACCGAACGCATGTCGACTCGCGTCATATCGCCCTGTGTAGTCAGCCGTATCACGACATCGTCCTTGAAACCGAACCATAACGTGGTTGCGACCGCCTCGATACGCCCGCGGTCGGCGTTTGCAGTCACGATCTTCCAATCGCGATCACGGGCGATCGCGAGCGCGTCCTGAAAGACCTTGGTGCGTGGCTGTGCAACGGACAGCGGCCGTATGTCGGGATAGGCCTCGCGCTGTTGGCGGGCGATGTCCGTACCACCGTATGCAGACGGATGTGATGCGTCGCGTCGCAGCGACAGGATCGCCTGGAATTCCGGCGGCGATTCCGTATCCGTGGTGATATCATGGATGGGAGGCACACTGCGTGCCATGCGTAGTTGCTGCAGCGGTAGGGCGACTGCGGTAAAGGAGATCAGCAATGCAATCACCGCCAGTGATGTGCCCCGCAACCGTGTGCGGATCAATGTGAGCACTAGCCCCGACAGGCCCAGGACGATTCCCGCGACACCGGTGTACGCACCCCAGCGCAACACATGAAAGCCCGTGGTGAAACTCCACCATCCCCAACGATGGCCCAGTCCGGCCACAGCGGCGAGCACGCCGGCGACTGTGGCGACAATGAGCGCCGCTGCGGCGGTCCTGGACAGTCGGGCGACCCCGCCGGTGTTTTGCGTCACCATGGTCTGCTCCTGTGTGTGGCGGCGATCGTCAATAGCGCCAGCATAAGCAAAATAGTGGGGTCAGATCACAATTATTGCTAATATTAGAGAAAACTGAGATCTGAGCCCACATATTATACAGTCCGCTGTCGGAAAGATTCACTTTATAATAAGGTTTGTCGGTAGCGGCACCTAACAATACGGTCGGCTGATCACTAACGATAATGACTGCTCATGGCCGAGGCTGTGTGAAAACTCGTATCTGGCACGTAATAGATATTGGTTGTTGC
>CAZSAK010000008.1:0-94055 GCA_964605155.1 uncultured Chromatiaceae bacterium | reverse complement strand
CACCGTTCGCATGAATACCTGGTCAAGGTGGCGATAGAGATCTGCGACGGTGTCCTGATCCATTCCCTGCTCGGTAAACTTAAACCCGGTGATATCCCCGCGGAGGTACGCAAGGAAGCGATTAATGCTCTGGTTGAGAATTACTTCGTAGACAATACCGTGGTGCAGGCAGGTTATCCACTCGACATGCGCTACGCTGGTCCACGCGAGGCCCTGCTGCACGCGCTTTTCAGACAGAATTATGGCTGTTCGCACCTGATCGTCGGACGCGACCATGCTGGCGTCGGTGAATACTACGGACCATTCGATGCCCATCATATCTTCGACGAGATACCGGATGACGCCCTGGAAACTAAACCGCTGAAGATTGACTGGACCTTCTGGTGCTACAAGTGCAACGGCATGGCCTCGATGCGCACCTGTCCACATGAAGGCGGTGATCGCCTGTTGCTGTCAGGCACCAAGCTGCGCAAGGCACTATCGGAAGGTGAAGAGGTTCCGCCGGAATTCAGCCGCCCGGAGGTGCTGGAAATACTGCGTAATTACTATGCAGGACTTGAGGAGAAGGTCGAGGTCAAAATGACTGGCCACTCTGCGCGTTAACAAGTAAATCCCCGGTAAACGGCAATACGCCGCCTCTATACTTCGAAGAGGCCGGCCGGATGGAGCAAGTTCTCCGTTACTGTATGATGACAAACAACGCGGCATTACCGCGCCGGATGTTCAACAGGATTCCTCGATTGGACTTGGTAAGCGCGGTTTCGAAGTCGTCGAAGGAATTAACCGCTATACGATTTACAGAGGCGATGATGTCACCCTTGCGCAACCCGGCGCGTGAGGCGGGACTGCCCGTGGCGACATCCAGAATGACTATGCCTTCGGCCGGGCCCGCATTCGAGGTCGCTTCACTGGCAAGGCCGAATACCGCTCCCGTGAGCTTCGGGCTGAGTTTCTCACCGCGCAAAGTGGTCTGTGCTGGTTCGTCGATGACTGTCTCAATGGTGTGTTCCTTGCCGTCACGCAATACCTTTAGTTCCACCTTTTGATGGACGCGTAACAGACCGATGATATTGCGAAGGTCGCCCGCGTTCTGGACCGGGTGTCCATTGACTTCGGTAACGATATCACCGGTCTTGATACCAGCCTTGTCGGCCGCCGATTTTTCAAGCACCTGCACAACTACCGCGCCGCCTTCTTCACGTTGAATACCAAAGGCCCCGGCGAGGTCCTGCGTCAGGTCCTGGATGGCGATACCCAGGCGGCCGCGTTTGACTTCACCGTATTCGATGAGCTGGGCCATGATCTGTTTTGCCATATTGATTGGTATGGCAAATCCGATGCCGACATTACCACCGCTGGGTGCGAGTATGGCGGTGTTGATGCCGACCAGTTCACCGCGCAGGTTGACCAGCGCACCGCCGGAGTTACCGGGATTTATCGAGGCATCGGTCTGGATAAAATCCTCGTAGCCTTCGATGCCCAGGCCGCTTCTGCCAAGTGCGCTGACGATACCCGATGTTACCGTCTGGCCGAGACCGAAAGGACTTCCGATGGCAACCACGAAATCGCCGACCTGTAATTTGTCTGAATCGGCCAACGGCAAGTCAGTCGTGAGATCTTCAGGAGGTACCTGGACCACGGCGATATCGGATTCAGGATCGGTACCCACCAGTGTGGCGCTCAGCTGCTTGTTGTTCTGCAGCGTTACGGTAATCGTCACAGCCTTGTCGATGACATGGTTGTTGGTCAGGATGTAGCCGTTTTTTGCATCGACGATAACACCCGAACCAAGGCTCTGGGTACGGCGTTCCCGCGGAGCCTGTTGTGGTACATTGAAGAAAAACCTGAAGAACGGATCCTGTAGCAAGGGGTTGTCCTGGACACGGATACGACCCTCGGTAGCGATGTTGACCACCGCGGGGGTGACCTTGCTGAGCATGGGCGCCAGCGTGGGAAGCTGCTCACCCTGGGAATCGATCGCAGGCAGGCTTGCCTGTGCGGGCATTATTGCGCTGGTAAACAGCAGGAATGTGTAACTAAGGATTATGAGTGTCTTTTTGATCATGGGAGGCAATGATTGTTGTTGGTTGTTTGTATAGACAATAAAAAACGGGTAGGTTCCATGCCTACCCGTTTTTTTCTGATCAATCGTACCTGATTATTCCTCGACAGTGATCTTGCGCGCTTGTACCTGCGCATGCTTGGGGATCATGATCTCGAGTACACCGTTTTTGTTGCGTGCTGAGATACTGTCAGTGTCCGCCGTGTCCGGCAGAGTAAAACTGCGCTGGAAACTGCCGCGTGTACGCTCGATGCGCTTGTAGCCAGTGCGCTCTTCCTTGGTTTGCGCATAGCGCTGCCCTTTGATCTGCAGGACCCCGTTTTCCGTGGTGATGTCGATATCCTTGGCCTCGACACCGGGTACATCGATATACAGTACAAACTGGTTGTCCTCTTCCTTGATATCAACTGCGGGTGTCCAGTCACCCGTTGCGACCTGTTTACCATTACGGCGCACGGTGCTCAAGGGGTAATCAAACAGTTTGTTAATTTCATTGTGGAACGTGTTGAAACGGTTCCAGGGTTCATAATGGATCAGGCTCATTGCTGGTCTCTCCTCTTCTAAATTCAATTACGGTCATGAGTGCTCTGTTAAGGCTATAGATAGGTATCAGGCAAGCGGTTTTCAAGGGCGGCAGTCGGGTTTTCATGCCACGCGTCCAGTCGATCCGTAAAAAAATTTTTCCTCGCTTGGGCAGGGCATATGTCTGTGTATGAGGTGTTGATAGTCTCTGGATAACTATTAGCAAGGTACTGATATTAATGATAATAATTTGAGTCAGCTGTGGGTTTGTGGATAATCTTTTCAAACACAAGATATGGTGTTTGCAGTCATTTTTCAGATTGTTACATGACTGTTGATTTCAGGCCCTGAAAATATATAACTATTTGAATAATATATAATAAAAAATTTATTGACAGTAAAAAACATTGGGCCTAACCTTTTTGACTTACCACAATATATTGTGAATCCGGTTGTGTTTCTGAATACATAATATCGTGGACATGGGAGGCACTGTGTCCGATCAATAAAAAAGCTGGTCATCAGCAATAAATCTTGCAAGAGGGAAGGAAACCTATGAAAAGTGCGCATCTTCGAGTCGTTCCGGTGGCCGCTTCAGAGATCCCGTTTCAACCCGCATCTCTGGATATCTGGGATAAGAAATATCGTCTCAAGAGCAAGGATGGGACGGTTATCGACCAGTCCATCGATGCTACCTATAAACGTATTGCGCGCGCATTGGCGGATGTCGAGGATGGCGAGGAAAAGCGCCAGTACTGGTATGAAGAATTTTTATGGGCGTTACGTCATGGTGTGATTCCCGCCGGACGCATTACCTCCAATGCCGGTGCGCTGGAACACAAGCCAGCGACATCCACCATCAACTGCACGGTCTCCGGCACTATCGAGGATTCGATGAATGGTATCCTCGAAAAGGTACACGAAGCAGGACTTACATTGAAGGCGGGCTGTGGTATCGGGTATGAGTTTTCCACCATGCGACCCAGGGGAGCCTATGTTTCGGGTGCGGGCGCCTATACCTCAGGCCCGTTATCGTTCATGGATATCTACGACAAGATGTGTTTCACCGTCTCTTCCGCCGGTGGTCGCCGCGGTGCACAGATGGGCACGTTCGATATCGGGCATCCTGATGTGCTGGACTTCATCAAGGCCAAGCGTGAGGACGGACGCCTGCGCCAATTCAACCTGTCGTTGCTGATTACACGCGAATTCATGGAAGCGGTGATTAATGATGCCCGCTGGAAGCTGGCATTCCCGGTCACCATCAAGGAAGTCGAGGCCGAGGGGCTGGATATAAATGATCCGGACCAGGTGATCTGGCGCGAATGGCCGCTGAAGGGCGAATACCTTGCCAATGAAGATGGACTTGTTGCCTGCAAGGTTGCCAAGACCATGCGCGCGCGCAGGTTGTGGGACCTCATCATGTCATCGACCTTCGATTACGCCGAACCCGGTTTTATCCTTATTGATAAGGTTAACGAGATGAACAACAACTGGTTCTGTGAAAACATCCGCGCGACCAACCCCTGTGGCGAACAGCCGTTACCACCGTACGGATCTTGCCTGCTGGGATCGATCAATCTGACGAAGTTCGTCCGTGATCCGTTTACCGAGCAGGCGCGTTTTGACTGGGATGAATACCGCAGGGCGGTGGCGATCTTTACGCGCATGCTGGACAACGTGGTCGAGATCAACGGCCTGCCGCTCGACCGGCAACGTGAGGAGATCCATAGTAAACGCCGTCATGGCATGGGTTATCTTGGTCTGGGTTCGACGCTGACAATGTTGGGCGTGAGATACGGTGACAGTAAAGCGCTCGAGTTTACAGAACAGGTTACTTGCCAGATGGCCGTCGTGGGTTGGCAGACGGCACTGGAACTCGCGCACGAAAAGGGTGCCGCGCCGGTGCTTGAACAGGATTTCACTGTCACCGCGGAGATGTTGCGCAAACGCCCGGAGATGGCAAGGGACGGATACAAGGCGGGTGATGTGATGAAGGGCAAGGTGCTGCATGCCAGGTACAGCCGCTATATGCAGCAACTGGCAACGGTGGCTCCCGATCTCGTCAATGAACTGGCCGAGACGGGAGCGCGCTTCACGCATCATACGTCGATCGCGCCGACCGGTACGATCTCATTGTCGCTGGCCAACAATGCCAGCAACGGCATCGAGCCCAGTTTCGCCCATCACTATTTCCGCAACGTGATTCGCGAAGGCAGGAAGACCAAGGAAAAGGTGGACGTGTATTCCTTTGAGTTGCTTGCCTATCGCGAACTGGTCAACCCAAAGGCGATGCCCGGTTCGGACAGGGAGGAGGAACGGCTGCCCGATTACTTCGTTTCCGCCGACGATATCTCCCCAAAGGAGCATGTTGATATCCAGGCTGCGGCGCAAATATGGATCGATTCCTCGATCTCCAAGACGGCCAATGTGCCGACCGATTATCCCTATGATGATTTCAAGGATATCTATCTGTATGCATACGAACAGGGACTGAAGGGGTGCACGACATTCCGCTTCAATCCGGAGGCGTTTCAGGGTGTGCTGGTAAAGGAAAAGGACCTGGCAAATACCGTCTACAGGTTTACGTTGGATGATGGCACCCAGGTGAAGGCCAAGGGCAATGAAGAGATTGAATACGACGGCGAGCTGCATTCTGCCGCGAATCTGTATGATGCCCTGAAAGAAGGTTATTACGGCAAACTTTAGATAAAAATTGCCATGCCTGGTGAACACAGTATCACCAGGCATGCGCAAATTTTTAGAATCGGGTACTAGAAAGTTTTGTTGAAGAGGTAAAAGTTATGGCAATCAAGCTGGACAAGAAGATCGTTGGTTACGGTGTAGCAAAGGATGAAGTTTCATCTGATGAAGACAGGGTACGCGATGCGTCACAAGCAGAGTCCAATATTATCCAGATGCATGAAAGGGTGGAACGCCCGGAGATGCTGCTGGGTTCGACCTACAAGGTCAAGACTCCGCTGACAGAACATGCATTGTATGTGACCATCAATGACATCATTCTGAATTCGGGCACGGAACACGAGTTGCGCAGGCCGTTCGAGATATTTATCAATTCCAAGAATATGGATCATTTCCAGTGGATCGTGGCGTTGACACGCATCGTATCAGCTGTATTCAGGAAGGGTGGTGACGTCACCTTTCTGGTTGAGGAGTTACGCTCGGTGTTCGATCCACGTGGCGGTTATTTCAAAAAGGGCGGCAAGTTCATGCCATCGCTGGTGGCAGAGATCGGTGACGTGATCGAGAATCATCTGCGGTATATAGGCTTGATCAAGGATGACGGGCTCGATGAACATCAAAAGAATTTTATCGCCGAAAAACGTAACCAGTACAATGCCGCCATGCAGGCCGGTGATCCGCAACAGGGCAGCGACTTTCCCGACGGCGCGCAACTGTGCACCAAGTGTCATACCAAGGCGATGATCCAGATGGATGGCTGTCTAACCTGCCTTAATTGCGGCGAGTCAAAGTGTGGATGATGTCAATTCATGTAATTGCAACGATGGAGGTAAGGCAAGATTTCAATCAGTTGTAAGCCCGTGGTAGGTCTGTGGTATGTCGACATGGAAGGGCGGTTGGTGAAGGTGTGGGCGACAGAGTATTGTTCAGGCAAATTGCATAAGGTGGTGCTTGAATATGCAGGTGGCGACAAAGACTTCGTTGATGCCGGACAATGGGATCAGCTTGGTCTGGATGTCTATTTCTACCATCCCCTTAACAGGGGATGTAGTAAAGACCTGCAACATTGATTTTACCGCTGACCTGTATCCGGTATGAGCCGACGGTCGATTCGAGCAGCCGATACAGGTAGGGTGCAAGGACGAGCGTGACGAGACCGCCAGCTAGAAAATCCCCGTTGATACCGGCCCAGGGTGGCATAGTCAGCAGGCAGATTGGCTCTCAGATTCAAATAGATCATAAAAAATACCAGTGCCAATTTCATCACCTATATCCATTCCTTTTGTTTATATTCGAATCATCAGCTCTCTTTGAATCCATAGCATATCGGTCTATTCAAGACGATCCTTGAATTTCCAGGGATCGTTTTATGTTATCCATATCCTGTAATGCAAGTTTAATCCGGCTTGTTGAGTATCTTGAAATATTCGAGCCGGCGGCGAAATACCTCCCGATCCACGGGTTCTATGACCTCATCAAAGATACTGTTGATTGGTTGCTCGACAAGATCGCCCGCCTCGGCCTTTTTCCACGGCATGATATAAAGGACCTTGGGTAATTCCCGGTTACCGATGATGGTCGTGCCTTCCATCTCGAGCTGTTCTTCGGCAAGCGCGGCGTCCTGTATTGTTAAAATACAGCTGAGGATAGTCAGAATAATCGCAAGCTTCTTCATTGCTGGCCTGTATCGGATTGTTGAATGGATTGTTTGAGGCGAATACTGATTTCCTGGATCCATAGATCCACCTGTTTGTCTTTATCTGGTACAAGTTGCTGATATCGTTGATATTGTGCTAATGCCAGTCGGGGTCGGTCCAGATACAGGTCGTACAGGATACCGAGATTAAGACACGCATTGGTGTAGAGTGGATCGATATCGAGGGCCTTGTTGTATGCCTGTATAGCTTCGTCGAAATGGCCGCCTTTCCTGTACAGGATACCAAGCTGATTGTAGGCAATCACGTTGTACGGCTTGTGCTCAATAGCCTGTTTAAACATATACTCGGCCTCGGCAGGCCGATCGCGTTGCTGGTAGATAATGCCCAGGTTGACGTAGGGTCCTGCCAGCTCAGGCTGATGGGTGGTAATCTCCTGCAGAATTTGCTCCGCATCATCGAATTTCTTCTCCGACATCAGGTCGAGGGCATTCTGATAAAGGGAAGTGACCTCGGGATCTACATCTTCTGTCCCCGTCGGTTGCTTTGCCATCGGCTGCATGGTTGATACATCACCTGCCTTCCCAGACGTCCCGGTCGAGGGCATCGCTGCCGATGATGCTGTCGGCGATACAGGCGTATGGCTGCATGCGACCAGCATTAAGATACTTACCAGGAGAATCGATTTGTTAACGTATTGCTTCATCAAAGGGCTCGCTCTTTTCCGCCTTGGCATAACGTGCCGGTAACAACTCTGCTAGTTGCTGGTAACTCCTGGTTATCCAGGAGTCATATATTCCTTCGGTTACATGATGAATGTTGTCTTCATGTGCCGCGATGGCCTTTTCCTCGAATGGATATGCCTGTTCCTCAAGCAGGATGTCATACTGTTCAAGCTCCTCGGGTGACAGGCCCTTGGGGCGTTCGGAGTTCATCAATTCACGACCGAAATCATGATAGATCTCGGCGATGTGGTAGGTGGCGGCTGTCGTAATCTCGCTGATACCATACTCCAGGGCTGCTGTGTAGGCATCCAGTGCCTTTTCCATCCTTTGCTTTTTTATCTTGAGGGATTTTTTAAGCGGTTCCTTGAGACGGATCTTGCTGAAGGATTGGAGTGAATCATCGGCGAGCACTATGGCAGCCCTGGAGGCCAGGTAGCGGCTTCGATCAGTACGAGAGTTGCCCATCTGTTTATCGAGGTCGATGATCTGCCTCAGCCTTATATGATAACTGCGGATATCGCCGAGTTCCCTGTTAAGATTTGCAAGATGATGGTGTGCCTCTATTGACTGATCCAGGGGTTGCGGAAACAGTTTGATATAACGTTTGTAGATCACTGCGGCATCCTTCAGTTTGCCCGCCTTTTCATACATCTGTGCAGCTTGCCAGAGCGCATCCTGTTGCACCTGAGGGTCTTCGGAGGTTTCCCCGATCGTCTGGAATTCTTGTGCCGCGCTTGAGAACTGCCCGTTTTCAAGATAGCTTACTGCCAACTTGGCAGGGATCTCTTTTTGCAGTGGGTGATCAGGGAAATCATGTTTGAAGTTTTCCAGGATAGCGATAACCCGCGGCCATTGTTTGAGTGTTATCAGGATCGCGGCTGCATCATACTGGGCAACAGGATGGATCTTGGCCGTGGGTGTTAGCTTGCCAACACGCAGGAACATGTCGATTGCAGCTCCCTGATTACCTGCATCGCGCAATTGTTCGGCCTGTTTATAGATAGATGACGCCAGGTTATCCACGATGGCAGGTCGCTCCGGATTCTTACGGGGCATGAGTTCCAGCACTTGTTGATATGCGGCTTCTGCATCACTATAAGCGAGATGGTCAAATGCCGTATGGCCGATAATTGTCCAGGCCGAGAGCCGTAGTTCCCGTGATACCGGGGGTCGCCTATGCAATACCTGTGTTGCGAGTTGGGTGGCGACATCCAGTTCCTTGAGGGCAAAAAAGTCTTCGGCGGTGTTCAACAGAACGGTGTCAGCCTCGGGATGCGATGGATAGCGGTCAACGAATTGCAAAGCGCTTCCCAGGTAACGTCGGTGCCACTGTGTTTTGTCGTCGCCATTAAGTTGTTCTTCATATTTTCGATAGGCCAGCAGTGCAGCATAACCAGCCTCCGCCCCCTTGGCATGTTCCCCGTACTGGTACGCCGTTTTTTCATATTCAATGGCTGCCTCATCATAATGCCCGCTGTCGAACAATGCTTCCGCGAGCAGGAAATTCAATTGCGGTGATTGTGGATCCCGCGGAAAGTATTCCAGGAAACGTTGGTACAAACGCACTGCCTGCAGGTAGCCTTCCTGTTGACGGTTATGGTTCTTTTCATGCTGAGCACGCGCATGGTAATGTGATGCCAGCTCTACCAGGGATTTATTCAAGTAGGTGATCGTCTCGGGCGCATCGGCGGGTCGGTGGTCGTGCCAGAAGGGACGATCAAGTCCATATTGATTCACGAATTCAAGTTTCCCCTGCAATACCAGTGAACGATAGCCTCCGCCGTAATAGGCATCGATCGCCTTTATGTCATAATACGGTGCCTTGATGTGGTCCGGATGATGAGTTGAGAAGGCATGATAGATATTCGCCGCGTCTATATAACGTTCCTTGATCAGATATAGTTCACCCAGGCTCGCATAGATGAGATATTCATAAGGCCGGTTGCCGTGTGCGGTAAGATAATTTGCTATACCGGCATCATCCGACAGATAGGAAAAGCTCAGACTGATTACACGCAGCGTATCGTCCACGAGTTCATGGTCGGCTCGCGACATGGAATCGAGCAGCGCATCGGAGAATACGACATCGGGACCGGTCAACTTGCGATCGAGTACCTGTATGAAACAGTCAATGTCATCCTTGTAGCGTTCCTGTTTGAATTGTGACCAGCAGTATTTGTAAAGCGCCTGTTCATGGAGCCGTGAAGCCTCACTGGAGGCCAGTACCCTTTTATAGGCTTGTTTGGCTTCCTCATAGTCCTGCTTGATGAACAACATTTCAGCGCGGCGGAATCTGGCTTCGTCGATGTAGGCTGACTCCTTATAATCCGCCACCAGGCGGTTGAGCACGTTGAACGCATCGTCGGTCTGGCCGGTCGAGTCATAGGCTCTGGCGAGTTGATAGAGTATACGGTCGTTGTGCGGATTATTCGGGTAGGTCTGCAAAAGATCCCGATACAGCTGGATGGCCTGTGCATAGTCGCTTCCACCCTGCGCGGACTTCCGGTTTGTAGGTGCTGATTCATCTCCTTGTTCGAGTTGCAGATCCGCCAGCCGGCGCGCGGCCTCGAGTCGCAAGGGCGTATCCGGGGCGGAATCGAGGAAGGTTCGATACCTGTCTATCGCCTGTTGCCTGCTACTCTCTATACCCGCATCGCCGTTTAAGACGAATTCACGGCCTGCCAGGCTTTTAATAGTGAGCGGCTGCTCGTGTTTGGTCGGGACGCAGGCGGTAATCAGACAAGTAAAATACAGCAATGTCACCTTGCGGGCGTTCATGGTGAAGCCCCGCTGTGTTGTGTCGACGTATCGAATAACTGCGCCAGACCATATTGTGCCTGGGTGAGGTAGGTCCTCAGGTGCGCCTCACGGTTTTCCAGTTCGTCGATGACCATGCGTTGCAGGAAACGCTCCTGCGTTTTTCGGGACTGCGCTACACGGCTTTGCAGCACACTCAATCTCTCTCTGAGTTTATCGATGTTTCTGCCAAACCCTTCAAATCCACCGGGCGCCTCTTGCTGGGCATTCAACAATGATTCGCGCTGCAGTTGTGCCTGCGCAATTGTTTTGTCGAGCTCCTTAAGGTGTTTGCGCACCTCCCACAGGCGCAGCTTGTACTGCTGGTCAAGCCGCCAGATGAACAGACCCTCCAACAGACGTTGTTTATGTCTATAGTCATTCACAGGATCAATATTGCTGTGACGCGCGAGTATCTCATTGACGTGCTGCAATCGTGCCCACAGTTTTTTTTCTTTTGCCGTGGCCAATCCCAATGTATCGTTGTTTTGTTCTATCCTGGCCAGACGTTCCGCATAGGTGTCCCGCCGCTGCCGGGCCTTATCGAGGTCGAGTTGTTGAAAGCTCGCCTGTATCTTCGGCAGGCGGGAATTGTAGGTGTCCCTGCGCAAGGCAAGGATGTCATCGAAGGCAGGCATGCTGGAAGCCCAGTGATCAAGGATCCCGTCCAGATATTGCAGGTCCCGGTAGTTTTTCAATGCCACCTGGAATTTATAGTCCGCCAGCAGGCGGAACAGGTATTGATTTTCCCTGGTCTGCGGCAGGTTTCGCAGTTGCCACAGCCAGCCCATGCCGACACCGGGGTCAAGCTGTAACAGCTTGTCTGCGATGCCCTCACGCTCGACGGTTTTCTTGACGCTATTGATGTTGTCGATTTCACTTTTAAAGACATCGATCGCGTTACGGTAATGATCCACGGCCTGGCCATAAGCCTGCAGTTTTTCCAGTGCATAGGGCATGGCGAGCAGGGCCTCCTGGACAGAGGTATCAGTGACGTTGCGGGTACTGAGTTCATCCCACGGTACCAGGGCCTTTTGATACAGTCCGCTTGCCGATTCCGCCCAACCCATTCCCAACAAGGCCCGTGCCGAAAACATGCCATTCAACCGCACGCGCTCGAGATAGGTCTGTGCCGTTTGCGGGTTGTTTTGCTGGATATAGTAATAGCCCAAGGCCAGGTTGGCCTTGTCCTGCAAGGCAAGGATTTCCTCGCTTGTCCCGATATCCGTCTCCGCGCTGGCAGCATCCGTCGCTCCCACTGCATTGAGCATGTTGATCCCCTCGTTCACACGGCCGTTTTTGATCAGGGCAACACCGAGGTTATACCTGCTGAATGCAAACAGATCCGTCGACCCTTCTAAACCGCTGAGCAGATCGATAACCTGCTGATATTCGCCTTGTGCCATCAGTACATCGGTAAGGAGCAGGCGGAATTGCGGGTCATGGTTCGTGATGTTGATGCGGTCCAGAGCATTCCTTGCCTCGGTCATCTCCCCCAATTGATACCTGAGTTTGGCAAGGTAAAACCATGCCCTGTCATGCAGCGCACTGTCTGTCTGCGGGTCCAGCAATTGCTTGAAAATTTCCTCTGCCTTGTCATGAAGTCCATATGACAACATGAGGCCACCCAGCAGGAGTTCGGCGTCTGCCTGATGATTTGGCAACTGGTTTTTTTGAAGGGCCGCCTGCAGATGGGTAATGGACGTGAAATAATCCCCCTGATAGAAATGAAACAACACCTCGCCGTATTGCAGGTCCCGTAAATGCTGTGCAGGGACCTGTTTGGCATCTGCCGAAGCAATAGAGAGCAACGTCAACAATGAAAACAGGAGTATCCGGAGCAGGTGATATCCGTTATGAAAGTGATTGTCGCTCAAATACGCGAGTCGCCGTCGAGACAGGGCAGAAATGCAAAAGAAAGCAGGGTATGTACGGTAGTCTGCCATTTCATGGCCCCGCATTATGGATTTGTTTTTAATTCTGTGAGGACACGCATGGCATGGTTGAATGACGCTAGTCCCATTCCTTGACAGCAAACTCCGGCTGCTGTTTGTGTTCGTTATCCAGGATCGTCAGTTCTATGTACTTGGGACCTTCCTTCTTTTCAAAGGTGAGAGTTGCACCACGGCGATAATCACGTCCCTGTGGTCCCACCCCGGTAAACAGGGCGACCAGTTCGTGTGGTCCGGTACGCAGGTTGCCGAGATAGATGCGTTGTATACCGCCACGGTGCAGGGATGCCAGTTCCAGCCTGGTATACAGATAATTGCTCACCACTTTATCGTCGAGCTTGATCTGTACAGAATCGAGCTGGAAAAAGGAGCCGACATCCAGGGAAAGATATACGGCAACCTGGGTATTGGTAGGAAACAGCAGTTCTTCTTCGAGGATGAACAGTTCGCGGTTCAGATCCAGGATATCGCTTTTCAGGTCCTGGACATTTTCATCAAGACTTTTGGGTTCTGTGGTGGATACACCGCCTGTTTCCTGTGCCCCATAAGCGAGGCCACAGATCAGGCAGGCCGCTGCGAAAATGAATCTTAATCCCGGCTTCACTGGTGTCGTCTCCATACATCGGCCTTGGCCTTAGTCCATTGATATCATATATTCGGCTGATTACCGCGATATCTTGAGTAAAGTCTGAAACTTAAATAGTGCCGCTGACGATAGGGTCAAACGCCGTCAGGCTGTCCATCAGGGTGGCATTCCCAAGCCCATGGCCCGGAAACAGCGTGGCAAAATTGCCCTGTTCACCATGGAGTGCCATGTAATTGAGGATGACCGTCTGTACCAGCAGATTGACGGCGTTGCCAGCGGGACTGGAGGCTGTCTCCACCGAACCATCGGAGCGGAAATATCCGATCTGTTGATGCCGTTCCGGTGGCAGGCTGTCACCTGTAAACAACGCCGGGCGCGTGCCTGGATTGTAGACCAGGAAGAACGATGCAGCGGTGGAGGAATTGTCACCCGTCCACACGCCCTTGCCACGCCCGTCGGTAGAATCATCGACCATCCCGTTGCTGGCAAGGGAGCCGTCGCTGAATACATACAACATCAACGGTACGCCCACGCGCGCCGCATATTCGAGGCATGCCCCCATACAACGGCCGGCACGCAGATCGCGTATTTCGCCGGTCGACCGGTCTCCCGTATGGTAGTCAAAGCCGCCCATGGTGATGGTGCCGGCACCGGCAAAGCCGTTGATG
The DNA here is from genome assembly GCA_964605155.1 of uncultured Chromatiaceae bacterium. Classification (GTDB taxonomy): domain Bacteria; phylum Pseudomonadota; class Gammaproteobacteria; order SZUA-140; family SZUA-140; genus CAZSAK01. The sequence goes on along the minus strand of CAZSAK010000008.1, from coordinate 80,386 downwards.
ACCATCTTCATCACCGATGCGGTCTTGCGGAATTCACTGTCACCGTCAAACTCCGTCTGGGTGAAGATGCCACTCGGTCCGACGATCTGCGGGTCAAGTGCCGGATTCAGGGTGGAGGGATCACCAAATCGATCGGTGATATCCGCGGACTTGACATAACCGCACGTTACCAAGTCCTTGATAACCGCATCCGTCGTGACCTTGGTGTCGACGTTGGCGAGCTTCATAGCGCTGATGCGTTCAATGGATTCCATAACCGCCACCGCATCAGTCTGATCCAGCACACCGATCAATTGACCCGTATCCACCAGGCCAGTCACGTCGGACGGGCGATCGACTTTGGTCGGTCGCTTGGTCGGATCGATCATGGTCGCGGGGGACATGGAGTTGCCGCCGGAATCGGAGTTTCGCGAGCCGATCAAGGACAACAGGCTGCCATCCGCACCAGCCTTGTTGATGCCGTACATGGGGTTGTGGGGGTTGTTACTGGTATCATTGTCCGAGCGCGCTGGGATCACCGCGCCATTGATGTTCGCCAGTGTGGCGGGTGCTGCCCTCTCCAGGATACCGCGCAGGAAAGCGCTGTCGGAATGGAAGGCCAGACCGAGATCTGAATTGATGAAATCATTGGTATTGGTTGCCGGGTTGACCAGGGGCGGGATCATGTCGCCCGGCAGGCCCAGCTTGCTGTAGCCCGCGGTAGAGAGAAAATCGAGTTGTCCGTTCTGTTTTCCAACCAGTACATTGGAACCGGCAATATTGGCCCCCCCGGCAAGATCGAAACAGATAAACGGAATCTTGCCTGCGCCGATGGTAGCGATACCGCAACCTGATTTCAATGCCTCGAGATCTGGTGCCAGGGCGGCATAGGCCTGACGGGGATTGGCAAACAGGCTGAAGATAGTCGGCGCAGTGACCAGGCCAAGACCCGCCAGGAACCCCTGGGCGATGAAGTCTCGCCGGGTCATGGGGCGTTTGTGGTCAGGATGACGCAGGGGCGCATCCGGTGACGAGTAGGGATTCTTTTTTGCCATTTCTCTTTCCTCTAAAAATCTCTCTGGTTCCGTCCCTTCACTGCAGCAACATGGCGGCACTACCCAGTACCGCTGAACATGCTGCCTTGACTACCGTCACAGTACGGCCCACAGGACATGCGCCGCCGCATTTGGCCAGGCCATCCGGGATGCCATCGGGCAAGCCGATCGGCTTGATATCGGCCGTACTGGTCAACAGGAAATTGATTTCTGCCGTGACGTCGCCAGGATCCGGTTGTGTCACGAGATCGGTGCCCATCATGTTGTCCAGTAACGGTTTCGTGATCAGATTATCCCAGTCGCTGGAACTAACACTGTTGGCATCGGCACTGAAGACGAAGCCGGGGAAATAACTGCTGCGCAGCGTTGTATCATCGACGAGGGCATTGCAATATTCAATAGCGAGCTGGGCAACAGCCATCTGATGGGCAGACAGGAATCCCTGGATGCTCTCGACTGTCGGCAGCTGTTGCTTGATGGTCGTATAGACGTTTTTGACGTCCGGTTGATTGCTGCTGACACCCGTGACAGCTGACATGGTCGCGTTGATTTCATCAAAGGTACGCAGACCGATATCAGGAGCAGCAGGATTGTCGGGCGGTGGAGCGGACGCCAATGGCGCAGGCTCGGTGACCACGTTGGTATTGCTGCCCAGGACCTCGAAGCTAAGGAAAAACTCGTCGGCGTCCGTGCCCTTTTCAAGGGCGATCACTGTACCTATGTCGGACAGAGGCTCCCCGGTTGTGGCTGAATATTGCGACGCACTCAGAACCGTATCGAGGTTACGGTATGCCTGCCCGACCGTGGCTTCCTTACCATTGATGCCGATCCTCATCCCCTTAATCGGGATGCCATCGGGATCGGCGTTTGGATTGAGGCTGATGAAAACCGGTTTGTTGAACAGGTAGCTGTAATTATCGAACTGGCTGACTTCGAACATGATATAGCTGTCCGGTATGTTGACCTTGTCACTGACGCTGAACAGCAGATAGAACTTTTCTCCGACACCGACTGCGAAATTCTGGTCAATCTGTGCCTGTGTCAGTGCCCGGTTATGGATAGCGACCATGCGGATTGTTCCTTGCCATTGACGGTCACCGGACACTTCGTTGCCGAGTACGAAAGCAAAACTGTCATCCCAGTCCGTCAGGGTACCGCCGGGTATGGTGTCCGCGTCGTCGGTATAGACGCCGTTGACGTAGATACGCCGACCGTTGACGGGGTCATAGGTGACGACCACGTATTGTAGCGTGGCCTGCAGGTCCTCATCGGCGTCCGCAGTCGATAGTGCCGGTTGCCCATTGGCATCCGTGTTACTGGTGCGTTGCAGTACATCATAGTTGTACTGCGTTTGCCCCAGTGTAAAATTACGTGTCTGGGTGCCTCCCGAATAACTGATAATGCGCGCCGGCCCTTCCTGGGTCACATTGGCGGGTGCCACCCACGCCTCGATGGTGTATTCACCGGTGGCCTCGATCAGGTCAGCCAGTTTTCTGCTGGATGCTGTCGCAGCCTGTGCCTTGCCGGATTTGATATCGATACCCCATCCGCCAACCCATGTGACGTCGCCACTGAGGGTCAGGTGCATCGCAGGTTCGATACCGCTGGTATCAAACGCAGTGGCACCCTGGCCGGTCTTGAATTCATATTTCGCGATGACATTATTTTCTATTCGGCTGCCGCCACTGGCCACGATACCATCGGTCAGGTTGAGCGCCTTGCTGGTGACGAGGGCAGGGTCGACCTGGGTAGGAATGATGCCGTCGGCAAAATTGGTAATAGCGGTCTGCATGGTGTCTGCATCATCGGCGCATACACTCCAGCAATTATGGAATTCATCCCGCAGTCTGACGACCAGGCGTGAATTGGATGGTGTGTCGAGATCGATCTTTGATTTGACAGCATCGTAGGCGGCATCGACGTCACTGTCGGCGAAAAACGGCGCCTGTGCCGTGGGTGATGAATCGACGTGGCAACCGGAGCAATGGGACACCAACAGGGGATGGACGGTGCTCCCAAATCCGCTCGAGTCAGCCGGAAAACTCTTGCTGTCACCGGGGTCCTTGATTATGGGCGCGCTCAACTGGACGACATTACCACTGCCGCCGATGGAATTTCCCGCCCAGCTGGCGATGTAGGCGGTGATCACGGCACCACATGCGGCATCCGATGTGAGCCAGCAGTTATGGCCACCTGCCACCTTTGTGACCAGGCGCGAATCTTCCGGTGATGTGAGATCGACTAACGTATTGACGGCTGCATACGCAAGATTGATGTCGTCATCGCGTACGAAACTGGGAGCACCGGGGCCGTCCACTCCATGGCAATTCCCGCAACGGTTTTTTGCGATGAGGTTATCCCAGACATTGAGCTTGAATAATTGCACATCCTGGGTAAGTGGTGCCGGACCGGTGTAGCTGACCGACTGCGTGGTGCTGGTGTTGGGCAGTGACTCGGTCGATGCACCGCCACCGCAACCGAATAGAATAAAACCGAGCAGTGTGACGGCGATGATTCTTAAATAACTGTTTGTATGCACCGGTAGGATCATGATCAGTCACCCATGCAGTAGGCGGCAGTTTGGGCAAACACCGTCTTCATGTTGTAGTTGTTGGATTTGAATGCGGTGACTATCGAGTCCACTGCGCTGCGATCGGAGCTGTTTCCCGGTGAACGGAAACAGACGGTCTTGAATACCTTTTCCACCTGGCACTGGGCGAAGGCATCGCTGTTTTCCAGTTCTTCACCCAGCGACTTGGCGCCGGTGCCGCTGCCGGACAGTGATGAACTCCAGCCGAGCAGGGCATTTGGTCCATTGCGCCAGTAATTGTCCCAGTGATCATCCGGGGTTATGTAACCGTATTTGAAATTATCCGGATTGATCAGGTATTTCGGTTGTACCTGATTGGCGGTATAGACCAATCGGTGTAGGGTTTCGTCAAAATTATAGTAGGCAAACGCCTGGGCCATCGGATCCATGCCGCTGTGGCATCCGACACAGGAGTTGAGGAAGATACGGCTGTCGCCGCCGGGGCTGCGTGAGACGTCCTGGCGGATACGGTCCGGCGGACGTGTCGTATCCTTGATCTGTTCCAGATCGGTACACAGGTGATTCATCAAGGTAAAGCGGAACATGGCGCGATTGGTCCCGGCGATGAAAAATGCCTCGGATGCCGCACGGGATGTCATCACGCCCGCGGTCGCCGCGGCCGGGATATCTGTTACTGAAGATTGTGGCGCCGCGACCAGGTTGGCCTTGAGGTCGATTCCCTGATCTTCCATGGTCTCGTACAGGTCATTGTTCGTCATCGAGTAGGCCGGCAGCCCCAGGCCGGACTTTCCTACATAGACAAGGTCGGCCGACAGCACGGTGTTGAAGGGGACATCATCCCGAATCATGCCTATGACTGTGGCAGTGTAATCGTTGAGGGGTGCGAAGACCGTCTGATCCTCGTTGGTCCAGGGCGTGACGAAGTTTTTCAGCGTGACATTATAAAAGGCCGGATTTTCCATGGCGATCTGCGCGGCGTCTTCGGGGGTTGCCATATCCGCTTCCATGGCATCAAGAACCGCGCTGCTGGGGGGTACGCCTGCCAGGCGGTCATATATGCGCTTGTACTGTTCGCGCGTGCCTGCGTAAGCAGCAGATACCATGCTGACGAGCAAACACAGCAACAACAATAGGTGGATTGCGGTTGGTTTAACCTGTTTCTCGATTACTGGGCTCATAACATTCGTCTCGTCTCTTCTGCATGCTGCTGCGAGACTTCCATGTCATTGTAATAGCGGCTTCCAGCCGAATTGCTAAACAGCAACCATCAAGTGTTGTTCGGATTATATCGATTTATCGAGGGGCTTTTGTGACCCGGTCTTCAGTTTAACCAACTTCAATTGACCTATAATTGACTTCGCTATCAGGATACAGGCAGATCACAGAGTGATATAGTAATTATAACACCTTGTAATTATTGATAAATATATCACATTTTGGGTTTAAACGGCTAATACTAAAGGGTACAGGGGCCGTTATATTAGATACACCGGCAAACCGGGACATACGACTATTGATAACTTGTACACACCATGACAACTCGGCACGACCGTTAATACTGGCATCATTATCAGACAATGGACATATCATCATATAAAAGTCTGCAGGCATCGCTTTTAGGCGTGATTTTGCTATTGCTGTGTGGATGCGGCGGTGGCGGCAACGGTGCCGAGTCGGTGATCGTGCAATTCGGGATTGCCTATGTCAAACGCCCGGTCCCGGAAAACGACCAAAGCGATGCCAGGGAAGCGCTTGTCTTTAATCCCGGCGGCGATCTCTATTATCGTGATCTGGCATCCCCCAGCGCGGTCGAACGAAATATCACATCCGTCATTACGGGTGGTGATGGCGATGTCAGGGATGTCGAGGTTTCCTATGACGGTAGCAAACTGTTGTTCGCATTGCATGCGCCCGAGATCGAGGGGGCGGACCCCGAAGACCAGCCCACGTGGAACATCTGGGAATACGATATTGCTGCGGCATCCCTTACGCGCGTGATCACTTCTGATATCACTGCAGAGGCCGGCAATGATATCTCACCGCATTATCTGCCCGATGGTCGCATCATATTTTCCTCTAGCAGGCAACGGCAATCGAAGGCTATCCTGCTGGACGATGGCAAGCCGCAGTTTGCCGCTCTGGATGAAAACCGCAATGAACATGCACCGGTCCTGCATATCATGGATGCCGATGGCAGTGACATCAAACAGCTCTCGTTCAACCAGAGTCATGACCTTGATCCTGTCGTCCTGAGCAGTGGTGAAATCCTGTTTACACGCTGGGACGATATGGGTTCACGTAACCAGATGAGTTTGTACAAGATGCATCCCGACGGCACGGAATTGCAGATAGTCTACGGCGCCCATAGTCATGCTACCGGGACGAATGGCAGCCAGGTCCAGTTCCTGCAACCACGTGAAATGCCTGATGGTGAGATCATGTCGATCATCCGGCCGTTTAATGGTACAGAGCAGGGAGGCAGTATCATCAAGATCGACGTTGCCAACTATTCGGACAACGATCAGCCTACATGGCCGAATCAGGGAATCCTCACAGGTAATGCCCAGACACCCGCGACGGTTAATGCCGTGCAAACGATTCCAGGCCCTTCGCCGGGTGGCAGATTTAACGCCGCTTATCCGTTATGGGATGGAACGAATCGTGCTCTGGTCAGCTGGACACCGTGCAGGTTAGTGGAAAATACCAACATTGTACCATGCACGACAGCAGGGCTTTCAGTCCCGAATCCGCAGGAAGCGCCGCCACTTTATGGCCTCTATATCTACGACATGGATGAGAACACCCAGTTGCCGCTGGTGGTCGCTGAGGAAGGGACTATGTACAGCGACATCGTTGCGATTCAGTCGCGACACTTGCCTGAGATTCTTTCCGACAAGATCAGTGGTGCAGGGCTCGATGCCGGTTATATCGATGAAAGGATAGGTGTGCTGGACATACGTAGTGTCTATGATTTCGATGGCAGCTTCAACAATCTGGGTTCGACGGCGACTTCAATCGCTGCGCTGGCCGATCCCGCGCAATTTACCTCTGATCAGCGTCCCGCACGATTCCTGCGGGTTATCAAGGCTGTATCCATCCCGGATGATGATACCCACGATTTTGCGAATACAGCATTTGGACGCAGCTCGCAACAATTGATGCGGGAGATCATCGGCTATGCTCCAATCGAACCCGATGGTTCGGTCAAGGTCAAGGTGCCGGCAGATGTGTCGTTGGCGATCAGTGTCCTTGATAAGGACGGCAGGCGCATCGGTGCCCGCCACCAGAACTGGATTCAGGTACGTGCCGGTGAAACAGTTACCTGCAATGGCTGTCATAATCACAACAGCGGACTCGCACATGCGTATGCAGAAGCACCGCCGGCAGTCAATACAGGTGCACCGACCACGGGTCTGCCCTTTCCCAATACCGATGCGTCAAAATTTGCAGATATGGGAGAGACCATGGCCGAGACACATACACGACTGGATCCCGCTGCACTTGACCTGAGTGTTGACATCAAATACGTCGATATATGGACAGACCCGGTTGCGGCAGGTCGACCTGCCGATGCGAGCTTTTCATATCTCTATGCTGATCTCTCTACCCCTGCACCTGTGTCTGGCGAGTGTCAGACGACCTGGAGTGCGGCCTGTCGCACGGTTATCAATTATGAACAGTATATACATCCATTATGGGACAAGGATCGCGGTGCCGATACCTGCACCGCTTGCCATGGCACACTGGATGCAATGGATAACCTGCAGGTACCTGCTGCACAGCTGGACCTGACAGACGGCCCATCGAGCGATGAACCGGATCACTTCAAGTCCTACCGCGAATTGTTATTCAACGATAATGAACAGGAGATTGTAATGGGAGCGCTACAGGACCGTCTTGTGCAGGCGACCGACGGAAATGGCAACCCGTTATTTGAAGTGGATGCCGATGGCAATCTCATCCTCGATGCAATGAACAATCCAATCCCGGTGCTTGTCACTGTGAATGTCAGTCCTGCAATGTCTGTTGCGGGCGCGCGTGCGAGTTCCGGCTTTTTCAACCGGTTTGATATCGGCGGCAGCCATGAAGGGATGCTGGATCCTGCAGAGTTAAAACTGATCGCGGAGTGGCTGGATATCGGTGCGCAATACTTCAATAATCCGTTTGATGCTCCTCCACCATAGTCATTTGAAAGGCTTGCGTCACACCAGGTCTGGTGAGTCACAGGTAAGCATACACTAGAGATGGCAAAATTTTTGCATGGATTGTCTTTATTATTAATGTGTCAGGTACGTCAACAGATATGCGAACCCGTGTCCTCCTTTGGTTATTGCTCCAGTTTTTGCTGATACACCATGCCATGGGGGGGGAACAGTACCAAGAGGTTACCATTGTTGATCCCTATGTTGAATTACGCACCGGTGCTGGAGAAAGTTATCCGATATTTTATGTCGTTGAGCGCGGCCAGAACGTGCAGATCCTCAAACGCAAGACAGTATGGTTCAAGGTCAGGACCGGATCGGGCGAGGAGGGCTGGGTGAGCAGCGCGCAGATGCAACAGACCTTGACGGCTCTGGGTGAGCAGTTCCAGATAACCGATGCGACTCAAAACGACTTCACAAGCCGCCGCTGGGAAATGGGATTGCTAACAGGTGATTTTAACGGCGCCAATTCCATGGGGATATACGGTGGTTATGCCTTTAATCGTAACCTGTCAATTGAATTTTCTTTGTCACAGGTACTTGACGACTTTTCCGACAGTTTGCTCGTCAATATCAATGTTGTTTCCCAACCCTATCCGGGTTGGAGGGTATCGCCGTTTTTTACCCTGGGTACCGGTGTTATAAATTCGAACCCGCGTCAGACACTGGTGCAGTCAGAAGACAATACCGATCAGATCAATCATGTCGGCGTCGGGTTCCGCATGCACCTGACGCGCCGCTTTATCCTGCGGGGTGAATACAGGAATTACGTGGCGTTTACCAGTCGTGACGATAACAAGGAATTCAGTGAATGGCGAGCTGGATTTGCGGCCTTCTTTTAAAACCGATGACACATTCAAACATTATCAGGCAACGGTTCTTCATAAACATCCTTATACTGCTGCCAGCAATACTGGGTCTGTCAACGATACCGGCAATGGCGGCAGATGAAGATGCTGTGACCTCACAGTCTGATCAGGAACAGATCATAAAACCCGAACTCGACCGCAGGGAAATTGTGGTTCCCGCTATTGATACCGAGGACTTCGAGGTAGGCGCCTACACCGGCGTAATGAGTGTCGAGGACTTTGGTGCGAATACCGTCACCGGGTTCAGATTCGCCTATCATGTGACGGAAAGCGCTTTTTTCGAGGCCGCTTACGGAACAACGGACACTGAAAAAACCAGTTACGAGCGGCTCAGCGGGGCGACACAGTTGCTGACAGCGGATGAAAGGAAACTAACTTATTACAATATTTCGATCGGCTATAACTTGTTGCCAGGAGAGTCATTTATTGGGACGGGTCGGGCGTTTAATTCAACACTGTATGTCATCGCCGGAGTGGGTAGTACAGATTTCGGGGGTGACAATCGTTTTACAATGAATTTTGGTGCCGGCTATCGTTTACTGGGTACTGACTGGTTGGCGTTCCATGCAGATGTCCGTGATCATATATTCAAGAATGATCTGTTAGGTACCGAAAAGACCAGTCATAACATCGAGATTCATGGTGGTGTTACTTTCTTTTTTTAGCGAGGTAATTTGATATGTACAATTTTTCGCATTTATTTCGTTTGGTTGTACTGTTGTTAAGCAGTATGCTGATGGCATCTGCCGTTTATGCCAAGGACATGATAGGTCCGGCGCCTGATTTTACGCTTAAAAGCCGCAGCGGTGAAAACCTGAAACTCAGCGAATTCCGTGGCGAGGTGGTCTTGATCAACTTCTGGGCTTCATGGTGCGGTCCCTGTCGTCAGGAGATGCCATTACTCGATCAATTGTATCAGCGTTATAATCCCATCGGGTTTACCATCCTGGGTATCAACGTAGAGGAAGATCCAGGCCAGGCCATGAAATTACTGAAGGATGTACCTGTAAGTTTCCCCATTCTCTTTGACACTGAAAACAGCGTATCCAAACTCTACCAACTGACCGGCATGCCGAGTACCATGATTGTGGATCGTGACGGCAACATCCGTTTTCAGCATTTCGCCTATCTGCCGGGTTACGAAAAGAAGTACGAAGAGCAGATCAAGGAGTTGATCCGCGAATAATGAAATGTAGATTCCTGTTGGTTATTGTATTAGGCCTGCAACTGACAGCATGCAGCACGGACCCGTGGGTAAAACCATATGAGCGATCACATTTTGCAGATCCCATCATGAGCTTTAGCCGGGATCCTGTTTCAGAGTCGTATACCAGTCATATTTACCAGGCCCGAGAAGGCGCCAGAGGCGCCGAGAGCAGCGAGGGTGGCGGGTGTGGTTGTAACTAGAATATTGAATTATTGGGCTTGCTAGTTTTGTATTAGGTTCATAATAGGATTATGAATACATCCTTCCTGGGCAAAAAATGCAAAAAACGGATTTTTGTTAGTCATGCTGCGATCCGCCTTGTTAGTATTATCCTTATTACTATGAGCGGATTACTGCCATTGGTGGCGGCGGTGTTGCCTGAAGACCGTGCCGATGCGCTTTATCATTCGTATGATGGTGGTGGGATAGATGTCAGCGGCCCATCTATCCTGTTGCGTAAGATGCTCGGCAAATACAATTCAGTGATGGCGAAATATTATGTCGACTCCATCAGCAGTGCCTCCATAGACGTCATCACCACGGCCAGTCCATACAGTGAACGCCGTACTGAAAAAACCATTGGATTGACGTCCGTCAAGGACGCCACAACCATGAATCTGTCTTATACCACCAGCACAGAAAACGATTATGACGCCAAGACGGCACATGTCAGTTTCAGCCACGATATGTTCGGTGACCTGACAACCGTCACGCTCGGATATTCCCGTGGTTGGGATGATGTGGGTAGCTCCATTAACCCGGCTCTGTCGAAAGATGCCGACAGGCAGAGCTATCGCCTGGGATTGTCACAGATATTAACCAGGAACAGTATTGTAGGTCTCGATATTGAGACCGTTACGGATGAGGGCTTTCTAAATAATCCGTACAGGTCCGTGCGTTATCTGGATCCTACCAGCGCGCTGGGATACAGCTATGAGCCGGAACTTTATCCACGCACACGTACCAGCAATGCGATTGCGATCCGTTCGCTGTATTACTTGCCCTATCGAGCCTCCATCAACGGCGAATATCGCTTTTACACGGATTCCTGGGAGATCAACGCACATACATTCGGGCTTAGCTATACACATCCGCTCAAGAATAACTGGATCCTCGATCTGAGGTATCGCTATTACACCCAGTCACACGCCGATTTCTACAATGATCTCTTCCCGTTCCAACAGGCGCAGAATTTCCTTGCCCGTGACAAGGAGTTGAGCAGCTTTAATGATCAGACCATCGGCTTCGGGATCAGTTTCGAGTTTACACCACAAAGCTGGCAATCGATTGATAAAGGCAGCCTGAATCTGAAATATGATCATATCAGGTTCAATTATGATGATTTTCGTAATCTGACTGTCGTTAGCACCCCGGGCGAGGAGCCGACCTACAGTTTTTCAGCGGATACCGTCCAGCTCTTCCTGTCGATCTGGTATTGACGCAACATTGTTTCCGGAACCTGTTCCGGCATGATTCAGCCATCGCCCACCAAGATTAAATTGACATGACTTAGCTGCAGGTCCTAGTCTAGTCGCCTGCAAGCATGATCTTGTCGTCAATAATGCTGATTGCCACCGGGGTCAGTCGTTCGCCGATACAAGGACCTGCTATACACTCTCCATCTTCGATGCGAAACTTGGCATCGTGATTGCTGCACTGGATCAGGCTGCGCTCATAATCGAGAAACATGTCTGGCATCCAGTTCAATGATAGTTCATGATGCGGGCAGATATTTTTATAACCATAGAATTTATGATTGTGATATACGATGAAGATATCCTGCTCAATTCCACTAACCGTGATGCGGTATTCTTTTGTCCCGGCCTCGATTATTTCATCAAGCTAGCAGAGCAAGGTCATTGGTCAGTCAGACACTGTTTCAAACCCGTTTCGAGATCTGGGTATAGTAATGTAATGCCAAGTTCACTTAACATCCTGTGGTTGTCGATCCGTTTGGATTCTGTCAGAAATGACAGCCTCATCGGGCTGAATTCACTTATTGCCTGCTTCAATGAGATGGTGCGGGGCGGAGTCAGGCCCGCATTGGCCGCCACCCTGTTGTAAAAGTCGGTCATTGTGGTGGGATGTCCGTCGCTGACATTAAAGATATGATATCCGGGAGCCGTATATTCGGCCGCCACGATGCAGATGCGAGCCAGGTCCTCGCTATGGATGCGATTACTGTACGGTGCTTCAATCTCATTCAGTACCGCTTGGCCTGATCGAATACGATCGACAGGCAGGCGTCCCGGACCATAGATGCCAGCGACACGCAGGATAACAACCGGGGTCGTGGTAGCGCCATGCCATTTTCCTAATATATTCTCTGCGGCTACCCGTCTTTTACTGCGCTGGTTTTGTGGATTCACTGGGCTCTGTTCTGTTACCCATGCGCCGTCGCAATTACCATACACACCTGTAGTGCTGGTATAGATGATTTTTATCGGATGCCGCTTATACCCGATATAATCAATGAAGGCACGCATGCGTGGATCATCTTCACCGCCGCCGGGAGGAGGAGCGAAGTAATAGATCACTGCATCATGCACCGGCAAATCCACGAGCGTGGCGGGATCATCGAGATCACCTATAATAGTTGAGATACGCTTGTCACGCAGGTAAGCTGCGCGTTTGTGATCACGTACCAGGGCAGAGACTCCCGCGCCACGGTCGGCCCAGATACGGGCCACACGTTCGCCAATGTCTCCACAACCGATTATAAGAATATGCCGCATGGGGTTTATTTGCCTGACAAAATAATAGACAATGCCTGTTATCTATCTAAAGGTTTGCCGAGCTTGCTGATACTGCATTCACTCCTCAATGAAGGTGCCGGGGAATAATTAGCTCGAATACCTCATATACCAGTGAGTAAAATCCGGTTTTTGTTCTTTATCGAAATGTCTCATCTGAACTCTACAAGTCTTGACGTGAGATTACTAAATCATAGTTGGATTAGCGGTGAGTTTCAAAGTGATCGTAGAACCCGACGGCCGGTTTTTTGAGGCTAAGCCGGGTGAAAGCATTCTGGAGGCGGCTATGCATAATGGTGTGCACCTGCCCTATGGCTGCCGAAATGGCGTCTGTGGCGTCTGCAAAGGCACCTTGATAGATGGGGATATAGATTACGGTGACTTTAAACCACTGGGGCTGACTACGGAGGAAATAAGACAAGGCATGGCGTTGTTTTGTCGGGCCATGCCAACGAGCGATGTCCTTATCAGGGCGAGGATAATACATTCACCTGAGAATATTACGATAAAAAATATGCCAACACGAGTTGCAAAGAAAGAGTTACTGTCAGATGACGTAATACGTTTGTACTTGAAGCCACCCGGTGGTACGCGCATGCAGTTTCTCGCCGGGCAGTACATCGATATCCTGTTACAGGACGGGCAGCGCCGCAGTTTTTCGATTGCCAATTCACCCCACGATGATGAATATATCGAGCTCCATATCCGCCATGTGGAAGATGGTGAATTCAGTTCTTATCTTTTTAACAGATTGCAGGTAAAAGATATCCTTCGCATCGAAGGACCCTTCGGACAATTTTATCTGCGCGACCCGGTCAAGACACCGATAATTTTCATGGCCGGAGGTACCGGTTTCGCACCGATAAAGGGAATTATTGAATACGCATTCCAGGAAGGTGTCGGACAACCGATGCATCTTTACTGGGGCGCGCGTACCAAAAGGGATCTCTATATGGATGACCTGGCTCGGCAGTGGTCAAAGCGGCCTGGCTTCCATTACATCCCGGTGCTTTCGGATACGTCTGCCGGTGATCGTTGGCATGGTCGTCGGGGCATGGTTCATGAAACGATTGTCCAGGACTTTCCCAGCCTTGAGGACTATGCGGTGTATACGGCGGGTCCACCATTGATGATCAAGGCAGGCTGGGTGGCATTTGAAAGACTGGGGTTGCCCGCCGACCGGTTCTACAGTGACGCATTTACATTTGCACATGACAAGCTCGCAGATCAGGGTTCGTAAACCGTAACAGACTGCAACAGTGCAATAAAACCTATACCGGCGATGGCAGGCCCTGTTCTGGCGAAGTCTTGTCGATAGGAGGTGAGAGCGCTGTGCGAGTATCGACCGTCATTGCCAGTCCCTTTCGGTAATATTCCCGCGCTTGATCCGTCTCGCCCATATGTTCCAGCAGATTGCCGAGTTCCTTGTAGGTTTCCGGATGCATACCCACAGCCGCGCTTGCCTCCAGATACTGGCGCGCCTTACCCCAGAGATTATTGCGTACACACAGGCGACCGGCTGTCAATAACAGGGTGGGATCGTTGTGATGTTTCTTCAACCACACCTCGGCCCTGCTCAGTTGTCTGGACAGATCACCACTGTAGAAAGTGCCGTACAGATATACCAGCGAGTCATCCCATTTCTTGTTTAGTGATTGGTAGAGGATGTTCTCGGCATCCGACACAGCTCCGAGTCTGACCAGTTCATTTGCATATGTACGTAACAACGATTCATCCTGTTTCAGATGCCTGGGTACCCTTTGCCATGTAGCATTCAGGTATCTTATGTCACTGTCTGCCGCAGCGCGTTTGACGAGTTCGGTATAGGATTTCTGTTCCAGCCGCTGATATTGGTCTTGGCTGATCAGATGTTGCCTGGTTAATTTGGGTAACAGTTCCAGCAGACGTTCCCAGTCATGAAGTTCAACATACAAACGTAATAACAATTTTTGAACATTGGCGTTCCTGGGTGCGTTTCTTTGAAGGTTGGTGAGGGTTGCCAACGCCTGTTCCATTTGCCCCTGGTTTACCTGAAGCTCAGCCTGTGTCAGGGCAATGGCAATATTCGCCTTCGGCATGACCTCATTCGCCTTGAGCAGGTAATAATCACGGCGTTCGGTGGCACCGAGCTTTTGTGCGGCTCGTGCGGCATTCAAGTAATTGAGAACGGGTGTGTCACTGATATTTACGTATTTGACCAGAGATTTTTCAGCACCGTTCCAGTTACCTTCAGCGAGCGCCATCAGGCCCTGAGACATTGCCTCGCGGGCCTTGCGCGTACGTCGTTTTTTTTTCCAGTTGCTGAGCGACTGCGGGATGTGTCGTGCGTTGATGATGAAGCGGATCAGATAATAAAGGATAAAAAACCCCAACAGGGCGGTAGCAATGAGGAGTACCAGGCTCATTTCTATGCGCCACTCACGAAAATTGATGATCACATAGCCAGGGTCCTGTTGTGCATACAGGGCAAAGACAACTGCGGCTACAAGGACTATGAGTGTTGCGAGTAACAGTTTCATGGCGCGTGTTAATTCGTTTTCTGTTGGTTGCTGTCCTCGTTAGCCTTCGCGGCATCTGCGCCATCGGGTCCTGCTGAGGTATTTGATGCGCTTCCGTTTTGGGCGGAAGATGTCGCAGAGGAGGCATCAGCTTCGTTCTTGCCTTGATTTCTTATCACGTGTACTGATTTTTGTGCGAGTATCTTATGCAGGATATTCAAGGAATTCGAGATATCAGGCACGGGTACGTCGATATTCACCTTATTGAGCCGGGTAATGGTATCGAGCATATTGGTGGTCGCTGCTGCTCCGGTATCGAAATAGTGCGTCAGCCAATCGTTCGCAGTGTCAAGACTGGTATGGAAACTCGTGTTATCACGTCGGAACAACGACAGCCGCGCGGTTTCCAGTTGCAGACGCAGATTTTGTTTGAGAAAGGCGCGTTGTTCGGGTGGCAGCAGGGGTGTGGCATCCTCATCGACACGGCGAATCGTCACCAGGCTTTTAAGCGATGTCCAGACCCGGCTCATAAATGCTTTGAAGCCGCCGGTCTCTTCGCCCGATTCAGTCTCAGCCAATCCGCCCGCTGCGGTCTGTTGTATTCCAGTACCGGATTCGCCTTTGACCGGTAGCTGTGCCACGTGCTCCTCAAGGCTGTGCAGGGTCAGCCCCATGCCGGTGATATCCGGTGTATTCACGCCCTCAAGTGCAGTGATTTCTTCAGACAGGGCTTTTCTCACATCTGTCAATGCAGGGTTGCCGATATCGCGCAGACGTGTGTCGGCAATGGACAGTGCGACAATCGCGGTGTTGATGTCATGTTCAAGCTGCAGGCGGTGATTGGCGATATGCAGCAGATATTCGGCCTCGGCCAGCATCCAGTCATCCGGCCTGTCCTTGCCGAGCTGTGCCTGCAGAGACTGCAATGAAGCCTGCAGATTTTGCTGTTCATTGCCGATTTGCCGAATCTCTTGTTCAAGATTTTTGTCTAGTTGGGATTCAAGTGAATCCGTCTTTGTCTGCAGGTCAGAAACGACGGATTGAACCTCTTCGATGGATGAACGGGTATGTTTATCCCGGCTTGTCAGTGATTGTCTAGTATCCTGTAATTGCTGCCATAGAAGATAGCTCGCAGAAATACCTGTCGCCGCAATAAGCAGGGCAATGATCGACAGGATGGTTCCGGTTCGCCGCAGGAGGGTGTGAGCGGTGGGTGATGGCTTTTTTGACGGTTGTTTGGTTTCAGCGTTGCTTCTGGGTTTCCCTGGCTTGCTCTCATGTTTACGCGTTTGAGCCTTGGAATCAGTTACAGGCTGATTATCCTTGTTATCGTTCATATCACGTCCCCTCGAAAATCCTCCCGCATGATGCCAGCTTGTGTTGGATTTTCCGCTCTGAATCTTTTGGCCTCTTTTTTTATTTTCCGGCGGAAGAGTGGATAGCATACCATTCTTTTACGGCATCTGCTAAACCCTTGTCACTGGCCTGTTTGGCGATAACAGATGACTTGAAGCCCAATTTCTGCGCGAGTTCGGCGGTGCGTTGACTGATGACAACGAGCGGTGTATGGAGCAACCAGCGGCGTCCGGGTTCGCCTATCATGTCATAAAGATTTTGCAGACCCTCGTTGCTGGTGACGATGGCAATATCGACAGCCCCACTTAAACCCGCCTGTTGTACCTTGCTGGTATCGCACTCGGGCTTGATACGACGATACACCTCGGCGTATTCCACCTGAGCCCCGCGTTGCCTGAGAGATTGGGCCAGCAATTCCCTGCCACCCTGACCCCTGAAAATAACGATTTGTTTGTTATCTAGCTGTTGCAGATCCTCAACTGCCAGTAGCCCCTCACTGTTGAATTGTTGTTGAGGCATAATGTCAATATGAATGTCGTGCTGCTGTAATATCTCGGCGGTATGTTTGCCAACAGCGGCGATTTTGAGGTGTTCCGGCCAGTGACCGTAGGTATTGACCAATGCAAGGCCCTTTTCCACGGCGTTGCCGCTGATGAAAACCGCGATATCGAAATTATCCAGCCGCCTGATGATGTCAATTGCCGGTGTTACTTCAACAGGATCATCGATCTCAATGACGGGTAAGCGCATTACCCTCCCGCCGAGAGCCTTGATCCTGTTGCATAGAGACTGTGCCTGATGTGCCGGCCGGGTTACCAGCACACAGATACCAATGAGTGCGTTTGCGGCATCTTCAACCATAGACCTCATTTAATATTGTATCCGCTCCACCCAGAAGCAGTTCATCGGCGACAGCGATTCCGAGTTCGCTCGCCTGTTGTGGAGTGCCGCTCCTTTCGGCCTGGATGACTGAGGTTCCATCGGGCCGACCGACCAGCCCGCGTAACCGCAATGTGTTGCCCATAAGTTGTGCGTAACCACCGATCGGTACCTGACATCCACCCTGAAGTCGAGCATTTAATGCCCGTTCCGCAGAGATACATATACCCGTTTGTTCGTGACCGAGCACACTGATCAAGCAGTTAACGGCTTGGTCATCGTTGCGGCATTCAATACCGATCACGCCCTGGCCGATGGCCGGCAGAAACTGTTCGACGGGGATCTGTTGTGCGATACGCTGTTCGAGCCCCAGCCTGATCAGTCCCGCCGACGCGAGAATGATGGCGTCATAATGCCCATCATCGAGTTTTTTCAGGCGTGTGCCGACATTACCGCGGAGATTAATGATTTCAAGATCTGGTCTCAGGGCCGCAAGCTGACATTGTCGCCGCAGGCTTGCGGTACCTACCCGCGCGCCTTGTGGCAATTCTTCAAGGCGCGAAAAATGATTTGAGACAAAGGCATCACGTGGTTCTTCACGTTCAAGTACAACGCCCAGATGAAGACCGTCTGGAAGGTCCACAGGGACGTCCTTCATCGAATGCACGGCGATATCCGCTTCATTGTTCAACAAGCTGTATTCAAGTTCCTTGACAAACAGACCCTTGCCACCGATTTTCGCCAGGGGAGAGTCGACAATCTTGTCGCCCTGGGTGGACAGTTTGTGAAGCTCGACATCCAAGTCTGGATATGACTTATGCAACAAGTGCTGTATATGTTCGGCCTGCCACAAGGCAAGTGGGCTCTTGCGCGTTGCTATGCGAATTCGACGGGTTGCCATATCGGGCTGCTGTTGTATGAAAAAACCTAATGCTACGGGGTGAGGTTTATCGAGGCAAATGTTATATGAGAACTGTCAAATATTCCTGCTACGGCTCCCAGGGTCGCTGCCCGTTTTTATATCGGGGATCGCTGTTATCGGACGCTTACTTGCCCATCGCCCGTATTTTTTTCCTGAGAATGGCAACATGGCGCCTGCTAACGGTCAGTCGTTCGTCACAATCACGTAATATGGCGCTATGGGTGCCATCCTTATCCTTTTCGACCCCTTTCAAAAAGGCATTTGATATCAGAGCGTTACGATGTATACGGGTAAATTTGCCGGCAAACTCCTGTTCCAGGGAAACCAGCGGTTCCTCAATCAGTACTTCACCATCTGTGTGACGTACCGTCACGTATTTTTGATCAGCTAGAAAATAGATCACCTCGGACATCGCGATCAGTTGTATCGAATCATGGCGCTGGATACATATGTGCGTCCTGATGTGGTCCTCATTGTCGGCCTGCTTAAGGGCAAGCAACTGGGCGCGGTTGAGATGATGTGTCTTTTCCAGTGCCTGTCGGAGGCGTTGTTGCCTGACAGGCTTTAACAGATAATCGACTGCATTGGTCTCGAACGCCTCAAGTGCATGATCACCATAAGCCGTAGTAAAGATCACCGCCGGGGGATTTTCAAGCGTGGCCAGATGCAATGCGGTTTCCAGACCGTCCATACCAGGCATGCGGATATCGAGCAGGACTATATCAGGATTGAGACGATGGCATTTGTTCAGTGCCTCCTTGCCGTTATGCGCCTCCCCGACTATATTGATATCCCCGATGTCCTCCAGCAAGGCGCGCACCCGGCTGCGGGCCAGTTCTTCATCATCGGTAATCAATATCTTCATTGCTTCTCCCTGACATAGGGAATAACAAGCCGGGCTACAAATCTATCACCAGAATGACCGGTTTCAAGCAATCCCTTCTTGCCGTAATGTATAAGCAAGCGTTCTCGAATATTTGCCATTGCCATCTGGTTACTGTTGCGACGCGTTACCGGCAAGTATGGAGGGACGGGATTTGAAATAGTGAATTCTATTGATTGGTCCACCCTGCGACCTGTAATTATGATAGTTCCATTTTCGGTGAGCGGCTCAATTCCGTGATAGATGGCGTTTTCCAGTAATGGTTGAATGGTCAACGGTAAAATGGATGCATCGTCTGGCAAATCTTCCAGCATCCACTGTATGGTCAGGCGTTGTCCCAGCCTGAGTTTTTCAATATTCAGGTAATGACGGGACAACTCTAGTTCCTTGGTAATGGTAACGGGTTTATCCGAATCGGTCAGGCTGACTCTGAACAGATCAGCCAAATCTTCCACAACTTCCTCGGCGAGCGCCGGTTTACTGCGTGTAAGGCTGGCGATGGTGTTCATACTGTTAAACAGAAAGTGAGGTCGGATACGCGCCTGCAAGGCCTGTACGCGGGCACGCGATTCCGCCACGATATTATGTTTTAACTGATGCTGGACATAAAAATATCGGAGTGCGACCGCGCTGACAATGGCGCTAATGGCGAGATTGCGTAATATAAATTCCGATCGCCATGAGGCAGTCAGCAAGGTATGCAAGCCCTTGTGTTCTGTCATGATATATGCAACCTCGCTAAGTATAATCGTCACAGCCAGTACCAGCAGATAACTGATGATACCTGCCAGATAGTTTTCCCAGTGTTTCATTACCCGCCTGCACAAACACAATAGGCCGATGCTTGACAATGCCACCCACTGGATAAACAACGATGTCAGACTTAGGTTGACCCAGCGATCGGTCTGGTTTCCCTGTGGTCCCAATACCAGTATGAAGGCGAGCAACTGGGCGATCATCACCACCGCAAAAACCATGCGGATATTACAAAAATCGGGCAGGAACAGGGAATCATCCGTGCGTTTGGCAGAATGGCTTGTAGCCAAGTCTTTCAGATGGCTGCTCATCTGTTCCTTATGCTGGGGCAAGTTCCGGGTCATATTGTGTTATCGGTCAAAATGCAGCATTTCTTCATAGCATCTGATGATAGAAATTCCACCCACTAAAAAATCGAAACTTGCTATACTGCATGAATAATTCATTTTTGCAGAAAGACTTATGAGGACAAAGGACCCGTCAGCCAAACCCTGGGGAGGCCGGTTTACACAATCGACCGACAGTCTTGTCGAGGCTTTTACGTCGTCCGTCGGTTTCGACAGACGTTTGTATGCCTATGATATTCAGGCGTCGATCGCCCATGCCCGGATGCTTGCCCATGTTGGCATACTGACAGCTGATGAATGTGAGGCGATTATCAATGGTCTTGAAGAGATCCGGGACGATATCGAGCGGAACGATTTTTCCTGGATGATAGAGCTTGAAGATGTCCACATGAACATAGAGGCGCGACTGATTGAACGCATCGGAGAGGCAGGCAAGAAGCTGCATACAGGACGTTCACGTAATGATCAGATAGCCACTGACATGCGCCTGTATCTGCGTGATGAAATAGACGCCATTGCAGGCCATCTGCGGCGTTTGCAATCTTCCTTGCTTGATCTCGCGGAGAGGGAAGCGGACACCGTCATGCCCGGTTTCACGCATCTGCAAGTCGCTCAGCCGGTCATCTTCGGCCATCATCTGCTGGCATGGTTCGAGATGCTGGTGCGGGATCACCAACGCCTCACAGAATGCCGTAAACGGGTCAATATTATGCCGCTCGGAAGCGCTGCCCTTGCAGGTACAAGTTTTACAATTGATCGCGCCTATTCCGCGCAATTACTCGGTTTCGATACACCGTCCAGGAATTCACTGGATGCAGTGAGTGATCGTGATTTTGCTATTGAGTTCTGCGCCACGTCGGCATTGATCATGACGCATCTGTCACGTTTTTCCGAGGAATTGATAATCTGGTCATCGACGCAGTTCGATTTTATCGAGTTATCTGACAGCTTCTGTACAGGGTCTTCGATAATGCCGCAGAAAAAGAATCCGGATGTTCCTGAGCTGGTGCGTGGCAAGGCGGGCCGGGTCACCGGTAATCTGGTTGCCCTGTTGACCCTGATGAAGGCACAACCACTGGCCTACAACAAGGATAACCAGGAGGACAAGGAGCCGTTGTTTGATACAGTGGATACAGTGAAGGCTTCTTTGCACATTTATACAGAGATGATTCCGTCCATGAAGATCAAACATGCCAACATGAAACGTGCTGCATTAACTGGATTTTCAACTGCCACTGATCTGGCAGACTACCTGGTACGCAAGGGTGTGCCATTTCGTGATGCCCATGAGGTGGTCGGCAAGGCGGTGAGACTTGGAATTGAAAAACACAAGGATCTTGCCGAGTTGTCGCTCGTTGAACTAAAGGGGTTTTCCGCCAAGATCGGGCAGGATGTCTTCGACGTCCTTACCGTAGAAGGCTCCGTCAAGTCACGCGACCACATCGGTGGTACGGCACCCGACCAGGTGCGTACAGCTATACAACGCGCACGAGCGATGCTCTGATGAGTGGAGTCGCGTGGTTCAGTCTGTCGTAATCAGCTCTTAAGCTGATGCAGGAATATTCATGCTGGATTCGGCGCGCTTCAGCAGCTTGCCCTGATCATCTCCCTTGGCACATGTCGAGACAACACACGAAATTTGCAGGGTAAGGGTTGTTTATCATTACCAACCACCAGATCTGCAAGACGGACTTGATCTTGTCGAACCGTTGTATGATTGTACTATTTGGCGCCCGAATTCCGATTATCTGCTTGTTTTAACATCATTATTCCCGTTGGTTGCGGTTGCCTGTGTGGCTTTCCGTCCAGTGGCCATGGTTGTCCTGCAGCTTTAATCACCTGCGCCGATAGTAATCATTGGAAGCAGAGGATTAAGGTCTTTGTCTTCGGAGAATATCTTGTTCAATATCAACACCATTAAAAAACGTTTTCTGGCGCTGAATCGTGATCATTTGAACCGTACAGCGGGTTCCCTGCGCAGCAGGCAACGGGAAGTGCTCGATATACTGCCACTCCTGTTCCATGCCAACCATCCGATCTTCCCCGGCTTTATCACCAAAAATACACCTGCCGGGGTATCCGATTATTCTCCGAGTAAACGCAGCCTCGAGGCGGGTAAGAAGCTGGTACGTAGTTTTGATTACAAGCGGCGGGCATTGGCACGGTATGACATCTTTTCAATATTCCTGATGGGAAGTAGCGGAACAATCGCCTATTCAGAGGACAGTGATTTTGATATCTGGTTGTGTCACCGTCCAGATCTTAACAAGGAACAATTGAGCGAACTCCAGCATAAAGCGACTGCTATCGAGGAATGGGCAGCGTCTTTTGATATCGAAGCGCATTTCTTTTTGATGAACGCTGAAAATTTCAGAAAGGGCGAACAGGTGGAATTGTCGGTGGAAAGCAGCGGCAGCGCGCAACATTATCTATTGCTCGAGGAATTTTATCGTACCGGAATCTTGCTGGCAGGTCGTTATCCGCTGTGGTGGCTAGTGCCGCCGGATGAAGAGGGAAACTACGACAACTACGTTTATAATCTGAAACACAAACGATTTATCAGAGAAAATGAATCGATAGATTTCGGCGGAATCCCGAAGGCGCCAGTGGAGGAATTCTTCGGCGCTGCATTATGGCAGATCTATAAAGGCATTGACTCGCCCTACAAAGCAGTGCTCAAACTGATGCTGATGGAGGCCTATGCCAATGAATACCCTGGATCGGACCTGATTTGCCTGCGCTTCAAGCAGGCTATCCAGAGAGGCGTGACGGATATCGCCAGCATCGATCCTTATGTCATGTTGTACAGAAAGGTCGAGGAATACCTGCTTGACAGGGATGAAACGGAGCGGCTGGAAGTAGTCAGACGTTGCTTTTATTTCAAGGTGAATGAGCGCCTTGGAACGCCGGATAATCGCCGGTCTAGAAGCTGGCAGCGTGAGGTGATGCGTGAGATAACCGCCTCATGGGGATGGGATGAACAC
Organism: uncultured Chromatiaceae bacterium; assembly: GCA_964605155.1. Classification (GTDB taxonomy): domain Bacteria; phylum Pseudomonadota; class Gammaproteobacteria; order SZUA-140; family SZUA-140; genus CAZSAK01. The sequence continues at coordinate 57,145 of CAZSAK010000008.1, read as the reverse complement.
TATTTTAAAATTCTGGACTCCAGGCCCGCATGGAAAATCCATCGTGTACTTGAGGAACGCAAGAGTCTGGTGAATGTGTTGACGACCAGCTACCAGTTCCTGTCAAACTTTGCTCGGCGGCATTCCGAGCTAACCAAAATCAATCAGCGCGATTTGAATATCCTTGGTCGCAAATTATACGCTGCATTTGAACGTAAGACGGGCAAGATTGAGATCGTCAATCGGGGAATCTCCGACAATGTGTGGGAAGGTCATTTATCCATTCATCAAACCGGCTCAGGCGCCCAGACCGGTTGGGTATTGTTCCAAGGCATAGTGAACATTGAAGACATCAACGGTATCAAGCCCCTGAAAAGATCCCACAGCGTGATTGAGCTGATTGCCTGGTGTTTTCTTAATAAGTTGATGAACGGCAATACTGTCATTGCGCTCTATACCCGTGACAGTATTATTACCCTGAAGGATATCAACAGTATCTATCGTTGTTTCAGCCAGCTGTTTCCCGATGCAGAACTCAGGGGTACCGGCATGGAGGAGCTTTCGGTATCACCGAAGATCGTTAATACGGCATTATTCATCAATGTGGGCGTAGAGCCGTTAATGACGCATATCCGTGAGGGAAAACATCTGACGACGGATCATACCGATGCCCTGAGTTACGGCGGTGTGAGAGAAAATCTGGTGCTGTCGGTTGAGCAGATATTGCAAACCACATGGCAGGAAGTGATAACGTTTCGCTATGAGGGTGCGGATGGATTTGTTAAATGCCTTAGCAACTATCTGCAGTGGTCCCCGCCTTCACGGGGCAAACCCCCGCCTCCCATTATCACGCAGTGTTATACTAGCGGCAGGGGTATGACGATAGCCGGTAGGGTAAAAGCTCTTTTTGATGATATCATAGGTATCTATTACAGCAAGGCGTATCCGCTTACTACACGTTATGTGCTTCGGTTCGGACATTTCTACTACGTGCTGTATATTGACAATGACAAACTGGATTTCGACAGGGCAGGAACGGACAGTGATTTGATACGTTACCTCGCCCAGCCATGTGTCTCATACAGCCCGGTCGTATTTGACCGATATGCCAGGTCCGACAGCATGATATCCATGCTTTACCGTTTCAACAGGCCCGATGTGATTCAGCTGTTTTACAAACAAACCGGTAGCTGGACGGAAATATACGTCATTGATGAGAGAGGTTCGCTATTCTTCCAGAAAAGCAATCATCTGAATGCTCAGACCCTGTTGACCCAATATAAAAGATTCTTTAATTCGGTAACATACAGACAGGACATGCAAATATCCGAAAATCAACAGGAATCATCCCGTAAAATAATCAGTATCGAATCCTATCAAGCTATAAGCAAAAGGGGCGGGAAGACCCAGTTGATTCGTAGTGATCTGCCGAATGATTCCGATAATGTTGGATACTTTAGTATACAGGTAATTGGTAATTTTATCGGGGATGGTGAACCCCAGTTTTCCATATATTGTGATCAGAAGGAATTTACATCGCTGGAGTTCGGCGAGGAGGTCTTTGATGAGGTGGCCCGGCATGTGCTGGACAAGCGTAAAAGTGGAATGGCCTATCCCATCTATATAACAGACATAGATCTGCCCCGGACGCTGCTTGGTGACGAGGCAAGCGACCAGGTGCAGTCGATACACTATTTAAATTATAAGTATAATATTGAAGATAAACTCAATACGGCGCTGGCCAGGCTTTCGCAAACTACATCAGTTCAGGCATCCTGATTATTCTGAAATACCCTGGACATCCAGGACGAGATGTGATCAATTTCATCGACGCACAGGCCATGACCAATGGGATAATCGTGCCACTCGATGTTAAAACCCGAGCTTTGCAGCAAATTTCTTGAATTTATGGCCACGGGATATGGCACGATCGGATCCTCAGTGCCATGGGCCATCAGTATGGGCATGTTCCTGCTGACGGTACATGAATCAAGTTCCTGTTTCTTTAAAAGTGGAAGATAGGTCGATAACGCCATGATTCCCGCCAGTGGCCGCGGATAGCATAGACCTGTATAAAGAGCGATGGCGCCCCCCTGTGAAAACCCTGCCAATATAACCCGGTGTGATTTGATCCCCCTCCCTTCTTCACGCTCTATCAACCTTTCCAGTGCCTGCGCCGATACGTAAATGCCGGCACAATCTGTCCGCTCCAGGGGTGCGTTGTAGATGTCATACCACGCCCGCATGACAGCCCCGTTGTTGATGGTTACAGGTCGGTATGGGGCATGAGGGAACACAAAACGGACACCAATTCCTTCAGGTAAGGATAAAGTGGGGACGACAGTCTCGAAATCATGGCCGTCGGCGCCCAAACCGTGAAGCCATATGATGCAAAACGATACCGGGACATTAGTCTCGATCTCAACTGAGGGTAAAAGATTTTCCACCTTGGAGATACAAATCCTGTTTAAAACTGTTAATCTCTACTTTACAGATATACTTAATCATTGAAAACTCATCATTAGGACAAGAACAATGCATGATCGATTCTTGGCCGGGATATCCCTGGCCATGATAATAATTATATCCGGGCTGGTGACGAGTTGCGGTCAAAAAGGTGATCTTTATATACCGCATGACGGATCCACAGAGTCCGGTGAAGCCGCATCCTGAATATGGATTACTTTAATTATTGTGACAACCGTCTGTTTGCAGAGGACGTTGATCTTATGGAGATCGCTGCGGCTTATGGTACACCCTGTTATGTCTATTCACGCGCAACTATAGAGCGGCATTGGCGCGCCTTTAATGACGTATTTAGTGATCATGGCCATATGGTGTGTTACGCGGTAAAGGCAAATTCCAATGTTGCCGTGCTTAATATCATGTCAAAAATGGGATCAGGGTTTGATATCGTCTCGATTGGCGAGCTTGAGCGCGTCCTGCATGCCGGTGGAGATCCTGGAAAAATTGTATTTTCAGGTGTAGCCAAGACCAGAGCGGAGATCAGCCGGGCGATCGAGGTCGACATACATTGCTTCAATGTCGAGTCGGAAGCTGAACTGGAACGTATCAATGATATTGCGGGGGAGATGGGCGCGCGGGCACGAATATCGTTGCGTGTAAATCCCGATGTCGATTCCGGGACTCATCCCTATATAGCTACCGGTCTCAAGGAAAACAAGTTCGGGATTGATATTGCGACCGCACCGTCCGTCTATAATTACGCGAATAAACTGAAACATATTGACGTGATTGGTCTGGATTGTCATATAGGTTCACAATTGACAGAGATTACGCCATTTATTGACGCTGTGGAACGCCTGCTCGTTCTCGCCGATAAATTGAAGCAGCAGGGTATCGAACTGCAACACATCGATGTCGGTGGAGGCTTGGGAATTATTTATCGGGACGAAGAGCCTCCGGGACCCGAGATTTACATACAGCGCTTGATGGAGCAATTTTCAGACCGAGATTATTCGATATTTGTCGAACCGGGACGCGCCATTGTCGGTAACGCCGGGATATTGCTGACCACCGTTGAATATATAAAGCATGCTGTCCACAGGAATTTTGCCATCGTCGATGCGGGTATGAATGATCTGCTGCGGCCGGCATTGTATAATGCCTGGCACGGTATTGTCCCGCTTGTCCGTCATAACGATCAACCGCCGCAACGCTATGATGTTGTCGGTCCAGTGTGCGAGACAGGTGACTTTCTCGGCAAGGATCGTGAGCTAACCATACAGTCAGGCGATATACTGGCAATACGGTCGGCAGGCGCCTACGGTTTTGTCATGAGTTCTAACTACAATTCACGCCCCCGTTCCCCGGAGATCCTGGTTGATGGTGATAGGATGCATCTGATCAGACCCAGGGAACAGCTGACGGAGCTTTTTTCCGCCGAGCGGTTATTGCCCTGAGCATGACGATGGCCAGACGTGTCAAAAGCTTGTTTCGCCTATAAAAATCATCTGTATCCCCATATAACTGCGGGGTTGATTTTACTCCCATAACCCATAGATATACGCCATAGGCACTGAATCAATAGCTTAAGAAGCCCCGCATATCGGGGTTGATTCCGCCAGGTGTGGAGGTAATTATGACCAAGAAAACGCGCTATACTTTACTGCTCGTGCTCGCTACGTTGATACTCGCGGCCGGGTCGCTGTTTCAATTGTTTCATAATGCCGGTCCCTGACAGAATATGGACATTCAGTGTGCCTTATAGGCGGATTTCCACTCGTGTTACTATTTCGTAAATAGTCTCTTATATTGAACTTGCCGGAAGTGATCAAAATGAGAGATGAATACTTGTTTGTCATACTCGCTTTATTGACTGTTACGGTTGCTATATATATCGCGGTAACCAGGTAGTCGACTGTTAGTTATCATCATGCAGCGCATTCCCGAAGTTGAACTTATGGAGGATGCGGAGCAGGCACTTGCATACGCGAATGCGGATTTTAATGAGCCTCATTCCATGTTCATCCGCATATTCCAACAAAATTTCGGTGATCATCTTGACGGCCGGGTACTAGATCTTGGTTGCGGTACTGCGGATATTACAGTGAGATTTGCCAGGGGTTACCCCCATTGCCGTCTCGACGGGTTAGACGGCTCGAAAAACATGCTGAACCATGGTTCAAATTTGGTCACACACTATGGCCTTACCAGACAGATCAGGCTGATTCATGGTTATCTGCCCGGTGCATTATTGGATAATGACTACGACACTGTCATCAGCAACAGTCTGCTGCATCATCTGCGTGAACCCATGGTGTTGTGGGAGGCAATCAGACAATACGCCAAACCCGGGGCACGACTCTTCGTGATGGATTTACACAGGCCACAGGATATAACGGAGGCGAGAAGACTGGTGGCTGAAAACGCGGCCGATGAACCCGAAATTCTACAGCGTGATTTTTATAATTCCCTGTTGGCGGCATACACTGTCGATGAGATAAAAGACCAACTTGACAGGGCACGGTTTGATGATCTGTCGGTCGGTGTTGTTTCAAATCGGCACTTTGTCGTAGCTGGCAGACTGTAATCAGTATCGGCCAGTATCCGGAAGCCATCTATTTATTCAATTCCCAGTTCGTTTATCAACCGGCATACGTGTTCGCAGATCTCGTCACGTGTTGCGCGAAATACGTCCATGACCTCCTTATCGGTTCCCCCTGCCCTGGACGGATCATCGATCGCCCAGTGGGCTTTTTTGACTTCAGGAGGCAGCTCAGGACAATGCTTGTCGGCGTTGTCCGCAGACATTGATCACGATATACGCCTGCTCCAGCATGGCCGGTGTGATCCTGGTTGATTCATGTCCCGATATATCAACGCCCGCTTCAGCCATCACAGCGATAGCGCGCCGGTTCATGCCATGTGCCTTGATTCCGTGGACATGACATTTAAACTGCCGTGGCTCAGTCGGCGGGTCCATCCTTCGGCCATTTGCGAGCGGCATGAGTTAGCGGTACACAGGAATAAAGGATCTTCATGACCGCATTGCTCACAAACTCATGTTATTAAATCAATGTTACAGTTGTGTAAATCCGTTTTGTCGCCACGCCTCATACAGCATGATGGCAACGGCATTGGAGAGATTCAGGCTGCGGCTGCTGGCCAGCATTGGTATGCGCAGGATGTGTTCATAGGCCAGTTTCTGCATAATCGACGCCGGTAGGCCACGTGTTTCGGGGCCGAATAGCAAAATGTCATCCTTTTTAAACCGTACCTCCGTATAGATGCGTGCCCCCTTCGTTGAACAGGCATACAGGCATTGTGAACCGGTTTGTTGAATGAATGTCTCGAAATCATCATGTTGCGTAACGTTTGCATATTCATGATAATCGAGGCCGGCGCGCTTCAGTCTGGCGTCGTCAAGAGTAAAACCCACGGGATGAATTAGATGCAGTCTTGCCCCGGTATTGGCACATAGGCGTATAATGTTGCCCGTATTGGGTGGTATTTCGGGCTCAAACAAGGCGATATTAAACATGCATCGAGCTGACTTTGCCAAACATGGATGACACGCAACCGTTAACACAAGACCGCAAAAAAATGCTGGCGCTGGAATTCTGCGGTTTGCAGTTTACCTCCCCGCTGGTCCTGCTATCCGGGTGTGTCGGATTTGGAGAAGAATACACGCGTGTCAAGGGATTTTCCAATCGCGATGCGGGTGCAGTATGCCTGAAAGGCACAACGCTGGAGCCGCGATTGGGTAATCTGCCACACCGGGTGTGGGAAACCCCGATGGGGATGTTGAATGCCATCGGCCTGCAAAATCCCGGTGCGCAACACGTGGTCAATGACGTTCTGCCGCAGCTGGATTTCACTGAAACGTGTTTTATAGCCAATGTTTCCGGATCAACCATCGAGGAATATGTTGCGGTCACGCGCCTGTTCGACGACTCTCCGATCGATGCCATCGAGATCAATATCTCATGTCCCAATGTCAAACAAGGCGGGGTGCAGTTCGGGAATGATCCTGAGATGTCGGCGCGTGTCGTCGAGGCCTGCCGTGAAGTCACCGGGAAGCCCTTGATTACCAAGCTGTCACCCAACCAGACCGATATCATGAATAACGCGAGGCGTTGTATTGATGCGGGCAGCGATGCCTTTGCCGTGATCAATACCCTGTCGGGCATGGCCATCGACAGTGAACAACGTACAGCGATCATCGGTAATAATCAGGGTGGATTGTCGGGTCCGGCGATAAAGCCGATCGCCTTGTTGATGGTGCACAAGGTCTACCAGGTATGCAAGGAGTACGCGATCCCGATCATCGGTCAGGGCGGGATTACGAGAATCGAGGATGCACTTGAGTTCATCATCGCTGGCGCCAGCGCAGTCGGCATCGGCACAGCCCTGTTTTATGATCCGTTGATATGTCCCAGGATCAATGCGGGGATTGCTGATTACCTCGAGCGACATGGCATGAGTGAAGTGTCGCAACTCACCGGTACGCTGGTCCTGAACGAGGAGGCACCTGCGGTGGCTGTGCGCGAGGCTGAAAGATTTTCAGCCCAGTGATTCACCCTCATACAGTTCCTTGATCTTGCGTGTCAGGGTGTTGCGTCCCCAACCCAGCAATTTCGCCGCCTCCTGTCGCTTGCCACCGGTATGTTTTAATGCAACCTCTATCATGATGCGTTCGAATTTGGGCGTTGCGGTGTCAAGCAGTGAAGTTTCGCCTTGACCGAGTCTCTGATCCGCCCATTTTTTCAGCGCGCTGTCCCAGCCTGCCGCACCGTCAGTCTCGCGACCAAAGTCCGTTTTCAGTTCAGGTGGCAGATCATCGGGATGGATGACCTGGCCCGGAGACATAACCGTCAACCAACGGCACAGGTTTTCCAGTTGTCGCACATTGCCCGGCCAGTTCAGTCGGCTCAGATAGGATTGCGCCGCAGGATCAAGGGTTTTGTTCTCGACGTCAAGCTCATCCGCAGCCCTTTGCAGAAAATATTTTGCCATCATCGGGATATCTTCACGGCGTTCGCGTAATGCCGGTACATGGATACGGATGACGTTGAGGCGATGATAGAGGTCTTCACGGAACTGCCCGGTTCTGACCCTATCCTCCAGATTCTGATGTGTCGCGGCGATGATGCGCACATCGACCTTGATGGATGCATGTCCGCCGACGCGATAGAATTCACCATCAGCCAACACTCGCAACAAACGTGTCTGCAGTTCGACCGGCATATCGCCGATCTCATCAAGAAACAGGGTTCCACCGTCGGCCTGTTCAAAGCGCCCACGGCGCAAACTCTGGGCGCCGGTAAAGGCGCCGCGTTCGTGTCCGAACAATTCGGACTCCAGCAGTTCTTTGGGAATCGCCGCGGTATTGATCGCTATAAAGGGTGCCTTGGCACGCGGACTATAACGGTGCAAGGCACGTGCGACAAGCTCCTTGCCGGTTCCTGATTCACCGGTGATCAACACGGTCATATGGGATCTGGAAAGGCGTCCTATGGCCCGAAACACCTCTTGCATGGCAGGCGCCTCGCCAATGATTTCCGGGAACGTGGCTACAGCGTCGTCCACATTGGCCTTATTCCTGCGCCTTGACTGTTTGACGGCGCGCTTGACCAATTCTATCGCTTCGTCGACATCGAAAGGCTTGGGCAGGTATTCGAATGCACCGCCTTCATAGGCCGCTATAGAACTGTCGAGATCTGAATGGGCAGTGATTATTATGACCGGTAAATCGGGATAGTGGTGTTTGACCTGATCCAGCAGGGTAAGCCCGTCCATGCCCGGCATCCGGACATCGGCAACAATAGCCTCGGGTTTTTCATGCGTCAGACGTTCAAGGATCCCCGTAGCATTATTGAAACAGGTGACTTCCATGCCCGAGCGGGTCAACGCCTTTTCAAGCACCCAGCGAATGGACTGATCATCATCAATTACCCATATGTGTTCTTTATTGTGCATCTTCTGTCTCCAAAGGGAGGGATATTGTAAAAACAGTATTGCCTGGTCGGCTTGAGCACTCGATCAAACCGCCGTGTTGATTGACCAATGATTGGGCAATCGGCAGGCCGAGCCCCGAACCTTCGGGATGTCCTGTGATCATGGGATAAAAAATCGTTTCAATCATTTCAGGTGGTATGCCGGGGCCGTTGTCGATAATATGAATACAGGCGACATTTTTGTGATGTCGCTGATTGAGTGTAAAATTCCTTTGTATCCGGGTTTGCAGGGTTATCTCCCCCCTTCCGTCAAGTGCCTGCAACGCATTACGTGAGATGTTCAATACCGCCTGGATAAGCAGATCGGGGTCCGCCTTGAATTCAGGTATGCTTGGGTCATAGTCCTTCAGGATGGTGACACCATCCGGTGCTTCGGCTTCTAGCAAGGTATATACCCTTTCGACAATCTCATGGATATTGACTTGGCGTTTAAACGGTTTGGAAGTGGGACCCAACATCCTGTCAAGTAGATTCTGCAGCCTATCGGCTTCACCAATGATGACTTGCGTGTATTCCTTTAATGAAGGATCCGGCAGTTCCCTTTCCAGTAATTGTGCGGCGCCACGCAACCCGCCCAGCGGGTTTTTAATCTCATGGGCCATGCCACGAATCAATGAACGTGTTGTTTGGTACTGTGACAACAGGGACTCTTCGCGTGCTATTCGAAGATGACGATCAAGTTGTAACATTTCCACTAACAATCCATTTTCAAGATGGGATTCGACAAGCGGTGTCACAGTACAGTCCACTGTTATGGTTTGCCGGTTGACAAGGATCAACCGGACTTCACGTTCGGTATATGGGTTTCCACTTTCGTGCGAACGGCGTAAGGCTGTAATGAATTTTCCGGAATGAGGCAGAAGCTCGTCTATCGATTGCCCGGTAATCTGTTTTGCGCTTACGGCAAACAGCATCTCCCCGGCGGGATTGATGAATTTCAGCTTCAGTTCCCTGTCGAACAACAATACGGCCGTATTGAGGTTTTCCAGGAGTCGTTGTCCGGAATCTGTGTCCACCATATTGTCTGTATTCACTGAAGGTATCTAGCAAGATCCAAACCAATTACAAATCCAGAACACCGGAGTGGGCAACAAGTCGTGCAACGGCCCGATATGCCTACAAAAAACATTTTTAAACAAAAAGTTACATTGAACCACGCCCACCGCCCACAATGCCCGGTCGATTTCATAAGGTGCACGTCACTCAAACACATGCACTATTATAGTGCATATTATAAAAAAGCGGATATTTATCCGCCAGGGGCTCTGTTGGTGGGAAAGGCGGGGCTTCCGGGAAGGGCAGGATTCGCAGGCAAGGTCGTATTTGGGGGAGGAGCTGGCAGCGCAGGGTTTGCCGGAGGCGCGGGATCGGTAGGGCTGAAGGGAAAGTCCTTGAAGAGTATCGAATGCCTTTTGATATGAAAGGTTACACTTGCGGACTGCAGCAGGGTATCGCCGCCTTTGTCCTGGATGGATGCCTGTAAGGTGTGTGTCCCACGGTCAACATTTTCAAGGACATATTGTTGTTGAGCAGCTGGTCCGCCGACAGTCTTGCCATCCATCTGGACAAGGATCTTGTGGCCCTGCTGGGTTTGCAAAGGTGGTTCTGTCGAGATACGGACCACCACCTTGCCATCATTTGCCCGGATTGTTTCATCGTTGCCCGGTGAGGTAATGGCCAGGCTGGTGTAGTTGGCGGCAGGTTCCGTGGTTTTATCGGTCGACGGTGAGGGCGGTTCGGTAAAGTTCGGCTTTGGAGGGGGTATGGTCTGGATCTCCGGAAGCTCGATTTCCTTTCCGCCGGATTCAGGCTGATCCGAGTAAATTACCGTCCCGTCGGGTAAGACCTTTTTGTAGATGGCTGCTTGTGCTGACAGGCATAACAGGCCGATCAGAAGGGTTAATAGTAATCGCATAATATTCAAACTAGTTGCTGCCAGGAGACTACCGTTGTAGCGTTTTCACAGCGACTTGTCAAAAAAAACGCCCCCAGAGGGGGCGTAGGATCATGGCAAGTGTTTATGCTTGTTAAAGACTGTAATACATATCATATTCAACCGGATGGGTCGTCATGCGCAGACGCGTAACCTCAGCCATCTTGAGTCCGATGTAACCGTCGATCATGTCGTCGGTGAAGACTCCCCCGGCGGTAAGGAACTTGCGGTCTTTGTCCAGGGCATCTAGAGCCTGGTCAAGTGCGTGGCAAACGGTGGGAATCTGCTTTTCTTCCTCCGGCGGAAGGTCATACAGGTCCTTGTCCATAGGGTCACCGGGCTTGAGTTTGTTTTTGATGCCGTCGAGGCCGGCCATCATCATGGCTGCAAACGCCAGGTAAGGATTGCCACAGGAATCGGGAAAACGTACCTCAATGCGACGTGCCTTAGGATTGGCCACGTAAGGAATGCGAACAGATGCAGAACGGTTGCGCGCTGAATAGGCAAGCAACACGGGCGCCTCAAAACCGGGTACCAGCCGCTTGTAACTATTGGTGCTGGCATTGGTGAAGGCGTTGATGGCACGTGCATGTTTGAAAATACCGGCGATATAACTCAGCGCCAGATCCGAGAGGCCTCCATAGCGCGTTCCGGTAAACAGATTCTTACCCGCTTTCGACAGGGATTGATGTACGTGCATGCCGTTACCGTTGTCACCAACGAGCGGTTTAGGCATGAAGGTGGCTGTTTTGCCGTAGGCGTGTGCAACGTTTAAAACGGCGTATTTCAGAATCTGCAGTTCATCGGCCTTGCGTACCAGCGTATTGAACATTGTGCCGATCTCGTTCTGACCTGCGGTGGCAACCTCATGGTGATGGGTTTCTGTTTCTACACCCATCTCTTCAAGAACCAGACAGATTGCAGATCTGATGTCATGTAGCGAATCGACCGGAGGCACCGGGAAATAACCACCCTTGACCGTCGGGCGGTGGCCGATGTTACCGTCTTCATAGACCTTTTCCGAGTTCCATGAGGCCTCTTCGGAATCAACCTTGCAGAAAGAGCCACTCATATCCGCGCCCCAACGGACATCGTCAAAGATAAAGAATTCCGGTTCGGGGCCAAAATAGGCCGTATCGGCGATCTTGGTGGATTTCAAATAGGCCTCCGCTCGCTTTGCCAGTGAACGTGGGTCACGTTCATACCCTTTCATGGTGCTTGGCTCCAGGATATCGCAACGCAGGTTTAACGTGGGTTCATCCATGAAGGGGTCGAGCACTGCCGTGGTTGCGTCCGGCATCAGCACCATGTCGGATTCGTTGATTCCTTTCCAACCGGCGATCGACGAACCATCGAACATCTTTCCGTCTTTAAACAGGCTGTTGTCAGCCTGGCTGACGGGTATGGAGACATGTTGCTCCTTGCCCTTTGTATCAGTGAAACGCAGATCGACGAATTTGACTTCGTGATCCTTAATCATCTTTATTACTTTTGTAACAGACATTTGGGTCCTCCGACGGTACCGATTTAAATGTGTTTGTTGTTCGTGATGCGTGCTGGATAGTCAGTTATCACTATTGAGCATGGAGTAGCATGAACCATGCCATTATATTTTATAATAATTATCAATATGATAACGGATTCTGGACCATACGCCCCCTTACTTCAGCGCTATAATAGTGCAATACAGCACCAATACTGTGCATATCTGAATCTAAATTATTCACTTCTTATGGTAATCATTATTTCATTATTGGTGGTCGCTGTGCCGATGACCGTATGACCATTGATCCGGCACCACATCGGGATATCGTTTACTGCTCCGGGATCGGTGCAGGTAACCACCAATACATCGCCCTTGTTCAGGGTTTTCATTCTATTCTGAGTTCGTATGACAGGTAAAGGGCACAGTAAGTGTCGTGCATCAAGGGTATGATGTGTCATGCCGCGCCTATATACCATGAAGCTGGGATTTCATTATTGGATAACGGTACGACGTCAAGTGTCCGGGTCTCGCCGTTAGTTACAGTCACATGTACCTTTACAGATGGTGCCATGCGCCCCTGGCTGAAGCGCGCGACGACCTGTGCCGCAAGTTTGAGATCGGTGTTGTCGGCGTGACCCTCCAGTAAGGCAGTCGGTCCTTCATGACTCAGGGTGCGGATATGTGTGTATCGCTGCCGATAGCCATTGAGGAAGTTGTTTTCGCCTTCTTCACGGCCGATGATGAGCTTGAAATAGGGCCGTGGGCGTAAATGTCGTCCAACCTTCAACAGCATGATGTCTTCCAGCTCGTATTCTTTGCGCCCGCGTGTCAGCCATAGATCGGACAGTTTTGCCGCATAGTGTTCATTGGTGAGAAAACAGCAGCCACCGGCTGGTTGGGCATAGTCATTGATGCCATATTGGCGAGCCAGCGCCATTTGCGGCTTGCGTGAACGGCCACTGAAATCAAATAACTGTTCACGATCAACCCAGCCTGCGCGCTCCGGCAGGGTCGGAGTCAGGAGACGTGCACACAGGGGACGTAACAGTCGGTCATAGGCGCCGGATTCACGTGCCACTATGGGCATGGCATTTTTACGTTGTGACATCGGTCGTTGACCCATAACTTCGCCGGTAATAATAAAATCGAAGCGGTGTTCTTCCATCCATTGCTTCGCCTTTTTGACCATAAAGCCCTTACAGTCCAGGCATGGGTTCATGTTTGCCCCGTAGCCGTGTTTTGGATTGATAACGATGCCCTTGTATTCGTCAATTACATCGATGAAGTGCAATTTGATACCGAGCTGTTCGGCTACCCAAAGGGCATTGTTGCGTTTGGGCTGGGAATGGCTCTTTTTGCGTATGGCGTGTGTATGGCCTTCAACACAAAAGCCGGTAAAAAAATTAATACCCTCAACATGAATACCTTGTTCAAGAATGACCTTGGTGGCCAGCATGGAGTCTAGTCCACCGGAAATCAGAGCTACGGCTTTATGATTGCCAGGCATGTTTTTATCCGCATGATTATCGAGCAAGGGCCGATAATCATAACAAATAATGCAGAGGTAATGAAAATCGCCGATGTGGGCGAATACAGGCATTATATTGCCAGATTCGGTATGCGCACAAACGTCTGTGGTGTATTGCGTTAAAGCAGTTCTTTAAATTTAAGGGGAGCGTGTGAGTGGGATTGCAACAATCAATGCATTTTGTTATCAGCAAACGGCAATCTAAGGCTTGAAACATCTGACCTGACGGGACAGGCATCAGTTAATGTGCGGATAATCTTAAAAGCGTGGCGACTGCCGGTATCGTTCCATAGTTCGTAGGCGTGCAGGGGGGTCAAAGCGGTCCGGCTACCCTGCAGTTCGCGCATGGTTTGCAGAATATCCATCAATGAGACAAAATCCCGGGAAAGATTTCCATAGATATCCGCGCTCTTGTTGCTGATTGTATCTGAAAGTTGTTGATAGGCGGTGCGTCCAAGATCGACAAAATAACTGACCTTGACCATGCGACGCTCGGCCTGTTTCGGGAACAAGCCGGAAAACAGCAGACATTGATCGCCCACATCACGCAGCTTTTCATGACGTGTACGTCTTTCAGTCGAGGTGTTATTGAGATAATCGAGGGCAATCACCCGTGCTAGCATATGCGGATTACTGGCGAATCGCATCAACAGAAATACCAGGTAGCTTTCCAGGTCCTCACTCAGGACACAGCTAGCTGCACATTCCGCTTCACTTACAAGCGCATGCCATTGGGCGGTGGATGTAGGTTGTAACACGAGTTTGGCCATGTCAGCTCCTTCCTTCCTCACTATATCGGCACGCTACAGCCTCAACTTAAGTGATTCGGATCTTAATTTTGTTGTTTCCCAAGAGGAGTTTAGGATCGACAGAGTCTATGCGTATCCTGAAGCGTATTGCTTGATACCTTGAATGACGAATCATTGATGGTGGTTGCCACAGAAAATGGACTGTTTCGCCTGCCAGTCATGGCGGGATAAAGAAATTTAAAACATCCAGATCGCAAGGTATACTTTGTTGGCTGAAAATGGATTAGTGCTAACACAATCAACAGACACAACTATCATGCGGAAATCCAAGGATTCACATAGAACAACATTTCAGGGTTTGATCCTCCTGTTACAGGATTATTGGGCCGGCCAGGGCTGTGTAATACTACAACCCTATGACATGGAGATGGGCGCCGGTACCTTCCATCCAGGCACTTTCCTGCGCGCGATCGGCCCCGAACCCTGGAGTGCCGCGTATGTTCAACCGTCACGACGTCCTACTGATGGGCGTTACGGTGACAATCCCAACAGGCTGCAACACTATTATCAATTCCAGGTGACCATTAAACCGTCACCACTGGATTTGCAGGAGATCTATCTGAACTCCCTCAAGGAGTTGGGTATCGATCCTCTGGTACACGACATTCGCTTTGTCGAGGATAACTGGGAATCACCAACACTGGGTGCGTGGGGACTGGGTTGGGAAGTATGGTTAAACGGGATGGAGGTCACTCAATTTACCTATTTCCAGCAGGTCGGAGGACTTGATTGCCGCCCCGTAACCGGCGAGATTACCTATGGCCTCGAAAGAATTGCCATGTACCTGCAGGGCGTCGAAAGTGTATTCGACCTGGTATGGACAGATGGTCCCTCTGGCACAGTTACATACCGGGATGTCTTCCATCAGAATGAGGTGGAGATGTCTGCCTATAATTACGAATACGCCGATGTGAACAAATTATTTTCATGGTTTGATGACTGCGAGAGAGAGGCGAAAATGCTCCTTGATGCAGATCTTCCATTGCCGGCTTACGAAATGGTGCTGAAGTCTTCCCACCTGTTCAACCTTCTTGATGCTCGACATGCTATAGGTGTGACGGAGCGTGCACGCTATATCGGGCGCATAAGAACTCTTGCTCGGACAGTAGCCGAAATCTATTACGACAGCCGCGAGAAACTTGGATTCCCTTTGTGCCATACCAATGCATCTGCTGCATAATCGATGGGTATACATAATCGGATTTGTAACACGGGTATTACAGTACTCCTCATAAGGGGCATCACTAGTGACCGGTAAAAGCGATTTCCTGTTCGAAATAGGTACCGAGGAACTTCCTCCGAAGGTATTGCGAAAACTCGGGGAGTCATTAGCCAGTGGAATAATCAAGGGATTGAATAAAAATAGCCTTGGTTGTTCAGATCATCGATATTTCTGCACGCCCCGGCGTCTTGCAGTGTTGATATACGAGCTTGATACCATACAGCCTGATAGCACGATCGAGAGGCGTGGCCCTGCTCTGACGTCGGCGTTCGACGGGCAAGGTAATCCAACCCGGGCGGCGCTGGGTTTTGCGCAGTCCTGTGGGGTCAGTGTCGATGAGCTTGAAACACTTGAAAACAACAAGGGCGCATGGCTGGTCTTTCGCCAGTCGCAACAAGGTCGACCGGTTGCCGATCTGTTACCCGGTATTATCGGGGAGACCCTGACGAACCTTCCTGTTCCCAGGTACATGCGCTGGGGTGATCTTGACAGCGGATTTGTAAGACCGGTGCATTGGATGGTGGCGTTATTAGATGATGAGATTATAGACACGGGCATGTTCGGTATCCACGCAGGTCGCGAGACACGCGGACATCGTTTTCACCATAACAAGGCATTATATATCGCCGAGCCGGGCGCATATGCACCTTTGCTTGAAAGCGAGGGGCATGTGATGCCGGACTTCACTGATCGCATGGAGGCTATCCGTGCCCAGATCATGGAGCTGGCGGTGTCGGTGCGGGGGAAAGCGGTGATTGATGAAGAGCTTCTCAACGAGGTTACCGCCATGGTTGAATGGCCTGTTTCACTGATTGGCAAGTTCGAGCAGCGATTTCTGGAGGTCCCTCCTGAGGCCCTGATTTCTGCAATGAAAAGTCACCAGAAATATTTCCATGTCGTCAATACACAGGGCGAATTGCTGCCTTATTTTATTACAGTCAGTAATATCGAGAGTCGGGATCCTGCTGTAGTTTGCACCGGCAACGAAAGGGTTATTCGGCCGCGTCTTGCAGATGCCGCTTTCTTCTGGAACCAGGACCGCAAACACCGGTTATCGGACAAAAGTAACGATCTTAAACATGTTGTATATCAGAACAAACTGGGTTCCCTGTATGACAAGACAACACGAATTTGCGATCTTGCTATCAGTATTGCTGGTCTGCTGGAAGGTAACAGGGGATGGACTAAACAGGCGGCCTTATTGGCGAAGTGTGACCTGATGACTGCCATGGTGGGGGAATTTCCGGAATTGCAGGGCACGATGGGACGTTATTACGCCCTGCACGATGGTGAACCACCGGAGGTTGCACAGGCCATAGATGAGCAATATATGCCGCGATTTGCTGGCGACGAACTACCTGCAACGACCACGGGTCAGGCATTGTCCATCGCTGACAAGATCGACACCCTGTTCGGCATATTCGCCATTGGCCAGTTACCTTCGGGTGACAAGGATCCCTTTGCCTTGCGGCGTACCGCACTGGGCGCCTTGCGCATCATTATTGAAAGACGCTTGCCACTGGATCTGGTTAACCTGCTAAACGAAGCATCAAAGTTGTACCACAAGCATAATAATCTGAATATTAAGGAAAATGTTGCCGGGCAGGTATACGAATTCATGATGGAGCGCTTGCGTGTGTATTATACCGAAGCAGGTATCGAGCATGATGTTTTTGAAGCAGTGTTATCCCGTAAACCGACAAGACCTTGTGATTTCGATTCACGCCTGCGGGCTGTTGAGAATTTTCGCAAGCTACCCGAAGCAGAGAGCCTGACTGTCGCCAACAAACGGATTCATAATATCCTGCGACAGGCAGGGGACATAATACCCGAGAACATGGATGACAAGCTATTCAAGGAAGACGCGGAACAGGTACTTGCCGCACGAATGTCCACCCTTACTGACGAAGTGCATCCGCTGCTGAGCGCGGGTGAGTATACGGAGGCATTGAAACGACTGGCTACGTTACGCAGCCCTGTTGATGACTTTTTTGATAATGTCATGGTGATGGCGGATGACAAGGACATTCGCGTGAATCGTTTGGCGCTACTCAACAACATGCACAACCTGTTTATGCGGGTGGCGGATCTTACCCGCCTGCAAATGCATAACCAAGTAAGTTCAGTGTGATATGCAGCTTGTAATACTGGATCGCGATGGAGTAATCAATGAGGACTCCGAGGATTTCATAAAATCAGCGGAAGAATGGCACGCGATTCCTGGCAGCCCGGAGGCGATTGCGCGGTTGACGCATGCCAATTACCGGGTGGTGGTGGCCACCAATCAATCTGGTATGGGAAGAGGGTTCTTCGATATTGGCGATTTCAATCGTATTAATGAAAAGATGAATCGTGAAATAGCCAATGCCGGTGGACACATAGAAGGAATCTTTTACTGCCCGCACCGGCCCGAGGATAAATGTAACTGCCGTAAACCTGAACCGGGATTGTTGATTGAAATTTGTCGCCGTTTGCACTGTGATCTTGAAGGAGTTCCTGCTATCGGCGATTCGCTCCGGGATATCAAGGCGGCGCAGACGGTGGGTGCGCGACCGATCCTGGTACGCACTGGCAAGGGCCGTAAAACGGAATCAGGCTCAAAAGACCTTGCTGATATTGAAGTGTATGATGACCTTGCGTCAGCTGTCGATGCGCTGTTAAGCGTGTAATACAGGAATGCTTGTACTTAGATCCTTGCTTTTTTCGCTTGTCATGGGAATATCGATCCTGGTGTTTGCACCTCTCAGTGTCATGACCTTTCCGTTTCCCTTCGTTCTGCGTTATCGCTTTATAACTCAATGGGCGCGTTTCAATCTGTGGTGGCTGAAGAAGACATGCAATCTCGGTTATACTGTAAGCGGTACGGAAAATATACCTGCCGAAAACGCGATCATCTTGTGTAAGCATCAATCGGCATGGGAAACCCTGGCCTTGCAGCGAATCTTTCCGCCGCAGATATGGCTGTTAAAGCGCGAACTCTTGTGGATACCCTTTTTCGGCTGGGGTCTGGCTATGCTGGAACCGATCGCCATCGACCGCAAGTCCACTAAAAAGGCTATGCGCCAGTTAATAGATCAGGGTACCGAGCGCCTGCGTAATGGACGGTGGATAGTGATATTCCCGGAAGGTACGCGTATTGCGCCGGGTAAAAAGGGACGTTATGCTCCGGGTGGCGCGAGGCTTGCCAAACACAGCGGCTATCCCGTCGTGCCCGTCGCCCACAATGCCGGTGAATTCTGGCCGCGCCGCGGATTTATCAAACGTCCCGGCACGATAAAGGTGGTCATAGGACCGGCCATCGAAAGTCGCGGTATAACCGTGGAAGAAATAAACGCCGCCGCCGAGACATGGATAGAAGATACGATGCGGAAGATCTCGCAGACCTGATGGAATGGTATTTGTGCACACTCGCAGCCTTGCCTTGCTCGTATGCAGCAAGGATGTGCCGTCACTTAGATTATAAATCCGTCCAGTTGCCCGTATCCAGAAATTCGAATACGCCATCACCATCTTCATCGACCTCGATCTGATAGCTGGCATTGGACAGTGCTGTCAGTCTCGCCTTGGCAGGGCCGTTTGATCCGTTTTTACCGGTGATCACTAATATACCCGATGAAGGATAATCATCACCGTTGACAAGATCAAACGGCGTTGTTGTTGTCAGATCCACATATCCGTAATCGTGATCGTAGAGTCGACCACTGACAGTCATGGATACAGAAGACAAGTTGTCGGTGAGTGTCATAACATAATTTTCTGCTTTATAGGTCTTACTGGTCGTGTTGTCCTGCATCACCATATTCATGGTCATGGTTTTAGGATCAGAGCTTGGATTAAATGTAATATCACCGTCAGCTGCAAAGGAATCACTCCCTGCCGTTACCGCCAGATTGTCAAACGACATCGCAATCTGTCCGAATACCAGTGTGTCCGGATTGAACTGACCGGAAAATGTCAGGCTTCCTGAAAGTGTCGCACCTTCTTCGCAATATGAGCTGAAAGTGAAGGTGCCGGTGAAATTATAGGTAGTATCATCGACAGACAGGGTATAGGTGGTATTGCCGCCACAACTGCCGGGAAACGATGCCGAGTCTGAAATCGTTGCACCGGTGTTGAAGTTGGCGTGATTCTGATCAAGTGATAAATGATCGACAGAATTTCTCGCAACATGCGACAGGATCAACAAGCGAGGTTGTGAGGATTTTTGATTTTCAGTCTGTTGGACGCCAAGTATACCGCCGAGCGTATTGCCCGTGTTACCGTTTTGATATGCTGTATACGCGATATTTTCACCGTTCGACTGGGTTATGACGGCCTTGCTGGTTGATCCGGTATAACTGACGGATGCCAATCCGCTGCCGACTCCGCCGCCACCGCAGCTGACAAGGACAGATAATATGGGCAATAACAGCAATTTCATAAATGGGTTTTTCTGTGCATACATTATAGCACTCCCCGGTCCGGTGTATTGGTGTCACTGTAAAATCTGGTGATATCAATGTGGATATTGGTCGGATATCGTCTGTATCAAGTGGTTATTTAGTAACAGATTGTGAACAGAGTCACACTCACAGATATTATTTCCGTATTTCCTTGTGCCTGGGCTAGAATACGTGCAAGTTTACATCTGGACACAGGATTTCATGGATGAATTATTGACAAACCCGGTATTCCAGGCTGCCGTAATACCATTTATCGCTGCACTCGTGGCCGGTCTGATTTTGAATCGTCTGGGGTCGCATGGGGTGGGAGTGATTATTGTTATCGGGTTTCTCTTCTGTGCATGGCTGATCGTAGACTTCAAGTTATCGCCTCTAACAAGTACTCGCAAAATCATCCTGCTCGGTGCGATTGCAGCGTTTACCGGGGTGGTATTGGATATCTATCCACTTAGCCGGCGTTACATCCCGTATATCCTGTTCACCACCGGCGCCATTGCTGCATTATGGATCATATGGCCTGTATTGGTGCGCAAAGAAGCCGGGGAATTCTGGTTCATGGCAACAGGATCCTGTATTTATGCCGGATGGATGATGGTCTCAATGGACCGATTGAGGATAATGCCCATACGTGCGGGAAGTGCAGCATTGGCTCTGGGAGTCGGGACTGGATTATCTGCAGTCATGGGTGCCTCGGCGTTGCTCGGACAACTGGGTTCATCAGTCGCGGCCGCCAGCGGCGCCTATCTGTTGCTGGCGTTGTTTTTTCCTAATCAATCAGCAGGTTCTGCACTAACCATCCCAGTTGCGATGTTATCCGGATTGCTTGGAATTGCCGCAAACGTTTACGCCACATTACCCTGGTATACACTGCCGTTATTAGCGATAATACCACTGTTGGCCTGCATTCCGTTACCGGAACATAAACCACTCTTGTTAAAGATGGTATTGCTGGTGTTGGCAACCATGCCAGCAGCGATCGGAGCCATTATTATTACATGGGGGGTGGAAGGCGCCCCGCCGATTTGATGTGAATCGAGATATAAATTTCAAGTTAAACAACAAGGAGTATTAAATATGAGAAAGATGATCTTAGGATTCGTGTTGTCCTGTTTGCCATTTGCGGTTTTTGCAGCGAAGGAAAACTATACCATTGACCCATTGCATACCTTCCCGAATTTTACGATCAGTCATCTGGGTTTTTCGACGATGCATGGCCGATTCGGCAATACCACCGGAAAACTCACAATGGATACAGCCAATAATACAGGATCTGTCGAAGTCGCAATCGATGCGACTTCAGTGGATACAGGATATAAAAAGCGCGATGATCATTTACGATCGCCGGATTTTCTAAACGCAACGGAATTTCCCGAGATTACATACAAGTCCACAAAGGTTACGATCAACGGTGACAAGGCAATTGTTGAAGGTAATCTGACCATCAAGGGTGTGACGAAACCTGTCACGCTGGATGTGCAGCGCATTCATTGCGGTAGCAACCCAATGAAAAAGGAAGAATATCGTTGTGGTTTCGATGCGACGGCAGACATCAAGCGTTCGAATTTTGATGTGACATTCGCCTTGCCTGCAATTGGTGATGATATGCGCCTGATGTTTGAAGTGGAGGCAATCAGGGACTAGTCTCGATGTTACTTTTTTTGGAAAGGCCCGCTGATGCGGGCCTTTTTGTTAGTGTTTCTGTATGGCCTTTAATCTATATGATAAACGTTATGATTCCCCCGTCGGGATGCAAGTAGAACAATTTAAAACTATGTGATTTTCCATAAAACGCCTATCATTGTATTCGCTCGTAATCACAAGGAAATAAAGTATTTTACTTGTAAATAACAAACGGGAGAGCCGATGTGAAACTGAATAGGTCCATCTGTGTATCGATTTTTGTTGTTATTCTAGCCGGCTGCGCATCGACAATCACTCCGGACGAGATGAAGGCTGCGATAAAAGATTTTGATCTGCCTGTATTGCCCCAAATCGGTAAGGCGGTTGTATACGTTGTCAGGCCATCAAATGCGTTCAAACAGGACAGCTTCAAGGTGTATATCGATGACAAGCAGCATGAATCAGAAATTGGTTATACAAAGGGTTTACAATACATCTATTTCAGTATTGAGCCGGGCAGGCATACCGTCCTGTCGAAAGCGGAGAACTGGGCTGAAAAAGTCATTAACGTTCAAGCCGGAGAAATCATTTACATCCAGCAGGTAGCGGAAAGAGGTACCATGATGGCCAGGAATTCACTTTATTCACCCTTTGATTATCAGGGCAAATATTACGTGAAAGTGCTGAAATTAGGCTCGATTATACGAAATGATGTGAACTAGTATCGGGCTATAAATTCATACACTTCGCTTGTATTATTACGTTATCTGCACACATACAACCGGACTGGAAGCCCGTGACATCATTGTAATTGGCCTTGACGATATTGTTCTCGGCGTGTATGTCTTTGGGGGTAGGCATCAAGGACCGGAATATGACGGACCTTTTTGGCTGCGAGTGAATATTACAACTTCATAGGGTGTCCGAACTTCGGTGATCGAAACGATTGGCGAGGGCATGAAGTGCCAGATTGAAAGTTGTTCCCAGGTGACAACGTGCAAGGTATCGGGCAACATCTCCTCCAGATCGCGTTCAGTAATATTGTCTATCAGTAGCGCATTCTCTGATAGGATTAGGCTTGAGAATCTTTTTATGCGATAGTCTTGATCGCCACAGCAAGTGATTCATCCGGCTCTGTGTTACCACATCCGACGTTATCAGAACTGCGATTCAATATTCCCGCATGCTGCTCATCTTTATATGGTAGCTGTATTAATGATGCAATGATAATTGTGAAGCAACTGTTTTAACGAGTCATATACATACAGCTGTAATATTTCTATCGGAACGAGTGTCCGGCTCTTGCTCCGACCATATTCCCCAGCTAGTAGTATTCCTGTGTATTCATGTTTTATTCATCGAATTCCTTAAGGCTGGCGGTGTTACTGAGTACGGCGAATTGTGCCAGGGTGAGGGCCTCGCCGCGTAAACCTGGATCTATGCCCGCAGCCTTGATCTCACCGGCGCTCAATCTGCCTTTCAAGGTATTACGAAGCGTCTTGCGCCTATGCGAGAATGCCTGAGTGATAATTTGCTTGAAGATATCTTCATCAATCACTTCCACGGGTGGTTGTTGTCGTGGTGTCAGCCGGATAAATGCAGAGTCAACTCCGGGCGCAGGCTTGAAAGATCCGGGAGGGACGATAAACAAGCGTTCGACACTGCAATGATATTGTATCATCAGGCTTAGGCGGCCATAGGCCGCCGTGCCCGGCCTGGCTGCAAGACGGTCAGCGACTTCCTTTTGCAGCATGAAATGCATGTCCAGGATGCATGCAACCTGTTCCAGTAGGTGAAACATCAGCGGCGTGGAGATGTTATAAGGGAGATTGCCGATGATACGCAGCTTTTCTGTTTCTGAAACCAGATTGCAGAAATTAAATTTCAGGGCATCGGCACTGTGTATATGTATGTTATGTTTGTCCTTGAATCTATTCTGTAGTCGTACGACCAGATCCCTGTCCAGTTCGACTATATCAAGTCGCCATAAACCGGTTAACAGTGTTTGAGTCAATGCGCCTTTGCCGGGACCGATCTCAACGAGATGATCGCGTGGTTGTGGATTGATGACGTCGATAATATTCCGTATTACATTGGTATCATGTAAAAAATTCTGGCCGAAGCGTTTGCGGGGCCTGTGTCCATCCATGTGTTATATTTGCGCAGTTCGTGCCGTCTGTCTGTGCGTGAAAGACAGCCTGTTACTGATCATGAGATCTGCAGTTTTGATGGCGCTGACCAGGCTGGCGACGTCGGCTGTACCGCTACCCGAGAGCTCCAGCGCGGTCCCATGATCCACAGAGGTACGTATGAGAGGAAGGCCAAGCGTTATGTTGATGGCGTTACCAAAACCCATATGCTTGAGGACAGGCAGGCCCTGGTCATGGTACATGGCGATAAAAACGTCCGCCATGTCGAGATATTTCGGTATGAAGGCGGTATCGGCCGGCAGTGGTCCATGAATATTGAATCCTTCCGCTCGTAATCTCATGATTACAGGGACGATGATATCCTCGTCTTCATGACCCAGGTGTCCGCCTTCACCGGCGTGCGGATTGAGTCCACACACGACTATCTCTGGCTGATCGATCGCAAAAAACTCTTGCAGACCCTTGCGGGTTACCCTCAGGGTGTTTTCCACCAACTCAGGTGTTATGTGATCACTGACCTCACGCAGCGGCATATGAGTGGTAACCAGCGCGACGCGAAGCCCTGTCGTGGCCAGCATCATGACTGCATGCCGGCTTTGGGTTAGTTCCGCAAGAAATTCTGTGTGTCCGGTAAAATTGATACCGGCCTCATTGATTATGCCCTTGTGCACAGGTCCTGTTACTAGCGCAGCAAATTCACCACCCAGACATCCTGTTGTTGCTCTGCGTATTGCATCCAGCACGTAAGGCACATTGCGGCTATCCAGTTGCCCGGAGCGCGGTTTACGTGCACAGGGGAAATCGAGAACAGTCAGAGTGCCGGCCTGATGGGGCGTTGGCCCTGTTTCCTGCCGGTACTCCATTATTCGCAGCGGTAATCCTAGCATATCCGCTCGCTCGGAGAGCATGCCAACATCGGCGATGGCCACAACATCGAATGGAAAGGAATGTTGTGCCATCATGACCGTAATATCCGGACCTATTCCAGCAGGCTCGCCTGGCGTGAGGACAACGGGGTTGGCTTGTTTATCCATTTGGTTATTCGAGAAAGGTTGTTACACGATGATGTTACGTAGAAAGGAGGATGTATGTTTTATTCATCCAGACGATATTCTACATAGGCTTCATCGCGGATACGGCGCAGCCAGTTCATTTGTTCTTCCTCGACTTTTCTCTGAAAAAGTAATTCCCGGATGCGCGAACGCGTGAATGCCTCGGTATCGTCCATCTGGCGTCGGTCTTCAACCTGGACGATATGCCAGCCAAAGCGGGTCTTGAAGGGATCACTGATTTCACCCACTTTCAGTTTATCCATAACCTTTTCAAAATCAGGAACCATCTTTCCCGGTGTTACCCAGCCGAGATCTCCGCCGTCAGTGGCGCTCGCCTTGTCATCGGAGTATTTTATAGCCAATTTAGCAAAATCCTCTCCATTCTTTAGCCGCAGTTTGATATCGGCAAGCAGGTTCCTGGCATCTTCGTCACTGGTGAGCTTATCCGGTTTTATCAGAATATGACGCGCCTGGGTTTGTGTAACTATGTGGGGTTTTGCGCCCCTGTAATCGAGCAATTTGATGATATGAAAGCCGCTTGATGATCGGATGGGATCACTGATGTCGCCAACCTGCATAGAGGGGACAATCTCAGCAAACAGGGATGGTAGTTCGCCGGCCTTGCGCCATCCCAGATCGCCGCCTTCCAGTGCCTGCTGGCCTTCGGAAACACTGACTGCAACCTGGCTGAAGTCAGTGCCATTGCGAAGCTGTTCAAGTATCTGTTGCGCTTTTTGCTTTTTCTCACGAATCTCTTCTGGGTCTGCGGTTTCGGGTACGCCAATCAGGATATGTCCCAGGCGATATTCATCATCGGCATTTCCCTGGATCTTCTGGTTGGCAATGAAGTTGTCGATTTCCTGATCCGAAATATTGATGCGATTGTCGACATTACGCTGGGTGATCCGGCGAATAATGATTTCCTTGCGAATGTTTTCGCGAAACTCTGCAAAATCAAGTCCTTCTTGCTCCAGCGCATCCCGAAAACCACTCAAGGACAGATTATTTTGTGATGCTATGTTACTGATGGTGTTGTTCAGGGTTTCATCGTCGACACGAATACCGTTGGCCTCGGCCATTTGCAGCTGGATTTGATTAATGACTAATCGTTCTAGAACCTGTCTGCGGAGAGTGTCATCCGAGGGCATCCGTATATTCTGTTGTCGTAGCTGTAATTTGATGGCACCTAATTCCTTCTCCAGTTCTGTCTGCGTAACGATATCGTCATTGACCACGGCGACAATGCGGTCGAGCTCGACGGGGGTTGTAGTGGCATGGACAACGGCAAACGCCGGAATAATGAATAATGTAATCAATCGTATGATATGGATCATTTGTTACCTGTGATCTACTTGCCTTATTCAACGTAACCAAGGATGGACTCTTCCAGGGTTTCTTTGACGGAGCGGCCGAGATTGGCCAGCCCTTTCAATTCCAGCTGGACATAAATTGCGTTATCGTAAACTTCAGGATTGTCCGCTGTTGCGGCTTCCTGTAAATAATGGCGTGATACCAGGCTTATCTTCCAGCAACATGACTGGTATTCCAGACCGGAAAGGGTTTCCAGTAGCCGTTCGTCAAATAGGGAATAGTTCCAGCGCCCCATGATATGCCATGCTGGGCTCAATGGCCAGAGCAGTGATACATCCGTCTGATCCAGTTCTTCGCGCCTGTAACGATAGGAGAGGTTTATAATATGACGTTTTTCAGCCCGGTAACGGAACTGGATTCCACCCTTTGTTATTACACTGTTTTCAATGCCCCACTGCAGGTCGGTATCGACTGTTAAATGTCTGGTAATCAGAGTTCTCGCTTCGGCAACGATGTCCGACTGTGACGGTGTTTCAGTCGAAGATCCGGGTAATGTGACCTTGCGGTCCTGGAAATAGAAAATCTGGCCTATACTTCCCCGGATTCTCTCGATACCTGTTTCTTTGTTCAGCAAACGTGAGGTGATGGAGATGCTTACCTGGTTTGCATCCCCGATCCTGTCAACACTGCTGAAACGGTTCTCCTGAAACATTCGGGTAAAATTAAAATCGGGTAAGCCGCTATCAAAGACTGGTATGTCAGATTGATCCTTGTAAGGTGCATACAGGTAATAAAGTCGCGGTTCGAGTGTGTGCAGAAATTGTTGGGAGCCCCAATGTACGCCGCGTTCCAGAAAGATGCCGCCATCCAGACTGAATACAGGAACGGTACGCGTTAGCGTATCATCTGTCCCGGGAGGCTGACCCTGCAATTGATATTGCGTGTAATGAATGTTGAGCTTCGGGGATAGGAATGTCGAGATGGTTTTCATAGGAAAACTGATACTTGGCTGAATATCAAATCTGCCGCCCGTAACCCTTTCATTACGCTCAAAAAATACATACTCGCTGTTTAATTGATAGTTCATCTGATTTGTCAGCAACGGACGATTGGAGTTCAACTGGATTTGCGGTAATCTCTGATAGGGCCTTGATGCTTCCGGTATGGTTTCGTCGATTGTCTGATAACCCTGTACGCGTGTACGTGTTGTCCAGTCGTCACCGAGGTAGGTCAGTTCGGCGTTACGTTCCAGGTGCACGGTGGTCGTAGCGGTCAGGCCACCGGTGAAGTCCTTCAGATAATCCGCGTCCGAAACATAGTTAAGATTGATTGCACTATGTACGCGCGGGGCCAGTGTCCCCTCGTGGATGTAATGGAATGATTCCCTGTCATCCTGTGTGACCTTGTCATCAGGCAGATATGCAAGATTCAATATACCGTGACTATCGGGTGTCAAATAACGAAACTCGTTATCAAACAAGGTACCCCGGTTTGAGATAATTCGCGGGGTCAGTGTGTTATCAAGATTCGGAGCGATGTTGATGTAATATGGAATGGATATTTCATCGCCCGTATTGGAGCTTTTATAATCAGGCACTAAAAAGCCAGTTTTACGATCATCATTGATAGGGAAGCTGATATATGGGAGATAGAGAAAAGGAACGTGCTTGAATGACAAAACCACGTTGGTCGCACTGCCAGTACCTTTTGACTGGTTCAGTTTTATCTTGCTGGCCCGCATCAACCAGTCATTATCACCGTAGTCACATGTCGTATAATGGACTTTTCTAAGCACCGTAATATTTGGTCCCTGGAAGGTTGCGTCGCGTGCGCTACCGCGGCCATGCCAGTCATATAACTGGAAGTCCGTATCATGCAATATACCTGTCTGTTTGCCGAGCTCCATGCTGCCAGTTGTGCCCTGCACGCTTAGGCCTTCCTGTTGGTAGTGAATGTTGCTCCTGGCGTCGACTATATCCGTAGTTTTGTCATAGATTGCAGATTCAGCCTTGAGTAGTTGCAGATCATGTCTGATGCGTACATTACCATCAAGATTTATGACATTTTCCCTTATCGAGCGGGCCTCATCCGCTGTGAGGACTGTGGTTCCCGGAGGAGTATCTCCTGGTTCGATATCCTCGTGGAATCCGGATGCCCGGTGAGTGGAGCATAATGACCATTTGCTATCGTCTTCTTCAGCTGCTTGGAGAGTGGCAGATATTGCCATAAGCAACACCAAGGCAAAGGACGGCTTAAGATAAACAGGCCGGACGTATTTCACGAATTGTAAACTGACGTCAGCATGAATAGTTGTATTTTCATATTCGTATCAGTATAACCTGAATCTGATATCCGGGATTGGAGCGACATTAATTGTGCTAATTTGGACAATGTCCGTCAAACTGCACTATTGTAGTCAATAAATGCCGAAATCGATATCCGCCACATGATGATTGCATGGACGATAGACTGGAATTACTGAAATCATGGCTTAGGAGCGTAACCGGGCTGGCAACGTTTGATATTGCACCTGCATCGAGCGATGCCAGCTTCAGGCGTTATTACCGTGTAAGCTATAATGACGAAAATCGTATAGTCATGGATGCGCCACCTGACAAGGAAGATTGCCGACCTTATATAAAGATTGCCCGTGCCTTTGCCTCGCTTGGTTTGAATGTGCCGAAAATATATCAAACAGACCTTGAGCATGGATTCCTTCTGCTAAGTGATCTTGGAGTATGCAGTTACCTGGAGATGTTGAATAATTCCAGTGCTGATAACCTCTATGGCGAGGCACTTGATGCCTTGTTTGTGTTGCAGTCATTTAAACAATATGAAAAGGACTATCTGCCATCATACAGCCGCGGCTTGCTTATAAGTGAAATGGCTCTGTTTCATGAGTGGTACCTGAGCAAACAGTTGGGCCTGATATTGAGCGATGAACAACACAAGGTGCTGGAAGTTACATATGGAATATTGCTGACATCCGCGATGGAGCAGCCAGCTGTGTGGGTTCATCGTGATTATCACTCACGCAACCTGATGGTGGTAGAGGAAAACAATCCAGGAATCCTTGATTTTCAGGACGCAGTGGTCGGTCCCGTGACATATGATCTGGTCTCACTATTGCGTGATTGCTATATCCGATGGCCGCAGGAAAAAGTTCAATCGTGGGCCGAGGAATATTATCTGCGTCTCGTGGAAAACGGGATCATCAATCACGTTGACATATTGCAGTTCATGCGGTGGTTTGACCTGATGGGTATTCAACGTCACCTCAAGGCGATCGGTATCTTTACCAGACTGAACATCAGGGATGGAAAGCCGGGTTATTTGCACGATATACCTCGTACGTTGAGTTATGTTAAAGAAGTTAGTGAGAATTATCCTGAACTCAGCGAATTTAATCGGCTTTTACATGATGTAATCCCTGAAACTCATACTGAACTGTTATCATAGCGCATGCGGATACCGTGTGTAAGCGACAGGGTGATCTCATCCGCACTGAGCTGCTTGGGAAAGTAAGTTCCTGAGATCTTGGTCGCGTGAATACTTGCCCCTTCCAGATTGGTATTGGTAAAATCGATACCCCGTAAGTCAGCCTGCCTGAAATATCCACCACTCAAGTCAAGGCCATCGGCGTCCATGCCACGAAGATCGATACCGCGAAAATCGCAATTTCTGAGATCAGTTCGTTCGCCACGCACCTTGCTTTCATTGAAATCGTTGATATGTCCTTCTCGTAACAAACGGTATAACGGATCATCATTTTTTATTTGAGGTGTATCTGTCATAGTTAGAAGTCCTCGAGTTGCTTTATCAAGCATGTAATATCAGATGAAGGGTGGGTTGATTACCTGAATGCCGAACGGTCCCCGATACCCGACATGATTAAAAATTTATGTAATACTATGTCCTACTACTGGTAAATAATACCCACACAGGCACCAGATTATCCCTGAATGAAATAACTGCGTCCCCTGGATCTCCCGCCACAGCCAGGGAAGGAGGTCTCTCGCATTAGAAATACCTTTCTTAGTCCTGGCAGGAATCGGGGATTCAAGCCATTACCCAGCGGAGATTTCGGCCCCGGGCAATACCATGTAATGATGTAATGTCAGCGTTTTGAGCCACAGTCCTGATGAGAACCCGCTTTTTAAAAAGTTATGTATAACATATAGTTACAATGGCTAACGGGGAGAGAGATGGCCTGCATCCGGCATACTTGCCTAGCGGGTAAAAAATTCAGCTTTCCAGACTGATCTGCCGATAACAACGGTGGGATCAATTCATTAAGTGCAACTATAAAAGCCCTCCAAGGACGTCAGATCAAGAGGAAATCATCGCCAAAGACACAACCGGAAATCTGGAATGAGCATCAAAAGTCCTGAAATTGAGAATAAAAGACCAGCTACCGGAACAGCGGAACCACATGACGGCGCTCCGTTGTTGGATATCAAGCCGCGTATAGAAAAGATCGATAAACTGCCGCCTATGCCAGAGATGACGCAAAAGATTATTCGTCTCAGTGCAGATCCCAACGCCAGTATTGCAGCATTGGTGAAGGTTGTAGAGCTGGATCCCAGCCTTGCTATGCAGATCATGCGATATGCCTCTTCACCTTTTTTCGGGTATCAGGGCAAGATTGATTCA
Source organism: uncultured Chromatiaceae bacterium (assembly GCA_964605155.1). Classification (GTDB taxonomy): domain Bacteria; phylum Pseudomonadota; class Gammaproteobacteria; order SZUA-140; family SZUA-140; genus CAZSAK01. The sequence goes on along the minus strand of CAZSAK010000008.1, from coordinate 26,480 downwards.
GTTAATACCGCAATAGCACGCGTTCTTGGCTTCAGTATGGTGGTGAACCTGGCGCTTGGTGTAACAGCCGCTAAGCCTTTCAAGATACCACGGAATGTTCCATTGGGTCTGGAAAATTTCTGGCGCCATGCGGTCTTCAGTGCTGCCCTCGTACAGGCATTGAGTGGCGCCCTGAATGATGAATTAAGACCACCTGCGGGCTTGGCCTATTTGTCAGGCTTACTGCACAACTTTGGCCATCTGTTACTCGGTCATTTGTTCAAAAGGGAATTTCTGATATTAAATAAATTTGTTATCAATGAACCCGGAACCCCCATTGTTGAAATAGAAAAAAAGATCATCGGAACCGATCATGGGCAGATCGGTGCCTGGTTGATGCAGGCCTGGAAATTACCGGAAGAAGTCGTTATCGCGACGAGGGAGCATCACAATGTGGATTATAACGGACCGCACGCGGTCTATCCCCAGCTAGTTATGCTGGCGGATTACCTGTTAAAGGGTCATGACATCGGGGATGCACCGGGTACCGAACTGCCACCCATGATCCTCGACGCTCTCGAACTCGGTGAATACCAGGTTACGATGTTGACCAACCGCGTATTGGAGGATTGCGAAACACTTGACAGGATGGCGCAACAGCTCGCCTCCTGATCCCCCGTCCTTATCCCCGTTAGTGGGGACACATCAACCACATTTAAGCATTCACTGTAGATGCGCAAATCTCGGCGTAGTCTTCGTAACCCTCGAAGTCGGCGTTTTCACCGCAGTATTTACAGTCCGGATTTGCTTTTATTTTCAGGATTGTGAATTGAGAGCTGAGGGCATCGTAATGCAGCATCTTCCCGACCAGGGGTTCACCTATGTCGAGCAGTATTTTCAGTGTTTCTACCGCCTGCAACAGGCCGAGTACGCCAGGCATGACACCCAATACTCCCGCTTCCGCACAGGAGGGCGCTAATTCGGGAGGTGGAGGTTCCGGAAACATACAGCGGTAACATCCTCCCCGTTGACCGGCATAGGCAGGCCAGAATACTGTCAGTTGTCCCTCAAAACGGTATACGGCTGCATGCACATTGGGTATGCCGAGCCTGACACAGGCATCGTTGATCAGATAACGTGTCGGAAGATTGTCCGATCCATCGACCACGATATCGTAATTGCTGAATATCTCCTCGACATTGGAACTATCCAGGCGTGTTTCATAGCCGATGATCTTGACGTCGGGATTCAGTGCCTCCAGTGCTTCACGGGCAGAGGCGACCTTGGGGATGCCAACACGTGCATCGGTGTGCAGGATTTGCCTCTGCAGATTGCTGCGATCAACAACATCATGGTCGACAAGACCGATAGTGCCGACACCTGCGGCAGTCAGATAATACGCCGCCGGGGATCCCAGTCCACCGGCGCCTATCAGCAAAACCTTGCTATCGAGTAATTTCAATTGGCCGGATTCTCCCACGTCAGGCATCAGTAGATGACGGGAATAACGTTCCCTCGCCTCGGCATCAAGCACACGTGGAATCTCGAACGGCAGACCCTCGTTTTTCCAGCGATTAAAGCCACCTGCGATCGAGCGCACATCCTTGTAGCCAAGGTGTTTAAGTGCCTCGGCGGCAAACAGTGAACGGACACCACCGGCACACATCACCAACAGGGTTCGGTCCAGGTCGGGCACCGTATCCTCAATGCGTAATTCCAGATAACTGCGTCCAAGACGGTGAGCACCGACGGGGCTGCCCTGCATAACCTCGTCAGTATCTCTGACATCGATGAGTGCCGCACCGCCGGTGTGCATGGCCTGGGCTTCATTTGGAGTGAGTTCGGGAACCGCTGAACGCAGCTCTGCTAAACGTCGATCTTTGGCCTTCATTATAGACCTCCAGCCTTTATATGAAATGAATTAGAATTAGACTCCCATTCCACGCTATACCAGGGATGTAATGAGAAAAAACGCGAGGAATACACCACTTTCTTATTAATGACGGCATGCCTGGATACTGTTCGGTGTGTCCACTATACGCTTATATATTATACAGGATTTTGGCGTTGGTTGGCCATATCAATAAGCATAAAAAATGTGTGTATAACGCAGAAGAAATGCCGTTATTTATGCTGCTCATCAAATTGCGGGTATCATTTAAGGGGCTGATATGATTGCATTCTGTGACCAGGCCGCTGTCCGCTGGAAATGAACAGGTTAGAAGGTTAAGGATTCCGGTTTGAGATACATCTGTCTGTTTTGTTTTAATCACATCTGAATCATCAGGAGGATACAAACATCCAAGTTCATACCACAAAGATTGATAGGGAATCGTTGTTAACGGCGGTAAGACGGATCCTGCCTGAGCAAGCCGTGTTGTACGATGAGGAAGATCTGCATCCGTACGAATGCGATGGGCTGACCGCATATCGTCAACGGCCGCTGATGGTTGTACTTCCAGAGACCGTTGCACAACTTCGGGATATTGTCCGCTTGTGTCAAACGAGACAGGTCCCACTTGTCGCGCGTGGTGCGGGGACTGGCTTGTCGGGCGGTGCATTACCCCTTTCCAACGGTATGTTGCTTAACCTTGCTAAATTCTCACGCATCCTTGAAATCGATCCGGTCAATCGTATTGCGCGGGTGGAGCCCGGTGTGCGCAATCTGGCCATTTCGGAGGCGGTCGCAGAACATGGCCTCTATTACGCCCCGGATCCGTCTTCCCAGATCGCCTGCAGCATCGGCGGTAATGTTGCGGAAAATGCCGGAGGTGTCCATTGTCTGAAGTATGGGTTGACCATCCACAATATCCTGGGGCTGAAGGTGCTCACGATTGATGGCGAATTGCTGGAGATAGGTGGGAAATGTCTCGATAGCCCGGGGTATGATCTGCTGGCGTTGATGACTGGTTCGGAAGGGCTGTTGGGTATCATAGTCGAAGTCACCGTCAAGCTGTTGCCCGTTCCCGAGAGCGCCCGGGTTATCCTGACCGCATTTGATGATGTGGAAGCCGCGGCCAAAGCAGTCGGTGATATCATCGGTGCGGGTATCATACCGGCCGGTCTTGAGATGATGGACAATCTCGCGATACGGGCTGCAGAAGATTATATCCATGCAGGTTACCCTGTGGATTCCGCTGCGATCCTCTTGTGTGAACTGGACGGTATCGAGGCCGAGGTGGAGGAACAGATTGCACAAGTCCGGGATATATTAACAAGGAACCGGGCTGTGGATATCAGGGTGGCCATTGACCAAAAACAGCGCAAACTTTTCTGGGCGGGCAGAAAGGCGGCCTTTCCGGCGGTGGGCAAGATTGCACCGGATTATTATTGCATGGACGGAACGATTCCACGACACAGCCTTCCCGCGGTATTGAAACAGATTTCAGTGTGGTCAGATGAGTATCGATTACCCGTTGCCAACGTATTCCATGCCGGAGACGGAAATCTTCATCCCTTGATACTTTATGACGCCAATCAATCAGGTGAGCGGGAACGCACCGAGGCATTCGGCGCCAGAATCCTCGAACTCTGTATTGCGGTTGGTGGCACGATAACCGGAGAGCACGGTGTGGGGGTTGAAAAGCTTGACCAGATGTGCAGCCAGTTCGATTCAGCTGAATTGAATCAATTCCACGCCATAAAAGATGCCTTCGATCCCGGTCGCTTGCTGAATCCGGGCAAGGCCATACCCACTCTGCAACGTTGTGCCGAATTCGGCGCCATGCACGTGCATGCCGGACAACTGCCATTTCCCGAACTGGACCGATTCTGAATGGACAACAAAGCGGACAATGATCAAAGCGAGTGGTTAAGGCAGCGGCTGCGTGAGGCAATCAGGACGCGTCATGCACTCTGTATTTCAGGTGGCGGCAGCAAGTCATTTTATGGTCGTGATCCCGAGGGTGAGCCTGTCAATACCGTTGGACATCGCGGAATAGTCAAATATGAACCGACGGAACTGGTGTTGACGGCACGTGCTGGTACCACACTGAATGATATTGAGCAAACCCTCGACGGACATGGACAGATGCTGCCTTTCGAGCCACCTTGTTTTAAATCCTGCGCGACACTGGGCGGTGCAATTGCCACAGGATTATCAGGACCCGCAAGGCCTTATCGTGGAGCGGCACGAGACTACATCCTGGGTATCAAATGCCTGACAGGCCATGGCGAGATCCTGAGTTTTGGCGGCGAGGTAATGAAAAACGTTGCCGGATTTGATGCCTCACGCCTGATGGCTGGCGCATTGGGGACGCTGGGCATCCTGCTCGAGATTACCCTCAAGGTGTTACCGAAACCTGCACACGAGATCACATTGGTATTTGAGAGTACAAGGGATAATGCCCTGATGACAATGAATCAACGGGCCGGGAGACCCTTACCCATCAGCGCTTCGGTCTATGACAGTGAAAGGTTGTATCTGCGATTGTCGGGCACTGAGGCAGGGATTGAGGCAGCCCATCGACAACTGGGAGGAAACATCTATCCAGAAGGTGAGCACTTCTGGGACGATATACGTGAACACAGGCATGAGTTTTATTTCACCGATGGACCTTTGTGGAGGATCTCGGTTCCGCCGGCAACGCCTGCATTGGATATCGACGGACAGTGGCTGGTAGAATGGGGCGGGGCACAACGCTGGTTAAAAACCCGCAAACACATTGATGATGTTAGGAACGTTGTCTCCTCGGCAGGTGGTCATGCTACAGTCTTTCGTGGTGGTGATCGCACAGGCGAAGTATTTCATACATTACCGGCGAATCTGTATGCCATACACAGGAGATTAAAGTCAGCCTTTGATCCCCACGGCATATTGAATCCGGGCAGGTTGTATGCCGGCATATAATCCGGTTTTGTGTTTTCCAGCATGTTTTCCCGCACAATCCGCGTGGTTGCGCACATAAATTTCTCATGAAATAGTGGTGCAATCATGCAAACCAGACTTGTCGAGTCATACAGGGATACACCCACCGGGCGGGATGCAGACGCAATTCTCAGAAGTTGCGTACATTGTGGTTTCTGTAACGCGACCTGTCCCACCTATCAACTGCTCGGTGATGAACTGGATGGACCGAGAGGGCGCATCTATCTTATAAAACAGATACTTGAGGGTGACGCGCCATCACACAAGACACAACTGCACCTGGATCGTTGTCTGACCTGCCGTGCTTGCGAGACCACCTGTCCTTCTGGTGTCCAGTATCACCGGCTGCTTGATATCGGACGTGAACTGACGGAACGGCAAGGATTAAGAACATGGCGGGAGAAACTGCTGCGCAAGATATATAACCTGATGCTGCCCTATCCGTCACGTTTCGCACCCGTCCTGTCCCTGATGCGTGCCTTTCGCTGGGTCCTGCCTGCTTATATGCGAATGAATATTCCTGCCCGAAACAACGCCGGTGCATGGCCAGTATCACGTCATCCACGGCGCATGATTATCCTCGAAGGCTGCGTACAGGCCGTCACACATCCCGACATCAACTGTGCAACCGCACGCTTGATGGACAGAGTCGGAATTACGATGATCCGCCATCGACAAGCAGGTTGTTGTGGTGCGGTGAGTTATCATCTGACGGAACTGCAGGATGCCGTCAAGCAGATACGCCGCAATATCGATGCCTGGTGGCCTGACGTTGAACAGGGTGTTGAGGCCATCGTGATAACATCCAGCGCATGTGCTGCCATGGTCAAGGACTATGGTCATATCATGCGTGATGATCCCGGCTATGCGGACAAGGCGAGGCGGGTATCGGAGTTGACCCGTGACATCGTCGAGGTGCTCGACGATGAAGATCTGTCGAAGTTGCGGTTTGCGTTGCCGGTCAAACGTGTTGCGTCACACGTACCCTGTTCCCTGCAACACGGACAGCAACTGCCGGAAGCCATGGACAGGATTCTGATGAAATGTGGCATGGAGCTGACTGATGTCCCGGATTCACACCTGTGCTGTGGCGCGGCGGGCACATACTCCATGTTGCAACCCGGATTATCGCAAAGTTTGCTTACGGACAAACTCAGCGCGCTGGAATCAGGTAAACCACAGTGTATTGTGACTGCAAATATCGGTTGTCTCATCCAGTTGCAAGGCAAATCCGATATTCCGGTACGGCATTGGGCGGAATTGCTGGAGTCCGGCATAGTAGACTAGTTTCATTGATACATACTTAGCGCACGTAGTTATATTGTAAACATATCAAGTGAGGGACCTATGAAAATAAAACCGTTTCATCCGCCACAACGTACCCTGATGGGGCCCGGTCCATCCGATGTCAATCCACGGATTCTGGAGGCAATGTCACGTCCTACCATAGGCCATCTAGATCCGGCGTTTATCACCATGATGGATGAAATGAAGGATCTGATCCAATATGCCTTCCAGACGAAGAACAACCTGACCATGCCGGTATCCGCGCCGGGCTCCGCCGGGATGGAGACCTGTTTTGTGAATCTTGTCGAGCCTGGAGACAAGGTCATCGTATGCCAGAACGGTGTATTTGGCGGACGTATGAAAGAAAACGTCGAGCGCTGCGGCGGTATCCCCGTGATGGTGGAGGATGAATGGGGTAGCGCAGTCGATCCCGCCAAGGTTGAAGATGTCTTGAATAAGCACAGCGATGCGAGGATTGTGGCCTTTGTTCATGCCGAGACCTCGACCGGCGCACGTTCGGACGTAAAAACCCTGGTTGACCTGGCACACAAGCATGATTGCCTTACCATCGTCGATGCCGTGACTTCGCTGGGCGGGATCCCCGTCAACGTCGATGAATGGGGTATCGATGCGATCTATTCGGGGACACAGAAATGCCTTTCTTGCGCCCCCGGATTGTCCCCGGTCAGCTTCAACGACAGGGCAATGGACAGGATCAAGCAGCGTAATCACAAGGTACAAAGCTGGTTCCTGGATCTCAATCTGGTCATGGGTTACTGGGGGAGCGGTGCCAAACGGTCCTACCATCATACGGCTCCAATCAATGCCCTGTATGGCCTCCATGAGGCCCTGTTGATACTCCAGGAGGAAGGGCTCGGCAAGGCCTGGTCACGTCATTTGAGGAATCATCATGCCTTGCGAGCAGGTCTCGAAGCAATGGGACTTTTATTTGTGGTCGAGGAGTCCCATCGCCTGCCGCAATTGAATGCCATCAGGATCCCCGAGGGTGTGGACGATGCAACCGTGCGCAGCTATCTGCTGGCAGATTATGATCTCGAGATCGGTGCTGGGCTCGGGATAATGGCGGGTAAGGTCTGGCGTATCGGGCTGATGGGCTATTCAAGCAATCCGCGAAATGTGCTGCATTGTCTGGCGGCGCTGGACGATGTGTTGGAGCAGGTCAAGGCACCTGTTGAACATGGGGTCGCGATAACAGCGGCACGCAAGGTGCTGTTTGACGATCCATGATGGTGTATTGACTGGAAATCAACCAAATTTCGACGCCAGGTCCGTGGTGAAGGCATCGAAAACCCGTTGCAGAGCTGCACCGAAACCTTCGATAGTGGCATGGAGCGATGCATTCTTTACCGGTACCGTTACGTGATATTCCTTGTGCCACGAGGTCACGTTACCCCGGTTTTTGAAATCCAGTTCGAGCGCGACCTCGACGCTGATTCCATCAGAACCGATGACGCGCTCGAAGTGCAGTAAAGTGCCGTCGATGATGGCGCCGGCCTGCATGCCCGGTTCATAACGCAAGACCTCAGCCGCTATACCCGACGTCCTCAGGTATCCGAGCAGGTGCTCCTGTATCAACGCGGGCGGCGAATCCGTCCAATGGTGATAATAATAGCGTTGAATCTCGAACGGGCGGCTTGCATCAACATACAGTATCGCCCGATCCCCCGTCAGACCCTGTGCGCGTAACGGGGCGATTCCGAATGATGAATTGAAGACATGTTCATCGTAAGTCTTGGTCGGCCTGATGTCGGGTAGTCGATAAAAGTGATCTTCCGGCACGGAACCACGCCCGGCACAACCACTGATCAATAAAGTAATAATCAGCAGTGCCGCAAGAGATAACCTGTCCGTGTTTATGGCCATCAGCGTTGCACCTCGTCCTGCTTCGGTTTCGATCCGCTGATCAGGACGCCGGGATTATTGCGGATTTGCCTGCTGAACTCGTTGATATTACGGCTGGTGCTTTCAAGATTGTAGATAATGCCACCGATGTTCTCCGAGATGATTCCAAGGGTGTTGCGCAGATCGACAACCGAATGGCGGACATCCTCGCTGTTGTCTGACACCAGGCTGTTGGCATTGTCAAGTATTCTGTCGATCTGCAGACGGGCATTATTCAGACCCTCTGCCATGGTTGCAAGGTGCTGTGAAATAATATCGGCATTTTGAAATACGTTGGAAAGATGTTGCTGGTTCTCTTCATTGAGCAATTGTGCCAGCTTGTTCGCACTCGAATTCAGACTTTCCAACAAGCGGTTCATGTTGGCTGTCACGGCAGGAATGTTTGTGTTCAGGTTGCTGCCGATAGTCAATACATATCTGTTCAGGTTGTTGATGAGCGGTTCGATGCTGTTGTCGGATAGTTCCTTGATTTCATATGCCAATGTATTCAACGATGCCATCATATTGATGGCATTTTCTCCCTGTATGACATCGCGGGGTTTAAGGTAGGTCGAACTGTCCCCTTCGGTGATATCAATCAGGTCATCTGATAACAAACCTGGGGAAATGATGCGTGCGACACTGTCGGAGGGTATCTTCCAGCCGGCCTTCAATGCGAGTTCCAGCCGATAGTGTGTATTACCGTCGATATGTTGTGGCGTTATTTCACCAACCTGCCCGATATGGTAACCGCCGTAAGTCACCGGTGTACCCTTGTCGATACCACTGATATTGGTGTAGAGAACGTAATAAGGTTCGGTGCCTCCTGCCTTGCCTGAAATATGCAGCAGGACGATGAGCAACAGGATGAACATCGATAATACAAAAACCCCGACCACCAGATAGTTTATATTTTCCTGTTTCATGCGAGATGAACCGTAAAGTATGTTTTCGATATCATATCCGGCTGATTACTGCCCTGTGAGACGTTGCATGTATTCATCGGCGTTTATCGCCTCTTTCCTCGGCCTGCGGTTCAGCATGTTTTGAATGCGCTCGGAATCGCTGTTGCGAATCTCGTCAACAGTTCCGGTCATCAGGATCCGGCCGTTATCTAGGACTGTAATCCTGTCGGCTATCTTGAAGGCGCTTTCCAGTTCATGTGTTACAACGATGATTGTCATCTTCATGGCCTGTTTGAGGCGTAATATCAATTCATCCAGTTCTGCAGATACCACAGGATCAAGCCCGGCGGACGGTTCGTCGAAAAACAACAATTTGGGGTCCATGATCACGGCACGTGCCAATGCCACACGTTTGACCATCCCTCCAGAAAGTTCCGAAGGCATCAGGTTTTCGAATCCAGCCAGATTGACCAGCTCGAGCTTCAGGCGGGTCATGATATTTATGGTGTTATTATCAAGCCTGGTATGCTCCCGTAACGGCAGTTGAACGTTTTCGGCGACAGTCATGGAACTGAACAAAGCGCCTCCCTGGAATGCAACCCCCATATCCCGTCTCAGGTCATGCATTTCATCTGTGCTGATCTTGGTAATATCCTTATCTAGGATATAGATATTTCCGGATGTCGGACGCTTGAGGCCCAGTAAATGTTGCAACAAGGTGGTTTTACCCGAACCACTGCCGCCCATGATGACCATAATTTCACCTCTGTAGGCGGTCAGATTTATTTTGTCTAGGATCTGTCTTTGACCATAATGGGTGACAAGGTTCTCTATCCTGATCACTTCCTGGGGCAACGAAGAGGAATTCGCAGCAGGCGATTGAGGATGCCCGGTTGCATCGGATTCCTCTGTCCTGTGCTGATGCGATGACATTTTGTATACCTGGCCTATCTGTTCAGTATATAAGTGAATATCATATCGGCCAGGACGATAAAGCTTATAGACAAGACGACCGATCGTGTTGTCGCCCGACCTACGCCTTCTGCGCCACCTCTGACCATGAAACCGTTACTGACCCCTAGCATGACGATGATGATGGCGAATATTACGCTTTTTACAAGTCCCTGCCGGATATCATCCACGGTCAGTACATCAAGACTGCGATCGGCATATGTGGATATATTCATTCCGAGTTCAAGTGTAGTAAACACGGCACCACCTAACAATCCCATGAAATCACCCAGAATCGTCAGGCACGGAACGGATATCAGCATTGCCAACATCAGTGGTGTTACCAGATAACGCACTGGGTTGATACCGATGACCTGCAGTGCATCGAGCTCCTGTGATTCGTGCATGGTCCCTATGCGCGCCGTGATGGCCGAACCGGATCGTCCCGCAACCAGAATACTAACAATCAGAGGTGAAAATTCACGGGTGACAGACAGCGCAATACCGATCACGACCTTGGCTTCTGCGCCGAATATTTTCAATGTGGCAATGGATTGAATGGCAAGCATTATCCCTACGGCAAAGCACAGGACAGAGACAATCGGGATGGCCTCAATCGCGATCATCATGGTTTCACTGAAGGTGGAAGCAATACGAACGGGTTGTCTGCGGTGTTTGCCCATTATCAGCCAGTACAGGCTTTCAATGAACAGGCTGGCAATATAGCCGAGTTCGGCAATACCCTTCAGTGTGCGCCTGCCGATACTTTCGACAAGCCTGACCGGGCTCCAGGCATTTTTTCTGTCACTGACGTTGCTCATATATCCTGTTCCATACGGTCTTTGAGTGACTTATGGATCGGGAAAACGGTATCCAGGCGGGAAAGCTGTATTACCTGCATGGCAGGGTCGCTGACGTTGATAAGGCCGAATTTAAGACCGTTGTTTTTGGCAACTTGATAACCCTCAACCAGGCTAGCAATCCCCGAGCTGTCGATATATTCAACACAGGAAAGATCAACAAGGACATTGTCTTTGTCACCCAGACATTTCAGGATTTGTTCTCTGGCGCGAGGGGAAAAATGCAGGTCGACCTCGCCTGACAGTATGATAATGGTATATACGCCTTCCTTGCGGGTCTTGATGTCCATTAACTTTCGCGCACCTTCTTTTTTATTTTCTTTTTCATTTCGAGTATATTTCCAGTTCTGTCGTTGCAATCGATATATCGTACTTCATCCATTACTTCATTTATCAGATGAACTCCCAGTCCTCCAGGGCGTATCTCATCAAGCGGACGTGACTTGATTGCACATTCGTCGACAGGTTTAGCGAAATCGATCAGGTGAAATATTAAATGATCATTATCCCTGAGTATCTCAAGCACGATATTACCGCAGATGTCCGGTCCGTATCCGTGCTGCATGATATTCATGCATGCCTCGTTGACAGCCAGAACCATGCATTTGATATCTTCCTGCAGGCATCCCTGCTGTTCGGCGATCATATGGACTTTATCGCGGACTATCTTCAGTTGTTCCGCTTGTGACGGGATACAAATCTCGGCCAGTTTATTGTTTTTTATCATGGATGCTATCTACAATCAGTAAGGTTATATCATCATGAAGCGGTGAACCGGTTCCATGGAAATAATCTGCAATAGTTTGCAGGCGTTGTTTTGCGGGTTTTTCCGACAGGCTGGTCAGCAGATTCACAAGGCCCTGGACGCCCAGCACGGACCCATCGGCAAGATGCCCTTCCGTCAGTCCGTCGGAAAATATATAGAGACTTCCTCCGTCAAGAGATATCTCGGTTTCGGGAAACTTGCTTTCTGCAGTGATCCCAACTGGCGGAGCCTGTGCATCAAGCATGCGCGATGTACCATCCTGATACACCAGCAGTGCCGGAAGATGTCCGGCATTGACAAGCGTTATCCAATCGCTAGTCGGGTCGTAAACCCCGGCGATCATCGTAACAAACATACCTCGTGTGGACGTATCACATAATTCCAAATTGATTTGCGCCAGGAGTCGTGACGGCTCATGAACCTGCTTACCCAGGCACCGGAACAGGCTGCTTGTCTTTGCCATCAACAGGGCTGCATTGATCCCCTTGCCGGATACGTCGCCCAAATTGAAATAAATTTTGCCGCTCCGGTTGATATAAAAATAATCAAAAAAGTCTCCTGAAAGTTCACGTGCTGCCATGTTCATGCCTGTAACAGGCAGATTCGAATTGCTTGTGTCAGGTAACATGCTGCGCTGTATATCTCTAGCGAGATCCAGTTCCTTGTTCAATTCTTCCGCCAGGCGGTCCCTTTCCTTGAGAGTATTTTCAAGGCGCCAGGTAAGCTCCTGGTAACTCAGATTTTCTTCCGCCAGACGGATGTTGGTCTCATGAAGTATCTGTTCATAATCGGGTTGTCGTTTAATACGGAGACCGAGTGATGCTGCCGCCTCTTCGGCCTGTTTTGGAATTTTGTCAAGAATGTTTTCTATCTGTTGCCTTTCCACGCCGAATACATCGCTGAGCAGACTGTGACACCGTTCAATGACTTTATTTTTATCAGCTGCGATATACACAGCCGCCATCCAATCGGCACAATAGAGGAGGTTCGCGAGCCCTGATGCATGCGAGGCGATGGTATCATTGTGATGATCTCCAAGCGCCCGGGTTAACTCATCCGGAAGTGTCCATGATTGTCCTAGGAGGGTAATTACGTGATCATGTGAGGTATCAAAAATCATCCGTTCCTCTGCCAGACGTGAATCAGGATCAAGCGTGCGGAGGCTTACCCATAAAGGTGCTTTATCAGGATTGACATAGATCAACACCAGCAATCCAAAATCCTGCAATAAACCTGCAGTAAAACATTCGTCTGGATCCATACCTGTTTCACGGGCCAATAGGCGCGCACTGACTGCACGTAGCAGAGCGTCTTCCCAATATTCCGCGGTATCAAATCCGTCGATAATGTGATGTTTCAAAGCATCACGCACGGCGATGCAAAGTGCCAGATTACGCAGTGCATGTTGACCAAGGACAGTGACGGCACGCGGTATGGATTTGATTTCACTGCCCAGACCAAAAAATGGTGAATTAACCACACGTAACAATTCGGCTGTTAGAACCGGATCGCTTGCGGCAAGGCTTGCAATTTCTGTGGAATTGTTTTCATCGCGAGAGCATGCCCGCATGATCTGGAGCGCAGCCTCAGGCGGTGTGGGCAAATCCGCAGGTTTGATGGTTTTTATAGATTCGTTGACGGCCATTGCTCCTTGTCAAAAATGTCCTGATCACTATTCTGGCAGGCAATACCAACAAGATATAGCGTCTGTTGACGGGAATTTTTGATAGGTCTGGGGACTACACTGCCTCATTAATCAACTTTAAATTCATATAAATTAGTCACTTATAAGAATAAACGGCAAGGGCATGCTACACTAAGACACATGCGAAAAAAAGGCAGTCGAATGGCCAGGCGTTATATCCTCATGATCTCAGCGGTTATCGCTATCGTGACGACACCGTTGCTTGCCGGTACCTTGATTGAAAGCAATGACGATATGGGAAATCGCATCCTGGTGCGGATTGATAAGGATACGGCGCGTATCGACAGCAGTAACCTGAAGGGCTATATGCTTGTGGACCTGTCTAAACAGAAGCTGTTTGCCGTCAATGTTGCAGAGCGCCTGGTAATCGATATGAGTATATCTGTAAACAACCAGGCACGACCTGATAAGCAGGGATCAACGCGCCTGTCGCAGACCAGTCCTGTATTCGTCGACCAGGGCAAGGGTCCCGTGATCATAGGTTACCAGACCAGACACTATAAGGTGTTAATGGGTGATGTCCACTGTTTTGATGTTTATCTCTCAAAACGGCTTGCCAAACAGCCAGACATCAGGCGGTTTACCGAAGAAATGGCCGCAATATCCAAGGCCGGTAAGGATGCTGGCATGATTGAATACACCGCCTCCGATAATCCATGTGAGACCGCACAAGAAAAGCTGGATGAACAGTATCTTGAACTGGGATCTCCATTACGTACCATGGATGCTCAAGGTAATAATATATATGAGGTCAAGCGAATCGTTCTTGATACTGCATTTCCTGTCGGACAATTTACCTTCCCGAAAAATTATAGCGTCGTGACAAGCGCCGAAATGGGCCATTCACCGATGGAATCACCACCACAAGATGGAGATTCCGGCCCAAGTGATAATAGCCGCAGAAAGATGGATAGGGCACTTCCGGGATTACCTCCTGAAAAATAACGGTGCAATCCCGGTACAATGATCAGTAACAGACCAAAACCGCAAAATAATGGCCGGGATCAACGCTGGATATCCCGGTATACCCTGTCTTTTTTATTTATTGGCCTGGTGTTGGGATATGTCATCGCTATCCTGCAAATCCACATAGACGGACATGAAGGTATAAAAAATACCGATCGGATCAGCCAGTCCCGGGTCTCGTCAATGGAGGGATCAGAGTTAACATCGGTTTCAGATTCAAAAGGCCAGACTCCGAGTATCACTGACGCCGTCGTGCGCGTGGAACTCAAGGATAGCATCGATCGTAGCATCCATCATGCACTGGCTATTGTCACCGCGCGCAACCATACACTGGTACTGCCGCTACCCTCCATAAAGGATGCCGATGAAGGGAGCGTGATAAATGCTCGTGGAAAACATTTTATCTTGCATGATGTAATAGGAGAAAATATCGGCCATGGTATTGTCGCCGTTACAAGCGAATTGTCTTCAGGACTATCATTGCAAGTTTCCGATGAGACGGGTGCGCTCTATCTCGGCCGCGAATTCATTGCCCTTGCCGCCGGAGAGGACATCGGTGGATGGGTGGATTCACTGCCGTTCGAAAAGCCTAATGGAGCCGTGACTTATCTTGTCAGATTGCAACAGGCGATGGAATGGCAGGGTGGCGCAATGATTGACCCGCAGAACCGGCAACTGATCGGTGTTGCCATGACGAAAACCAATGATCCTACCGTCTATGAAGTAATTGATGCCATGGCAGTACGGGAACTTATGGATTCAATTCCAAACAGTACATCGCTGACTCTGGCGGAGTATTCGAAATACTATTATGAGAATATCCCCTCAGGCATGCTCGAACGCGTCCAGATGCTGGTCAATGACGAGCAATGGCGTGAAGCAATAAACCTGGGCAGAGAGCTGTTGTCACAGCATCCTGATTTACGGGACCGCGTCTATCCCCATCTGGAAAAGGCCTACATCACCCTCGTCAGAACGGCTGTGGATAATAATGATTATGATGGTGCGACTGCATTACTGGATGATGCAGTACAGCGTCTGGATGAAAGCGCCCGGCGGTTGTTGTTACGCGCGGAGATATCGGAGCAACGTGGCAATTTTCAGGATGCCAGGGATCAGCTACACCAGGCCATGGATATCGATCCCGCCATGAAAGATACAATTCTGCCGCGTATCAGGCGTCTTGTGCTGGCTGAAATCAACGAACAGGGGCAGCGATTATCCACCGTCGATATGATCTCAATGCTGGAGGATGAAATCAACACTGATCCGGATTATGCGGTTTATTATAATTTGCTTGGCAGGCAATATTTCAATGCGGGAAACTATCGGGCTGCAGTGTCGAAACTCGAATACGCCATTCGGTTGAATCCCGAACTGTCACAGGAACTGGGACCGAGCATTGCCACCGCCAGACAACGCATCAATACCCCGGGGCTCATAGAAGTGCCACTGTACTCAAGCGGTGATGCATATTACGTGCTTGCGAAGCTCAACGGATTGCCGCAATCATTTCGGCTTTTAATCGATACCGGTGCATCGTTCACGGCGGTCAGTAACGAAGTCGCCAAAGAGCTTGACATATTGATTACCGAGAATGCAGGTATATTGACCCTCAATACGGCAAACGGGATTATACAGGCACCGTTGCGAAAGCTTGATTCATTAAGCCTGGATGGCGCTGTTGTACAGAATGTAGATGTAGTCATACTTGAGACCATGGATAATTTTGACGGCTTGATAGGGCAGAGTTATCTGCATCATTTCGATATCGATATCAACCGTAGTGAACGAAAACTTATACTTGTCAGAAGATAGGCAATTGTGTCAAGCCAGTAACGGTGGCAGCTTGCTGGTCAGCGATTGTCTTTCCCTGGTCGCGGCGCCGGTCAGGGCAAATCCTGACAATTGCCCCTTATCATCCCTGAACTCTGCATGTACACCGTATTCGTCGATATTGATGCGCCAATCGCCATTGGCCCCGGCCGGGGGAGGGGAGACAATCACGGGATGTGCGGGCGTCTTTACGGCAATCGGCATGGCAGGATAGAACAACCGTGTCGGCTGTTGTACCAGCGTTCTTGCGAGAGCGCGCGCGCAATGCATGATAGGCATGACAAACGGCAATACCAGACCTTCAACCTCCATGCAGTCACCCAGGGCATAGACCTTTTCAATACTGGTGGCCAGGTTTCTGTCGACAACGATGCCACGGTTGGTTCGGAGCCCCGCCGTTTGGGCAAGCCGGATATTAGGCCGCAACCCTATTGCTGATAACACAATTTCAGCATCAACATATGTCGCATCTGAAAGCCGCAGGCGATAACCATTGCCATTAAAGTCCATTTCTTCAGCGACCACTCCGAGGCGCCACTCGATACCGATACGTTTCAGTGCATCCCGTAACGCACTACCGGCTTCTGTCGGTATGAGCCTGGCGAGTGGCGTGGCATCAGGGCCTATGACGGTGACGTGTTTGCCCACGTTGCAAAGATCGTTGGCGAATTCACAGCCGATCAATCCCGGCCCGATGATGGCGATATGTGTAGAATTTTCAATAGCGTTTCTGAATCGTGCATAATCATCAAGATTATTGATTGAGACTGTCTCTGAGGCCGCATCGCCGTTCAACGACAGCGGGTACGGTTCGGCGCCCAGGGTGAGTACCAGCTTGTCGTAGGATATGATGTCTTTATCGATTTCGAGTTGTTGTGATACGGTGTCTATAGCCGTAACAGTTCTATTGGTCTGGATAGTGGCGTTTAACTGTTGAGACATTTGTTCCGCGCTGGCAATGGCGAGGACCGACGGAGTTTTGCTATTTGTCAATGCATTGGATAGCATCGGTTTGGAATAAAATTGGCCGTCATCTGCGGTAACAATCTGCAGAGGTATGTTAGCACCCAGTTTCCTGATTTCCCTGGCGAGGTTATAACCGGCAAGGCCGGTGCCGATGATCACCACGGGCTTCATCTTGCCGGACATTGTTAGCTATAAAAAGGCGACACAGTCCATTTTACAGGCGAGGATAGCCTGTTTAACCGCCTCGATTGCCTTGGGGCGTGGAAAACTAGTACGCCAGGCAAGGGCTACACGACGTTTTGGAACAGGTGGCATAAAGGGTCGAACAGTCAGTAGTAATTGCGCATAATGGTCAGGGATGGTTGCGGCACAGGGCAGCACTGTAATGCCCATTCCGGATGCAACCATGTGGCGAATGGTCTCCAGAGATCCTCCCTGGACGGTTTTCTGGATACTGCCTTCCGTGACCGCGGTGTGATTACAGGCGGGACAGGCTGTCAAAACCTGATCTCTGAAACAGTGCCCGGGTCCGAGCAATAGTAATTTCTCTGATGCCAGTTCTTCGATATCGACAGCATCGCATTCATGCCAGCGGTGCTCGACCGGAGCGACCACATAGAACGGCTCATCATAGAGAGGCAGGGTAACGATACCCGGCTCATTGAATGGCAATGAAATGATGATGACATCAAGATCTCCCTGCTTTAGACGTTCGCTGAGTTGAGAGGTGTAATTCTCCTCTATGATCAGCGGCATTGAGGGCGCGGCTTTATGCAGGATCGGTATGATGTGTGGTAACAGATAGGGCCCGATTGTATATATGGCGCCCAGTTGTAGTGCACCGCTCAGTTGATCCTTTCCCTGTTGCGCAATCTGTTTGAGGGATGCAGTCTCTTCCAGGATACGCTGCGCCTGCTCGATTATGCGTTCACCGATGGGCGTTATGCCAACCTCGGACTTGCCGCGTTCAAAGATTGCGACACCCAGTTCATCTTCCAGCTTTTTAATGGCGACACTCAGGGTAGGTTGGCTGACGTAGCAGGCTTCGGCCGCCTTGCCGAAATGACGTTCATGGGCGACGGCGACCAGGTATCGCAATTCTGTTAACGTCATGACGCTGCAGTGTCCTTTATTAACCGGGAGGTACAGGTCTTATCATAGTAAGATCGGGTGGCTGATTAAAGGGTCACTGTCACACCGGGAATATTTCAGTCTGCTGTGGCCGGCAAGGGTCTATACGGTGGTGCTGGCGAGTTTTTTCTCCAGGTAGTGAATGTTGGTTCCTCCCGCCATAAAGGCCAGATCATTGATGATATCACGGTGGAGAGGAATGTTGGTTTCTATTCCGTCGATAACGACCTCTGCAAGTGCCGTACGTATACGTGCCAAGGCCGAATCCCGCGTCTCTCCATGGGCGATAAGTTTGCCGATCATGGAGTCATAATAGGGCGGGACGCTGTACCCGTTATAGATATGAGAATCTACCCGAATACCAGGGCCTCCCGGGGGGTGATACAGGGTGATTACACCGGGACAGGGGATGAATTTCACTGGATCTTCGGCGTTCAGCCTGCATTCGATGGCATGTCCCATGAATTCGATATCGTCCTGTTTGCGGGATAGCGGCTCTCCGGCCGCAATCCTGAATTGTTCCTTGACGATGTCGATACCCGTGATCATCTCGGTTACGGGATGCTCGACCTGGATGCGGGTATTCATTTCGATGAAATAAAATTCTCCCTTTTCATATAAAAACTCGAATGTCCCTGCACCCTGATAACCTATTTCAAGGCACGCCTCGACGCATAGTCTGCCGATATGTTCACGTTGTTTCGGTGTAATTCCGGGAGCGGGCGCCTCCTCGATAACCTTTTGGTGACGACGTTGCATCGAACAATCACGCTCACCCAGATGGATGACATTACCGTGGGTGTCGGCCAATATCTGGATCTCGATGTGGCGCGGGTGTTCAAGATACTTTTCCATATACACGGTATCGTTGCCGAATGCATTGGCGGCTTCCGAACGGGTAAGCGTTATTGCGTTCAACAGTGTTGCCTCGCTGTGGACTACACGCATACCCCTTCCGCCACCGCCACCGGCGGCCTTGATGATGACCGGATAGCCGATTGCATGCGCCAGTGACAGGCATTTCTCCGTTGTATCATCAAGGGGCCCGCTGGAACCGGGTATGCAGGGAACACCGGCCTGTTGCATCGCCTTGATGGCAGAAATCTTGTCACCCATGAGGCGAATCGTTTCAGAGCGCGGGCCGATGAATATAAATCCGCTTTGTTCCACGCGTTCTGCAAAATCGGCATTTTCGGCCAGAAAACCATAACCGGGATGGATTGCGACAGCATCCGTAACCTCCGCTGCACTGATGATGGCTGGTATATTCAGGTAACTTTCGGCCGATGACGGGGGGCCGATGCACACTGATTCATCGGCCAGCAATACATGCTTGAGATCGCGGTCCGCTGTTGAATGAGCGGCCACTGTTTTGATGCCGAGCTCCCTGCATGCCCGCAAGATACGCAGGCCGATCTCGCCCCGATTGGCAATAACGATTTTATCGAACATATGTATTATTCAATGATAAATAACGGCTCACCGTATTCGACCGGTTGACCGTTTTCCACCAGGATTGCCTTGATTACCCCGTCTTTGTCGGATTCGATCTGGTTGAGCATCTTCATGGCCTCTATGATGCACAATGAATCTCCCACTGAGACCCGTTGACCTGTTTCAACAAAGGGGGTGGCACCCGGTGCAGGGGCACGATAAAAGGTTCCGACCATCGGTGCAGTAATGGTATGTCCGGGTGGTAGTGCGCCCTTATCGGATTCCTGCTGCGTTGATTCGACCGGTGCAGGTGCAGCGGCTACCGGCGGCGGCATCGCGGAGATAAAGGTCTGTGTCGGCTGATTCATGGTCCGGCTGATGCGGACCGACTCTTCGCCTTCCTGTACCTCGATTTCAGCCAAGTCTGACTCTTCCAGTAATTCTATCAGTTTCTTGATCTTTCGTATGTCCATAAAACCCCGTCTCTGTTGGTTCCCTGGATTATTTGTCCTTGTTCGATAACAATGCAATTGCGGCACGCAGCGCCAGCTCGTAAGAGACTGGCCCAAATCCACTGATGACACCGGTCGCGATGTCGGAAAAATATGACTTATGGCGAAAATCCTCCCGAGCATGGATATTGGATAGATGTACCTCTATAAACGGGATGCCTGCAGCGCTGAGCGCGTCCCGTAGAGCGACGCTGGTATGGGTGAATGCCGCCGGGTTGATGATTATGAAATCAACATGTTCGCGCATAGCCGTCTGGATGCGTTCGACCAGCGCATGTTCCGCATTGCTCTGGTAATGGCTCAGCGTATGATTGGATTCCCGGGCGATATCCGCCAGTTGATGATTGATATCGTCCAGGCTTCTATGGCCGTAATGATCGGGTTCCCGGTCTCCTAGCAGGTTGAGATTGGGCCCGTTGATTACCAGGATTTTAGCCATTGCAGTGCCACATATCCTTGTGTGCTCGTTTATTATGACTGCATGATCTCCGCAGTTATATGATAAATCACAGGAAATCATAGCATTTAGTGACAGCTTATTATATATCGGCTATTAATGTAGCATCGACTGATGTAATTGTCTATTTTTACAAGATAATGTAATGATCACTGCAATTCATGTCAAATTGACAGCAGATTTGAAGATCTTGTGACCATCGAATGATTATGGATAGCCTTGCGGATGCATCCACGTTGTTGACAGTTATCAATTTATAGCAGATTTGACAGTTCCTTTTCGATTATACCCTCTTTGAATTCCCCATACTGGACAAAGGCGATACGGCCATTGCGATCAAGTATGACCGAGTAGGGCAAGATACCGAATTCGTTACCATATTGCTTGGCGATGGTGATCGCCTCGTCCCGACCTACCAACATGGGATAATTGACAGGAGTATCCAGATCCGCGATAAATTTATTCACGGCTGGTATTTCATCGATTGCAATCCCGACAAATTGCAGACCGAGCCTGCCTTTCTCGGACTGCAGGCGGGTAAAAAGCGGTATCTCGTGACGACAGGGCTTGCACCAGCTCGCCCAGAAATTGACGACCACGACCCGGTTGTTCCACTCATTGATATTATGCAGTGCCCCATGCATGTCAGGGAGGGTGAATCCCGGCCGGAGCTGTCCGATGGGTGGATGCAAAAAGGGGCCTTGTTGGTCCTCTTCAGCAGCATTTTGTTGCATATGTTGATAATAATAGAGCGAAGCGCCTAGAAGTAAGGTAACCAGCGTCAAGGCGACAAGCGTGATCAGTCGTGGCCGTCTTCTTTGACCATGAGACGGCGACTCAGAGTGAATGCGTAAATGCACCTTCAATATGTTCGCGGAATCTTTCCGGATCGAGAAAGCCTATCAGGCGGTATTGACTGATTTCATTGCCTTGCGGTGAAAAGAACAGGATGGCGGGAGGCCCGGGTAAACGGAAATAACGTAATAGTTCCTTGTCTTGCACGTCATTTGCGGTGACATCTGCCTGTAACAGGACGACATCCTTCAATGATTGTTGCACGCTCGGGTCAGTAAAAGTACGTTTTTCCATACGCTTGCAGTCATAGCACCAGTCGGCATAGAAATCCAGCATCACCGGGCGATTGGCGGCCGCTGCGGATGAGATCTCCTGATCGAGCGCGCTCAAACTCTTGACAGTCTTGAACTCCAGGCCTTTGGTGAGATTCGTGGAGGTTGTCGTTGTGTTAAAGGGCAGATTGGCATTACGTAGCGGCTGGATGATGTCATTTCCACCTCCGGCAGCGCCGATCATCAGCAATACACCATAGATGAGCATGATGAGGCCACAGCTCTTCCACAGTTTCTGCCAGCCTGTGGCTTCGACCCCCAGTTTTTCCACTGCTCCCATATAGACCGCCGCGCCGATTAATAACGACGCCCACAACAACATGGTGACTTGTTCCGGGATAATGCGCTCAATTATCCATATTGCAAGGCCGAGCAGGAGCACGCCAAAAACGGCCTTGATGATATTCATCCATTCGCCTGCCCGTGGCAGCAATTTACCTGCCGAGGTCCCGATGATCAGCAGTGGTACACCCATACCGAGGCTGAGCATGAACAGTGACGCGCCTCCCAGCAGGGCATCACCGCTCAGCCCGATATAGATCAGTGCACCAGCCAGGGGGGCAGCAAGGCAGGGTCCGACAATAAGTGCCGACAGGAATCCCATGATGCCGGCGCCGATAAAGGTACTGCCTTGTTGTTGCGAGCTGATCCGGGCAAGCCTGGACTGCAGACTGTTGGGCAATTGCAGGTCGTAAAAACCGAACATCGACAGGGCGAGCAGTACGAACAGGACGCTGAAACTTGCCAGTATCCAAGGATTCTGAAATGCAATCTGCAGATTGCTGCCGAACAGTCCGGCGATAACACCGGCAATGGTATACGTGACGGCCATGGCCATCACATAGGTCAGTGACAGAAGGAAGGCGCGGTTTGTGGTAACCTGCGCGCCTTGTCCAACGATGATGCTGGACAGGATTGGTATCATGGGAAATACGCACGGCGTAAAAGCCAGCAGCAGACCGAAACCGAAGAAGCTCAACAGGGCCCAGAAGGTTTTATCGCTGGAAAGTAATTGTGCGATACGGTCCTGTTCGGGTATGACTACGCTACCTGATGCTTTACCGGGCGGAGCTGCGGATGCTGTGGCGACTGGCAGCAAGAGATCGATGGATTTGGTGATCGGCGGATAGCAGAATCCGGCATCTGCACAGCCTTGGAATTTCGCCTCGAGTGTTATAGGGGTCAGGGCAGTGTCAGCGCGTTGTAATGGCAGGGTTAACGATACCTGATGATAATAGACTTCCGTATCTCCGAATGTTTCATCCGTCTTCAATTTTCCCTTAGGCGCCTGGAATTCCCCCAGCGTGGTACCGTTGTCCTTGATCAATGTGAATTTGAATTTATCACGGTACATATAGTAGCCATTGGCAATGTCCCAATGGGCGATGACTGTATTGGCATCTTTTACCTCTGCGGAAAAGATGAAGGCCTGATCGGGCTCGAGGAATTTATCGCCAAAGGTATTGTCAGACTCCGTCAGTCCCAGGCGTTCACCCAGTGATGACAATGATTCCAGTATGCCCTTGTCGCCGTTGCCCGCATCTTCTGCGTCGGCGGTATCCATGACAACACTCAAGGAGATCACCACAAGGAGCAGTGTGAAGATCTGCTTTATGCAGGAGTAGTGAATGCGATTGGGGATGGAAGGCTTCATTGGCATAACCAGCAGTACATCATAATATCAACAGATATCCACAGTTAAGTTTAACGGCAAGGGTATTACCGAATCTTAATATTAGGGATCATAACTGCAGTGATGTTCAGTCACGGTCCGATTATGGGACATTTGATCCCGTGTTTCCGCAATGCAGTGCTCATTTTTGGATTTCACCGATCCATGCCAGATATTCAGCCAAACCGGTTTCGATAGGGACCGCGATAATTTCAGGGAGTTCATAAGGGTGAAGTGATTCAATGGTCTTTTCAAGCTGATTGTAACATGTCGCCAGGGTCTTGATCAGGAGTATGTTCTCCGCGCCTGTTACGTGCTCACCTTTCCACATATAGACCGAGCGGATATTCGGGATGATATTGATACATGCCGCAAGCCCCTGTTCAACCAAGGTGCTCGCCAGTGATTCGGCACTGGAGGCGTCGGGACTGGTTGTAATGACTAAGAGATATTTGGTTTGCATATCAAAAAAATACACCATGCAGGCTCATGGGGCAAAAAGGTAATATGTTATGATCGAGTTTTGATATCTACTGATCCACCGGGTTTGCCTGCACGCAATGTTTCGTATCTTATTGATATTGTTTCTATTCGTCCCCTTGTTCGAGATCTATATATTGATCAAGGTGGGGGCGGTCATCGGAGCGTTGCCGACGATCACCCTGGTGGTCTTTACCGCTGTTCTGGGGGCATTATTAATCAGATTTCAGGGATTTTCGATCCTGTCCCGTGTCCGTTCAACACTGGGACGGGGAGAGGTGCCGGCAATCGAGATGATGGAAGGCGTGGTCTTGTTGATCAGCGGGGCCTTATTGCTGACCCCGGGATTTTTTACGGATACGGTGGGTTTTCTGTGCCTGATCCCTTCCTTAAGGCGGCGATTCATTGTCTGGTTTATCCGTCGCCATGCTATGGTCTCCAGGCCTACATACCATACTGAGGGGGATCGTGGGCCTCGCATCATCGAAGGGGAGTCCGAGCGAGTCGATGACAACAATGACCGCCATATGTAACGCATTACACCTTAAATTTATTCATCATTTCTTTCCCCGCACATCTTGACTCTTATAAATTCGCCACTATTATTAGCACTCAACAAGGGCGAGTGCTAATAATCGTCCTGGCGATACGTCGCTTAATGCAACTTATTATTTTATAAGGAAAATAAGGAGAGTGGAAAGTTATGAACATCCGACCATTACATGATCGTGCCGTGATTAGGCGCATGGAAGAAGAGCGTAAGTCAGCAGGGGGGATCGTTATACCCGATTCTGCTACCGAAAAGCCTGTCCGCGGCGAGGTTGTTGCTGTTGGAAACGGCAAGATCCTCGAAAACGGTGAGGTTCGCCCGCTGGATATCCACGTCGGCGACAAGGTGCTGTTCGGCAAGTATTCCGGCACCGAGATCAAGGTAAACGGAGAAGACCTGTTGGTGATGCGCGAAGATGACATCATGGCTGTCGTCGAGGCCTGAGTTATTTTCGAAATTCGACAAAACCAGATTCCAAACGAATTGATTAATAAGATCTTAAGAGGATAAATAAATGTCAGCGAAAGAATTAAGATTCAGTGACGAGGCCAGGCACCGCATGCTGGATGGGGTGAATGTACTGGCCAACGCCGTAAAGGTAACTCTCGGGCCGAAGGGACGTAACGTTGTGCTTGAGAAGAGTTTTGGCGCACCGACCATCACCAAGGACGGCGTATCGGTTGCTAAGGAAATCGAACTCGAAGACAAATTCGAGAACATGGGCGCACAGATGGTCAAGGAAGTGGCATCCCAGACCTCCGATGTGGCGGGTGACGGTACCACGACTGCAACCGTACTGGCCCAATCCATTTTAAAAGAGGGCATGAAGGCCGTCACCTCCGGCATGAATCCCATGGATCTCAAGCGTGGTATCGACAAGGCAGTTATAGCCGCAGTCGACGAACTCAAGAAAATTTCCAAGCCCTGCAAGGACGACAAGGCGATTGCACAGGTGGGTACCATCTCGGCAAATGCCGATGAAGAAATAGGCCGTATCATTGCCGATGCTATGGACAAGGTGGGCAAGGAAGGCGTGATCACCGTTGAGGAAGGTTCAGGCCTGTACAACGAGCTCGAGGTCGTGGAAGGAATGCAGTTCGATCGCGGCTACCTATCTCCATATTTCATCAACAATCAGCAGAACATGAGCGCCGAGCTCGATGACCCTTACATCCTGCTCTACGACAAGAAAATCTCCAATATTCGTGAACTACTGCCGCTGCTCGAGGCCGTTGCCAAGGCCGGACGTCCACTGATGATCATCTCCGAGGATGTGGAAGGCGAGGCACTTGCGACTCTGGTGGTCAATTCCATCCGCGGCATCGTCAAGGTGGCCGCAGTCAAGGCACCGGGTTTTGGCGATCGTCGCAAGGCAATGTTGCAGGATATCGCCATCCTTACCGGCGGTCAGGTGATCTCTGAAGAGGTCGGTTTGTCGCTTGAAAAGGCTACGCTCGATGACATGGGATCCGCGAAGAAGATCCAGATCACCAAGGAAAACAGCACTATCATTGACGGCGCCGGCAAGAAACAGGAGATCGAGGCACGCGTGAGCCAGATCCGTGTGCAGATCGATGAGGCGACTTCGGATTATGACAAGGAGAAGCTGCAGGAGCGTGTCGCCAAGCTGGCCGGCGGTGTCGCTGTCATCAAGGTGGGTGCCGCGACCGAGGTCGAGATGAAAGAGAAGAAGGCACGTGTGGAAGATGCCCTGCATGCAACCCGTGCCGCGGTAGAAGAAGGCGTGGTGCCGGGTGGTGGTGTCGCCCTGGTACGTGCCCTGCAGGGGATCAAGGATCTCAAGGGCGCCAACCATGATCAGGATGTCGGTATCAACATCGCGCGTCGCGCAATGGAGGAACCGTTGCGTCAGATCGTCGCCAACTCTGGTGACGAACCTTCCGTGGTCCTCAACAAGGTCGCTGAAGGCAAGGGTGGTTACGGTTACAACGCCGCTACCGGTGAGTATGGAGACATGGTCGATGCGGGTATACTCGATCCGACCAAGGTCACCAGGACGGCTCTGCAAAATGCTGCTTCGATTGCCGGTCTGATGATTACCACCGAAGCCATGGTTGCCGAATTGCCGAGGGAAGAGAAGATAAGTCCTGAAGCGATGGCGGGTGG
>CAZSAK010000007.1:0-94187 GCA_964605155.1 uncultured Chromatiaceae bacterium | reverse complement strand
AAAATATACCGCCCGACCACTGAATCATGGAAGACCTGGCGGTAATCAGCCGGTTTGCGAGAGCAAATGTCGTCATGAGATTACAGTCGCTGACTGAAGTTAGTGGTCGGGTAAGGGTGAAAAGGTGCGGTAAGAGCGCACCGCGCTGATGGTAACATCAGTGGCAAGGTAAACCCCACCCGGAGCAAGACCAAATAGGGGAACAATAGTACGGCCCGTACTGTTCCCGGGTAGGTCGCATGAGGTGCATGGTGACATGCATCCCAGATGAATGGCTGTTCTCGACAGAACCCGGCTTATCGGCCGGCTCCCTTCTTTAATTATCCAGTATGGGTAGCATCCATTCGGTTGCTCAAGTGCCCATGTAATCAGCCCCTCGTTGTGTGGTAGGTGTAGTCATCAGGTGACTAGAGAGTGTTTTAAGGACGAACAAATCGTCATTGCCGGTCATGCCATCCAGTAAAAATTAACCTTCTACTCAAGTATTCAATATCAACCCTCTGATTTGTTTATTTTTAAGGATTTTATTATCCTTGGCGCTCTTCACTTAGCATCCACGGCCTCACGCTAAGTCCCTGTGGGGAAAGGAAGAAATACCATGGTCGATGACCATTTTTTTCTTGACAGGTGTATCAGGACGTATATAGTGTCACCAGGTGGGAAAAAGTGGTAAATAGTGGTATTTGCTGTCAAGGGGGTCACCGTGTTTCGGGGAGTCAATGCACTCAATCTGGATGCCAAGGGTCGTATGGCAATGCCGACCAAATATCGGGAGCGTCTCAAGGTGCATTGCAACGGCCAGCTTGTCATTACTGTCGATCGCGATCATTGCCTGTTGATTTACCCCCTGCCTGAATGGGAAGAGATCGAGCGTAAACTGGTACATCTGCCAAATCTTGATAAACAGACACGACTTTTGCAAAGGTTGCTGATCGGCCATGCCACGGAATGTGAATTGGATGGCCAGAACAGGATCCTGTTACCCCCGCCATTGCGTGATTTCGCCGCGCTTGATAAACGCGTAGTCCTGATCGGCCAGGGTAATAAATTTGAATTATGGGATGAGCAGACCTGGAATGAACGTCGCGACAAGTGGCTTGCCACCGAAGATGAAGAGCTTCCGCTGACGGCCGAGCTGGAGTCATTTTCGTTATAAAGCAGTATGGGAGTAAATGGCGAATCATGATTATCAGCATCGTCCGGTTTTGCTGGATGAGGTACTGGCTGCGCTCCGGGTGATTCCGGATGGTGTGTATGTCGATGCAACATACGGGCGAGGTGGACACTCTGGAGCGATTCTGAATCAGCTGGGTCCGAAAGGTCGGCTGATCGCGTTGGACAAGGATCCGGTGGCCGTGCAAGCGGCGCAGGAGACGGTCATGAGGGATTCGCGTTTTATAATGCAACAGGGTTCGTTTGCAATGCTAAAGACAATAATCGAAAACCAGGGATTGACAGGGAGGGTTAACGGTATCCTGCTCGATCTGGGTGTCTCATCACCGCAACTGGATGATCCACAGCGCGGTTTCAGTTTCAGGCAATCAGGTCCTCTCGACATGCGCATGAATCCGGACGAAGGGATATCGGCTGCCGAGTGGCTGCACAAGGCCAAACAGGAGGATATCGCCAGAGTACTGAGGGAGTATGGTGAGGAAAGATACGCAAGACGTATCGCCCGTGCCATTGTCGAGGCCCGCGCTGAGTATCCGCTAGAAACAACCGGTCAACTGGCTGCAATCGTGTCTGCAGCGAATCCCGCCTGGGAAAAAGGCAAGGATCCCGCCACCCGTACCTTTCAGGCCCTGCGCATCTTTATCAATCGTGAACTGGATGAATTGCAGTCCTGTTTGAAACAGGTGCTTGATTGTCTTGCGATCAGCGGTCGTCTGGTCGTGATCAGCTTTCATTCGCTCGAGGACAGGATTGTCAAACGTTTCATCCGGCAACAATCACGCGGAGGCGAGTTCCCCGCTGGAGTGCCTGTCAGGGCCGAGGATTACCGGCCTCGGTTACGCGTGATCGGTAAGGCGATCAGACCGGGTGCCCAGGAGACTGCATCCAATCCACGTGCCCGAAGCGCCATCATGCGCGTGGCGGAGATGATCGCATGATTGCAGAGAAACGTATCATCTTGCTGCTGGTTATTTTCTGGGTGCTGGGTTCTGCCCTGGGAGTCGTTTATGCCAAGCATCAAAGCCGCAAGCTGTTCGTCGAGCTGGAGGCTCTGAAGACATCACGGGATAATCTGAATATCGAATGGGGGAAGCTCCAATTGGAGCAAAGTACATGGGCAACACCCAATCGTGTTGAAAGCATCGCCCGCGGTCAGTTGGATATGCAGGTGCCAACGCCGGACAAGGTGGTGATCGTAACGCCATGACCGAACGTGCGCAGCTCAGACACCCGGTTCGCCACCTGATGGTACTGGGCCTGCTGGTCCTGGGGATAGTATTTCTGTCATGGCGTGCCGTGGACCTTCAGGTGATAGACACAACCTTCCTGCAGGATCAGGGTGACGCACGCCACCTGCGAGTTATCAATATCCCCGCCCACCGCGGCATGATAACCGATCGCAATGGCGATCCGCTAGCCATCAGCACGCCGGTTGACTCGATATGTGCCAACCCGCAGGAGGTGATTATGGCGCGCGATTCATTGTCGCAACTGGCGCGTCTGCTGAACATCAACCCGGACAACCTGCAACGCCGCCTCGCGAGTAATGCATCACGTGAATTTGTCTATATCAAGCGCCGCATCAATCCGGAACTTGCACAACAGGTAATGGAGTTGAATATCCCCGGTGTATTTCTAGAGCGTGAATACCGGCGCTATTATCCTGCCGGTGAGGTGACAGCGCATATCATCGGCTTTACCAACATCGATGACGCCGGCCAGGAAGGCCTGGAGCTTGCCTATAATGACTGGCTGCGTGGTACGGCGGGCAGTAAACGCGTCATTAAGGATCGGCTCGGTCGCACCATCGAAAACGTGGAAAGTATCAAGGCGTCATCACCCGGGATGGATCTGAAGCTTAGCATCGACAGGCGAATTCAATACCTCGCCTATCGTGAACTCAAGGCGGCGGTCCTGCAGAACAACGCCCGTTCAGGATCGGCGGTTATACTTGACGTCAAGACCGGTGAGATCGTGGCGATGGTGAACCAGCCGTCTTTTAATCCGAATAACCGTGGCACCATGCGCAGTGACGCCTATCGAAACAGGGCCGTGACCGATGTCTTTGAGCCGGGTTCAACGATGAAACCGTTTACGATTGCAGCCGCTCTGGAAACCGGACGCTACCATCCCGAAACGTTTATCGACACCACACCGGGTTATTATCGGGTGGGCAACAGCACCGTGCGCGATATCCGCAACTACGGCAAGATCGATATTACCACCATCATCCAGAAATCCAGCAATGTGGGCGCGAGTAAGATTGCGCTGTCGCTCGAGCCGAAGCAGATGTGGGAGATGTTTTCAAGGGTGGGATTCGGTTCGCTTACGGGCAGCGGTTTTCCGGGGGAAGTCAACGGCCTGCTCACCGATTACTGGCGCTGGCATGAAATCGAGCGTGCCACCTTGTCGTTCGGTTACGGCTTGTCGGTAACGCCCCTGCAACTGGTGCACGCCTATTCGGTACTTGCTGACAACGGGCGTCAGAAACCGGTATCGTTCCTGCGTGTCGATAAACCTCTGCGTGGCGAACATGTTATCGAACCGAAGATTGCCCAACAGGTCCTGGCGATGATGGAAAAGGTGACCGCCGATGGGGGTACCGGAACGCAGGCCCGTATAATGGGATATCATGTTGCTGGCAAGACCGGTACCGTACAGAAATCCACTGTCGGGGGTTATTCCGATGAACGGTATATAGCCTTATTTGCGGGTGTTGCTCCGGCCAGCAGTCCGCGTCTGGCGATGGTGGTGGTGATCAATGAACCGCGCAAAGATGAATATTACGGCGGACATGTTGCTGCGCCGGTGTTCGCTTCCGTTATGGCCGGAGCGCTGCGATTGATGGGCATCGCGCCTGATGATATCCCTTCACATCGGACAACAGGCAACAGGATTGCCCGCAACGAGCCCGCCGAACACACCAACATTCGACTCGTTGCCGGAGGATTATGATGGAACCGTTGGTAACGCAGACTCCACGCAAAGCCAGGTTGAGCGTATTACTGGAGGGTATATCACGGATCGAGGCAGCAAATGATCGTGACATCCACGGCCTGTCTCTTGATAGCCGCCGTACCCGACCGGGTGATCTCTTTCTTGCCTGCAGCGGACTGATACGCAATGGCCATGAATTTATCGAGCATGCAATACGTGCCGGTGCGGTCGCCGTCGTATTTGAAACTGCACCGTCAGGCGATCAAGAGTCTTTGGAATTACATAATTCGTCCATCAAGACAACAAGTGTTCCCTTGATCGGTGTTGCCGGTCTCAGGCAACAGGTGGGTATCATAGCTTCGCGTTTCTATGACCATCCTTCGCATGACCTGTTTGTCATCGGGATCACTGGCACCAACGGCAAGACCACATGCTGCAATTTCATCGCCGAGGCGCTGACCTCGCCCGAACATGCCTGCGGGGTGATCGGGACGCTGGGATACGGAGTCTATGGTTCCTTGCAACCGGGCAAGCATACAACACCCGATGCGATCACCCTGCAATCCCTGTTGGCGGATATGCGCCGCCAGGGAGTGAAAACCGTGGTCATGGAGGTTTCGTCCCACGGACTCGATCAGGGGCGGGTGACAGGTACCAGTTTTGATGCCGCAGTCTTCACCAATCTGAGTCATGATCACCTCGACTACCACGGCGATCTCTCGGCCTATGCCCTTGCCAAACAACAACTGTTCGAGATGCCGCAGCTGAAATTCGCCGTTATAAACGCTGATGATGAGTATGGACGGCGTCTCATTGAAGTACTTCCCACCGGCGTGGTGACAATGTTATACAGCGTCATCGTTGCTCAAACGGGCAACGATGACGGCACATCCCGGCATCTTCGCCTCCCGGGCATTACCGGCACGATTATCCGCATGGATAACAGCGGTCTTGAGATGCAGGTTACAACGCCACGGGGGCGCGCGCGCATACAGAGCCCGGTACTGGGCAGATTCAATGCCAGCAATCTGCTGGCCACTCTCGCAATGCTGTTGTTAACGGATATGCCGCTTAACGAGGCGGTACGGAAACTAAAAGCGATTCATATGGTCCCAGGTCGCATGGAGCATTTCAGGGGCAATCGCCATCAACCGCTGGTGGTCGTTGATTACGCACACAGCCCCGATGCACTCAAGCAGGTACTGCAGACATTACGCGAACACTGCCGGGGAAACCTGTGGTGTGTGTTTGGCTGTGGAGGAGACCGTGACAGGGCCAAGCGTCCCTTGATGGGGGCGATCGCGGAGGATTATGCGGACCACGTCGTTATCACCGATGACAATCCACGTTTTGAAAACGCGGGACAAATCATCACGGATATCCTCGCCGGCATGCAAGCTCAGGATGCGGTTACTGTCGTGCATGACCGCGGCGAGGCGATCACTCACGCCGTTCGTCAGGCCACTGCGGATGATATCGTGCTGATTGCCGGCAAAGGACATGAAGAATATCAATTGGTAGGTGATCAGAGGTTCTCGTTCAGTGATCGCTGTCAGGTGGATCATTTACTCAAGGAGGTTGCATGATAGTTGAAGAGATACACGCGTCATATGCCGGATTGCCAGCGCTTCTCCGGGGCCGTGTATGATGCTATCTCATGTCATCAAGGCCCTGAACGGCAAACTGCTCGGAGACGACGTAGACTTCGAATCGGTGAGCACCGATACGCGTACCCTGCAGCAGGGCGACTTGTTCGTGGCATTACAGGGCCCGCATTTCGACGCCCATAAATTCATCGGCGAGGCGCAGCTGAAAGGCGCGGTTGGCGCCATGGTCTGCAGGAAGATCAAAACCGACCTGCCGCTGTTACTGGTGGCGGATACTCGCATGGGGCTGGGGCATCTGGCCTCGACCTGGCGTTCGGACTATGACATACCAGTGATCGGGGTGACGGGCAGCAACGGCAAGACAACAGTCAAGGAGATGCTGGCAGCTATCCTCGGGCAGAAGGGAGCGGTACTGTCGACCAGGGGTAATCTGAATAACGAGGTCGGTGTGCCCTTGACGTTATTGCGCCTAGAGAGGAAACACCGCTATGCGGTTATCGAGATGGGTGCCAATGGCCCGGGGGAGATCAATTATCTGAGTTCACTGGTCAAACCGCAGGTCGCTCTCATCACCAATGCCGCGCCGGCGCACCTGGAAGGATTCGGTGATATCTCAGGAGTGGCACGCGCCAAAGGTGAGATTTTCAACAACCTGGCAGACGATGGCACCGCGGTTATCAATGCCGATGATTCACGCGTCGGCCTGTGGCGCGTCATGGTGGGCAAGCATCGCTGCATCAGTTTCGGCATCCATAATCCCGCGGATCTCAATGCCAGTGAGATATCTGTAAATCCGCAACTCGGGTATTCGTTTAAAATGCACACCCCGCAGGGTTCGATCGATATCCATCTGGGACTTCCCGGCAGACACAATGTCATGAACGCACTGGCGGCGAGCGCCGCCGCCCTGGCAGCAGGCATGAGTCTGGATGAGATCAAATCCGGTCTGGAGTTGATGCAGCCGGTGAAGGGCCGCCTGCAACTGAGGGAAGGCATCCATGGCTGCCTTGTGGTCGACGATACCTATAACGCCAATCCCGGCTCGATGCGCCCCGTGTTTGAAGTGCTGGCGGCACATCGTGGCAGAAAGATACTGGTATTGGGCGATATGGGTGAACTGGGAAATGCATCGCGTGCCTTTCACGAACAGGTGGGCCGCCAGGCACGTGTAACCGGCATAGACCTGCTCTTCACCGTCGGTGAACAGGCAGCGATTTCCACCGGAACATTCGGCAAGGGCGCGCATCATTTTGCCAACCAGGATGATCTGATCGTGGCCTTATGCATGGAATTAAACAAGGCAACCGATAGCAGGACCATGGTATTGGTCAAGGGTTCCCGCTTCATGCATATGGAACAGATCGCCCAGGTACTGATTGCCGACAACGAGCGGCCGGCAGCTGCTGACACCTCTGACAAAGCGGGAGGCGGGTCACGCAAGGTTCAACATGACAAGCATACCTGGATCGGGAGCTGATACATGTTGCTTTATGTAACGGAATATCTGGCACAGAGTTACAGCGGGTTCAATGTCTTTCAGTATCTGACGTTGCGCGCCATCCTCGGCGTGCTGACGGCGCTGGTGATTTCTTTCCTTGTTGGCCCGTATATGATTCGTAGGCTCAGTTTTTATCAGATAGGTCAGCATGTACGTGTAGACGGACCACCGACCCATCTGACCAAGGCGGGAACGCCAACCATGGGTGGTGCGCTGTTGCTGGTCGGTATTGCCGTCAGCACCTTGCTATGGGCTGACCTGTCGAACAAGTATATATGGATAGTATTGATCGTAACCCTGCTGTTCGGCGCGATCGGCTGGTGGGATGACTATAAAAAACTCGTGCTGGGTGACTCCAAAGGCTTATCGGCCCGCGGCAAGTTCCTGCTGCAGTCTGTTGTCGGGTTGGGTGCGGCGGTATTCCTGTATATAACTGCCGAGTTACCGATCGAGACACAGCTGATCGTTCCGTTTTTCAAGAATGTCGCGATCGATCTTGGTTTGTTTTATATCATACTGACCTACCTTGTCATTGTGGGCTCCAGCAATGCAGTCAATCTGACTGACGGTCTCGACGGACTGGCTATTGTTCCGGCAGTGATGGTGGCGGGCGCCCTGGGGGTGATCGCCTATGTAACCGGGCACGCCAAGTTTGCCGAGTACCTCGGCATCCCGTTTGTCCCCGGTGTCGGCGATGTGGTGATATTTTGTGGCGCCCTCGTTGGTTCCGGGCTGGGGTTTTTATGGTTCAACACCCATCCAGCACAGGTGTTTATGGGTGATATCGGGGCATTGGCGCTGGGCGCGGCACTCGGTGTGATCGCGGTGGTGGTGCGCCAGGAAATCGTATTATTCGTGATGGGCGGGGTGTTTGTCGTGGAAGCGGTCTCGGTCATCATCCAGGTTGTGTCATACAAATTGACCGGACATCGCGTTTTCCGTATGGCGCCTCTTCATCATCACTTCGAGCTGAAAGGTTGGCCTGAACCGCGCGTTATCGTGCGATTCTGGATCATCACTGTGATTCTGGTGCTGGTGGGTCTCGCCACCCTGAAGATCAGGTGATGATGATGGGTTATGAGGATATCGGTGCACTGGATCACATCCTGCAGACATCGTATCTGTGGGAAGTGTCTTCAATCATGACAGATGACAACGATACACAATCTGATTACGCGCAGCGGACATTGATCATCGGCCTGGGCAGGACGGGATTGTCTTGTGCACGTTTTCTGGCGAGACAGGGCGTGCCGTTCATGGTCATGGATGATCGTAAGCAACCACCGGAATTGACTTCGCTGCGTGAACAGTTCCCCGATACCGAGTTGTTTCTCGGTGGATTCGATACCCGGGTGATGGAGACCTGCAGTCAGATTATCATCAGCCCCGGTATTTCCCTGTACAACCCCGAGATTGAAAAGATCATCAACAGTGGTATACCGGTGATCGGTGATATTGAAATGTTCGCCCGTTACGTCGATGCCCCTGTCATCGCCGTTACCGGGTCCAATGGTAAGAGCACCGTGACCGCACTGATCGCCGATATGGCGAGCGCGGCAGGACGCAATGTACGCGTCGGCGGTAACCTGGGTACGCCGGCGCTCGACCTGCTGGAAGGTGGCACACCCGATATGTACATCCTGGAGCTGTCTAGTTTTCAGCTTGAATCCACCTCGTCGCTGAATTGTGCCGCATCAGTGATACTCAACCTGAGTCCGGATCATCTGGATCGCTATCGAAATCTCGATGAATACCTGGCGGCAAAGTTACGTATCTATCAGGGTGATGGTGTGGTGGTCGTTAATGCCGATGAGCCGTTGTTGCAGGCACATATCCCGGAGTCCCGCAAGATCCTGCGTTTTACCAGTCGCGTCCCACAGCAGGGCGAGTTCGGTTTACGGGAACGGGACGGTGAGGTGTGGCTTGTAAAAGGCGATGAATACCTGATGCCGGCAGGCAAGCTCCATATCAGGGGTTTTCACAACGTATCCAACGTCCTTGCCGCTCTTGCACTGGGCGAGGCCGCCGGCCTGCCACGTCAGGCGATGATACAGGCATTAACCACCTTTGGGGGACTGCCGCATCGTATGCAATGGGTGGCGGATCATGATGGCGTTATCTGGTACAACGATTCCAAGGGAACCAATGTGGGCGCCACAATGGCTGCATTGCAAGGGCTGCCCGAGAAGGTGATCCTGATCGCCGGAGGACTTGGCAAGGGCGCGGATTTTTCACCGTTAAAGGACGTGGTCGCGAACAAGTGTCGCGTTGTGGTGCTGATAGGTCGGGACGCGTCTCTGATAGAAAAGGCCCTCGACAATGTGGTACCGGTTGCACATGCCTCTGATATGCGTGATGCGGTGCAAATGGCGAGTCGTTTTGCCCAGCCGGGAGATTGTGTGTTGTTGTCGCCGGCATGTGCGAGTTTTGACATGTTCCATGACTACGAAGACCGCGGCACGGCATTTGTCGAGTCGGTACAGAGGCTGTTGTCATGAAGGGGCAAGTTATGGCGCACAGACTGGACACCCGGCGAAAAAGTGGTCGGCGCATGAGCGGCGAGAGGATATTCGTCGACACGTGGTTTTTATTCGCCACGCTGACGTTACTGATACTCGGGATCGTCATGGTTGCTTCGTCATCGCTCAGCATTGCCGACCGCCAGTTTGGACAACCGCTCTATTATCTCATCCGGCAGGTGGCGTATGTCGGGCTGGGTCTGGTGATTGCCGCCGTGGTGATACGTCTGCGTCTGGAGAATCTAGCAAGGTTCAGCGGCCTGTTATTGATCGTCAGCATGCTTCTTTTAGGACTGGTCCTGATTCCCGGGATAGGCCATGAAGTGAATGGCAGTACCCGTTGGCTGTCATTGGGTATCTTCAATCTGCAACCTTCAGAATTTGTCAAATTGTTCGTATTGATCTACCTCGCGGGTTATCTGGTACGTCGCAGTGACGAGGTACGCACCGCCGTGCGCGGTTTCGTCAAACCGATGCTGATATTGACCCTGATCTGTACCATGTTGCTGGCCGAACCGGACTTTGGTGCAGCCGCCGTGATGTTGACCGCGGCAATGGGAATGATGTTCCTTGGTGGCGTGCGAATCTGGCAATTCGGGGTGCTGATCGTGTGCGTATCACTCGCCATGGTCGTGTTGATCTATACCTCGCCCTATCGCCTTGAGCGCTTGACAGCCTTTATGAATCCCTGGGCGGACCCCTATGCCAGCGGTTTCCAGCTGACCCAGGCGCTCATCGCGTTCGGCCGTGGCGAATGGTTCGGGGTGGGGCTCGGCAACGGGATTCAAAAATTGTTTTACCTGCCGGAGGCGCATACTGATTTCCTGTTCGCGGTAATGGCCGAGGAACTCGGGCTTGTCGGCTCCTTGTTCGTCATCTTGCTGTTCGGTCTGATCGTGATGCGTGCCTTTGTCATCGGGCGGCGCGCCGAGCGCGTTAACAAGATGTTCGAGGCCTATCTCGCGTACGGACTGGGACTATGGGTCGGCATACAGGCCTTCGTTAATATCGGTGTCAATATGGGTGTCTTGCCCACCAAAGGGCTGACCCTGCCTTTTATGAGTTACGGTGGCAGCAGCCTGCTGGTCATGTGTGTCGTGATGGCCCTGTTGATACGGGTCGACTACGAGACCAAACAGGTACCGAGAAAAAACACCGGCCGCAGAAAAGGTTCGGATACGGTGATGGATGGCCGGTTAACGGCTCTGAAAGGTGTGCTTGGATCATGGTGACGCGTATCCTCATCATAGCAGGCGGCACCGGAGGGCACGTGTTTCCGGCGCTCGCGGTCGCCGAGCAATTGCGCGCCCGCGGTGTCGAGGTCACCTGGATGGGGACCCGCCAGGGCCTGGAGGCCCGGATCGTGCCACCTGCCGGGATACCGATGGAGTGGGTCAGGATCAGAGGCCTGCGCGGCAAAGGGCTGTTGAGCTGGTGCTGGGCACCGTTCAAGTTTTTGTTCGCATTGATGCAGGCATTCACGATCCTGCTGAGGTGCCGGCCGATGGCTGTCCTCGGTATGGGTGGTTATACCGCCGGCCCCGGCGGCGTGATGACATGGTTGTTGCGCATGCCGTTGCTGATACATGAACAGAATGCCATTACCGGTCTGACCAATCGTATCCTCGCCCGGCTTGCGGTCAGGACCATGGAGGCCTTCCCCGGCGCACTGCCGCAGGCATGCAAACCGGTTGTAACCGGTAACCCGGTTCGCAAGGAGATCGCTGCATCACCCGATCCCGCGACACGCTATCAGGGACGAGCCGAAACCTTGCGCCTGCTGGTGTTGGGCGGCAGTCTCGGGGCGCAGGCCCTGAATGAGGTAGTGCCACAGGCAGTCGCGATGATTCCCCCCGAGTGCCGTCCCGAGATCTGGCATCAGGCGGGTAGCCGGCACAATGACAGGACGCATACTATATATAAGGACTCCGGCGTGGCGGCCAGGATTGAACCCTTTATCGATGATATGGCGCAGGCCTATCAATGGGCAGACCTGGTGTTATGCCGTGCCGGCGCCTTGACCATCGCCGAACTTGCCGCCGCAGGCGTGGCTTCGATCCTGGTACCTTACCCATTTGCGGTGGATGATCACCAGGCGCAAAACGCAGCCTATCTGGTGGAAGCCAACGCCGCAATCCTGATCAGGCAGGATGACTTGACTGCGGATCATCTCAGTAAACTGCTGTGCGAATATATCGATACGACACCCGGCATTCAGCCTTCTAATCAGCCTGGCAGGGGTAAGGGTTTCTCGCCCGGCAGGTCACGGTTACTAAAGATGGCGCAAGCCGCGCGTGCCCTCGCAAGACCCGAGGCCGCACAACATGTCGCATCACTGTGTATAGAGGCAGCTCATGCCTAATACCCTGCGCATCGTTAGCAATCAGCCGGCGGCCGGGAAAAAGGACGAACCTAAAGGCGATAATCCACGTATGGGGAGGATCCAGCATATCCACCTGGTCGGAATAGGGGGCGTTGGAATGGGCGGTATAGCCGAGGTCCTGTCGAACCTCGGTTATGTGGTCTCGGGATCCGATGTCCATGAAAATGCGATCACGCAGCATCTCAGCTCAATGGGGGTACGGATCAATATCGGTCATGACCCGCGTCTCGTCAGGCAATGCGATGTAGTCGTCCGTTCCACTGCCATCGACGATGATAATCCGGAACTGGTGGAGGCCAGACGCCTCCGTATCCCGGTCGTGCCGCGAGCGGAGATGCTGGCCGAACTGATGCGATTTCGCTACGGGATTGCGGTGGCCGGCACGCACGGCAAGACCACGACGACCAGTCTGATCGCCAGTCTGCTTGCCGAAGGCGGGCTGGATCCCACGTTTGTCATCGGCGGTCGTTTGAACAGTACCGGCGGGAATGCAAGGTTGGGTACGGGAAAATACCTGGTTGCCGAGGCGGATGAGAGCGATGCCTCGTTTTTACACTTGCAACCGATGCTGGCGGTGGTCACCAATATCGATGCCGACCATATGGCGACCTATGAAGGTGACTTCCTGCGTTTGCAGGATGCCTTTATAGAATTCATGCACCATTTGCCGTTTTACGGTCTCGTGGTGGTATGTATTGATGATCCTGTCATCCGTAAAGTTCTCAACCGGATTTCTCGGCCGTTGATTACCTATGGCCTGTCAAAGCAGGCGGATATCCGTGTCACCCATATCCGTCAGGAGCGCGGTTGTTCCTATTTCAAGGTGTCGCGCCGTGATCATCCGGATTGGCTGGACGTAACTCTGAACCTGGCCGGTAAACACAATGTATTGAACGCGCTGGCCGCGATCGCGGTCGCGCATGAGTTGGGAATAGAGGACGAAGCCATCCTGCAGGGATTGCAGCGTTTTCAGGGCATCACCAGGCGCCTCCAGGTGCAAGGAGATATCAATATTCCGACGGGCAAGGTCATGCTGGTTGACGATTACGGCCATCATCCACGTGAGATAGCAGCAACCATCGATGCCATCCGTGAGGGGTGGCCAGGCAGACGGCTGGTGGTGGTGTTTCAGCCGCATCGCTATACACGTACCAGGGATCTGTTTGAGGATTTTGCCGAAACCCTTTCCGAGATCGATGTGTTGTTGCTGCTGGATGTGTATCCGGCCGGCGAGAAACCGATTGCCGGCGCGGATTCACGTTCGCTATGCCGCGCCATACGCGCCCGCGGCAGGATTGACCCGGTGTTTGTCGGTGACAAGAACGAACTGGTTGCGACACTTATGGTGTTGCTGCATGACGGGGACATTCTGTTGACTCTCGGTGCCGGAGATATCGGCAACATCACAACACAGCTTGGCAGGAAACTCGAGGAACAAGGTGTATCAAAGTGCTGATGACTGGTATCGATACACAACAGGCCCGTTATAACGCAATGACGTTTCAGGGTCAGTTACGTTTTAATGAACCGATGGCCCGCCATACCTCGTGGCGCGTGGGCGGCAAGGCCAAGCGATTTTATCAACCGAAGGATGTGGATGATCTTGCCGTCTTTCTGGGCCAGTTATCGGAGGATGAACGGCTATTCTGGATCGGTCTCGGCAGTAACCTGCTGGTGCGTGACGGAGGCATCGAAGGCACAGTGATCTGTACCAGCGGTGTACTGAACACGATCGAGCGGCTTGGCGACAATATGGTACGGGCGGAGGCGGGTGTCGCCTGTGCCAAGGTAGCGCGTTTCTGTGCACGGATTGATCTGAGGGGTGCGGAATTCATGGTTGGCATTCCGGGAACCATGGGTGGCGCACTGTCCATGAACGCGGGGGCATTCGGCGGTGAAACCTGGTCACTGGTGAGGGCGGTGGAAACCATCAACCGGCATGGCCAGCGGTTCTTGCGCAAACCGGCCGAATTCGACATTGCTTATCGCCAGGTAAAGGGTGCCAATGACGAGTGGTATATCGCTGCGCATCTCGAATTGACTCCGGGTGACGGCAAGCAGGCCACCGCACGTATAAAAGAATTATTGGATAAACGCAATGTTACACAACCGACGGGCGTGGCCAGCGGGGGTTCAACCTTCCGCAACCCGCCGGGAGATTACGCCGGACGCCTGATCGAGGCCAGCGGCTTGAAGGGATTTTGTATCGGCGGTGCCTGTGTCTCCGATAAGCACGCCAACTTTATCATCAATAACGGCAATGCCAGCGCAGCGGATATCGAGGCATTGATCACCCATATCGCGATCACCGTGGAAAAGATCCAGGGCATCCGCTTGCAGCCGGAGGTTCACATCGTTGGTGACCAGCAACCGCTACGCGGCGACAACAATATGAATCCGGCGGTTGGCGCGGCCGGGGTGCTATCGAATCATACAACATACTCACCGCGCATCCGTGATGCCGGCGACTTTGGCACGGTGGCCGTGTTACTGGGTGGCTGGTCCGCGGAACGTGAGATCTCCTTGAAGAGCGGCAATGCCGTACTGGCAGCGCTCAAACGCCGCGGTGTCGTTGCCGTCTCCATTGATGTCGGTGATGATGTCGTGACGCGGTTGCAAGAAGGCGGGTTTGATCGTGCCTTTATCGCATTGCACGGCCGGGGAGGCGAAGACGGTGTGATCCAGGGTGTATTGGAGGTGATGGGTATCCCCTATACAGGCAGTAGTGTACTTGGCTCGGCGCTGAGCATGGACAAATTGCGCACCAAACAGGTATGGCAGGGTGCGGGCTTGCCCACACCCGCCTATGCCGTTATCGACCAACACAGCGATTTCGAAACTGTCGCCAAGACGGTCGGACTCCCACTGGCGGTCAAACCGGTCTATGAAGGTTCGAGTCTCGGAGTCACAAAGGTGACACAACCCTCAGAGATTACCGCTGGCTGGCAGGCCGCGCACAAACTGGATGACATGGTGCTGGCGGAAAAATGGATTGTCGGCAACGAATATACGGTGGGGATCCTGGCGGGGAAGGCGTTGCCATTGATTCGTATCGAGACACCGCGTGAATTTTACGACTACGAAGCGAAATATTCCGCGGATGACACCCGTTTCATATGCCCGAGCGGACTCGACAAGTCGCGCGAGCAGGCATTGCAGGATCTGGCACTGAGGGCATTCGATGCTCTGGGCTGTGAAGGTTGGGGACGCGTGGATCTGGTTTGCGACGAGCATAAACAACCGTGGCTTATCGAGGTCAACACCATCCCCGGCATGACGGACCACAGCCTGGTGCCGCTTGCGGCAAGGACCGCCGGCATTGAATTCGATGAG
Organism: uncultured Chromatiaceae bacterium; assembly: GCA_964605155.1. Classification (GTDB taxonomy): domain Bacteria; phylum Pseudomonadota; class Gammaproteobacteria; order SZUA-140; family SZUA-140; genus CAZSAK01. Next base: position 78,737 of record CAZSAK010000007.1, on the reverse strand, counting down.
TTGGTATGGCGCATTCTCGAGACGAGTGTGACCGCAGCAACTAAGGCAAGGAATGAATAACGTGACACGTAGACGCGCAAGGAAGAGGATGACAGCTTACCAGGCCTTCGTGGCAGAACACGGGAAAAGGACGTTACGCGCCGCGATACTGATGCTAACGGTTGCCGTTTTTGTCTATCTCGGCCGATTGGTAACCGACAAACTGCTGGACCCGGACGTCCTGCCGTATCGGACGGTAACGGTCGAGGGCAGTTTCAAGCATGTCGATGCCGATACGGTGCGCGCGATCGTTGTGCCGTATCTCGGTGCCGGATTTTTCGGCGTCGACGTCGGTGATGTCCGGCAGGCCTTGCGTACCATTCCCTGGGTCGATTCGGCTACCGTAAGACGCGTATGGCCGGATGAGATCCGCGTGACGCTGTTCGAGCAGACAGCGATTGCACACTGGGGAGACAAGGCCCTGTTGAACAGCGCCGACGAGGTATTCGTACCCGATGATCCTGCAGGGATCGAGGGATTACCGTATGTATACGGACCCGAAGGCACTGCAATGACGGTCATGGCGACATACCGCATCATGACACGAATGCTCGCACCCTATGACTTGCACATCAGACGCTTGAATCTGGATGAACGTCGTGCCTGGCATCTGTCGCTGGACGATCAACTTGAACTGGTGCTGGGCAGAGAGAACGCCATGGAGCGTCTGCAACGCTTCATACGGTTTTACCCTGAGGTGTTGGCCGGCAAGGCGCGGGAGATCAAGGCGGTTGACTTGCGTTATACCAATGGTTTCGTGGTGAGATGGAACATACCAAGTGAAAAAGTTTTCAATTCGGAAATGGGTTAACAAAAGGAGAAGAACGGATCAATGCCCAAAAAGGATGAGAAAGATCTGATCGTCGGCCTGGATATCGGCACCTCCAAGGTCGTGGCCATCGTGTGTGAAATCACCGGCCACGACAAGGTTGAGATCGTCGGCATCGGTTCACACCCGTCGCGTGGCCTCAAGAAAGGTGTTGTCGTCAATATCGAGTCCACCGTGCAATCGATCCAGCGTGCCATAGAGGAAGCGGAATTGATGGCCGGTTGTGAAATACATTCCGTCTATGCCGGCATAGCCGGCAGCCATATTCGCAGTCTCAATTCGCACGGCATCGTCGCGATCCGTGATAACGAGATCACCGCCAATGACGTCGAGCGTGTGATTGATGCGGCGCGCGCGGTGGCGATACCCGCCGACCAGAAGATTCTGCATATCCTGCCTCAGGAATTCATTATCGACAACCAGGAAGGCATCAAGGAGCCGATCGGTATGTCGGGTGTGCGTCTGGAGGCCAAGGTCCATATGGTGACCGGAGCCGTGAGTGCGGCCCAGAACATCATCAAGTGCGTACGACGTTGTGGCCTGGAAGTGGATGACATCATCCTCGAACAACTGGCATCGAGCCTTGCGGTATTGACGGATGATGAAAAGGATCTGGGCATCTGTCTGGTCGATATCGGCGGTGGTACCACCGATATTGCTGTATTCACTGACGGCTCCATTCGCCACACCGCCGTCATACCCATCGCCGGCGACCAGGTCACCAACGATATAGCGGTTGCCTTGCGCACGCCCACCCAGTATGCCGAAGAGATCAAGGTCAAGTATGGCTGCGCGCTCACCCAACTGTCGAATCCAGAAGAAACCATCGAGGTCCCCGGTGTCGGTGACAGGGCGGCGCGGCGCCTTGCACGTCAAACACTGGCGGAGGTCATCGAGCCGCGCTACGAGGAACTATTCACTCTCATTCAGGCGGAACTGCGCCGCAGCGGTTTCGAAGATCTGATCGCAGCAGGTGTAGTACTCACGGGAGGCAGTTCGAAGATGGAAGGTGTCATCGATCTGGCCGAAGAGATCTTTCACGCGCCGGTGCGTCTGGGCCTGCCCCAGCATGTCTCTGGTCTGGTGGACGTGGTACGCAACCCCATCCATGCCACGGGGGTGGGGCTGTTGTTGTATGGCAACAGGCAACGCTACGCCAAGCGGCCGAGTGTCAAGATGTCAGGTGGTGTCACGGGTATATGGGAAAGGATGAAGAATTGGTTTCAGGGTAATTTCTGAGCGTGTTGTTACAAAATTTACAATTCCTGTAAGGAGGAGAGACTATGTTCGAACTAATGGATGCATACAGCCAGAATGCGATAATCAAGGTGATCGGCGTCGGAGGCGGCGGCGGTAATGCGGTTGAACATATGGTGTCAGCCAATATCGATGGAGTGGACTTCATCTGTGCCAATACCGATGCGCAGGCGTTGAAAAACTCTTCAGCGCGCACTGTGCTGCAACTCGGCAGCGGTGTGACCAAGGGACTTGGTGCAGGCGCCAATCCGGAGATCGGCAGGCAGGCCGCCCTCGAGGACCGCGATCGTATCGTTGAGATCCTGGACGGCTCCGATATGGTGTTCATCACCGCCGGCATGGGCGGCGGTACCGGGACCGGCGGTGCTCCGATCGTAGCGCAGACCGCCAGAGAGATGGGCATTCTGACTGTTGCTGTGGTGACCAAACCGTTTCCCTTCGAGGGTGCCAAACGCGCCCAGATTGCCAGGGACGGGATTGCGGAACTGACCCAGTACGTCGACTCCCTGATCACCATTCCCAATGAAAAGCTGTTAACAGTGCTGGGCAAGAATATTTCCCTGCTGGACGCCTTCAAGTCTGCCAACAATGTACTGTTTGGCGCCGTGCAGGGAATCGCGGAACTGATCACGCGTCCCGGCTTGATCAACGTGGACTTCGCCGATGTCCGTACCGTAATGGAAGAGATGGGCATGGCGATGATGGGATCTGGCCATGCGCGCGGCGAAGATCGTGCATCCGAGGCTGCCAAATCTGCGATCGCAAGCCCGCTGTTGGAGGACGTAAACCTTGCCGGGGCACGGGGTATACTTGTCAATATCACTGCCGGCATGAACATGTCGATTGGAGAGTTCGAGGAGGTGGGTACGACTGTGAAGGAATTCGCCTCGGATAATGCAACCGTCGTGGTCGGCACGGTGATCGATCCCGACATGAATGACGAACTGCGTGTTACAGTGGTCGCAACCGGTCTCGGACAAGTCGAAAAACTTGCCGACAAGCCTGTCAGGTTGGTCAAGAACAACGACGGCGAAGTCGATTACCATAAACTGGACCGGCCGACGGTGATTCGCAATCAACAAACGGCGGCCGAACAACTTGCATTTCAAGATAATGCCGATCTGGATTACCTTGACGTTCCGGCGTTTCTGCGCAGACAGGCCGATTGAAAAAGCGGGTCAGCAGCCATATATTAAGACTGTTTATGGCTCAATAAATAACGACTTATGTCGATAAAATGTGAGCTTGTTCCTTTGCAGGGTGTGGTTGCTATGCTACTATCGCCCGGAATTCAGTAGCACGCATCGCCGGAAGCTGAAATAAGGACGTATTAAGAGGCAATAAGGACGGATTAAGAGGCATCCAGACAACATGATCAAGCAAAGAACGCTCAAGAATGTTATTAGAGCAACAGGAGTTGGTTTACATACCGGCGAAAAGATCTACCTGACACTCAGACCAGCCGCGCCCGATACCGGAATCGTGTTCCGGCGTGTCGACCTTGACACCCCCGTCGAGATCGCGGCAAGAGAAGAAAATGTAGGAGATACAAGGCTTTCTACCACTATATCGAAAGGCGAGGTACGGATATCGACGGTCGAGCACCTGTTGTCGGCTTTCGCCGGCCTTGGGATCGATAATGCCTATGTAGATCTCAGTGCCCCGGAGGTGCCGATCATGGATGGTAGCGCGGGTCCGTTCGTATTTCTGATCCAGTCGGCGGGTATAGAGGACCAGTCGGCGCCCAAGCGCTTTATCCGTATCAAGCGCTCGGTGGTCGTCGAGGATGGCGATAAATGGGCCCGATTCGATCCTTTCGAGGGTTTCAAGGTCTCCTTCATCATCGATTTCAACCATCCCGCCTTCAAGGACCGCACCCAGGAAGTAACTGTGGATTTTTCGACCACCTCGTTCGTAAAAGAGGTGAGCCGGGCGCGTACCTTCGGATTCATGCGAGATCTGGAATGGCTGCGTGAAAAAAACCTGGCCCTCGGCGGCAGCCTGAATAATGCCATCGTGGTTGATGATTACCGTATCCTCAATGAAGATGGCCTGCGTTATGAAGACGAATTTGTTAAACACAAGGTACTGGATGCGATTGGCGACCTGTACCTGTTGGGTCACAGCCTGATCGGCGCATTTAGCGGTCACAAATCGGGGCATGCACTGAATAATCATTTATTGAGAACATTGATGGCGGACCAATCGGCCTGGGAATTGGTGACATTTGACGATAACGAGCATTCACCGATTTCTTTTGTACAACCTATTCCGGTGACATGATCAGTCCGCGGGGACGATAAACGCGATTATTCCACCGAAGAATCACCGGACGGACGCTTGGCGGCAAGGCGTTGCAAGGCCTTTTTCAGCGCCGGATTTGACATGCTGTCAGCAAGGTTGCCGATGAGGGTGGCTGTGCTTCCCGACAGATTCGAGGACGAAGAATCCATTGCATCTATAGCAGGGGTCTCCTGAGGACGCGGACAAATCCTGGTGCGGATATTGCTAATATATTCAAGACCAGGTTGTTGTCTCAGAAAGTGCAGCAGTTCCGATGACTGGTAGTGCAGCAGGGTAGCCCAGGTGGATGAATCGGTATGCATGACAAGTTGTTGATCTCTGATGTTGGCTGCCTGACAATGTTGATTGAGCGGAGCAGGGAGAAAATCCCGGACCAGTCGTGTCAGGCGCTGCAGCTGAGAGCAGCGGTCGACGAGCTGATGCAGCGTGCTCGATGGTCCGGTGAGTAATTGAATAACGTGCTTTGGAGATTGCATTGTCAATGAAATGGCTGACGAGACATTAAGACTGGCAGCATAATAGATGCATGTTATTATGGAAAGCATAGATGAACATCATACTATTTACAAAAAATTCTAAAAAACCAGCCTGCTATAATGTCAGCCGCCGTCAGGTGATCGCATTACTCGGCCTGCTGTTTGTATTAATCCCCACCCTCGTCCTCTACGCCGGTTATCAGTTTGGCAGGCTCAGCGCCCAGAACCAGTTGCTGCCGGATGACTGGCAACAAGAGATGCAACGCCAGCGGGACGCGATTGCCCAGGCATCGAAAAAGGCCCACGAGACCATGGACGCCATGGCCGTGCGGCTGGGACAGTTACAGGCACAGACCATACGCCTCAACGCCTTGGGCCAGAGACTGGCGGACATTGCCAAGCTCGACAAGGGCGAATTCGATTTCAGCAACCCGCCCGCGCAAGGCGGCCCGGTCAGCGAGACTGTCCCGTCACAGGAGATTGTAATACCCGATTTCATGCAGTCCCTGGAACGACTCGCGGCGCAGCTGGATGACCGGGAACAACAATTGCGCGTAATGGAATCCTTTTATATGGACAGCAGCCTGCAGGATGAGATCGTGCCATCCGGTCGGCCGATCAAGAGTGGCTGGATATCTTCCTATTTCGGGATGCGTACCGATCCCTTCACCGGTCTGCAGGAACGGCATGAAGGTATTGATTTCGCCGGCAAACTGGGCTCCGATGTCATCGCAGTCGCTTCCGGTGTCGTCACCTGGGCCGCAGACCGATACGGTTACGGCAAGATGATTGAAATCAATCACGGCAACGGTTACGTGACACGATACGGCCACAACCAGAAACTGCTGGTCAAGGTCGGTGATACCGTCAAGAAAGGTGAACGTGTGGCGCTGATGGGCAGCACCGGGCGTTCAACCGGCCCTCATGTACATTTTGAAGTCCATTACAAAGGTCGAGTCATAGATCCAGCTAAATTTGTCTATGCAGCACGCTGAGTGCTCGCCCATTTCACTTCTGTCCTGATGCTCATTTACGATTTCACTGTCGATACCGGTGTCGTATAGTTATATAAATGGCAAAGCTACTCAGTAAAATATTCGGCAGTCGCAATGATCGCCTGCTCAAGCGCATGCGCACGGTGGTGGAAAAGACCAACTCCCTTGAGTCCGAGTTCTCCGGCCTTACCGACGAAGCGATGCGCGAAAAAACCGATGAATTTCGTCGCCGGATTGCAGACGGAGAATCGCTCGACGATCTGATCCCCGAGGCGTTCGCCAACGTCCGCGAAGCTGGCAAACGTGTGCTCAACATGCGCCATTTTGATGTCCAGCTCATCGGCGGTATGGTGCTGCATCAGGGCAAGATCGCAGAGATGCGTACCGGCGAAGGCAAGACCCTGGTGGCGACCCTTGCCGCCTACCTCAATGCCTTGTCCGGAAAGGGCGTGCACGTGGTGACGGTGAACGATTACCTGGCCAGTCGCGATGCGCAGTGGATGGGCAGGATCTATGAATTTCTTGGCATGACTACCGGCGTGATCCTGTCCGGCCAGAGTTCGGAGCAGAAGCGCGCCGCCTATGCCGCTGATATCACCTACGGCACCAATAACGAGTATGGATTCGACTATTTGCGCGACAACATGGCCTTTCGCATGGAGGACAAGGCTCAGCGCGGACTGAATTTTGCAATCGTCGATGAAGTGGACTCGATCCTCATCGATGAAGCGCGTACGCCACTGATCATTTCGGGTCCCGTGGATGATAGCTCGGACCTGTATGACAAGATCAACAAACAGATTCCAAAGTTGCAACAACAGGAGACCGAAGACGGGCCGGGAGATTTCTCCGTCGATGAAAAGGCCAAGCAGATCTACCTCACAGAAGAAGGCCACCAGCACGTCGAGGATCTGTTGCTGTCCGCCGGCCTGCTCAAGGAAGGCGAGAGCCTGTACGATGCGGCCAATATCAAGCTGATGCATCACCTGAATGCGGCGTTGAGGGCGCATGTTCTTTTCCAGCGCGATGTCGACTATATCGTGCAAGACAACGAGGTGGTGATCGTCGACGAGTTCACCGGCCGAACCATGCCGGGCCGGCGCTGGTCCGACGGCCTGCATCAGGCGGTCGAGGCCAAGGAAGGCGTCCCGATCCAGATGGAAAACCAGACGCTGGCATCGATCACCTTCCAGAATTATTTCAGGATGTATGACAAGCTATCCGGAATGACGGGTACCGCCGATACCGAGGCGTTTGAATTCCAGCAGATATATGGTCTGGAGGTCGTGGTGATCCCGACGCACAAGCCGATGATCCGCAAGGATCACGGCGACCTGGTATATCTGACCGCCAAGGAGAAGTTCGCAGCGATCATCGAGGACATCAAGGATTGTCACCAGCGCGGGCAGCCCGTGCTGGTGGGTACCACCTCGATCGATACCTCCGAGTACCTGTCGAATCTGCTGAACAAGGATAAGATCAGGCATGAAGTCCTCAATGCCAAGCAGCATGCGCGTGAGGCGGAGATCGTCGCGCAGGCCGGTCGGCCCGGCGTAGTCACCATCGCCACCAATATGGCGGGCCGTGGTACCGATATCGTACTGGGCGGCAGTCTTGATGCTGAACTTGCTACTCACCATGATGCCGATGAGAGAAACAGAGAGAACATCACCGTTGCATGGCAGCAGCGTCATGATGAGGTGCTGAAGAACGGCGGCCTGCATATCATCGGTACGGAACGCCATGAGTCACGCCGCATCGATAATCAGCTGCGCGGCCGTTCGGGCCGTCAGGGAGATCCGGGATCGAGCCGGTTTTATCTGTCATTGCAGGATAACCTGATGCGAATCTTCGCCTCCGAACGTGTGTCAGTGCTGATGCAGAAGCTCGGAATGCAGGAAGGCGAGGCGATTGAGCATCCATGGGTGACCAAGGCGATCGAGAATGCCCAGCGTAAGGTGGAGGGGCACAACTTCGACATCCGCAAACAGTTGCTCGAGTATGATGATGTTGCCAACGATCAGCGCCGGGTGATCTATGAACAGCGTAACGAATTGATGGCCTCGGATGATATATCAGAGACTATCAAGACAATCAGAAAAGATATCATCGATAGTGTTATCGACAACTACATCCCGCCCCAGAGTCTCGATGAACAGTGGGATGTGCCTGGACTCGAAGAGGCGCTTGAAAACGAGTTTGTCCTCCGTCTGCCCGTTATGCAGTGGCTGGAGACAGATGATTCGCTGCATGAAGAGACCCTGCGTCAGCGTATCCAGGAAGAAATCGAAAAGGCCTATGATGCAAAGGAACAAATGGCCAGTAGCGAGGTGATGCGCCATTTCGAGAAGGCCGTCATGCTGCAGGTTCTCGACAGCCAGTGGAAGGATCATCTGGCAGCCATGGATCATCTGCGCCAGGGTATTCACCTGCGCGGTTATGCACAAAAAAATCCCAAACAGGAATACAAGCGCGAGGCCTTCGAGATGTTTTCGCAAATGCTCGAGAGGATCAAGCACGAGGTGATCGGAATCCTCTCACGGGTTCAGGTCAAGGCCGAGGCAGACGTCAAGGCCGTGGAGGAACAACGGCGTTCAAAGGCCCCGATGCAGTATCAGCATGCCAGTGCCACTGCTATGGGTGAAGAGGAACCGCAACAACCACAAGAGCAACAACCACAAGAGCAACAAACCCCGTTTATGAGGGAAGGCCGCAAGATAGGACGCAATGAACCGTGTCCGTGCGGATCCGGTAAAAAATACAAGCAGTGCCACGGAAAAATATCGTAGACTGTCTCATAACAACACGTAACACGACAAACTGACACGCGATCCTTGCTAACGTACAACAATTGACCCGGTCTGATGGCAGTTGGACTTTCTGAACATTTGTCGACCCTGCATACAGTGGAGGGTATTCGACTTAGTGCAATCTCGGCGGGTATCAAGGCTTCAGGTCGCCGCGACCTGGTGTTGCTCGAGATCTGTGAGCGGGCAACAACCGCCGCTGTGTTTACCCGTAACGCCTTCTGTGCCGCACCGGTGACTGTCTCGAGACTACATTTAAGCCGACACTCACCACGCTATCTGCTGATCAATTCGGGTAATGCCAACGCCGGTACGGGTGAGCAGGGTCTCCGCGATGCCCGTGCCTGTTGTGATGCTCTTGCCGGGATCACCGGTTGCCAGCCTGAAGCGGTGTTACCGTTTTCTACGGGCGTCATCGGTGAACCTCTGCCGGTCGGCGTGATCGAAAAAGGATTACAGCGGGCGCTGGATAACCTCACAGCCGAAGGTTGGCAGGATGCCGCCTATGGGATCATGACCACGGATACCGTGCCCAAGGGTGTGACGAGACAGATCACGGTACAGGATAAGACAGTCACCATCACCGGTATCGCCAAGGGTTCAGGCATGATCCGTCCCGACATGGCGACCATGCTGGCCTATGTCGCAACCGATGCAAGGATCGAACGGCAGTTGTTGCAGCATTGCCTTGTCAGTGCTGTCGCGGCCTCATTCAACAGCATTACTGTCGACGGCGATACCTCGACCAACGACGCCTGTGTGCTGGTGGCAACCGGCAGGTCGGATGCGCCACTGCTGCAAGCGAACAGTGAGGCCTTTGCCGCATTCCAGGCTGCGGTTACGGACGTGTGTATCGAACTGGCGCAGGCGATCATACGTGACGGTGAAGGCGCCACCAAGTTCATCACCGTCGAGGTGACACAAGCGGGTAGCGAAGCTGAGGCACGTCTGGTTGCCTATACGATCGCCCATTCGCCTCTGGTCAAAACCGCGTTTTTCGCCAGCGACCCGAACTGGGGACGTATCCTGGCCGCCGTCGGTCGGGCAGGTATCGCGGATCTGGACGTGAACGGGATTGCCATCTATCTCGATGAGGTCTGTATCGTCGATGCAGGGCAGCGATGCAGGGATTATCAAGAACAGCAAGGTGTCATGGTCATGAAGCGCGATGAGATTACCATTCGTGTCGAGCTCGGCCGAGGACAACAACTGACACGGGTGTGGACCTGCGATTTTTCCTATGACTATGTCAGGATCAATGCCGAATACCGTAGCTAACACATTGTTTATCATAAGCTATAATGGTTTTGATTGTGATTGAGTCACACAGCCTATATATAGTAGGTATAGTTACCGGTCATACGGGCTTGATTTACCATACGGTAATAGGCAGGATGACACCTGATAAGATAAACGGGAGGCCACCATCTGGATGTTAAACGGGATATTAAATCTTTCACTATGGGAGCTGGTTGCAACAACACTCGTTCTGACACATATAACAATTATTGCAGTCACCGTTTTTTTGCACCGATCACAGGCTCACCGAGCCCTCGACATTCATCCCTTTATTAGTCACTTTTTCCGGTTGTGGTTGTGGTTGACCACTGGTATGGAGACCAAGGCATGGGTCGCGATTCACCGCAAGCATCACGCCAAGGTTGAGACCGAGGAGGATCCACACAGTCCGCAGATCTTCGGCATCAAAAAAGTATTATTCGAAGGTGCAGAACTGTACCGCGCAGAGGCGGGCAATCCCAAGACGCTGGAAAAATACGGTTACGGCACCCCGAACGACTGGCTGGAACGCCATCTCTATTCACCGTTGTCAAGCAAGGGGCTGGTGGTGATGCTCGCCATCAACCTGTTATTGTTCGGTATCCCCGGGATTACCGTGTGGGCCATACAGATGTTATGGATCCCGTTCTTCGCGGCCGGTGTGATCAACGGCGTCGGACACTGGTGGGGCTACCGCAATTATGAGGTACAGGATGCATCCACCAACATCGTTCCGTGGGGAATACTGATCGGTGGCGAGGAATTACATAACAATCACCATACCTATGCCTCATCCGCCAAGCTGTCCTCGAAATGGTGGGAGTTCGATATCGGCTGGATGTATATACGACTGTTCGAGATCTTAAGACTGGCCAAGGTCAAGAAGGTCGCGCCGAAACCGGTTCTCAATCCGGCCAAATCCGCGATCGATATGGATACCCTTAAGGCCATCATCAACAGCCGTTTTCAGGTCATGGCAAACTACAAGCGTGTGGTACTGGCCCGCGTGCACCGTGACGAGATGCGCAACGCGGTGGACAACACCTATCGTAACCTGCTTAAAAAGACCCGCCGCCTGCTGGTGCGTGAAGAGTCACAGATTGATGACTCGGCCAGAGAGCGGCTTGAAACACTGTTGAGCCACAGTGCGACATTGCACACCGCTTATCGCTATAAACAGCAGTTGCAGGATATCTGGAAACGTTCTGCGGCATCCAACGAGCATCTGTTGCACGCCTTGCAGGAATGGTGCAGGGAGGCCGAGGCAACCGGCATCAAGGCCTTGCAGGACTTTGTGCGGATAATTCGAGGTTACTCGTTGCGGCCGGCAACGGCATAAGACACCGCCATCGCATCAAAATAAAAAACCCGCGACCAGCGGGTTTTTTATTATCCTTAACAAGCAACAGAAATCGCAATAAAAGGAGCTTTTAATAATTATTTGATCTTGGCTTCTTTGTAGATCACGTGCTTGCGCACCACCGGGTCAAACTTCTTGATCTCCATCTTTTCAGGCATGGTGCGCTTGTTTTTGGTGGTGGTGTAATAGTGTCCTGTACCGGCGCTCGATACAAGTTTGATTTTATCCCGCATGATGAATACTCCTTACACCTTCTCGCCGCGGCGCCTGATATCCTTCAGCACCTTGTCGATACCGGTCTTGTCGATGATACGCAGGCCCTTGGTGCTGACGCGCAGGTTCACCCAGCGATTTTCGCTATCCACCCAGAAACGATGGGTCTGCAGATTGGGCAGAAAACGCCGCCGCGTCTTGTTGTTGGCATGGGAAACATTATTCCCGCTCATTGGCCGTTTTCCTGTTACCTGGCAAACCCTGGACATGCTTGAACTCCGCAATGCAATCTGAAATGGAGCGTGATTTATACCAAAAACGTCTCTTGATGACAAGGCGTGTCCGTCGCAATGGCCGTTTAATACAATGAAATCGCTGAATTATTCACCGTTACGGAAACAACCGCTATATCAGTCCGGTTTCGGCAAATGAGAGGGTCTGGCCATCGCCGACGATAAAATGATCCAGTACACGGATATCCACCAGGCTCAGCGCATCCTTGAGCCGTCGTGTGAGTGCCTTGTCTGCGTGGCTGGGTTCAGCAACCCCGGAAGGGTGGTTGTGGGCGAGGATGACGGCCGCGGCGTTATGCGCAAGGGCCTGCTTGACGATCTCGCGGGGATGGACGCTGGCACCGTCGATAGTGCCGCGAAACATCTCCTCGAAACAGATCACGCGGTGGCGATTATCCATAAACAGGCAGGCGAACACCTCGTAGGAACGATCGCGCAGGGCACCGATCAGAAAGCGGCGGGTAGCGTCGGGATTGCTGAGCGCGTCACCCCGGTGCAGCGTTTCGCGCAAATGGCGTTTACCCATCTCGAGCACCGCCTGCAGTTGACTGTATTTGGCCATCCCCAGGCCGGGACTGCGGCAGAAACGTTGATAATCGGCCTGCAACAGGTTGCGTAGACTGCCGTATTCGCTCAGCAGTTCACGCGCCAGATCGACGGCGGTCTTGCCGCGGATACCGGTGCGCAGAAAGATCGCCAGCAGTTCGGCGTCGGAGAGGGCCTGCGGTCCACGCAACCTGAGTTTCTCGCGGGGACGCTCCTGGGCCGGCCAATCGGTGATCGGCATCGGAATTCTCCTTCAAAAACAACGAATCAATTAGAATATCAGGGTGTTAAATGTTAATTTACGCTGTCTGCGTAGTTCAGGCGGGAGGAGTGCCTATCTTACATGAATCGACTGGAAAATAAACGTATCCTGCTCGGGATTACCGGCAGTATTGCAGCCTATAAAAGTGCCGACCTTGTCAGGCGGCTGAAGGAGGCCGGCGCCGAGGTCCGGGTGGTGATGACCGCAGCGGCGACGGATTTTATCACTCCGTTGACCATGCAGGCCTTGTCCGGCCGTCCCGTGCATACCCATCTGCTGGATGCCGATGAAGAGGCACGCATGGGACATATCGCGCTCGGGCGCTGGGCCGACATCATCGTCATCGCCCCGGCCAGCGCGAACTTTATCGCCCGACTGACACACGGGCTGGCGGATGACCTGCTGTCCACCCTGTGTCTTGCCTGCGCGGCTCCGATTGCCCTGGCGCCAGCCATGAATCAGCTGATGTGGTCCAATGTCGCAACGCAGGACAATGTGGAACGCTTGAAACAAAGAGGTGTGCATGTCTGGGGACCGGCTACGGGTGACCAGGCCTGCGGTGAAACCGGTCCGGGGAGGATGCTTGAGCCTCTGGAGTTGATCGGACACATCATCGGTATGTTTCAGCCCGGGACACTCAGCGGAGTGCGGGTGCTGGTGAGCGCCGGACCCACGCAGGAGGATATCGATCCGGTACGATTTCTCTCTAACCGCAGTTCCGGCAGGATGGGTTTTGCCATCGCGCGCGCCGCTGCCGAGGCCAGTGCAACAGTAACCCTGGTCAGCGGCCCGGTTGCGTTGCCCGCCATCGAACGCGTCAACCATGTGCACGTACGCAGCGCCGCGCAGATGCAGGAACAGGTGCAGCAACATGCGCCGCACAATGATATTTTTGTATCCGCGGCGGCGGTGGCCGATTATCGACCGGTACAGGCAGCGGCACAAAAGCTCAAGAGGCACGATACGATGGTTAATTTACAGCTTGAGCCCGTGCCTGATATTCTTGCCGGGGTTACAAAACTGGCACGCCCGCCGTTCGTGGTAGGGTTTGCCGCCGAGACGGACGATCTCGAGACCAATGCCAGGGTCAAGCTCGAATCCAAGGCATTGGACATGATCGCTGCGAACCAGGTCGGTTGGACAGACAATGTCGAGAACACAGGGTCCGCTATTGGATTCGAAAGTGACGAGAATGAACTCACGGTGTTTTGGCGGGACGGCAGTGTCAGGTTGCCGCGCGCATCCAAGGACAGACTGGGTAGGGAACTGATCTCAGTGATTGCAGAGAGATATTATGCAAAAAATAGAACTCAAGATTCTTGATCCACGCCTGGGCAGCGAGTTTCCCCTGCCGCATTACGCCACCGACGGCTCGGCTGGAATGGACCTGCGGGCCTGCCTGGAATCCCCACTGGAGATCAAGCCGGGGCAGACCGAACTGATACCGACCGGCCTGGCAATCCACGTCGCCGACCCGTCAGTCGCGGCCATCATCCTGCCGCGCTCGGGGCTGGGACACAAACACGGCATCGTGCTGGGCAATCTCGTCGGGCTGATCGATTCGGATTACCAGGGGCAGGTGTTCGTATCATGCTGGAATCGAGGCGACAAGCCGTTCATGATCGAGATCGGTGAGCGCATTGCACAAATGGTCTTTGTCCCGGTGATACAGGCCGAGTTTGATATCGTCGAGGACTTTGATGCCAGCCGGCGCGGCGTCGGTGGTTTTGGCCACTCTGGCCGGCATTGATAAGGGCTTCGCGACACCATACAACGACCCATGACACCTGCATCCTCGCGATCCAAAGACAAACAACCTGCGCCTGAAAAATCGGCCAAACGGGGTGGATCACAGGTTGGGTCATTGACCATCGGCAAGGTCAGCTTCTTGTGGTGTGCGCTCGCATCCTTGGCGATCATCGTCGCGGCCTACCTTGCGGGTCAGTGGTTTCTTCAGCAACAACAGGTACAGCAACAACAGTTAAACCGGCTTGAGGCGCAAAGGATCGCCGCGCAGGTACACGCAACGATACAGGCCTACCGTGCCCGGGCGGGGATACTGGCGAGCGACCCGTCACTGATCGGTCCACTGTCGGCAAACGTCGATACAGCGCTGCAACAGGCGGAGCAGCGACTGCATCAACTGGTCCCCGAAGCCATCCGGATCAGGCTTATCAAGTCAGGTGTTGATCAACTCGAGGCCGGGGACTATCCAGCGCTGTCCTTTGCCGATATCGATTTGCTCGGATTTGCGGAGATCCAGGGCAAACCGCCATCCATCGAGGCCCATACACTGGGTACTCCCATACAACACTTCGATGTCGTGACACCGATATTTGACAGTAGTCGTAACTTCCTCGGCAGCCTGTTGTTATCGTTCCCCGCCGGCAAGATCACCTCGATGTTAACGAAGGTGGATATGCCAGAGGGTTTTGCCGAACTCGTTCAGCATGGCAACGATCCCGTGGGGACGAGCCTGGCCGTCAAGGGGGACGCATCCCTGAAGGGGGCCACCATGGTGGCAAGTGTGCCGGTCGGTGGTACCCGTTGGTCGGTGGATTATTACGCCGCGGTGGATCCGGCAATGGTACATGCGGGTTTAATCTATATATACGGCGGCGGCGCTATGTTGGTGTTGGTGATGATCATAATAAGCGTACTGTTCGTGAGGATACTGATGGCCGCCATCCGCAGCGACCAGAAAACCCTGCACACCCTGGTATTAGAAAAATGGAGTAAACACGCCAGGTCGCATTATCCTGTGAGGTTCAAACCATACCAGGACCTGGCCCATTTCATCCTCAACATGGGTGACCCCGCACCGACCAGGACCGCGGCTAAAAAACAGGCCCAGCCTCAAACTCTCAAGAAGGGGTTGGATATCAAACAGCAGCAGGGTGATCTGCTGGACAAACCGCATAAGGCTTCTACGATCCAGCAACAACAGCCCCCTGTCCGCAAGACCGTGCCGGCCTCGATCTTCAAGGCCTATGATATACGCGGCATCGTCGGTGATACCCTGACCGATGAACTCGTCTACGAGATCGGGCTTGCCATCGGCAGCGAGGCAGAGCGAATCCAACAGCAGACGATCGTCGTCGCCCGCGATGGCCGCCTGTCGGGCAAAGGCTTTTCCGCCGTGCTCGCCAAGGGCCTGCGCGACAGCGGCAGGGACGTGATCGACATCGGCATGGTGCCGACACCGGTGTTGTATTTTGCAACCTACCAGTTAAAAACCGGTTCCGGCGTGATCGTGACCGGCAGCCATAATCCGCCCACCTATAACGGTTTCAAGATCATGCTCGGCGGGAAAACCCTATCCGGTCCCATGATCCAGGCCTTGCGCAAGCGGATCGAGGGTGGTCGGTATTCCCGGGGCGAAGGCACGTACAAGTCGCATGACATCGTTGCGGATTACATCGCCCGTATCACCGCTGATATCACGCTGCAAAGGCCCATCAGGGTGGTGGTCGATTGCGGCAACGGAGTGGCGGGCGCAGTCGCACCACAATTACTGCGCGATCTCGGCTGTGAGGTCCATGAACTGTTTTGCGAGGTTGACGGCAAGTTCCCGAACCATCATCCAGATCCGAGCAAGCCCGAAAATCTCAAGGATCTCGTTTCAGAGGTGATGGAACAAGATGCCGATGTCGGTCTTGCCTTCGACGGTGACGGTGATCGTCTCGGAGTGATCGATTCAAAAGGCGAGGTCATCTGGCCGGACCGGCAGATGATGCTGTATGCAACGGATGTCCTGTCACGCAATCCGGGCGCCGAGATCATCTATGATGTCAAGTGCAGCAGTCATCTTGCCGAGGTCATCACCCGCGAGGGCGGAAAGCCCTTGATGTGGAAGACCGGCCATTCCTTGATCAAGGCCAAACTGCAGGAGACGGGCGATCTGCTGGCAGGCGAGATGAGCGGTCATATCTTTTTCAAGGAGCGCTGGTACGGTTTCGACGACGGTCTGTACACCGCCGCGCGCCTGCTGGAGATCCTGGCTAAAGACCCGCGGTCGTCCGGCGAAATATTCGGCGCGTTGCCAAACGCCGTCAACACGCCCGAACTCAACATCACCATGGCGGAAGACGAACACTTAGAGTTCATCAACAACCTGATAGCCGCGGCACATTTTCCCGGTGCGAGAATCACGACCATCGACGGCATACGCGCCGACTTCGAGGATGGATGGGGGCTGGTGCGGGCATCGAATACCACGCCGTGCCTGGTGTTGCGTTTCGAGGCGCAGAACAGCCAGGCGTTGAAGCGCATCCAGGACCAGTTCAAGCAGGCGATGTTGAAGCTGAAACCCGAAATGACGTTTCCGTTTTGATCCCTTTCTGATTCAAATATTGATTCAGGCGCCTTTATTATTTCCACTCCAGAAGTTAATCTAACAGTATAATGACAATAAACAAGACCACCGCCGTTAACATTGCCCACGTCCTGACCGAGGCACTGCCTTACATCCAGCGCTTCGCCGGCAAGACCATCGTGATCAAGTACGGCGGCAACGCCATGGTCGACGATGCCCTGAAAAGCGGTTTTGCCCGCGACGTGGTGATGATGAAGCTGGTCGGCATGAATCCAGTGGTCGTGCACGGTGGCGGACCTCAGATCGGTGAAGTGCTGGAGAAGCTCGGCAAGGAAAGCCGCTTTGTCGAGGGAATGCGCGTGACCGACAGCGAGACCATGGACATCGTCGAGATGGTGCTCGGCGGCCTGGTCAACAAGGAGATCGTCAGCATGATCAATCATCACGGTGGTTCCGCGGTCGGCCTGACGGGAAAGGACGGTGACTTGTTACGGGCGAAAAAACTCACCTTCACGCGTAACGCACCCGAGATGAACGCACCGGAGATCATCGACATCGGCCATGTCGGAGAGGTGGCGAGCGTCAATGCCAAGGTCGTCAACATGGTGGTGCAGGGTAACTTCATCCCGGTGATTGCGCCGATTGGTATCGGTGATGACGGCCAGTCCTATAACATCAACGCCGACCTGGTCGCGGGTAAGATCGCCGAGGTGCTCAAGGCGGAAAAACTGATCTTGTTGACCAACACGGCCGGTGTGCTGGATAACGACAACAAGGTGTTGTCGGGGCTGACGGCAAAGGATGTCCACACACTCTTGGATTCAGGTGTGATCAAGGGTGGTATGCTGCCAAAGGTCAAGTGCGCGCTCGATGCCGTGCAGAGCGGTGTCGCCACCGCGCATATCATCGACGGCCGGGTCGAGCACGCGGTACTGCTGGAAATCTTTACAGATGAAGGTGTCGGTACGCTGATACGGCGATAGGGATAGACTGCTACTACAGGTTCCGGTTACTGTTCTTCAGTTCCCTGAATCTGTCTACATAGGCCTGGTACTTCTCTTTCAATGTGTGTTGTTCCTGTTTCCTGGTCCTGATCGATGCACGGCGCATCTCGATCAGGCGTTTGACCTTGTCGATCTCGTCGAGAACCTCCTGGGGGACTTCCTGACCTTGGCGTTCGTAATCCGCGGCTCGACTGGTTTGATCCTGCAGCTTGTGGGTCAGGCTGTCGATGGAACTGAGCGCGAGCTGGTTGGATGCCTCGATGGTAGCAATCTGCCTGTCCCGTGCCGCGATGATCTCGTCTTCGCTGCTGAAGGTATCCAGCAGGATACGATCCTGTTCGGCCCGTTCTTTTGCAAGACGTTCCTGTTCGGCCTTGAGCGCATGCTGACGCTTCATCTCCTCGATCTCCGCGGGTGTCTTCGCCGCCTCGACGGTCCTGGTCTCGAAGCCGCGCTGGTCGATCTCTGAATGTTGCTTCTTGATCGCCTGCGGTGGGATGCTATCACTGAAATGCACCATGCCGTTCTCATCCACCCACTTGTAGAGTTTGGCGGCATGCGCATTACCGCACAGCCACATCATGCCGGTCACCAGGAGGATCATCGACACAATCCCATAGGTATGACTTCTCTCTTTAGAAGGAGATGACGCAGTGGATTTCATCATTCTCATTGCAGGCATCGTATATATTCTATTCATATTATAAAGTAGGCGAATATTCATTGACTTGATTACAGGCATTGCACATTGGACTGGTCCGATCAAATCATCTTGTTTCTGGTATCTTTGATCGCCAATATCTTTTCGGCGTTTGCAGGGGGCGGGGCAGGGCTTATTCAACTCCCCGCGTTGATCTTTCTCGGCCTGCCGTTCGGTGTCGCCCTGGCCACCCATAAAGTGGCCTCCGTTGCATTAGGTATCGGCGCGACACTGCGTCATCTTAAGGAGGAAACGCTGGAAAGGCGCTTTGCCGGGTTTATTCTGGCCACAGGCGTACCGGGGGTGGTACTGGGGGCGAGCCTGATACTCAATGTACCGGACCGCGCAGCGGAGATCGCCCTCGGTGTACTGACCGTAGGGCTGGGTGTCTATTCGTGGCTTAGGCCCCGGCTCGGGCAGATCCACGCGCCCATCAACCGCGACCGCAGCGGCTATATCATCGGAGGTATCGTCCTGTTCGTCATCGGCGTGCTCAACGGCTCGCTGACCTCAGGCACCGGACTGTTTGTCACGCTGTGGCTGGTGACCTGGTTCGGACTCGACTACAAGCGCGCGGTGGCCTATACCCTGATCCTGGTCGGTATGTTCTGGAACGGCACGGGTGCGCTGACACTGGGAATACTCGGCGATATCCGCTGGACATGGCTGCCGGCACTGCTACTCGGGTCAATCCTTGGCGGCTATACCGGCGCGCACATGGCGATCGTCAAGGGCAATCGCCTGATCAAGCGTGCCTTCGAGATCATTACGCTGCTGATCGGTGCGAAACTGATTATAGGTTAATGTGTGCCGTAATCTGCTTGATAAGCCTTAATCTTTTCCAGCACCTCGGCCATGTCAGGATCTGTTCTTGTAGACAGATACTCGATCAACGTGGCAAGGTCCGCGATACTCACCACCTTGATCCCGTACTGAGATTCGACCTCCTGGATTGCCGATTTTTTACCGGTACCGCGTTCCTGCCGGTCGAGCGCGATCGCAACGGCGGACATGGCCGCACCGGCCTCTGATATGATCGCGTGTGACTCGCGTATCGATGTCCCGGCAGAGATCACGTCATCCACTACCAGTACCTTGCCGGACAGTGGCGCGCCGACGATCACGCCACCCTCACCGTGTTTCTTCGCCTCCTTGCGGTTGAAGGCATACGGAACATTACGTCTATGTTCATTATGAAAGGCGATCGCAGTCGCGACCACCAGGGGAATACCCTTGTAGGCGGGCCCGAACAGCATATCGAACGATACGCCGGAATTCTGGATCGCCTCGGCATAATACCCTCCAAGCCTCGCCATCGCCGTACCGGTATTGAACATCCCGCTGTTGAAGAAATACGGACTGGTGCGCCCTGACTTCAGCGTGAACTCGCCAAAGCGCAGCACACCACTGGCAATCACAAAGTCAAAAAAGTCGTGCTGATAATCCTGCATGAACCTCTCTCAATCAAAACTCATGCAATTGTAACGGTTTGGGGGAGATTGACAAATCAATTTGTAAATAAAATACCTGCTTAATCCTGTTTGTGCTAAGTGAGATGTTTGGGGTTACTGAAAGTCAATTATGGTTAGTGGAATGTAAGACTAGCCCATTTGGGTTAGGTCATTTGGGTAATTGACAGCTTTCAGATCGCGTATCAGTCTTTGGCATTATTGCATACGTATATGAATATATACCGGGATCATTGATTGGTTATGAACAAATCAAATTAAGAAAATATAAAAATATTTTGCCTCGTAATAACCCCAGACATTATCGAGAGAGAGGACATGATACATATAAGTAAATGTACAGTATTCACATATTTGTGGTTGTCTGTATGTTTTCCCATACTCATGATTAAGCCATGCATAGCATTTGCTTCAGTTTCATTTAATGACTACCAGATAGCGGAAGATATTGATTTTAATTCCATCAAGATCGACCTTAATCCATTTAATAAATATGAAACTTACGCGATAACATTCACCAATACCGGAGATTTACCTCTCACAGGTCCACTTTATTTGGCAATAGAAAACATTTCGACAATATCCGTTTCGGTGGTCTGGCCAACTACAATCAGCACAGAGGGTGTCCCCTATCATGAAATTGTTGATCCTGTATTTTTACCAGGAGAGACTCGATACCGTTTCGTTATTTTTAGAAAATTGAGCAGAAGGGCCAAGTTTACATTTACGCCCATAATTTACCGTCAAGCAGAATCACTACCTAATGCTCGTCCTGTTGCCAACGCAGGCCAAGATGTGACTACCTTTGTAAGTGATGCTGTTTTGCTTGATGGTTCGGGTTCAACAGACGCAGATGGGGATTCCTTAACCTATCAATGGAGTTTCCAATACAAAGCAGTTGGAAGCGCGGCGACCCTGATTGACTCAAATACTTTGACACCGAGGTTAACAATTGATGTACCGGGTACTTACATCATATCGCTGGTGGTCAATGATGGACAGGACGATAGCGAGCCGGATACTGTCGAGATTTCCACTTTGAACTCGGCGCCTGTCGCTGATGTCGGGACCGACCAGAGTGTTATTGTAGGTGATATTGTCCAGCTTGACGGAACAAATTCATCAGACGTTGATGGCGATCCATTATCTTATCATTGGTTCCTCGACACTAGGCCGAGTGGAAGCAGTGCAAGCCTGGATAATGCCTTTATCGGAATGCCATCATTCCTAGTCGATTTGCCGGGCACTTATGAGTTTGATCTTGTCGTCAATGACGGCAACCTAGATAGTGTACCTGACCGTGTTGTTATCAAAACACGAAACTCCAAACCCTTGGCAGATGCCGGCCAAGACATTGATGCATTTGTTGGTGATTCAGTTATATTGGATGGCAGTAACTCACATGATCCAGATGTTGATACTTTGACATATCAATGGTCGCTTATCACAGTACCGGAAGGTAGCATTTCCGGCCTGCAGGATAGTAATACTGTGGCACCTTTCTTTGTTCCGGACATGGAGGGTATATATGTAGCACAGCTGATTGTCAATGATGGCGCAATTGACAGTGATCCTGATACTGCTCGGGTCAATACTTCCGTGTTTGTTCCGCCGGATTCAGATGGTGACGGGCTGACTGATGCAGAAGAGCAACTACTTGGTACCGACCCAGATATTCCGGATACAGATGAAGATGGTCTTAATGATGGTGATGAGGTCACCACATACAATACCAATCCTCTCGACCCGGATACAGACGGAGATAATCTGACCGATGGTGACGAGATCAATCAATTTCTCACCGATCCACTTCTGGTTGATACCGATGGCGATGGTTTCAGTGATGATGTGGAAATAAGTGCAGGAAGTGATCCAAACAATCAAAATGATACTTTAAATGGAGTGCTGCCGCGTGATCCTGCTACGGTGGCACCGTCTCTGGATCGGACGGTAGCTACTTCGGTCTTCACAGCCACCCGGTTTCTTTACACCGGAAATAATCCCATTCAAACAGGAGTTGTGGAGGAAGCTATTGAACCTAAACGCACCGCTCTACTGCGTGGCATTGTTCGTGATCGCTACGATCAACCACTCTCGGGTGTTAAAGTCACGATACTAGGCCATCCCGAGTTTGGTCAAACTATCACCCGGCTTGATGGTATGTTCGATATGGCGGTTAACGGTGGGAGCAATCTGACGGTTGAATACGAGCGGGATGGCTATCTCTCTGTTCAACGTATAGTCAACGTTCCGTGGCAAGATTATACATGGTTACCGGATATCGTAATGGTATCAGTCGATCCACAAGTGACCACTATTGAACTGAATGCAGCAGCTCCATTTCAGGTTGCACAAGGTAGAGTCGTGACAGATAGTGATGGATCGCGTCAGGCTACATTGCTCTTCTCTGAGGGAACACATGCTACGATGACGATGCCAGATGGCACAATACAACCTCTGACGACAATGAATGTCCGGGCGACTGAATATACCGTTGGGGATAATGGTCCAGAATCAATGCCTGCAGAGTTGCCACCTTCATCCGGTTATACCTATGCAGTGGAATATACTGTCGATGAAGCGATTAACGCGCACGCAACAGAGGTTCAGTTTGATAAACCTGTCATTACATATCTGGAAAATTTCATAGGGTTTCCGGTGGGGAGTGCAGTACCCGCAGGATATTACGATAGGATCAATTCTAATTGGGTATCTTCTGACAATGGACGTGTCATCCAAATACTGTCAGTCAATAATGGAGTGGTTGATATTGATGTGGATGGTAGTGGACAACCAGCTGACTCGACGATGTTGACAACACTGGGAATAACGACAACAGAACGTGAACAATTACCAAGTCTTTATACATCAGGCCAAACACTGTGGCGTGTGCCAATAACCCATTTTACGCCATGGGATTATAACTGGCCATACGGTGCACCTTTTGATGCAAAACCCCCAACAGTGTCAAATCCGGTGGTCGATGATTTTGATAAACATGATGATCCGAATTGCCAGGATAGTTCGATTATCGAATGTGAAAATCAGATTTTGCGTGAATCTATTAACGTGGCTGGCACTCCCTTTTCACTAAATTACAGCAGTGATCGAGCACCTGGAAGGAATGCCTCGTCGGCAATCATACAATTGAGCAAAGATACTGTTCCTGCCTCCTTAAAGCGCATTGAAGTCGAAATCACAATTGCAGGCCGACGATTATTATATACATTCCCGCCATCACCCCTTCAGGAGATGACTTTTAACTGGGATGGTAAGGATGCTTACGGCAGAACATTGCAAGGTGCTCAATACGCAAGAATAAAAATAATATACGTATATGATGCTATTTATTTGTCCCAAGCTGATTTTACCCGCAGATATTTTGGATTGCCGCCTCTTGGTGTTGGTGAAGCAGACGAGGCTAGAGGAGAGATACGTTTAAGTGATATAGATAGAGTTAAGTTGATATCGGGAAGTGGATATAATCACACACAAGCACTGGGAGGATGGAGCCTTAATGTTGTACATGAATATGTGCCAAATGAAAGCACATTATACCTGGGGACAGGTGGTCGACGTACGGCGCAACCTGCTTATCTGGATTTAAGCACAATTATCAGTACTATCGCAGGGGACGGTATATTTGGTTATTCAGGAGATGGTGAATTAGCACTTGATGCACATTTAGGGGGACCGCGTGATGTCACAACAGCCGCCGATGGGAGTATATATATCGCGGATTCAGCAAACAACCGGATTCGCCGCGTAGCACCGGATGGAACAATCACGACGGTAGCCGGCGATGGTACTGCTGATTTTAGTGGTGATGGTGGACTTGCAACACAGGCAGCCTTGAATAATCCTACGGCAGTATCAATCGGGCCAAATGGGGAACTGCTGATCAGTGACAGTGATAACTTCAGAGTACGTCGCGTAGGGACTAATGGGATTATTACCACTGTAGTAGGTTCCCTGGGACCACAAGAGTTATTTAGTCCATCAGGATGTCCTGCTGCTGGGGGAAGGCCAGGGATACCCCCCAGTGTTGGGGCACCTGAAGGTTGTTTGGCAACCGAGTTTATATTTACCTCGCCACCGGGTGCGGTAGCAGCTGACTCTGATGGCAGCCTTTATTTTGTGGTACCCAACGACAGCCGTATTTTTCGGGTAGGGCCAGATGGGATGGTGTGGATAGCCGCAGGAACCGGGAGTCCGGGTTATAACGGTGATAGTATTCCTGCTGTGCAGGCACAAATCAGATCACCATCAGATTTATTAATTGCGCCGGATGGTACCTTGATATTCTCTGACAGTGACAATAACCGGGTGCGTCAGATCAGTGTAGACGGCATTGTCAGTACGATTGCAGGCACGGGTGACTCCGATTACACGGGAGATAACGGCCCAGCAGAATCTGCATCATTGAATTTTCCGACTGGAATCGCATTAGATTCCAGCAGGGCGCTTTATATTATGGATAGCGGCAATAACCGCGTTCGAAAGATATCATCCGACGGGATGATACATACTGTTATCGGAAATGGTGCCAGTGGCCAGTTTGTTGAGGGAGGCTTGGCTAAAAATACGTTCATTGGAGAATCAGTCGGCATAGCAATCGGTCCGGATGGTCGTATTTTCATCCCGCAACCAGATGTTAATCGTCTGTACAATGTGGTGATATCTTTACCGAGTTTTGATGGTAATGAAATCATTATCCCATCAAAAGAGGGCGACAAGTTATACCATTTTGATCAAAATGGACGTCATGTGAGCACGACGAATGCCTATACTGGCGAGGTACTGTATCAGTTTGAATATCAAGAGAATTATCTAGCAGATATTACGGATAGTGATGGAAACACCACGCTTATTGAGCGCGATCCAGGCACGCATATACCCTCAGCGATCATCAGCCCCGATGGTTTGCGAACTCTATTGACGTTATCTTCTGGCGGATACCTGGCACAGATTTCTAATCCGGCAGGTGAGCACTATGATTTTTCATACTCACAGGACGGACTACTAGAAACATTAACAGATCCACGTGGTAATTCATCCCACATGCAATATGATCTCTTTGGAAGATTAACACAAGATGATAATGCTGCAGGAGGTGGTTGGGATCTGGAACGAACAGATATACCCTTCGGAAGTCAAGTTGATATGACGTCCGCATTAGGCCATCTAACCTCGTATACGACAGAGAAGGTATTTTCACCCACTCGCTCTGTGACGGGACAGAGGAGATTGACCATCAATCCAGATGGTACACAGGCCGAAACTATTTCACTAAACGATGGATCTACTTTCATTACGAATCCTGATGGATCCACAGTCTTTACGCAAATAGGCCCCGATCCAAGATTGGGTATTCAGGCACCGATTACGAGTGAAATGGTCATCGCTACACCGAGTGGTTTGACGAGGACCGAGGATAGAGAACGTAACATCCTGCCGGCGAATGATCTTGTTTTGGAAGATATCGTCACGATAAACGGTCGATCGTTCAGTAGCATTTTCGATAATCAAGATTTGTCTATCACCAAAACGACACCACTCGGCAGACAAACGGTGATGAATGTGGATGGCCAGTTTAAAGTACAAGATACATCTATACTGGGCCTCAATCCCGTATCATATAGTTATGATGCACGAGGCCGTCTATCTTCTATCACGGACGGGATTGGAACTGACACGCGAACAACTACTCTGAGTTATGATTTCAATGGATTTGTGGATAATATCACTGATCCGCTTGGGAGAAATATTTCATTCGACTATGATGCAGCCGGCAGAGTGACGCATAGAACGTTACCGGATGGTCGTTTTGTTGATTATACCTATGATGCCAATGGCAACGTCACTTCCATTACACCACCCGGAAGGAGTGCACATGTATTCAATTACATACCTGTGAATCTGGAACAGGATTATACACCACCGATTGTCAGCACGGGTGCTGAAGTCACACAATACACCTATAATCTTGACAAGCAATTGACACAAATATCGCGTCCCGATGGTAGAGCCATAGATATTGGCTATGATACTTTTGGACGTCTCTCGAGTACGACATTCTCCCGAGGGTCAGTGAATTATTCGTATGACTCTGCCGGCCGGTTAAATCAGGTCGATGACCCGGGTGGTGAAGTTCTGAATTTTACATACGATGGTGTGCTGCCAACCACAGAGAGTTGGTCAGGTGCAGTTTCAGGCAGTGTCGATCTAAGTTATGACAACAATTTCTGGATCAGCGGGGTCAGCGTGAATGCGAGCTCAATTACCTATAGCCACGATAACGATGGGTTGCTCACCCAGGCGGGTAATCTCATATTGAATCGTGATGCTCTAAATGGATTGCTTGTAGGGACGAGTCTCGGAAGTGTCTCAACCAGTAACAGTTATAACGGCTTTGGTGAACGTCAGAGTATGAATTCAACCTATGGTGGGACAAGTTTGTACAACGCAAGCTATACTCGTGACAAGCTGGGTCGTATTACGGTTTTAACGGAAACCATCGAGGGTACAACTTCGACCTTTAATTATACCTATGATTTAGCTGGCCGATTGATCGAGGTCAACAGAGACGGGATTACCACAGCTGTCTATAACTATGATGGTAACAGTAACAGAATTGGTGGAACGAATAGTGAAGGTCCCATAAGCGCAACCTATGATGGTCAGGATAAACTGCTCACCTATAATGGTAATGTATACAACTATAACGCCAATGGTGATTTATTAACTAAAACAGCGCAGACCGCTACAACATCATATAATTATGACGAGTTCGGAAACCTTACCAGAGTCTCCTTACCTGGTGATATGACGATTGACTATATCGTTGATGGTAACAACAGACGCATCGGTAAAAAGGTCAACGGCACCATGACGCAAGGATTCCTATATCAGGACCAGCTTAATCCTGTTGCAGAGCTAGACGGCAGTAACAATGTCGACAGCCGTTTTGTCTACGGCAGTAAAAGTAATGTGCCGGACTATATGATCAAGGGAGGTATTACGTACCGCATCATATCTGATCATTTAGGATCGCCACGATTGGTCGTTAATATTAACGATGGATCAATTGCCCAACGTATGGATTACGGCGAATTCGGGAACATCCTGAATGATACCAACCCGGGGTTTCAACCCTTTGGATTTGCAGGAGGCATATATGACCAACATACGGGACTCGTGCGCTTTGGGGCAAGAGATTATGACACCCAAATAGGAAGGTGGACATCGAAGGATCCGATACGCTTTAGAGGTGGTGATGCAAACCTATATGGATATGTATTGGATGATCCAGTTAACAGGATAGATTCATTGGGATTAGATTGGTTTAGGCCGCAGGATCATCCTTATAAAGTTGGACGTCCAGGGACCATTGTGCCGGAAGGTAAGGGAGAAATAGGCGGATATTTAGATGATTATGGCCCTGCTTGGCATACAACAGGATATTACCACGATTTACTAGTTGAAACTGCTACGCTATATGGTATACCAGATACGTTAATTAATATACCTACTATTCCGATAGTATATGTATTTTCCGTGGGTGTCGAAATCGGAAATAGTATACAGAGGATATTTGGGTATGAAGGTTTACAGCATATTCCTAGATACAGGAAAACCTGCTTATAAAATTTTAGATGATTTATTGAATGAACAATTGTAAATATATCATATTTATGTGCTTCTATGTTAGTTTTTTACTTTTATTAGGATGTTCTCCTAAAGACTATCAGAATGTTAGCCATGACGATCGGTATAAATTATTAATAGGAGCGGAATTTAAAACAAAAGTAGAGTTATTAGGTATTGGTGTTACATTTGATGCGAATTATAAACAGCATGTTGATTATGTTTTCATCACACCCGAACCTGGCTTTACTGGTCCAGAAGTTATTTTTATAAAACGGATACCAAAAGGAATTAAATTTAGAGTTGTCGGTGTTTTAATATCTAACAGATTATTTAATAACAGGCTATTTTATGAAATAAAAATTTTGGATAGTAAATTATTTGAAGAATATACGATAATAGTTAAGGTTTTTGATGACATAAATAATCAAAATAAAGGATTGAATGTGGAAGATTACGAGTATTTGATAAGCAAGGTATAAACAACAAAGTCTTCAAATGCGTCCTAATGAAAGGAAAATCCGGGTCAGATAGTGAAAATATGGGTCAGAGTGAGCCATCTCCGTTTTCACGGACACCTCAAAAGTGGACAATAAATAGATTATATAGGGGCAAAGTATATAAAATGATCATTTATAATATCTATATAATCATATCGAGGGAATAAAATATGAGCATTAAAGTATGCGATCTGATGAGCGAGGGCGTTATCACTGCACAACCACACCAAACAGTTGGACAAGTCAAACAGAAAATGACCAAGCACCGTCTGCGAAATATCCCGGTGATATCTACAGAAAACGAGGTTCTTGGTGTTGTGTCAGCATCTGATCTTGTGGCCGCCGAAAAAGATGGCATGCCAATCTCGAATATTATGACTAACGATGTTTATACAATCCCGGATTATGAAAATGTCCAGGTCGCCGCCCGTATCATGCGGAATCATAAGATACATCATCTAATCGTAACACGAGATAAACAGGTTATTGGAATTATCAGTTCATTTGATTTGCTAAAACTGGTTGAAGGTCATCGCTTTGAAATGAAGAATCCGGCCACACCAAAGACCAAAGGCAAGGGTAAACGCGCCAAGGCGGAACTATAAGACTAGCATTCAAGGTTGTATCAATGACACTCACGCCGTGAGAAGATGTGAAAATATCAAGGGATAAGTACACTTATCTTTGGTAGTTATGCACCCGCGGAATGGGATAAACCAGGAAGGACTAATAAAACAAGGTGTTTATATTTATTGATCAATCAATGAACTTTGATCGTCATCGAATAGTAAGTTGTGAAATGTATATTTATCCAGCGAGTTTCTCTGGCCTTTTAATTGCGTAACCCTGTACATAGTCTACTCCCATATCTTGCAGGAGCTTGATCGTACTTTTTGTTTCAACGCATTCAGCAATAATCTTTTTATCCATGAAATGTCCAATTTCTGTAATGGATTTGACCACAGCGATATCACTAGGGTTATTTTCGATGTCTTTAATAAATGACCCGTCTATCTTGAGATAATCCACTGGCAGGCTCTTCAGATAGGCGTAGGAAGATAGTCCGGTGCCGAAGTCATCCAATGAAAAGGAACATCCCAACAGTTTTATATCCTCTATAAATTGTACTGCATCTGAAAGATTATCGATTCCAGCGGTTTCTGTTATCTCAAAGCAGAGACGATCAGCGGGTATATTTGCCTTTTTTATCTGTTCAGTGATAAAGGATGCGAAGGAAACGTCATTAAGCGATTCTCCAGAAAGATTAATCGCCAGCTTTCCGATTTTGTCAAGTTTATCGTTATGTGAGACCATCCATTGCAGAACTTTATTTATCACCCAGCGGTCTATTTTTGACATACGTCCGTGTTTTTCAGCGGCCAGGACATAGTGTTCCGGTGAAATAGGTTTTCCGTCTTCATCATTCAAGCCAAGCAGTATCTCGGCATGTTTACCCAGTTTACTATCCGATTTCGTTGGTAATATGGGTTGATAGCGAAGGTACAGGTTGCCACTGTCAAGTATTTCATCGATGCGGGTTGCCCATTCCTTTATTTTTTTATGTTTTGAAAGGGCGTCGTCGTCAACATGTGATTTATGTAGTTTGTTTGGTCCCTTTTCCCTGGCTATATGACAAGCTGTCTCCGCATCATGCAGCAACTGCAATACATCACTATGGGATGAATCAAAATTGACAAGACCCATGCTGAATGCCATAGAGTAGCGATTACCTTCCCAGGAGAAGGCATATGCATTCATGATTTCCAATTGCTCCCTGATAATATCAAGCGCATCATCCGGTGTATGATCAGCCATGAATATTGCAACCTTATTCCCGCCAATACGCGCTACTATCCCCCGGTCACGCAGTGTAACCTTCATAAGGTTGGTTAATTCTATCAGCAACCTGTCGCCGGCATGTGTTCCACATGTCTTATTGATTGTTTTCAGGTGCTCTATATTTATATAGCAAATTGCATGTTCGACCGGGCCATCTGTAGTGCTTTTCAATATACGGGTAATGATGTTCTTAAACTCCCGGCTGTTAACCAGGCCGGTAAGATGATCATGACTACTATTATAGATTAAATTCTGGTGTATATTTTGTAATGTACTTAATTGGGCGCGGTCAAAAGTCGCTTCACCTACATTGTTTAATACGATTGCAGTCTTGTTACGAAAATGCTGGGCCAGTTCGTCTGCATTCAGAATTGTTTCCTTGCAACCCCGTATATTTGTGAATACAAATCTATCCTTGTTTTTGGATATCCAGCTAATACGTAATTTCCTGGGATCTGGTGTGTCTGCATTGAACAATATCCAGTCACCCACCATTACTCTGCTAACGCGCTTCCGCCATTCGGCTAATGTGTCATTCGGGACTGGTTCTGATTGAACTGAAGGATTGAGAGACTGCTCCTGATCAATTTTATCCTGGTAGCTACCGCACTCAGCAAGGACATCCTTTATGTTCTCAATATAAGACTTTTGCTGAAGTGAAATCATCTTATCGATTTCCTCTATTATGTCAGAGAAAGATTGAGATGATATCTCTGCATTATTGGTGATATTTTCGAGAAAACTGTCTATTTTTGTTTTAATTGAACAATTATCGGAAATCTGGCCATCTTCGCCATAGAGTTCCAGTTGAGATAGCTTATTGATGAATTGACGGGCCACATGTGATTTATCAAAAAATAGTGATTCATCCTCCATGGCCATTTTCAGCGTTGGAATCTCAAGTTTTTCAAGCCAGTGTTTTACACTGCCTGAAATCAGATTATCCTTGAGCAGGGAATTATAGATGTTTCCCGTTGTTTGAAGGATATTACGGGTATTGCTGTCAATCCTGCTGTTTACAGGACTATTCACCAGAGTGGGCAATATCGATAAAATTTGAGAATACACCTCTTCTTTTACCAGGCCGGAGATAATATTCGCGGAATCGCCGGTACTGATTTTTGTAAGCTCATAAATGAGTTCGTTGCTGTTTAACGGTGATTGTTCGTTTATCGGCTGTAAGGAGGAGTCCGTATTCTCAGTTTTGTCATGCCCGGAGAGGTTTGCAGGCATCCCCGAATCAGATGACTCCTGCATTGGAGACTTTGGTTGTAATTTTTGCAGATATTGAATGAGTCCATATAAATCATGGCTGTCAATTGGAGGGCTGGCGGTACTGCCCTGCCGGTTATCTACATCCTGCGCACCATGTGAATTATTCGATGCGCTTATATTATCTTCAGAAGGTGACTGTATTCCAGGATAATTCCGTTGTGTATTTTGACCATGGGTATTTGGATTCCCATAACTTGTATGTGCACTTGATTCATGACCCTGCTTGCATGTTTCATCAGTATTATTCGACGTTGATTGTTGACCTTGATTGCGGCCATCCCTTGCGCCATGACTGGAAGAGTCAGGATTATTATCTTGTATTACACGAAACTTCAGTTTAGGTAATATATTATTTTCTACTAGATGCGTATTGAGCTTCTTATACAGGTGACCGAGCCTGTCTTCCAGAATATTTTTGTAGATCCTGTACCAAACCTGGGCAATCCTGGGTTCCAGGTTCAGTTCATTGACAACATCTTTCAGCACGTAACAGAAGGAGGCTGGTCCATACGGATTGTTTTCCTTATCGATATTTATGCCGTATAACAATGAAAGGCGGCGTTCAATACCATACAGATGTTCTTTATATTTCATTTCTGATCGGGTTGCCATGTCAGATACGGCAATCCAGTCATCCAGTGCCTCATTATCAACAAGCGATAATGACATATCCGACAATTCAATTACTTCTTCGTGTTGACTCGTTGAGGATGGATTGCCCGAAAAAGTTTTCAGGAAATCCATATACCGGGTATGAAAGGCGTTTATGTATTTATCTCTGTATTTCTTGCACGCGTCTATTGCTTCAAAGTACAAGCTTTGATTCAGATTGTCTCTGGTTTCACCTGCAATATTGAACAGGTTTTCAGACACATCATTCAGTAATGCATCCATGATAGAATCAATATCTTCTTCGGCAATGGCGATGCAGGACTGGATGAGTTCATCTGTCTTGACACCATCCAGTAATGCACTGTTAATATGATGCACATCCTCTTTACGTTGTTGTGTCCGCTTTAATTGATCGTTTTTTACATACTCCTGTATCAGATGTATGCAGGATGGATCAGGATTCATGAAGGCTATTCCTGCGCTATTCCCATCTGTCCGTACCACACGACCCTGAAACTTCACATCTGTAGTGCCACTGGATGTTGGTACTGAGCAGTGTATTTCGATCACGTCATCTTGCAGCGGTGTGAACACTTGTTCAGAAGGAGGGTTGTTGGGAGCCTGATAAGACAGGAACATGCCACCAATACAAAAGTTACGAACTTCAATATTCCGACTCAAGCCAGTCGAACAACATACTCCACGGAGGCTAACCGGAATTCTTGGGAAAGCACGTTTCTCATCTACTTGTAGAGAACTCTGCGTCATTATTAAGACTTCAAGGGTGATTTAAGCTACTCGTGTCTTTATCGACAGATCTGATTGATGCCTAAAGTATTAAAATTTCAGAGTTTAATGATAAGGAATCTGAAATATGCCGGGATTGAGCTACAAATGTCCCTCTGTTAACATATGTTATTGAAATACAAGAATATTATTATTGATTATATGGGTTTCTTGATAGTGGGCAGGTGGGAGAATACCTTCGATCATTTACAGGATAGTAATAATCACCTGTCCAGTCATCAGGAAGCGGACTTCCTATATTTCCTGAAAAAATCGCTCTTCTTCTTCGTTCAGATTGACCTTTCCGATGCGAAATTCAGGCAAGGTACCCGGTGCAGGTGTTTCAGATGATTTCATGGTGGTGGCAGGCTGTGCTGCAGGTTCGATCAACAGGCCAATATCATTATCGATCTGCAGCGCTTGGTAGGTAAATACCCTTATATTAGAAAGCACGCCTGTGAGGTATTGTGACCCGGGTATCGATTCGGGTATGAGTATCATCAGCCGTATGTTTTCCGATGTCAGTATATCCTCGCCCGATGTGCTGACTTCAGACAGGCGTGGATATAATTGACAGATCAAGTCACGAGTTACCATCAATTTTTCCACCGCACTGATACCCGAGAGAAGTGCATGTCTTCCATCTTTATGGCTATAACCTATCACTACAGGGTTATGGTCTGAATCCAAAGTCAGGATATGATTGCCCTCTAAGGGTAGTCTGGCCGCGATGACCTCATAGTCCATTCCCAATAACCTATCCAGTGACTGTACGATCAGTTCATGCAATTGCTCGTCTGATGTAAGGGTTACGGAATGGATCTGTATACTCATGGTTAACCTGGAGACGATTCTGGCGTGTCTTCTTCGACCTGTTTCGTACCGGTTTGCCGGTATTGTTCCAGGTCGGCGAGGATCATGTCGGCGGTTTCCACGATCTCGGACGGGATGTTCTGTAGGTAATCCAGCAGCAGGTTATGTACCTTATCCGGATAGATACGGTCAGGCAGATAGCCGTAACTGGTGATGGTTTGATCGAGAAACGTTATCGCGCCCGCGGCGAGTTTGTCGAAGCACCGCCGCGCCCATGCCGGATCCTCGCTGTCGACGATGATAACACCTGTATCGATATTCTGTTCCACTGAGGCCAGACGTTTAAGCTGGAGATAGGCGGACCGTATCCCGTTCAGCGTAGCCTGCACCGGGATCAGCACTCTGCGGGAGGCGATCACGCAAGGTGAGTTGATGGCAGCCACCGGGATCAGGCAGATGTCCGGACCGTGTTGCCGGCCTTGCTGTAACAGGTCAGTGATCAGGCATTGATCTATTGCCTGCCCGGTATGTTTGTGCGGGGTGAAGACGGTACTGCTGGTCGAGGATTGCATCTCGCCCTCAACCAGGATGACAGCCGATGAGGTCTTGTACCCCAGCAGGGCCTGCGACAGCGCGTACACGGGAAAATGAAATTCAAGCAGCGGATTCATGAGTACCGGCAATATATATGGTTGCGCGGGATTTCCCTGGTCGTTTCCGGTAATGGCGTGTGAGCCAGTATTTGTCTGTGTTGTGGTTGGTGTAACAGGCGGCGTGTCGTCACTCAGGAAATGATGGCTGATTTGAGCCAGGCGTTCCCGAGAACTGTGTGCCAGATGTGAAGACCTGGAAATCATACGAGGTCAGTCATCAGGCATGAGTCATTTTGTGATGTTTCTGTACCCGTAACAACGAGTTGATCTCACCGAAGTCATTCGTAACCTGCAAGGGGTTGTCGGGGTCCTCCTGCCACTTGCCGTCGACAATCAGGCGATACTGATAGGCACCGGGTTTAACACTCAGCACCTTTTGCAGGATACCATTGACAATCCGGGTCTCGACGCCATGGTCCGGCTGCCAGTCGTTGAATTCGCCGGCGATCTGGATATCGTTCGCATCCCTGTTATCAAAGGAGAGGGTTACGAGTTGCCTGTTGATGGATTCTTTGCTGAGATAAGAACCGATATCATCGTCCATTCCTGTGGGCGGGGTGGTGTCGATGTGGCCTTTTTTCGTCCGCAGGATATCCTCGGGGATCTCGACAGGGGCATAGGTATTTGCCAGCGTGTCGGCCTGGTCGAGGGCTGCAATCACTTTTTCACGGAAGTCCGATTCATAACCCTGTATGTAGTATTCGGCCAGACTGTTATAGTCATGTGCGGCTGGTGAAAACGGCGCGTAATCGATGATGGGTTTGCCGTTCTGTGCGGCCTCCTTGAGGCGAATGGTGTAATGGATGGCGACCTGCAGCAGTTGATGGGCGAATCGTTCGCGCACCTCGTTTAGAATGTTGTATGAAAAGCGGGTGCGGTAATCGACCAGCGTCGGCAGTATCTGAATGTGGATATCAAGATCGTATTTATCCTCGACCAATGCTATGGTTTCACACAGCCGTTCTATCCCGTCGAGGGCGAAGACGCTCATCTCCATCGGGATGAGGACCTGGTCGGCGGAGCGCAGGGCGTTAAAAGACAACAGGCCCAGGGTGGGCGGACAGTCGATGATGATGAAATCGTATTTATTGGGAAGTTGTTCGAGATGCATCTTCAGCTGTCGCTCGCGTTTGGGGATATCGGCGAGCAGATGTTCGACAGCGGCGAGCGAGATGGTGGCGGGCGCAAGATCCACGCCCTGGGCGACATTCGGCAGAATCACCTCATCCAGTTCGGCGTCGTGTAAAAATACCTCATACAGACCTGCGAGATCCTCGCAATTTTGTCCGAGCCCTAGCGAGGCATGGCCTTGCGGGTCCATATCGATCAACAATACATGCTGATCCTTCTTGCCCAGACATGCGGCGAGATTTATTGCGGTTGTTGTTTTACCGCAGCCTCCCTTCTGATTCGCAACTGCAATAATGGTCATTGGAATGTCCCTCCACATTGAATATCAGATCGCCGGAGATGCATGGTACCTGCCGGCATCTTTGACATCTCGGCGGTCAAAACAAAAAGGCAGTGTTCACACTGCCTTTTGAATATTCGATTGCTGTGTTGCATGTTTTTCTGTCAGCTCCGGAAACAGTTCGGTTTGTCGGTCATCGTCGTCAGTCTTCATCCGTTGCGCGATGTTGCGTTGCAATTGTGCGATAGGCAAAATCCATTCTTGTCCGGAAAGTGCTTCGAAGGCGGCGCCCTGATGAAAGATCAATACCACATCGCCGGTAGCTACCAGCGAAAGTTCACTGAGCGGCGTATGCAGGTTGGGGAGCAGGCGTGTCAGGGCGGTGATACTTTTGCGCAGGCGTTGCACGGAAACACCGGCATCGATCAGTTGCTTGGCGGCCTTGACGGCGATGATGTCGGTAAAAGAATACCGGGCGTGTCCGCCCGGTGTAAATTGTGATGGGAGAATAAGGCCTGTCTTGCGCCAGTATGCCAGCTGGCGGTTGGTAACTTCTGTTATGGCGATGACTTGCCTGCTTGTATATGCCTGTTCCGTCATATACCCCCTTGTCATGGGGCGATGATTGTCCCGATTAAGTTTGGCCACAATCGGGAAAAAGTCAAGAAAAATATGACAAAAATATGAAAAATTGTACATTTTTAATTGATTTGGCCTGCGAACAGCCTGATATAGTGAGAATAAATCTATGAAAATCATTACATTGAATGTAAATGGTATCCGCTCGGCGGCGAAGAAGGGATTTTTTACCTGGCTGACGCGCCAGAAGGCGGATGTGGTGTGTCTGCAGGAGACCAAGGCTCAGGAACACCAGCTGACGGACGGGATATTCCGGCCACAAGGCTACCATGCCTATTATCATGACGCCCAGAAGAAGGGCTACAGCGGAGTGGCGATCTTTAGCAGGCAGCAACCCGACAAGGTCGTTATGGGACTCGGCTGGTCGTCCTTCGATGCCGAAGGGAGGTTTATCCAGGCCGATTTCGGCAAGTTGAGCGTCGTTTCCTTATATATGCCATCGGGTTCCAGCAGTGAAGAGCGCCAGGCGGTGAAATTCGAGGTGATGGCGCATCTGATGCCGGTGTTACTTCAGTTACGTCGCAAACGACGCAACTATATCATTTGCGGCGACTGGAACATCGCCCATAAAAAGATCGATATCAAGAATTGGCGTGGCAACCAGAAGAATTCCGGCTTTCTCCCCGAAGAGCGTGCATGGATGGATGAACTGTTCGGGCCTGTTGGTTACGTCGATGCCTTTCGCGTGGTCAACCAGGAACCTGATCAGTACACCTGGTGGTCAAATCGCGGCCAGGCCTGGTCCAAAAACGTCGGCTGGCGGATCGATTACCAGGTGATCACCCCGGGATTGAAGGACAAGGTGCGGACGGTATCAATATATAAGAATAAACGCTTTTCCGACCATGCGCCGTTGATCATCGATTATGACATCAAGATATAGGCGTTATCAGCGTTTGCGTTCGAAACGATAGAGCGCGATCTCGCCGAGCAGGTTCGGCAGCAGGCGCATGCCGAGACTGGTCTTGTGGGCATGGTCGACCACGTTACGTTGCAGGATATGGATGTTTTGCTGTTGGCACAACCGCTCGAAGTCCTTGACCGTGCACAGGTGGATGTTCGGGGTGTCGTACCATTCATTCGGCAGTGATTTCGAGATCGGCATGTGTCCGCCAAGACCGATCTGGATGCGTGCCTGGTAATGGCCGAAATTGGGAAAGGTCACGATGCCCTCGCGGCCGATGCGCAACATCTCGTTGAGCAGGCGGTGAGGATAGTAGATGGCCTGCAAGGTCTGGGTCATTACAACATAATCGAAGGCATCAGCCTGAAAATCCGACAGACCGGCATCGAGGTCGGTCTGGATCACGTTCACACCCGCCTGTACACATTTGACGATGTTTGCATCGTCGATCTCCAGGCCGTAACCGGTGACCCGCCGGTTGTCCTGCAGATAGGCGAGTAATGCGCCGTCGCCACAGCCCAGGTCAAGCACCCGGCTGCCCGGCGTGATCCAGCCGCTGATGATGTCAAGGTCAGCGCGCAACGCCATTATGTTGTGACCTCGCGTTTCATATAGGATGAGAACACATCAAGATAGTAGGGTATGGGCAACAGGAAGGCATCGTGGCCCTGATCGGCGCTAACCTTGGC
Organism: uncultured Chromatiaceae bacterium; assembly: GCA_964605155.1. Classification (GTDB taxonomy): domain Bacteria; phylum Pseudomonadota; class Gammaproteobacteria; order SZUA-140; family SZUA-140; genus CAZSAK01. Next base: position 40,822 of record CAZSAK010000007.1, on the reverse strand, counting down.
GTAGGTGATATGTTTGCCACCTTCTAGCAGAGCCTTGACAATCTCGCGCGAACGCGCGGTTGAAAATCGCCAGTCGCTGGTAAACGAGATCACCAGGAATTCCGCCCTGGCCTGACGGAATGCCACGGCGAGATCATTGTCGAATTCGCTGGCGGGATCAAAATAATCGAGTGCCTTGGTCATCAGCAGGTAGGTGTTGGCGTCGAAGTGTTCGACGAATGATAGTCCCTGATATCGCAGGTAACTCTCGACCTGGAACTCCACATCAAAGCCGAAATTCAGTTTACCTTCCCTCAATTCACGTCCGAACTTGGAACGCATCACGTCATCCGACAGATAGGTGATATGACCCAGCATACGTGCCAGCATCAGCCCGCGACGCGGTATGACGCCATGATCGTAATATTGACCGGCATGAAAATCCGGATCCGACATGATGGCTTGGCGTGCCAATTCATTAAAGGCGATATTCTGGGCCGATAGCCTGGGCGCGGCGGCGATCACCACGGCGTGACGCACCCGATCGGGATAATCAATCGCCCATTGTATGGACTGCATGCCTCCCAGGCTGCCGCCGATGACTGCCGCCCATTGCTCGATGCCCATGGCATCGGCCAGAGTGGCCTGGCTCCTGACCCAGTCCTTGACGGTGACGATAGGGAAATCCGGACCGTACTTTTTGCCATTAGCCGGGTTGGTGCTGGTCGGACCGGTGGATCCTTTGCAGCCACCGAGGTTGTTGGGGCACACCACGAAGTAGCGATCCGTATCGATGGGCTTGCCCGGCCCGATACAGGTTTCCCACCAGCCGGGCTTGCGGTCGGCCATACTATGGTAACCTGCCGCATGATGGTCGCCTGAGAGGGCGTGACAGATCAGCACGGCATTGCTGTGTTCCGGATTGAGTTTGCCGTAGGTCTCGTATACGAAGTCGTACTGCGGCAGCGTCCGGCCGCAATCCAGCTGGAGAGGGGTATCGAAATGGAGTGATTGCGGAGTCACCAGTCCGACGGAGTCGGGCGGCAGAGTATCAGGCATCTTGTTGTATCTGTTTATTCGTTGGTTAACAATCAGAAGGAGCGGCTTAAACCCGGTGCTCCGACGGGTGGCCGCGTCGATGATGTTCAATCCACACCAGCGTGCCTTCCGTAAGCATATGATTTAAGCAAAGCTTTCTGTAATGCGCAACTCTTATCAGAGTTTGTGCTCGGAGTTTCTGCGCGACGGTGATCAGACGTTAGTGGACGGCCTCTTTGGAGGCGGTTTTGGTTTTGGACTCGTCGATTTCAGGGGGGGAACAGTGCTGCAGAGACTCCCGTATCTTTTTCAAGGACTTTACCTGTTCATCCAGGAACTGACGCTGGGATTCCAGTTGCTGCATCTTTTCCTTAAGGGATTCTTTCGATTCCTTGAGTTTCGTCAGGGTGGCCATATGCTGGTCGATGCGCTCGCGTTTCTCCTGAATCTGGTTGACCAGTGGATTGATCAGTTCCTTAAGCCAGTTTTCGGCGTGAGCGTTGGCGTTTGCAAAGACGTTGCGGGCGTGACTGACCAGCGAGACGAAGAAATTCTTGATGACGAAGCTTTGCTCGGTGACCGTGGTCAGGGTACTGTTGCGATATTCCTCTGCTTTCAGATAGAGTTGATCGAGTTCCCCGCTGTACTTCCTGATTGGAAAAGGTTGTGGTTTGTTGATGTGCAGACCGTGTTCCTTCTCGAATTTATCATAGATGGACAACACCACCTTGAATGTCTGCTCTGAGTGACGACCGGCGATCTGCATTGCATCACGCGCGCTGTCGAAAAAGACGGACATACCGTTTTTCAGGCCCATCGTTGTCCAGCTCCCCGACATTTCCTTGCGGGTCTTGTTGATCATATCATCAATAGTTTCCATGCCGATGGTGTTGAACATGATCTTGGCCTGCATTGCGAGTTTGCGCCGGCTGGACTGGAAATTTTTTACGCTTTCGTAATAGACGGCCTTCTGTTGCTTGGCTTTTTCCAGCAGATGCCTGACGACGTTATCGCTTTTGCCGCTCATGCTCGATAGTTCCTTGATCTGCTGGACTAGATCGTCCAATTGCGAGGCGATCGGATTATAGGTATTGTCGATCGCCTGGTCGAGGCCGGACACGATGTTATCCCAGATAACCCGCTGCCTCGCAGGCAGAATTTCGACCGCAAGTAACGACTCCAGTGCAGGGAGCTTGCTCTGTGCCAGCAGATCCTTGTTGTTGCGGATCTTGGCCAGTAAGGCCTTCTGTGCCGAGACAGGAAATACATTACCGGCATCGATACCTAGCATCCTGGCGCTCGATTTACTTTGTTCCTGTATCGATGCCTCTATTGCGTCAGGTTCCTTCATCTCGTCCCACAGGATGTCAATCTTGTTCAACACGGCGACCAGTCCACTTTGTTGTTTATTGCGGAAGGCCTTGATGTGATTCTTCCACATATCAAGGTCACTGCGGGTGACACCGGTATCGGCGGAGAGTATAAACAGGATGGCCTGGGCGCGGGGTAACATATTCAAGGTGAGTTCCGGTTCACTGCCCAGGGCATTCAATCCGGGTGTATCCAGCACTACCAGGCCTTGTTGGAGCAGTGGATGAGGGAAACTGATAATGGCATGTCGCCATTGCGGGATCTCGACCTCTTTGGGCGCCGCGCTGCCCACTGAGGTATCCGATGACTCCTTGCCTGAATCCGGACCATCATGTCCTTCTGCATTGGTTAATCCCAGGCGTTCCGCCTCTTCATAAGGTACACGCTTGGTCTTTATCACCTCTTCAAACGTCTTGGCCATCTGATCCGGGGTGTTGACGTCGAGCGGCAGGGTCTTCCAGTAACTTGGTTCGGCCTTCAGGTCGGAGAGACTGATATCACTCAGGCGGGTCTCGATCGGCAGTAAACGGACGTATGATTCCTGCGATTCCTGGTCGTAAAACAGTTCGGTCGGACACATCGTGGTGCGGCCGGCTTCGGATGGCAGCAGGCGCCGGCCGTAATCGGCAAAAAAGATGGCATTGATCAGTTCGGATTTACCGCGGGAAAATTCAGCAACGAAGGCGATCGTCAGTTTGTCGGAATTCAGTGCTTCCAGGGCATCATAGATACGCAACTCGATTTCAGGGCTTCCCAACTGGTGCGTATTCAGCCAGTCCTGGTAATCCTTGATAGTTTGCGTGAGCTCAGCCTTCCAGTCCGCAAACACCCGCATCTGATCTCTGAAACGGTCTTGTTGCAGTGCCGAATTAATCTCCGTCAACGTTGTAGACATTCTATTGCCTTTCTAGTAAGTCCCTTAATGGCCGTGATTTCTTTAATATCGGATTATTTATCAATTTTATGAATTTTTTATCGACATGAATCGGCTGGTATTTCCATCATAGGGAATAAACTCCTCACCTGGTCTAAGCCCCTGAGATTGCATATTTGGGTTGATTCAGTATAAGCAATTGATTTAACAGAACTATGAACCATATCACATATCCCGGTTCGGGCGGATGAACGGTAGTAATCGGCTGGGTGAACGGATGCACAGGCGTTTATCCCGGCTGGATTGGCCGTTTAACAGCGTGACTTGTGATTGTTTGACCTTGAACAGGTCCGCGAGAAAGCGGATCAGGTGGGCATTGGCCTTGCCTTCGACAGGCGGCGCCGTGATACGAATCTTGAGACGTTGTTGCTGGATGCCGGCTACCTCATCCTTGCCGGCGCGGGGTTGTACCCGCACATTGATGATGAGCTTGTCCTTGTCCCAGCGATAACAGGGCTGGGACATATCAGCCGAGGGAGGCGGCAATGTCAAAGATGGGACCGACAAGGAGTATCTTGAGTAGCTGGATGGCAATCAGTGCCACCAGGGGGGAGAGATCGATACCTGAGATTACCGGGATCAGGCGCCGGATTGGACGTAATACCGGTTCATTGAGGGTATATAACAATGATGTCATTGGATTGTACGTCCCCGGGCCGATCCAGCTCAACACCGCCTGGGCGATTATGGTTATCAGGTAGATCGTAAACACCAAATTGATCAATTCGGCGATGGCCAGAACCACAAGTCCCGCGAACGAGACCGTCATGCCGCGGCTCAGGCTGATCAGGAATATTGACAACATCTGCAAGGCCAGCAACAGCACTACGGAGGCGAGATCGAAACCGCCCAGTCCGGGAATGATGCGCCGTAGCGGCTTAAGGGCCCAGCTTGTTGCCCTGACGATGAACTGGCTGATAGGGTTATAGAAATCCGCACGCACCACTTGCAACAGCAGGCGTAACATCACAAGCATCAGAAACAGGCCGAACACGGTCCGGATCAGGAATACGGTAGCATCGGTTGCATATGGATTATCCATCGCTTTTCCCCAACAGTTCAGATAATTCCGACGCGCGATGATGCGCCGCCTCGAGCGCCTGGTCGAATAGTGCCTGGATACCACCGTCCTGCAATACCTTAACGGCCTGTTCTGTGGTACCACCGGGCGATGTAACACGGGCCCGCAGTGTTTTGCAATCATCGCTGCTCTCCAGTGCCATCTTCGCCGCGCCGAAGGCCGTCTGCAGGGCCAGCAGATGCGCAGTCTCTTGTGACAGGCCAAGTTTGATGGCGGCGTTTTCCAGTACCTCGATGACCAGAAACAGGTATGCGGGCCCGCTACCGGACAACGCGGTCACGGCATCCATGCGGGATTCATCATCGAGCCACAGCGTCAGTCCTACGGCCCTCATGATGGACTCTGCCTGGCTGCGCTGATCATCCGATACCTGCGGATTGGCATACAGGGCAGTTGCACCGCATTTTACCAGCACAGCGATATTGGGCATCGCCCTGACGATAGCGATGCCGCCACCCAGCCACTTGCTGAGATGATCGGTCGAGACGCCCGCGGCGATGGAGATTACCAGACAGGACTTGTCGTGTACAACGGGATCGATCTCCGAAGCAACAGTCCGCATGACTTGGGGTTTGACGGCAAGTACGACAATATCCGATGCCGCAAACACGTCCTGATTCGACGCCGTTGTTTGTACGTGGTAACTGGATGCGATGAACTGCCGTTGTTGTTCATCCGGGTCCGCAACCTTGATAGCGGACGGTTGGTAGCCGTCGGCGATAAGGCCGCCAATCAGGCTGCAGGCCATGTTGCCGCCACCGATAAAACCGATTGTAGTCTGTTTCATGCCATCTTTGCTCTAGACATACGTGAAGGCTAGTCTAACGTAAACACATCCTTTGCGCAGCTATGTGTCCCTCGCCCCGAAAATCGCAGTCCCGATACGTACTATAGTAGCCCCCTCGGCGATGGCGGCTTCCATGTCATTCGACATGCCCATTGACAAAGTATCGAGGCTGTATCCACTGGCGATCAGACGTTCCTGTACCTGTCTGACCTGACTGAAAATGTGGCGTTGTTCCGTGAAATTGTCCGAGGCTGCCGGTATTGCCATTAATCCTCGTAAACACAAGCGGTCAAATGAGACTATCTCCCTAACCAGCACCTCCACTTCATCCGGATCACTGCCAGACTTGGAGTACTCCTGGCTGATATTGATCTGCAGGCAGATGTTCAGGGTGGGAAGTGATACCGGCCGCTGGTTTTGCAGGCGCTGTGCGGTTTTGAGCCGGTCGACACTGTGAACCCAATGAAAATGCTGCGCGATATGACGGGTCTTGTTCGACTGTATGGGACCGATGAAATGCCATTCAATATCAAATTCAGACAATGCCTCTATTTTCGGTATGGCCTCCTGTATATAACTCTCACCAAAGCGTCGCTGACCGGCGGTGTAGGCCTGTGTGATCGCTTCAACGCTTTTACCTTTGCTGACGGCCAGCAGGCAGACCGACCCTGCCGGTCTGCCGTAAAGGCGCTCCAACATAACAATCTGGCGTTGTAACCGGTGAATACGTGTTTGAACGGTTTCCATTATTCACATTGTTACCGCTTGCGAGATACTAACAATAACACATGATTCACGCCTCTTAAGAACAGTTGATTTTTGCCGTTAACACACAGGTATACTGTCATTTGACGAAGCAAACCCTATAATCTGAATGAAACTGGCACAGGCCGGTTGTTGCGGAGGACCACCAAATGGATATTGCCGAATTACTCGCCTTCGGTGTGAAGAATAACGCCTCAGACTTGCATCTGTCGGCCGGGTTGCCGCCCATGATCCGTGTCGACGGCGATATCCGCAGGATCAATGTTCCTTCGCTGGATAACAAGACGGTTCACAACATGTTGTATGACATTATGAACGACAGGCAGCGCAAGGATTTCGAAGAATTCTTCGAGACCGATTTCTCGTTTGAGATACCCGGGCTGGCGCGTTTTCGTGTCAATGTCTTCAATCACAATCGCGGGGTCGGCGGCGTCTTTCGTACCATTCCCTCAAACATCCTGACTCTGGAGGAACTGGGATGTCCGTCCATCTTCAAGGAGATCGCCGAGACACCGCGCGGTATCGTACTGGTAACCGGGCCCACCGGTTCAGGTAAGTCGACCACGCTTGCGGCGATGATGGATTACAAGAACGAGAACGAATTCGGGCATATCCTCACCATTGAAGACCCGATCGAGTTCGTGCATCAAAGCAAGAAATGCCTGATCAACCAGCGAGAAGTGCATCGCGATACCCTGGGGTTCAATGAGGCTCTACGCTCGGCATTGCGTGAAGATCCCGACATTATTCTGGTCGGTGAGATGCGCGATCCGGAAACCATCCGGCTTGCCTTGACGGCGGCTGAAACAGGCCACCTGGTATTCGGCACCCTGCACACCAGTTCTGCGGCCAAGACCATCGACCGTATCATCGATGTGTTCCCGGCGGCGGAGAAGGAGATGGTACGTTCGATGCTGTCAGAGTCCCTGCGAGCTGTGATTTCACAGACGCTGTTGAAAAAGGTGAGCGGCGGTCGTGTCGCCGCCCATGAAATCATGATCGGTACCCCGGCGATCCGCAACCTGATTCGTGAGAACAAGGTGCCGCAGATGTATTCAGCGATCCAGACCGGTCAAGCCGTTGGTATGCAGACACTCGACCAGGCGCTGGTGGAGCTGGTGAAAAATGGCGTGATCAATAAATCTGAAGCCAGGATCAAGGCCGCTCAAAAAGATAACTTCAAATAGTTGCAAATCTGCTGCGCTTGGCAATACGGCGTTCACCCCGCAAGGGGGTATAAGAATAATGAACTCGGTATCCGGGGCCGTTAAACGGCAGACTACCGTGTAGACTCCGGTTTCTCGTTCATTGTTGACTCGCCACGCCTGCGCTCGCTAATTTTTATACCGGAATAAGTTATCAAGAAATCGCACTACGCTGGCAGGAAAGCATCAATGTCCTTGTCTCGTATATGTCTGATCGGATGGTTATAGAGTCGCGCAAGTAATTCCTCGGTCATCATCTCATCCTTTGTGCCATATCGACAGTCACCGTCACCGAACAACAGCAACATGTGATCACAAAATCGTGCGGCGATATTGATATCATGTAGTACCATCACCAGGACCTGCCGATGATCTGTTACATGTTCCAGCAGGGTCTTAATGATACCGATCTGATGATTCAGGTCGAGGTGATTGGTTGGTTCGTCGAGCAGATAAATCGAAGGGTCCTGGGTCAGCAAGGTCGCAATCTCCACCCGCTGACGTTCGCCTCCGGAGAGCGTTGTCACAATCCGTGATTCCATGGCGGACATCCCGACCTGTTGCAGGGCCGTCCTGGCCCGTTGCATGTCTTCCGCGCCTTCCCATTGCCATGTCTCCAGAAAGGGGTGGCGGCCGATCAATGCGGTTTCCAGTACGGTACTGGGAAACATGTCATCATAATCCTGGAACAATATACCGATGGATTGGGCGATGTGTTTGCGTGACATTCGACTGAGGGGACTGGCATTGATCAGGATCTCACCCGCAGTGGATGACCGCAGCCCCGCCAGTGTCTGGAGCAGTGTCGTTTTACCGCTGCCGTTTTTACCCAGAATCCCCCAGCACTGACCTGCTTCAAAGGCGACATCGAGATCATGACACACGGTGATGCCTGCGATGGATACCGAAAGTTTGTGCGTTGCCAGCAAAGCCATCAGCGGTGACCGCGTTGTAACAGATAGAGGAATACCGGCACGCCTATGAGCGCCGTGATTACCCCGATCGGCAGCTGTGTGGGCGCCATCACGGTGCGTGCTACGGTATCGGCGATGACCAGCAGGCTGGCCCCGAGCAATGCCGCAGCGGGCAGCAGGATACGCTGGTCGTTGCCGACAACGAGACGGACAAGATGAGGGACGATCAGACCGACGAATCCGATATTGCCGACGATGGTCACCGCCGCGGCGGTGAGTAACGAGGCGATAAAATAGATCTGAACCCGTACTCGTTTTACCGGTACGCCTAGCGCGCCCGCCTTGAGTTCTCCCCGCGTCAGCACGTTCAGGTGACGGCTCATCGGCAACGTCAACAACAAACCCAGTATCAACACAAGTATACCCGTCGTGGAAGCATCCGTATGTCCCAGGTCACCGATTAGCCAGAACAGCATTCCGCGCAGATTGGTATCGGGGCTGATGGCAAGGATAAAGCTGATCAGCGCCCCCCAGCCGGCAGCTACCACTACTCCGGTCAGGATTAGACGCGTCGGTGTCCAGCTACCCTTGCCGTGCGCCAGTGAGAAGACCAGCAGCATGGATAACAAGGCACCGCAAAAGGCACCGGCGTTGACCCACAGCCCGCCGACACCGGCAAGCATGACACCCAGTGCACCCACCGATGCACCCCCGGAAACGCCGAGAATATAGGGATCAGCCAGGGGGTTGCGCAGTAACACCTGCATCAATGCCCCGGCGAGGGCCAGTATGCCGCCGGCGGCAAAGGCGCTGATGGCGCGCGGCAGACGCAGCTCCATCACCAGGCTGTAGGTCACATCATTTTCATGCCCGGATAATATTGCCCACAATTGCTGCCAACTGATTGATACGCTGCCAACACCGAGGGCAACTAACAGGCTCAACGGTGCAAGCAGCAGCAGTACAATAAAAACGGGGCGGCGATGGCTCAACGCAGGGTGATAATAGGCCATCCCTTCATCTCCGCGTGCTGGGCGAGTGTTTCATCGGGATCAACTGCAACAGGATAGGTGACCTCCTCGAGCAGGGGTATGTCGTTATGCGAGTCGGAGTAGAAACTGCTCGCTTCAAGGTTTTCTCCGCTCGACTCCAACCATTTATGAAGCCGTTCGATCTTGCCTTCGCGAAAACAGGGTGTGCCCGTAACATGCCCGGTATAGCGCCCTTTGACCATCTCGGGTTCCGTGGCGATCAGATTGTCGATATTTATGAGAGCAACGATCGGCTCGGTGATAAATCGATTTGTTGCAGTGATGACTACCAGGGTATTACCCTTGTCGCGATGATCCTTGATCAGTGTGAGTGCAGACGGCAGAATGATGGGCCGGATTTTTTCGTCGATAAATTGCGTTCGCCACTCGTGTAATTGTTCCGGGTCATATTCCGCCAAGGGCCGCAGCTGGAAGTTCAGGAATTCCATGATGTCGAGGGTACCTTGCTGATATTCCTGATAGTAACGCCGGTTGTCCCGATTATAGGAGTACTTGTCCACCGCTCCCTGCTCAATCAGGAATTGTCCCCATAGGTAATCGCTATCACCCCCAATCAGTGTATTGTCGAGGTCAAAGATCGTTACAGCCAAGTATCGTAAGCCTTTAAAAGTTATAACTAATTTAATCGTCCTGGACCAGAGTCCAAGAGTAATGCATAGCCGGGCTAAATGCGAGTGTCAGCCGTGATCCATTTGCCGCGGTTGGAGTATTTATGGGAGAATTCAAGTTAACATGACCGATGAAAAGGTGCACGGCAAGTGATTGATTTAGATGGCTACAGGGCAAATGTCGGCATCATCCTGAGCAACCGGGAAGGCAAGTTGCTGTGGGCCAGACGTATTGGCGAGCAGGCATGGCAATTTCCCCAGGGAGGCATACGCAGGCACGAAACTCCCGAGCAGGCCATGTACCGCGAACTCCATGAAGAGATTGGCCTGCAGAGATCCCATGTCACAATGATTGGGCGTACCCGCGACTGGTTGCGTTACCAATTACCCAAGAACCTGATTCGTTACAATAGCAAACCTGTGTGTATCGGACAAAAGCAGGTCTGGTTCATGTTGTCCCTGCTCGGAGAAGACAGCCATGTTACCCTGGATCACAGTGACAACCCTGAATTCGACAGCTGGCGTTGGGTAACCTACTGGTCGCCGTTGCAGGAGATCGTGGCCTTTAAGCGCAAGGTTTATGAACAGGCACTGCTTGAATTTGCACCGTTGATGGCAGCTGCGGGTTATGTAGATAAACGTCCGCCTGATAATACACGCTATGGTTCTGTTCATGACCGCGATAGTTGAAAGCATTATCGTATGCTGAAGAAGTCATTGCGGATATATTCAACCATCCCTTACATTCTCTTTCACTTCTAAATGCTCAGCACGCTACGTCGTATTGTCCAGGAGGTTAATTCGGCACATGACCTGGATCATGCCTTGTCGATAATTGTAAAGAGGGTCAAAGAGGCGATGCAGGTCGATGTGTGTACGGTATATCTCCTTGACATGGTATCGCAGCACTTTGTGCTGATGGCAAGCGATGGTTTCAGGGAGGATGCGATAGGCAATGTCCGGTTAAAGTGGGGTGAGGGCCTGGTAAGCGTGGTGGGAGCAACCGAAGAACCGCTTAATCTCGCCAACGCACCCGACCATCCACGTTACCTGTATGTTGCCGAAACCGGGGAGGAGCTCTATCACGCATTCCTCGGAGTACCGATTATCCAGCATCGCAAAGTCATGGGCGTGCTGATCGTCCGTCAGCATGCGCAACGACTCTACAATGAAGACGAGGTCGCTTTTCTGTTGACGGTCGCCGCACAGCTTGCAGGTGCAATCGCCCATGCGGATGCTATCGGAGGCATAAAAGGATTGGGGAATCATGCCACGATCTCCGATCAGCGGCCAGTTACGGCCTTGCCTGGTGCCCCGGGCGTGGCCGTCGGTTATGCGGTGGTGATCTATCCCCAGGCTGATCTGGAAGCGGTACCCGATCGGAAGGTGAATGATGCGGAGCAGGAGGTGAAGATCTTCGAGGCGGCCGTAGAGGCGGTACGAAACGACATCAGATTACTCGAGAGTCGCGTTGGTACTTCACTGGATGCCGAGGACAGGGCACTCTTTAACGCCTATCAACTGATGTTAAACAGTGACAGTTTGATCAACGGGACCATCGAAAGGATCCGGGGCGGGAACTGGGCCCCGGGGGCATTGCGGGCAACCATTAACGAACATGCCCGCGTGTTCGACGAGATGGATGATTCGTATATGCGCGAACGCGCAGGCGATGTGCGTGATCTTGGGCGACGCATACTGATGTGCCTGCAAAGCGTTGATCAACGCCGACCCTATTATCCACCACAGACAATTCTGGTGGGGGAAGAGATCACGGCTTCGATGCTGGCTGAGGTACCAATTCCCCATCTGGCGGGTGTGATTTCTGCACGTGGTTCCAGTTCATCGCATGTTGCTATTCTGGCGCGGGCACTGGGTATTCCCGCTGTTGTCGGTGCCGTTGATCTGCCGATTGCCCGCATGGATGGATGTGAGGTCATCCTTGATGGTTATCGTGGCCAGGTCTATATCTCGCCTTCATCGACAGTACGTGAAGAGTTTATACGCCTTGCCAATGAAGAAAAAGAACTGGGCGCCGGGCTGGAGGAATTGCGCGATCTTCCTTCAGTGACACCCGACGGTGTGTGTATTCCATTGTACGCCAATACGGGTTTGTTGTCCGATATCACACCGTCGCGTGATAGTGGTGCCGACGGCATCGGCTTGTATCGGACAGAATTTCCCTTTATGACACGCGAACGGTTTCCCAGCGAAGAGGAACAATGCAAAATCTATCGCCAGGTTATGGAGGCCTTTGCACCCAGACCGGTAACGTTACGGACGCTCGATATCGGCGGGGACAAGGCGTTATCCTATTTTCCCATCACCGAAGAGAACCCGTTTCTTGGCTGGCGGGGGATACGTGTAACGCTTGATCATCCGGAGATATTCCTCGTGCAACTACGCGCCATGCTACGGGCCAGTATCGGCCTGAACAATCTCCATCTCCTGTTACCCATGATCAGCCATACTGCAGAGGTGGACGAGGCATTGCGCTTGATCAGACGTCTCTACGGCGAGATGACCGCTGCCGGGGAAGCAATCGAGATGCCCAAGGTCGGGCTGATGATCGAGGTACCCGCTGCGGTCTATCAGATCGACGCACTTGCCAGACGAGTTGATTTTATCTCTGTTGGAACCAACGACCTGACCCAGTATCTGCTGGCGGTCGACAGGAATAATCCACGCGTCGCCGAACTGTATGATTCCATGCACCCATCAGTGCTTTATGCCCTGATCCAGATTATGGAAGGTGCACGCCGTCAACATAAACCGGTAAGCGTATGTGGTGAGATGGCAGGAGATCCGGCAGCAGCGTTGCTTTTGCTTGGGATGGGTGTGAACAGCCTGAGTTCGAGCGTGGCGAGTCTGCTGCGGGTTAAATGGGTGATCCGTAATTTTACAGTCGCAAAAGCCAGGACGGTCCTTGATTCTGTGCTGCAGATGGAGGATGCGCGATCCATCAGGCAACATGTGGACAGGGTGCTGGAAGTGGCGGGTTTAGGTGGTCTGGTCAGGGCAGGTAAATAATAGCAAAATTACTACACTTGGCGACACTGCGTTCACCCCAGAGGGCACGAGAAAAATAAACTCAAATTGCGGTGCCGCGAATGTGTCAGACTATCGTGGAAATCCCGCCTTCTTGTTCATTATTGCCTTGTCTCCCCTGCGTTCGCTATTTTTGAAAATCAGTCACGAATTAATTGTATTTGCGTATTAGCAGATCAATTTATATGTCAGCTCGCGAGATTCGATTCCGTCGGTTCCTGTTCCAGTTGTGATTCGAGTTGCTGGAAATCCCAGAAGCGTCTATCCATCAACTGGCTGATCTGGATGTTCCCCAGGGCGTGCAGAATATTGCTGGGGATCTTGGGATTATCAGCTGCCAACTCCCGGATCAATTGTTTGACCCGCATGCGTGTCAGGTTCTCCTGCGATCCGCACAGGTTGCAGGGAATAATCGGGAATTGACGCTCTTCAGCATATTCGATGATGTCGCGTTCCTGGCAATAGGCCAGTGGCCGAATGACGATATGCCGCTTGTTATCGGTTAACAGTTTGGGCGGCATGGAGCGTATCTCACCACTATACAGAACCGACATCAGCAGGCTCTCGATCAGGTCATCACGATGATGCCCGAGCGCGATCTTGTTATATCCATGTTGAGTCGCATAGCGGTAAATGTTACCACGTCGAAGGCGTGAACATAGTGAACAGTAGGTCTTGCCTTCCGGAATCTTGTCCAGCACGACGGAATAGGTATCCCGCTTTTCTATAACATAGGGGATCTCACAATGCTCCAGCCAGGCCCTCAGTCCGCTGTCATCCCAGCCAGGTTGGGATTGATCCAGGGTATAGGAGGTGATCTGGAATCTATGATTGGAACGAACCTGCATCAGCCGTAATAACGATAACAAGGTATATGAATCCTTGCCGCCTGAAAGACATACCAGCACTCTGTCGCCTGTACGGATCATATTGTAATCGCCAATAGCCTTGCCGGTGTAATGTAACAGTTTTTTTTCGATCTTTGACACGATCAATTCCTCGGTGAAATAAGGGCTATCTTCTGCTGTAGCGGTGTTTGATGCCGGCGGGGAAATATTCCGGATCACCGGCGGGTTTCAATACCACATCGGGAGTCTGGAATTCAGCGGGTACGTAATGTGCAAACTCGCTGTTGAGTCTTAACAGTTCCCGTTGTATCGAATCTGCGATCACACTTGTTTTGTGTTCATCGGCAGCGACTTCCGGTAGCAGTTCGACTGTGACACGAAGCGTTCTACCGCCGTCGGAGTGTTCTAATGCCTGCAATACAAATTTGCCGCTTACCCAGTGCTGAATGTCGGGTTGTTCAAGACCGACTGTGACATTTTCCGGGTAGACATTGGCGCCGTAATATGAAACGCTGAAATCAGCACGCCCGAATACATACACAAAGGGCAACTGCGAGCCTGGTTGATCAAGCAATGTCTTGTCCAGATGTACTCCCTGATCCCGGACAAACCGTAACATATCCTTATAGGTCACGATACCACCCTTGTCGGCGATATGATACCTGACAAGCGGGACGCCGTTGTCGCCGCTGACTACCAACGTATCCTCATGAGTCTCGAAAAAGCGGCTCAAGGGATCATACTGCAACAGCGACGGAAGTCGGGATTCTCCGAACAGTTCCCGCGCCAAACGCGGATTAGCGGAGAAAAAGCTGCGTAAGGTAATACTCAAGGGAGTTTCATTGGCCAGCACACCCGCATCTGCGGTGCCATACAATGAAGCGGTATCGAGGTGCGGGTTGTCGACCCCAGCTCTCTTACAGACGAGATTGCGCCATTCCTCGCTGAAGACCTCGCCGGCAAATGCCATCTTGATGTGATAACGAGGCCAATCAATGCCATGGGCGTTACCGATATCGATAACATCCTTGATAAACGGCGGATAACCCAACAGCACGACCTGGTCGAAACTGGAGCCGATTTCCCTGATGATCCGCAATATCTCATCTTTGTTGGCTCCAGGTGTCGCCAGTGTCACAGGATATCCTTTTAACGACAGATAACGGCAGCAGTTGGCGGTGTATATACCGCCTACCCAGGTACCGAGGGCGAAACAAATTACCGCCAGGGTACTTCGTGAACCGGCATCGAACGCCTGACCGAAGATATGTTCGAAACGCGTTGCGATATCCAGTTCATGTTGGGACGCGCGGGGCCATGCGACCGGGTTACCGGTGGAACCGGAAGAAACGGCAATCATCTCATTGTCGTGCAGGTGTCCATGACGGCATCGTTCATCGAGAGGATAGGCCAGTACATAGTCATTCTTGGTCATCATCGGTAGTCGCCTGAAATCGGCGAAGGTTCTTATTCCGACCGTATTGACGGCGTGTCCTGCCAGAAAATCCCGGTAGGCTGGTACAGTTGACGCGACGCTATGGAACAGTGCCACTACTGTTTCCTGTGGTACACAGGTGAGGTGCCGGTTCAGCGTGACTTGAAGCGGCGTATTCAGGAAGATCTGTAATGCGGCGAGTGCTTCTTGTTTCTGATTAATCGACATGTTATTTGTCAAACTGATCGGATACCACATGCTACTTTAGCAGAACCGGGTTTTTCTATATGATTTATCGTTCCAGGGCCGGAATAACGCCCGTTGTGCTGGTTCACGGTGTAAAATCAAGAAAGACAAAGATCGGAGTCATGAATGCCTAAAAGTTTGAATCGTTATAGTTCGCGGATTACCAGGCCAAAATCGCAGGGGGCCTCGCAGGCCATGTTGTACGGTACCGGCCTGACTGATAAGGACATGGACAAGGCGGAGGTCGGGATCGCCAGTGTCTGGTATGAAGGCAATACCTGTAATATGCATCTCAATGACCTTGCAGCCAGGGTCAAGGAGGGGGTTGTGGCCGCGGGCCTGGTAGGTATGCGGTTTAATACGATCGGTGTCAGTGACGGTATATCGATGGGAACGGAAGGCATGAGTTATTCCCTGCAATCGCGTGACCTGATCGCTGATTCCATCGAGACCGTTATGAGTGCCCAATGGTACGACGCCAACATCTCCATTCCCGGGTGTGATAAAAACATGCCGGGATGCCTGATCGCGATGGGACGGCTTAACAGACCGTCACTGATGATCTATGGAGGCACCATCAAGCCGGGCCACCTCGATCATCAGACACTGGATATTATCTCCGCCTTCCAGAGTTATGGAGAATACCTCTCCGGCAAGATCGATGATCATAGACGCGAGGAGGTCGTCAGGCATTCATGTCCGGGACCAGGCGCCTGTGGTGGTATGTATACGGCAAACACGATGGCATCCGCCATCGAGGCTATGGGTATGAGCTTGCCCTATAGTTCATCCACACCGGCGGTCGAGGCGCAGAAACTTGATGAATGTATTCGCGCCGGGAGCGCGATTCGCAACCTGCTCGAACGCGATCTCAAGCCCCGCGATATCATGACCCGCGAGGCCTTTGAAAACGCCATGGTCATCGTGATGGCGCTAGGCGGGTCAACCAATGCAGTGCTGCATCTGATCGCCATGGCGCGGGCAGTCGATGTACCACTGACGATCGATGATTTCCAGAAAGTGAGCGAGCGGGTACCTTATTTGGCGGATCTTAAGCCCAGTGGTAAGTACGTCATGGAAGACCTGCATAAAGTCGGCGGGACTCCTGCAGTGATGAAATACCTGCTGGAACATGGGCTGATGGATGGCGATTGTCTCACCGTGACGGGCAAGACAGTAGCTGAAAATCTTGAGGAACTGCCAGGTCTCAAGGCCGGGCAGGAAGTGGTGTATCCACTGGACAAACCGATCAAGCAAACAGGTCATATCCATATCCTGAAAGGAAACCTTGCCCCCGGCGGTGCCGTCGCCAAGATCACCGGCAAGGAAGGCAGCCGGTTTTCCGGTCCTGCCCGTATTTATGATTCCGAAGAGGCGATGCTGGCAGCTCTGGAAAAGGATGAGATCGCGAAGGGTGATGTCGTGGTGATCCGCTATGAAGGGCCGAAAGGTGGACCTGGGATGCCCGAGATGTTGACTCCGACATCGGCTATCATGGGTGCCGGGTTAGGCGACCACGTGGCCTTGATAACCGACGGCAGGTTCTCCGGCGGATCACACGGTTTTATTATCGGACACGTGGTGCCGGAGGCACAGGAAGGAGGCCCGATCGGCTTGATTCAAAATGGTGATATCATAACCATCGATGCTGTTGAAAATACATTGACCGTGGATGTGAGTGATACCGAGCTGGCCCAACGACGCAAGACATGGGCCATGCCGGCCTACAAGGCAACCCGCGGCACACTCCATAAATACATCAGGAATGTCAGGGATGCCTCACTAGGGTGCGTAACTGATGAATGATCGAAATGACAACCTGCAAAAGGCCACCTTCGCTGCCGGGTGCTTCTGGGGTGTTGAGGCGGCGTTTCGAAAACTGAACGGCGTCGAATCAACCGCTGTCGGTTACACCGGCGGCAATCTGGATAATCCCACCTATGAAGACGTGTGCGCAGGCAATACGGGACATGCCGAGGCGGTCGAGGTGATTTTCCATCCCGATCAGATCACCTATGACGAATTACTCGATGTATTCTGGGATATACACGATCCGACCACGCTGAACCGACAGGGCCCCGATTTCGGCAAGCAATACCGATCAGCCGTTTTTTATCACACCCCTGAACAGAAAAGGGCCGCACAGCTTACCAAGGAGCAGCGCCAGGCCTCAGGAATGTATGAGGATGTTATTGTGACGGAGATCACACCGGCGTCGACGTTTTACCTTGCCGAGGATTACCATCAGCAATACCTTGAGAAACGCGGCTTTGCTCGAGGCCGTATACCTACCTAGGATCCGTATTCAACGGGCCATTACAAGAGGTTGTAATTCAGGGTGTCAGCGATCCGGCACCCCCTCTATATCGCAAGAATCACCCTGAAATAATCCCGAATCCGGTCGATAACCCTTGCAGGACGTGAAGATTGGAAATGTGAACCCGTTCCAGATTCACAATCTCCAGAGGCGTAGGCTATACACGCTGAACAGGAGTTCAGGCTTAAGTGAGGTAAGCCAAAATGAAATACAACCAGGAAAAAATAGATGTCAGTAACCTCGTCATCGGTATGTATGTCGCGAGGCTCGACAGGCCATGGGTGGGTACCCCGTTTCCCATTCAGGGGTTTCATATCAAGAATATCGAAGAACTGGATACCCTTGCACACTACTGCAAGTATGTCTATGTTGATATCGAACGTAACAATATTCCCAGAGGGCTGACGACATACCGGCAGCCACGGCGGCCAAAAAACAGCGAGACGGCAAACAGGCCTGCTTTTAAAACAGGCCATGTCTATAGATCGACACAACCGGTAAAGAAGGAAATCCAGATTGCCACTCAACTCCACGAAGAAGTGTCGGTCGCAGTTGATCAGGTCATGGACAGACTGCGAGATGGCAAGCAGTTGAGTATGAACGAGATCAAAAATGCAGCCAGCAAGATGGTAGATAGCATTACGCGCAACCCTGATGCAATGGTATGGGTATGTAGGATCAAGGACAAGGATACATATACCTATAATCACTCCATCAGGGCATCTGTATGGGCCATTGCCTATGGCAGACATCTGGGATTATCAAAAGACCATCTGCAAACGCTGGCGATCGGCGTGTTATTGTGCAAGGTCGGTAAAACAAAACTGCCAGCCGAGCTTCTGGACGCAACTAGTCTGTTAACGTCGGATGATTTCAAATTGATGAAAAAACACGTCGACTTTGGCGTGGAGATCCTGAGAGAAACACCGGGAATATCCGATGAGATTATATCGATTGTATGGTGCCACAATGAACGGCATGACGGATCAGGTTATCCACGTCAACTCAAGGGTGACCAGATACCTTTTCTGGCAAAGATTGCCGGGATCGTTGATTATTACGAGACACTCATCAACCCACGTCCTGACAACGAACCGCTGACGTCTTCCCAGGCGATGGCAAGGTTGCATGACAAGCGTGGCAATCTTTTTCAGACCGAGATCGTGGAAGAGTTTATACAGGCGATCGGTATCTATCCAACCGGGACTATTGTGCAACTCAGCAGTGGAGAGATCGGGGTGATCACCGAACAGAATCCGAAACGCAGATTGCGCCCGGTGGTGACCCTGGTGCTTGATGAAAACAAAAAGCCTCTGAGGATTCACCGCATCATCAATTTGCTGAAACAAACTACAGATAAACACGGTAAACGACTTGATATCAACAAGAGCCTGCCGCAAGGTGCTTATGATATCGATCCTGCCAAGATCTATCTAAGCACGCTCGGGCGGTTTCTGGGTTTTAGTGGCCTGGCATTCAAGGGCTAGGCGCACAATCTCCCAGTCCTGTAAACCATACTCGCTCTCCTGTTATCGGGGAGTGTTTCTGTATTAATCTTTGTATCGTTCCCTCTCCAGTCGGATTTGAAATTCCGGCATAATGTGACACCTGATCTAGCCTCTCGCAAGTTGCCCCGTTAATATGTCCCATAATGGGTATAGTATCCCATAAATAATATTTAATATTGTGGGCGGATATGGCGTGGCAAAACAGAGTAAACGAAAAATAAAGTCCGGGATCGTTAACCAGATGGAGGATATATTCGATCTGAAACGGCTGGATTACGAGTCGCGTACGAAACCGATCAGAAACAGGTCCAAACTTGCAGGCGCACTGGGTGCGCTGCTGGTATACGGTACCGGGTTTGGTGGCGGGTATCTCGGCTGGCAAAACGGTCTGATTGAATACGCAGCGTTCGCCAAGCTGGTCTGGATTCTGATGATACCAGCCACGGTCATCGGCATGTTTATTTGGTTGCTGGCCACCAATCGCAGGGAATATGCGGTAAGACAGGATGTGCGAGATTATATCCGCGAATTGGAAGGCGAAAACGGTCTCTTGTGGCGTTTCTCCCCGATTTTGAGTGAACTGAAACCCGACGACCTGGCGTGTAAAGAGATGATGATGGCATCAAGTCAGGGTGATATGGATAAAATGCAACCGGAAGATTATGCCAAAGCAGTACTTAACCTGTATTACCATATCAAGGCAAGCGGTAATCGCAGGATCAGCCCGGAGACCGCGGCGGATTTTGCACATAACCTGAATGAAACGTAAACCAAATACCGGCGATTCATGTTTGTCGACCGTTTGTTCCCAAATTGAAATCTAATAACACAAATTATATTCGTATTCAATATTAGTGATTTTGCATATTTTGAAGTGGAAATAGATCATTTCGAGCATGGTCTTATTTCACCAGCGTGATGAAGGTCATTAACTTGATGAAAAATATTGCAGAAACAGAAATCTGCTACAGGGTCTCGTTGATGTCATAAGCTATACGAGTTGGTAATTGAACTAATCAAAACCCGTTTGTCTAAAAAAATAGGCATTAATTGCAGGCTGCGTTATCAGAATAAGGAATATTTACTGCGAATCGTTTCCGTGCAGAAAGTTTATATGAATCTTATATGCATCATGAATTTGCAGTTTTCATACGTGAGGAGACACAGCATCGCGTTCTGTCAGTCAAGCTAACCTGGCTGATGATTGAAGCCATCTCCGCATGAGCACATCACAGTGCATTCGTATTCATGGTATCAACAATGATGAGGATATACGTACTGATCAGGTTTCAGGCGGATGTATATCCGCTGATGAGAAATAAAGGCAAACTTGTTTTATAACAGCATCAACAAAGGAGTGAATCATGTCAAATGAAAGCCAATCCTTTACGCAATCAGAAGGTAAAACGAATGGCAATATATTACCATTTGACAACCATGCCTTAACGGAACTTGCGCAATGTGATTCCGGTTTACATCGGTTGTGTACGCCAAAACCGGCGCATTATTCAGCCAAACAGGTTTTGTATAATGAAGGTTCTACGGTGGACGCCGTAATCGTCATCCGTAGCGGGATGGTTAAACTTGTAAGCCACCTGCCCAATGGCAGGGCGAGGATCGTTCGTGTTCATACACATGGATCATGGTTGGGACTGTCTGCTTTGCTTGGCCGGCCTCATGATCATACAGCGATAGCGGTGGATGAAGTAGAGGCCTACCATATCCCCGTTGCCAATATTCGCCGCATCAAATCGGACTATCCGCATCTGTATAACCAGATGCTGGAGCATTGGTATGAATATCTGCAGGATGCGGATTTATGGATATCGGAATTTTCCACCGGTGTAATCAAGGCGCGTGTTGCACGGCTGGTGAATTTTCTATCGGAAATTGAAGACACTATGGAATCCGGCAGGGTCAAACTGCTCACCTGTGAAGAGATGGCGGAAATTCTCGGCGCAACTCCGGAGAGTGTCAGCCGCGTGCTTGCCGAATTCAAGCGCGACAAGGTTCTCTATCATTCGAAAATAGCCATTGAGGGCTGCTATCAGTGCAACGTCACGGCATTGGAGGCAATCGCACAACAATAAAATCTAACCAAGACACCAGGGTTTGTTGCCAGATATTAAGTTAATGGACGATATCCATATCCTCCAGCAGGGTGGATAGATCGTCCGCATGTTTTTCCTCAACAGCGAGGATCTCTTCCATCACACGGCGGGTTGTAGGGTCGTCATTCCCGAAATAGGTGATCATGTCCCTGTAGCTTTCGATGGCGATACGTTCGGCGATCAGGTCTTCTTTCAGCATCTCCGCAAGCGTATCGCCTTCCACATATTCGGCATGTGACCTGCTCAATAGATCCTGCGGGGAAAAATCCGGTTTTCCATCAAGTTGCACGATGCGTTGCGCGATCTGGTCTGCATGTCCCTGTTCTTCATTGGCGTGCTCGAGGAACTCGGCCGCGACTCCCTGGGCATTGATGCCGGTGGCCATGAAGTAGTGTCGTTTGTATCTGAGAACACAGACGATTTCGGTCGCCAATGCATCATTGAGCAGATTGATCACGGTTTCCCGGTCTGCCTTGTAGCCTTCGGTGACCGCTCCCTGTTCTATGTGTTTACGGGCACGTTCCCTTATTGCCTTGATATCGGAAACAAATGTTTTTTCGCTCATGGTGTAATCCTTTTTCAATTGTATTAACTAGTCGCGATTATAATGGCACTGCTAATCAGGCCGGTCATTGAGATACATCAATTGGCATGATTCCGGTTATTGTATTGCCCTTGTTTCCATACATTATCCTCAGCGAGCTGAATGCGGTCTTACCCAGCGATACAGACCAAATGCGGAGACGGCGATGATGGCAATGACGATAGTGAGGGTGGTGATGCTGATAATGTCCGGCGACGTGAGGCTTGCAATGATGCGGTCTGTAAACAGGGAAATCGCGATGATTCCTGGCATCATGCCCATAACGGTACCAAGTAGATAATCACGGAAACGGATATGGGAGGCCCCCGCGACGAGGTTGATGACGGTGAATGGTGCCACCGGTATTATGCGTACAGCAATGATTGCCAGCAAGCCGCGCCTGGCCAGACGCCTGCTGAGTTCATTCAGACGCCTGCCCGCCATTCTGCGTACAAGATTGCGACCGAGCAGGTGTCCGAGGACATAACTGCCGATCGCGCCGAGTATGGCACCGCTGAATGCGTATATAAAACCCTGCCATGAGCCGAACACCAGCAAGGTCACGACTATCAACAGTGTGAGTGGAAAGGCCACCAGGCTGGCGACCAGGTAGATGCCAAGAATCAACAAGGGCGTGGCCATCATGTCATTTAATTGTGATGCGATACTGCGCAAGTTTCCGATCTCCAGCCACTGATTGAGCGGCGTCCAGCGCCATGCTGCTCCCATTATCAATAGACCTGCCAGCAGAGCGACCCACCAGCCAATCCGGTTGCGTATAGAGGGGCGTTCATGTTCTGTAACGAAGTGACGTATGAATTCATCAGGTTCCACGGGGCGCTCCGGATCGATAAGCTGTTCAGTTGAAACCAGGATGTCCGGTTCCGGCGTGTCAGCAATGGGCAATGGCCTGAGGCTGCGGCCTTCTCCCCGTAATGACTCGATCGCTGCAATGACAGACCCTTCGGATTTGATTGTATTCGCAACTTTTCCCGGTGTGGTACCAAGATGTTCCCCTAGCAGGCGGTGACGAAGGTTTGCGATTCCCTCCAGTATCCGCTTCTCGCCACAGGCCTCGATCACGAGGTCGCATTCGGTGTCCAGTCCCATGGAGCGGTTATTGAGATTAGACGATCCGATCCGTACCAGTTCATCGTCAATGATCATCGCCTTGGCATGGAGATTGATGACCTGATCTCCCTTATTCGGTATATGCGGATAATAGACACGCAAACGATTATGGCGATCGGATCGTTGCAGTGATTTGATCAGACGTTGACGTATAACATCCATGGTACTTTGTGCCAGCCAGCCTTCGGTGTTCAGGGGTAACAGCATTACGACTTCCGGCCCGCGATCTTCCTCGAGACGTTTTGCCAGTGCATCACTTATACGCCCTGCAGTGAAATACTGGTTCTCGATGTAGATCAGATCATGCGCGGCAGCAATCATATCGAGATAGAGGGTTTCCACTTCACGGATTTCGGGATGATCACGAAAGGATGCCTCGGTGCGGGCGATAGCAACATCAACATCGGTAAGATCGGGTTTAAGACCTGAAGGCCAGGGATGGTTGTCAGTTGCAGTCTGAGAAATCTCGTGTCCGGTGGCGCGCAGCCAACGTTGCCGCGCCAGATCGCCGAGTGCCGCCGCCGCATTACCTGTAACCGCCATTTGTATATCATGATACGGCCGAGGTGGACCTTGATCATCATCGTCACAGCGGCGAAGGTCGCCGGGGAGATGTTCCGATGTATCCCACCGGCCATTGGTAATGTCCAGGCCGCCAGAAAAGGCAATCATGTCATCTACGACTACCACCTTCTGGTGCTGTGATGCGCCCACTGGATGTTGATCATCCAGGCAGAATCGCATCCTGCGATGTGTCTGCCAGTCGAATCTGAAAATAGGGAGAAATTCACGATTTATCCCGTAGATCATAGCGAAATCCCAGTTGAGGACATATGCATCCAGTTTGCGATGTTTGACGATCGTATCGAGGAGATCACAAATCCGCTGCGGCCAACGTGCCGAATCATTATCGTCACGTACAAGTTTGAATTGGCTGTCGATATCCCAGGCGAGTATCTGGATGGAATGTTGCGCCTGTGTCAGGACGTTATGGAGCACGCGAAAATAGTCGCTGCCGTCTATCAGGAATGCGACCTTGTCGGCACGTTCAATTCGCCAGCAATTATGCCCTGGTTTGAGTGTCTTGTGTTGCGACTTCATGGTGATTGAATAAACATTCAGTTTGTACAGCGGTCATGACACAAGGTCAACTTATTAGAGTCGTTAACAAAGTGATATAAATACATTAATTGATCATAGTCTGTTTCTTAACTGAAAGATTGATCAAGGTCAATCTTTCAGTTAAGCCTGCGTTGTATAGCGACATGTCCGGTTTCTGACCATCGACTGGTTTGCAAGGAGACCATGGAGAGGATATCGAAATTCATCAATGTGTTAAACGGGGCAATTATATATAGGATGGTACTCAAGCTATCTGATATGTGAAGCGCGCAGGTGATGATCACCTATCTGTATATAATCTATCATAATTTATAAAGAAGTAACGGTGATGAGAGTGGAAGATATTATGGCTCGTGATGTTGTAACCTGCACACCCGATGTGAATCTGGAATCAATAACACAACTCATGTTCGATAATGACTGCGGCATCGTGCCAATCATTGACAAGAACAAAAAGCCGGTTAGCGTCATTACAGACCGTGACATTTCCATCGCAGTGGCAACCCAGCATCTTCTGCTGTCCGACATGCTAGTGTTCGATGCGAAAAAAGACGGTGAAATAATCAGCTGCGAACCCAGTGAATCCGTGTCGGACGCGCTGGAATCGATGCAGCAGGCACACGTGCGTCGCTTGCCGGTCGTCGAAAAGAACGGTAGTCTGGTTTGTTGTCGATCGGAGATGTAATTGCAAGTGTTCCACGCGGTGGGGGAGGCCTGGAGGCCGACGAGGTGCCGTTCGACGATATAGTCGTCGCGCTCAAATCCATCTATGTGCATCATTGATGCAATCAACTGGTGGTAATTATTTCATCGGCCGGCAGTGTGCGGAATTCCTATGAGTGCGCTGTGAACCGGACATGCCCCAAATCCGCGGTGATGGCGTGTCCCGTTTCTTCTGCGTATTGCAGTTTAGCCCATTATGAATAACAGTATAAAGGCACCTGTATAAACACTCAGGATAAGAAAGCTTTCCATCCCGATATTACCGATGCCATGTTTCTCGCGATATACGAGACCGGACATCAGGATCGCAGTCAAGAGGATACCGAGCGATAACAGGAATACCTGATGACCGCCCGCGGCACTGAAGATTGAACCGCCAGTATATGTCCAGTCACAAAATGCGACAATGACGGTGTCAAAGGCATTGCCTCCAAGGACGCTACCTACCGCCAATGTAAGACTCCCCAGACGTACCGCTGTCAGGGCGCTGACCAGTTCCGGAAGCGAACTCGTCAAACCGGTGAACAGACCTCCAAACAGGGTTTCCGACAGCCCGGTGTACTTTGAGATCGGTACTGCACTGCGCGCCAATAAAAATCCGGCAATTGCCGTTACAGCGGCAGCGGTCCCAAAACGCAGCCACAGTAATGACAAGGGAATGGTGGTGGAGTCATCGCTACCCTTACTGGATCCGATGGCCCGTGTTTCACTTGTATGGCGCGGTTGCCACATGGGGTTGGTATGTGTGCGCGCAACCAGCCGGATTCCATATATATAGGCGACAACCATAAAGATTGAGGCTGGATGGACATTGCCGAGCATTACCTGAGGTGTTGCGGTAGCCAGTAAGGGGATGGTCAGCATGATAATCACGAAGGTGGCCAGCATGAGATTTTCTGCCGACGCGGCGGCATGCTCGAGATTGGCGCGGCGGTATGCCATATCGGCCAGGGCAAGGAAGGTGGTTTGGCCGGCCACGCTGCCGATGGCATTGCTGAAGGCGAGATTGGCGTGACCGTCAAACGCAGCGGTCAATGAGGTTGCTATTTCGGGCAGGGATGTACTGGCACCGATGAACAGAGCCCCCAGAATTGCTTCCCCCAATCTGGTCCTGTCGGCGAGTATCGCCGCCACCCGTGTCATCCTGATACCGAAAACGAGTATAAGGATCCCGGCGGTTAGGAATAACGCGAGATATGACAAAAGACCAAACGTATTATCGCTCATATGTTAAATTCAATTCATAGAGGATGTATAAAACCGAGTACTGTCTGGAAGTGCATTCTTGCCCATTCGCAACAAGTGCAAACGAAACCGATTTGTGTGTTTGCCGTGTATGTTGAAATTACTTTCCGACAGTGATTATGATCCTGGCCGGGTCCGACAGTTGTACAGTTGTGCGGGTGTTTGACAGCGGTGTTATCAGGAGCTTCAGGTATTCCAGTCCCTTGATCGTAGCGATGCGTTCCAGCAATTCAGGGCCGCCTCTGACGTCAATAATTTCTGGGGAACCTTGTTCAGCATCCGGATTCAGTTTGCTGAATAATGCGTGATGATAATCTATGGGCAGGTCAACTTCGATGCAAACGGGGGTTTGGACGAGCCCGAGTATCGTCTCGATGGTCTCGTGACCGTGCCACAGCAAACGTGTCCTTTGTTCTTCACCCATTTGCGATGTCCTCCATATCTGATGTGAACAGATCCAATGGCAGTGTATAACAAGGAATTATGACTTTTCCCTTTTTTGTTCTGAACGATGATCGAAATCCTCGCGTGCCGGTGGACGAAAGCTGATGATGTAGTCTCCCGAATCGGCTTGGTGAGTGCTTTCGTCGGCTGATTTACGTTCATTGGGAATCAGCTTGATTTCCCCGTTTTCTTTTATCACCATTATCAAAATGCTCTCTTGAGGGATTGATTCAACGAATTCATCCAGGGAATATTCCTGACCTATCCGGGTGCTGTGAAATTTCCATCCCTGATAATGATATCGAATCAGGTTTTCATAACGGCTGTCCCCGCTGAAGGCGATTCGACCACGCATGGTACGTGGCATTTCCTTGACATTTTTCTCCTCCGCATTTAATGACGGCAACTGAAATACCTGATTCCGCCCCACTTCCTGGGCGAAACGATTGCAGACCAGGGCGTTGTATGCATCGTTGGCGGTCGCTGCGAGCAGGTGGCTGATCTCATTCAGGTCCAGTGTTTCTTCGGCGCGTACCGAGAGTATTTCACCATGATGGGATCGGACACCCGCCATACGGGCAGCCTGCAGGTGATTCCAGCTGGTATCGCTGATAATGCAGGGGATTTCAAGTTCCTTGAGGGTATGTGCCAGATCGATCGACCAGGGAGAGGCGCCGACGATCAACAGGCCGTTCGGCCTTTGTGCCGCTAGACCCAGGCGTCTCGCAAGCCAGCCGATGGTGGTGCCGTGCAGGATCACAGTCGCTGTGATCAATGCGAATACAAGGGGCAGTAACTTGTCGGCTCCTGTAAATCCCTTTTCCGTCAGACGTGTTGCAAATAATCCCGCGATGGCGGCCGCTACTACGCCGCGCGGTGCAATCCAGCCTGTAAAAAGCCGTTCGCGCCAATCCATGCCGCTGCCAAGTGTAGCGACATAGACCACGGCGGGACGGATAAGGAATATGATGATCGCCAGTAATGCGGCGCTGTGCCAGTCCAGCTGTTTCAGGACTACCGGATCGATATCGGCAGTAAGGACGATGAAAACCACGGATACCAGCATCACGGTGATGTATTCCTTGAATCGCCTTAGTTCATCGATATTACGTAACCGTTGGTTGGCCAGTACCAATCCCGCGGTTGTTACCGCCAGCAAACCGGCCTCTTCCTGAAACAGGTTGAGCGAAACATACAGGATCAGGGCAGTTACAAGCATTACCGGTGGCATGAGATAATCCGGTACCTTCCCATGTAAAAAAGACCAGCCCAACAGATAGCCAACGATGACGCCCGCAATGATCGCTGTTATCAATGATAGTCCAAGCGTTCCAACGATATCAGTGAGGATCGAGGTATGTTCGGAGAGCGCAAAATACTCGAATACCAGTACAGCCAGCAGTGCGCCCAGGGGGTCATTGATGATGCCTTCCCACTTGAGCAGTGATGCAGTCCTGCGGTTCAACCTGGCTTCCTTGAGCAGGGGCATTATGACCGTGGGTCCTGTGACCACGATGATGGCACCGAATATCATGGCAATGGGCCAGGATAATGTCCCGATAAAGTGTGCAGCCACGCTACTCAAGGCAAAGGTCAGCACTACGCCGATGCTGATCAGGCGGATGACATCGATGCCGGCTTCCCGATATTCATGCCAACGCAGATTGAGACCGCCCTCGAACAGGATCACCGCGACCGACAACGCAATGATCTGGTTGAGGTAATCACCAAAGGCCTGTGATGGATCGATCAGGCCCAGTAAGGGTCCGGCGGTGAATCCGGCTGCCAGCAGCATGATTATGGACGGGATACCCAGTTGCCAGGCTAGTAACTGGGCGCCTATGCCAAGTGCCACGATGGTGACCAGGTTGATAATCAGATCTTCGGGCATAACATCATCTTCTCATCCTGTTTATTTGACTCAATCAATAGCCTTTTGTTGATATCGGATATTGAGACTAACGGTGACTACCTATTTCGGAAGGAAAGTACGTTGTTGTGCCGTTAAAAAGACAACATGATGTAGCCTTTAATAATCTTGGCACTGACAGCATCTTGACTTGTATCTGGAGGATGCAAATAAACTGTCTGATCTGACAAGCATAAATAAAGGATACCATTGTCTCCATGATCTTTCTCAATAGCCGGAGCCACAGGGAGAGGATTGGTTTATGCATGATTGCCGGTTTTATTATCACACTTATACACAGGGCCTTGATTTTGACAAAGAAAATTCAGGTTATCGCATCATGCCGTGGGTATGATGATACCGAGATGTAGGCCGCCCCGCGTGATAATTGATTTTTTTCAATGTTCAGCATGTATGACTGTCAATAAAATGTGGATAAGGGCATATCTTGTTGTGAGGAGGAGGCGAATAGACGTAAATTCCTCTCCCGACTTTTAGACAGTTCATTCAATCACATCAGGATGATCAAGTGAAAGCTCGTGATATCCGGCTTTTACCAACCAAGATTCGAGGTACAACGCGTTGCAGATGTTTTCTGAATTGCCATTTATCAAACTGCGCCGGTTACGTGATATACGGGGATTTGAACTTCGATCAACTGATGGGGAAGTCGGGAAGCTATATGATATTTTATTCGATGATCTGACATTAACAGTGCGTTATCTGGTTATGAATACAGAAAACTGCTCGCCAGAGGGACAAGTGCTGGTATCATCCATCGCCGTGGACGATGTGGATGATGCTAACAATGAAATATCCATACAGTTATCCTGCAACCAGATCAGGCATAGCCCTGTTCTAGAAAAACATCAACCGGTAACGCCCATATATGAGATTGAGTACTTCCGTTATTACGACTGGCCGCCATACTGGTCTTCCAGCCCGTTTGTGCCACCGCTGTCACTGAACAGGGGCAATGGTACTTCACTGGATGAAGGGCGGGATAGACATATGCCATATCACATCTGCAGCGCAATAAACATGATTGACTTTTATATAGTTGCGCGGGATGGCAAGTTCGGGCACGTCAGGGATGTAGTGATCGATGAAAAGACATGGATGATATGTTATCTGGAAGTCGATGCCGGTGAAGATTTGCCCGGCAGATATGTATTACTGGAAACTGACTGGATCAATAGTATGGACTGGTCCGGGAAAAACATCATGATGGAACTGGACAAAGAGGTGATCCGGTCCGCTCCCTTCTATGATCCCGGGTTGGAGGTGAGTCCGGATTATAGAGCGAAACTGCATGAGCATTATGCGCGATATACATACCGGGATCGATCAGTGCCAAACAGATATAAGTCTCGCGGGCACTGATACCAAAATTCACAAGACGTTCTCTCATCTGATCGATTTGTCATGTCGGCAACATCGGGCGATGCATGCACATGCATCATTTACAGACTATTTGCGAAATCTGTCGATATTCAGCCTGTCTGTTTATGGGTTATTTCAGCAACATGATGTCCCTGGAAACGACCGATCTTCAATTCATTCCCGGATGGCTGGCGGCTGCCATCGCCCCCGGCAAGTGTAGAAGCGCCATAGGGCGAACCGCCGGTAATCTCCTGCATGTTCGTCAGTCCCTGGCAAGAGTAGGGTACGCCTACGATAATCATACCCAGATGCAGGAGTGTACTATGAAAAGAGGTGATGGTAGTCTCCTGGCCACCATGCTGTGTGGCAGTTGAGGTGAACACGCTACCGACTTTGCCGATCAGGCTCCCGTCCAGCCACAGCTTGCCGGTCTGATCCAGAAAATTGCGCATCTGTGCACACATATTGCCAAAACGCGTCGGAGTGCCGAAAATGATGGCGTCATAATTCGGCAGGTCATCGACTTCGGCGACAGGCGCATGCTGGTTGAGCTTGGCGCCTGCCTTGCGTGCGACATCTTCGGGCATCAGTTCTGGAACACGTTTGATATCGACGTTGGTCCCTGAGACGCCACGGGCGCCATCGGCCACAGCATTGGCCATGGTCTCGATATGACCGTACATGCTGTAATATAAAACAAGTATCTTTGCCATAATAAACCTCCTTGCTTGATCTCAGGTCGGATGAGGTGGTAACCGGCTTATTTGTAAAAAGCGGCTTTTAAACTCAAAATGAGCAACCCAGGATTGATTGAGTCGGTATATTTATTTATGTTCATAAAAACGCATATGGAGTAAAACCAATGAAAGTGCGCGATCTGATGAAACACTGGGAGAAACATGCCAGCTCTAAAATGGCTGCTAGAGAGTTCTGCGTAAAACTGCCCTTGTATGATGCGGCGCGAATCATGGCGCTTACGGAAATGTATCCTGCGAGGACAGAGACACAGATCATCACGGAATTACTGGGTGCCGCACTTTTTGAACTGGAAGAGGCGTTTCCTTATGCGCAAGGTGACAAGGTTATTGCCAAGGATGAATACGATGATCCCGTCTATGAAGACATTGGGCCGAACTCGGTATTTTTGCAAAAGACCGAAAAGTATATGCGCCAGCTTGAAACGGAATCTGTTAAGCCGTTTGATGAGCGATAATTTGCCGTAAACATAATCCTGTTCGTATTGCCGTAAGCACTCTAAGGAACAAAACCTTTCTAAATCACTTTTATTTTTCCAGCTAGTTTATCGATTACTTTCAGATAATAATCAGTTACGCCTGTCCGGGCATTGATAATAATCAATCAATATTTTGAGCGGATCATGGCAATCATTCGCAATCGAATGATTGCTCATTAATGATCGACATAGTAGGGGCTGCCGAACGGGCAGAGTGTCCGTTCGGCAACCTTTGAATGCAGTGGTATGCCCGCGCCTCAGAGTAATACGCTCAAGGCAGCTGGGGCCGGTGTATGTTATCCAGGCGCTTGTCAGTAAGGGTGTGCAGGAACTCGACAAGATCGGCCTGTTCCTTGCTGGTGAGCTTGAGTGGCCGGATCAGGGGGTCCAGATTGGAATCGTTAGGATTGCCGCCCTTGTTGTAATGGTCGACGACCTCTTCCAGTGTCGTAAATGCACCGTCGTGCATTTGGTACAGGAATGAACCCGAGTTATACAACGATGGTGTCTTGAACTTGCCTTTATCTCCGGATTTTTTTGTTACATCGTAACGCCCGAGATCCTGTTTCAGCGGGCCAACCTGGGGTACGCCGATGTTGTGGTAAAAATTATCCGTCGTCAGCGGTGGCGTATGACAGGTAACGCATTGAGCCTTGCCACGAAACAGTTCGAAGCCGTGTTTGGCAGCTGCTGAAATCGCATTCTTGTCACCATTGACGTACTTCTGGAAAGGAGCCTCCGTGGCGATCAGTGTGCGCTCATAGGAGGCGATCGCCTTGGCAATGTTTTCAGGCGTGGCGTTCTCACCGAACACCTTGTTGAACTGATTCTTGTAGCCCGGTATACCGTTTAGTTTCTTGACGACCTCCTTGATATCGCCACCCATCTCACCCGGTGCCGTGATCGGTCCCATGTGACCGGGCAAGGCACCCGTCTGTTCTTCAAGCGATGCGGCGCGACCGTCCCAGAATAATGCATCGTAGTAGGCGGAGTTGACCCACGAAGGCGCCCAGCGTCCAAGTTCACCGCCGTGACCGAAGGCCCGGGCGGTATGGCCGCCACCGCCAGCGAAGGGCAGGTGACAACCAGCACAGTCCATGGAGTTGTTCTTGGAGAGCCGCGCATCGAAAACCAGTTGATGGCCGAGTGCAATCTTGGCCTTGGATTGTGGATTATCCTTGGGTACCGGCACCTCAGGCAGTTTCCACGCGGACAGATCCTCACCCTTTGCATGGGCCGGTGTCAAAGTCATCAGGGATGCTGCAATGATCGTGAGTGATGCCATTAGTGGATATACTTTGTACTTCATCATGTCTGTCATTCTCCTTCCTCGTTAATGCTGAACTATTATGTCAATGATTCAATGGTCGTAAACACCGTCAGCGTGTATTCAAGTTCCTGAATAAAGCCATGTTGTGATCATAGAAAAGCCGTCATTGCGGCGGGAACCAGTAAGCCCACATGTAATATAAACCCCATATGATCAGGCCGATCGTTACCAGTTTGAGCCAGTAGGGGACATAGCCATGGCGCTCCATCAGTTCGGCATCCTTGTAGAGGAATACTTCATCGGCCCGCTTGGCTTTTTCAGGTGAGCGGTAGTGGGTTTTGCTCGACAGCTCTTTACGTTCTTCACCTTCTGGCATTGTCATGGTGAGGATTCTCCTTTGTCTGGGGTCTCGGCAGCGTTGGCAACCTGCATATTGGCCTGTTTATCTGCAACGGGAATCTTGTCATAGTCTCCGGCGATGACGGCATCACCGATATGACCGTTATCTGCGGCGCGGGAGAGGTTGGACCAGATGTCGCGCCGTGCATTGTTTTCCTTTGCTTCATCCAGGCCGGCAACGCGCATTTCCTTGAGATGGGCGTTCACGCGCAGCGATTGTACATAGTGCACGATATCCCAGATCTGGGAGGGAGTAAATGAGTTGGCAAAAGCCGGCATGGGTGTTCCACCAACTCCGGTCATGATGGTCTTGAAGATGTGAGTTCCATCATGGCCCAGTTTAACACCACCGGGCTCACCTGCCGCAAGGGTAAAATTGGCCGGTGTGATCGGATGTCCCCAGGTATCCGTCAGGCCTGTTGCGCCTACCCCGTCGCCATGACCGCTGTCACCATGGCAGATTGCACAGATGGATTGAAAGTTCTTTTTTCCATCGGCGATCGATGCAGTCGAAACCGGCGGTTCCGGTGGAATGTCTACCGGCGGATTGACAGCTTCTTTTTGCCATCGATCGGAAAAGGTCTTGATGTACTGGATTACCGCCATGCGTTCTTCGGCGGAGATCTTGTACCAGGGTGGCATGGGGGTGCCCCACAGTCCATGGGTGATGGTAATGAACAGGTCCTGATCGGAGGGCAGAGAGTTGGGGCCGCCACTGGTGGATCTAAACTTGAACTTGCCCGAGGTGAAGTCACGTGGTTTGGTCTCGAAGAAACGTGCCGCCGGGCCCTTGCCGTTACCCTTTACACCGTGACAACCGATGCAGCGTCGTTCGTAAACTTTTTTCCCTTCAGGGATCAGGGCCTGCTTGTCGCGCTGGCTCAACTGCAGCGCGGCTCCGCTGGTCAGGCGCGTGGGCGTGAAGGTCTCACGCCAGTCACCGATGTTGGTACCCAGTTTCTGGATGTATGCAACCAGTGCCTTGCCGTCATCATTCAGTTTCGGGGCGCCGTCTCCGTCTGCTGATTTGAATAACCAGGGAAACCGCGGCATGACGGAATCAGGTACGATCTCGCGCGGATTCCAGTGATGCGCCTTGTGCCAGCCGTCGCCGTACTTGCGGCCCACACGGAAAAGGTCAGGTCCGATGCGCCGTGTAGAGAGCAGATGAGGTTGGTCATAGACATATTCGCCCGCCTGCGAGACGGGTCCCCATCGTTTGGTTTCGCCTGTGACCGGACGGATATATTGCGAATGGCAATACCAGCAGCCCTCCCGGATGTAGACCTGTCGCCCATGTTGTTCCTGTGGCGTATAGTCGGCCGCATTGATGGGCAGACCAGTTCCCGCATCCGTCACCTTGGGTGTATTGGTCTCTGGCATCAGTGAAGGCCAGATACCCTGGATGATGACGGCGAGAAAGAAATAGGTGACGCCTGCAATCAGCACGACACCCGAGGGTGTACTGATGATGCGTTTCTCCTCGCCAGCGGGATGGGTTTGTAATATCTCTCCCGTTTTGGTTTCCTCGAAATGCTGGCCATGACGCGCCGTCTGGATAAAGTTGATCACCATAAGCAGGAACCCGATATCCATGGTGGCTCCCGCCAGGGTCCGCGTCACCCACCACGGCTTCATCTCCACCACGGTATCCACGAAGTTACTGCCGTATTCCAGCATGCTGCCCTGTATGAAACCCTGGGCGGTCAGTCCCAGTAACATGATGCTTGCACCGGCCACCGTCAGCCAGAAGTGCCAGCTCGCCATGCGCGCGCTCCACAGTTGCCGACCGGTCAGACGCGGCCACACGTAGTACATGGATCCCACCGCCGCCACCACGAAAGTGCCGAAGACCGTGAAATGGGAATGGGCGATGACAAAGTCACTGAAGTGCGTGAGTTCCTGAACGCGACGCAGGGCCTCCGTCGAACCCTGAAAACAGCCAACCAGGTAATAGAACACGGCCAGCAGCAGAAACTTCGCTCCGTAACTGTCGGCATCGGTACCGTGAACGATGGCTCCCCAGCGTCCAAGCGCGGTACCGAAATGGTTGGTCACGACCGCCCACACCGGGATGATCAACAGCATGCTGGTGACGATAGAGACGGTTTGATTGTGATAGGGGATAGGGCTGAACAGATAGTGGTGTGTACCGACAAAGGGATAGAGAATCGCGATGGTCCAGAACCCGAACTTTGACAGTGCATGACTGAACAACGGGTTTTTACAGGCCAAGGGTATGAAATAATACATGAGAGAGAGACCTGCAGGGGTAAGCCACAGGCCCACGACATAGTGAATATACAAGCCGTGCAGAGCGGCATTGCTGATACCGGACATCTGCACGTAGGGCAGGATGACATTGCCGAGTATCAGGTTCATCAACGTCCATACCATGGCAGCCGTCAGGTACCACAGGGCGACGTAGAATCCCGGTTCCTTGCGTCGGAACAGGGTTACCAGTACCTGTCCGCCGATGATTGCCAGCACCGCCCAGCGCAAGATGTTCCAGGGCCATTCGAACTCATCCGCCTCGAATCCCAGATTATAGCCGAAGAGGAATGAAAGGGTGCCTGTAATCAGGAATATCTGCCACCCCCATAACGCCCAGCGACTCCATGACATTCCGGCCATCGGCCGGCCCGCGAGTCGCGGTACCATATAGTAGACCAGCCCGAGCAGAGGGGTGCTGAATGCACCGAATATCACACCATTGACATGAACCGGTCGCAATCTGCCGAAGGTAAACCAGGGTTCTGTGCCGAGAAATTCCGGGTTGTGGAATTTGATCGATACCAGCAGACCCACCAGGGGGAAGATGGTGAGCCACGCCAGTGACCAGTATAACCAGGTTTTTACAAGTTCCTTGTCAACCAGGGGTTGCGATGCTTCGATGTCTTGTGTCGAATCGGGGTTGATAACATGTTCCATGTGATGTCCCTTCTTATTGTTTGGGCAGACCTGTCTGACAGTCACGACACGCAAGCTACATATATATGCCCTGGATGACGGTAAATATTCACCGTCAGTGACATTACGGGTTGGCAAATCTGTTTAACAAAGGACGGAATATAGATGTCACGTGATAATGGATCATTGATATTTATCAATGTGTTTTATGGGATGGTGATAAAGCTGTAGTAATTAAGCTATTGATTGTTTTCATATGCAAAAAAGAAGCGATAACTATCGTTAAAAATTGATGTTTATCAATGCCTGCAACCCAGGTTTTTACCATACTGGATCTCAAGAAGCAGGAGCAGTTCACCAGCAACAAAGGAGGTAAGATATGAAAAAATCGGACAGGCAAGCAAATAGATGGGTTCCCGAGAACCTTGGCTGGCTGGACCGATTGATACGTTTTATGATCGGTTCGCTGATGATAGGATCAGTCTTTACAGCGCTTTACATCTATACGGATCCCGTGTGGACTGAATCAGGTTTCCAGGATCGTGGCTGGGCCGTATATCCGATGTTGTTTTCGGTCTATTTCTTCCTGACGGGTATATTCGGTTCCGATCCGATTTACGGCCTGTTGCATATCCGCAGCTGCGGCGGCAGCCCGCGTAACCCGTGCGGCAGCTTTCCTTTTGAGGTCGACGCAGCTATTGGCAACAACCCCAAACCGAAGAGCGATGTCGCCCATACACTAGGGGAATCGCATCATGAACACCCGAGTCAGGGAAGATCCTGATATGCAAGATCGATTCTCATAACAGTTAATAATTGTTCCACTACAACGCCGGACCATTAACATGTATGGTCCGGCGTTTTATTGTCATTATCCGGGAATTGGGATTGATCCACCCTTAATATTTACCCGGATACTGAATTCTAGTAATTACTCAGGTCTTATCACGTGTGAATATCAGGTATTATGAAAACCTGAGATCAGTCTCATTCTCGCTATTCGATTGATGGTTGTATCTGAATGGATATCACGGAAATGAACACGGTACGAACACATCTGGTTTCACTTGCATACTAAACGCATCTTCACAACACGCAAACAG
Source organism: uncultured Chromatiaceae bacterium (assembly GCA_964605155.1). Lineage (GTDB taxonomy): Bacteria > Pseudomonadota > Gammaproteobacteria > SZUA-140 > SZUA-140 > CAZSAK01. The sequence continues at coordinate 4,119 of CAZSAK010000007.1, read as the reverse complement.
GTTCCGTCGAGCATCGCATCACTTCGGGACAAATATTAATGTAATGACGCATAGTAAAGGACAAACAAAGGATTCCGTCGAAAGCGCGGACGCCGAGCGCTTCAGCAATCCGCTAGAGAGAAAGTTCGATGAAGTTGTATCACCTTTCGAGGATTTCATACACGATTCCACCACTGCAAGCGGAATACTGCTGATATGCACAATAATCGCGCTGATTCTGGTACACACTCCATGGGCTGAAGTCTATCAGACGCTGCTGCATACCGATCTGGGTATAACGTTCGGTGATTTAACCTTCCGCAAAAGTCTCTTGCACTGGATAAACGAAGGATTGATGGCCCTGTTCTTTTTCATGATCGGGCTGGAAATCAAACGCGAACTCCTGGCTGGAGAGTTGCGGGATATTCGACGTTCCATTCCTGTTGTATTTGCCTCAATTGGTGGGATGATCGTACCGGCATTGATCTATTTTATTTTCAATACCGGCACTCCTGCATCACATGGTTGGGGAATGACCATGGCGACCGACACAGCATTTGCGGTAGGAGTGCTGGCACTGCTCGGCGGACGTGTGCCGGCGGCCCTGGCCGCGTTTCTGGTTGCGCTTGCCATTATCGATGATATCGGTGCCGTACTTGTCATCGCCGTCTTTTATACACAAACCATCGTGACCAGTTATCTGCTTTTAGCGGTGTTACTGCTGGCGGTACTGGCTTTGTTCAATCTGCTGGGCATACGCAGCCCAACGCCCTATTTCATAGGCGGTGGTCTGGTATGGGCGATGATGTTGCAGTCCGGGGTGCATGCCACCGTGGCCGGGATACTCGTTGCCTTGACGGTGCCGGCCCGTCCGCGGCATGGGCCATATTGGTTTCTCAGACACGCGCGACGGTTGATCAAGGAATTCGAGAATCTTGAACAACGAAAACAACAACAGCTGAATCATACTGATAACATCCTGGCGGAAGGTGATCAGCATAAAGTTGTCGAACTGGTTCAGGATACGGCATACAAGGCGACGACACCGTTGCAGCTTTGGGAGAGGTCATTGGAAAACCCGGTAGCCCTGTTGATATTACCTGTCTTTGCACTCGCCAATGCCGGTGTACATATCAGTCCGGATGAACTGCTGGCGATGTTTTCGGATTCCATTACACTCGGCGTAGTGCTGGGGCTGATGCTTGGCAAGGTAACCGGTATCACCGGTTGCTGCTGGCTGGCCATCAAGTCGGGATTTGGTGATTTGCCGCCGGCCATGAATATAAAGCATGTACTCGGCATTGGCCTGCTCGGTGGCATGGGATTTACCATGTCGATATTTATCGCCGGGCTGAGTTTCGGCCATACCCCTGAACAACTCCAGATTGCAAAGGGCGCCATCCTGATTGCATCATTGCTTGCAGGTATCTGTGGGTATATCTGGTTAAGGATGATACCGGGGAAAAACGGTAAACAATGAGGTTGAAATACGTGTCTGACAGGCGACGTGAGTGGCCATCGAATATTGCCGGGTACAGATGTCCATCAATACCATCAATACAACCCCGAACCCGGGGTGTGAAGTTGTCATAATGAGGTTATAGTGAATCCCAGCTGGATTTCCTGCGCCAGCGGATTTTCGGTATGATCAGGCCGATTGCAATCCCGAGCAGAATGACGCCGGCACCGACCATGAACCAGTCGCGGTCACTGCGGTCCTTGAGGACTTCATTCTCCTGCTTTACGGATTGATAATTACGCTCCAGTGTATTGAGTTTTTCCTTGAGCGACTTGTTTTCACTGTCAATAGCAATGGCACTTCCCGCGGTTTGACGAATATGAGTGAGTTCCTGGTCCAGGCGGTGGTTCTCCTTGCTGAGCGCCTGTTTTTCCTTTTCAACGGCGTTTTTATCGACAGTCAATTGTTTAATGTCCTCTTGCAGTCGGCTGTTTTCAATATTCAGATTGGCGATCTTTTTTTCAGCCTTGGCCAATCGTTCGCGGCCGCTTGGTTCATTGTCAAGGTAGCGGCTGATGACCCAGCCTTCGATGCCTTGCGGGCTGCGGACCCGGGAATAACCCGATTCCGAATCCACTTCCAGCAGTTCCACCGGCGTGCCGCTGGGCAGTACGCGAACGACCTGATGCTGGGTGCTTTTGCCGCTCCGCATGGTGATTTCCAACTGGTCGGTGACATAGCGAATGGTCTGTGCCTCGGCGACGGAGGCGACACAGGCAATGATGATAAACAATAACTTTTTCATGTCCGGTCCTTAAGGCTTCAAGTATTCCCGTATCCTTGTCAGGAAGACCTATAGTGTATGGGTGTTGCGACATCCTTGGCTAGTCTGCATCTGGAAAAAAGCCACACTGCCAACAGCGCGCCGGTGGCATCGAGCATGATATCCGTCAATGACGGCGTGCGGTAGGGCGTGAAACCTTGATGCCATTCGTCAAATATGCCATAGGCAAGTGTCAGGACAAATGTCAGCGATATCATCCGCCTGGTATTATCCATTATAGCGGTGAGGGACCAGCGCCAGGACCAGGCAAGTCCGGCGAACAGCGGGACGTGGATTGAATTGGTCAAGACGGTCAATAGCCGATGTTGCCAGTGAACATCCTCATGGACTGGAGGAATTCCCGGTATGGAGGACAGGCCGAATATCATAGCCATATATACAAGCGGGACGAGCAGGCTGTAGCGTGTTGCAGGTCTGTTCGCCAGGCCGGCCAGCGCATGCATGATATTCACAGTATCGCCTGTTTGCTGTTGTCAGTGAGCTTCTGTTCCCAGGCAAGTGCGGTTTTTACAATGAAATCAAGGTCGTTATAACGCGGTTTCCAACGCAGCGTAGTGCGGATCCGTGATGCATCGGCCACGAGTTCGGGCGGATCCCCTGCGCGGCGCGGTGACATGCGAATGTCGAGTTTTTTACCGCTGACTCGTCCAACGGCATCCAGTACCTCCCGTACACTGTAACCATGACCATACCCGCAATTGAGTACGGTGGATTTACCGCCGTCCTGCAGGTAGTCGAGTGCTCTGATGTGCGCGGCAGACAGATCCTCGACGTGTATATAATCACGTATACAGGTACCGTCCCGGGTCGGGTAATCCGTGCCGAAGATCGAGATATGATCACGTACACCGACCGCGGCCTCGCTCGCGACCTTGATCAGGTGTGTGGCATCGCGGGTGGATTGGCCGATGCGGGCCTCGGGATCAGCGCCGGCCACATTGAAATATCGCAGGATCACATAACGCAACGTACTCACGGCCCCCAGATCCCTGAGCATCCATTCACTCATCAGTTTGGACGTGCCGTAGGGATTGATGGGGGCAAGCGGCATATCTTCACCGGCATGCGGCCTGGCGGGGATGCCGTACACTGCGGCGGTGGATGAAAAGATGAAGCGCTCGACGCTGCAATCCGCGCAGCATTGCAACAGATTCCGTGTATTGCAGGTATTATTGCCGTAGTATTTCAGTGGATCGCTGACCGATTCGGGTACCACGATATGGGCGGCAAAGTGGATCACGGAACCGATGTCATGCTCCCGCAGGATGCGCGTAACTAGATCTCGATCACCGGTATTGCCCTCGATTAGTTCGCCGTAGAGGACTGACGCCTTGAATCCTGTAGATAAATTGTCCAGCACCACAATGCGATGCCCCTGCTCACCCAGCTGTCTCACCACATGGCTGCCGATATAACCCGCACCGCCGGTGACCAGGATCCCTTTTCGTGTGTTCAATGCCTTTGCTCCTGATTTGTCATAACACCTTGGTCAGATGTTGACAATATCAAGATTCACCAGCAAAATAAACGGCTTGCATTTTGGAGGGGTTCCCGAGCGGTCAAAGGGATCAGACTGTAAATCTGACGGCTCAGCCTTCGGAGGTTCGAATCCTCCCCCCTCCACCGGAGACCGGGAGCCGAACAACTTCATATGGGAAATTGCGGGTGTAGTTCAATGGTAGAACTTCAGCCTTCCAAGCTGATAGCGTGGGTTCGATTCCCATCACCCGCTCCAGCAATACGGCAATACATTGTGCCAGTGGGGGATGAGGCGGGATGGCAATGCCCATATAGCTCAGTCGGTAGAGCACTTCCTTGGTAAGGAAGAGGTCACCGG
>CAZSAK010000006.1:42524-94463 GCA_964605155.1 uncultured Chromatiaceae bacterium | reverse complement strand
GCAGATTGCGAGTAGTCTATCCAGATAGGGGATATGAGCGTTGATATCGAATAAGGTCTTGTCCTGGCTGTCGTCAGACCATGATATTCGGCATATTCCACTACTTGAGGCTGGATGTCGTCACTATCAAAGAGCTACCTGGATTTTCTGTGGACTTGGTTAATTTGAATGCAGTATAAGTTAGCGGTACTGAGGCAACGTTCCAGGACGACATTTTGATTGCCCCCGATTGTCAATGAATCAAGATGGACATTATTGGATAAAGAAAACATATATTTCATTGAATTTACATAATAAAAAAGCCGTCCTTGGACGGCTTTGGATGTTGAAATGGTGGAGGTGGCGGGAGTCGAACCCGCGTCCGCAAGCCCTCTGCCTTCGGCTCTACATGCTTATTCCGTCAATTGTTTTAACTGCCTGCTACCCGACGGGCAGGGAAGACAGACAGCGAGTTCAGTTTAGTGTTTAGCGAATCCGCCCTGAACAAGCTTCATCGCGATCTTGTGAGAAGATGACCCCTGAGTGTCTCATTCCTGAGAACCTGAACGCACAAGAACGGCTTCAGTCAGAGGGCACTACACCGGGTTTTAAGCGGCTAGTGCGTAGTTGTCGTCGTTGGCAACTATAAGTTTGCAGCTGGATTAACGAGGTCATCTGCGCCTCGGCATGCACCTCCGGTTTCGCAACCCGCGTCGAAGCCAGGTCACCCCCGAAGTAGTTACTTACTATATAAGACAGTGTACCCTCGGGTGAAGTTCACGCCAAACACGGCACTATTAGGCAATAGTATATTTTACTTGATAATTTATATTTATCTTTTTGTTTTTAATAACCTTTCTTTTTCGCGCCTCCAGTCTTTTGCACGCAGGTCGGCACGCTTATCGTATTGTTTCTTACCCTTCGCCAGGCCGATCTCGATCTTGGCGATGCCGTGACTCCAGTACATGGCCAGAGCCACCAGTGTATAACCTTTGCGCTCGACTGCACCAATGAGTTTGTTGAGTTCAGTACGGTTGAGCAGGAGCTTGCGCGTGCGGGTGGGATCCGGATGGGTATGGGTGGAGGCCGTCGGCAGTGGAGTGATATGGGTACCGAGCAACCACGCCTCCCCGTTCTTGATCACCACATAGCTTTCTGTCAACTGGGCGCGACCCGCACGCAGGCTCTTGACCTCCCATCCCTCCAGCACGATCCCGGCCTCGAATGTATCCTCGATAAAATAATCATGGCGTGCCTTCTTGTTGAGCGCGATCATCGAGCCCGAATTGGACGGTTTTGCTTTTTGACTAGACATAGTGAGAGTGCCTGCACGTGACGGTCTGTTGAGAATGTATCGGATCAGCGTTAGTGAGCATGGTTGTTGAATGGTGCTTTCATCCCGCCGCATTATACACGCACACACACATCCGGTTGAGTGATAAGCAGATTTCACAGACAATAGCCGCTATACCAATAATCAATTCCCCTCAGGGAGGACGAAGTGACAGACAAGCGACGCGTTAGTATCCATGGCCAGTGGTCATCCCGTTGGGCCTTCATCCTTGCCGCCACGGGTTCAGCCGTGGGCCTGGGGAATATCTGGAAATTTCCATATATCGCCGGTGAAAACGGTGGTGGTGCCTTTGTGCTTGTCTATCTGGTCTGTATAGCCATCATTGGCATACCTATCATGATGGCCGAGGTCATGCTCGGGCGGCGGGGTCGTCAGAGTCCCATCAATGCAATGTTGTCGTTGAGTGAGGAGGCATCCGCTCACAGGGGCTGGCAGATTGTGGGCTGGTCAGGCATGATCGCAGGCTTTCTGATCCTCTCTTATTACAGTGTCATCGCCGGCTGGGCCCTGGCATATGTGTTTCGCGCAGGGGACGGTCTATTTTCCGGCGCCACCGCCGAGATGGTCGACGGGATGTTCAATGATCTGGTATCCGATCCCGAAAGACTGCTTGCCTGGCATACCATATTCATGGTGATGACCATGGTGGTGGTTGCGCGCGGTGTGAGAAGCGGTCTGGAACAGGCGGTACGATTCCTGATGCCCGCCCTGTTCATCATTCTGGTCGTACTGGTCGGCTACGCCATGAATACCGGTTCATTTCTCGACGGCCTGAGTTTCCTGTTCAAACCCGATTTCAGCAAGATCACCAGCGCTGGAATCCTGATTGCCCTTGGACATGCATTCTTCACGCTCAGCCTTGGCATGGGCGCCATTATGATCTACGGCTCCTATATGACTGACGATGCGTCCATTACCAAGACATCGTTTACCGTCGCGATCGCCGATACACTGGTGGCCCTGTTCGCAGGTATGGCAATCTTTCCCGTTGTCTTCGCCAATGGACTGGAACCTGGCGCAGGTCCGGGATTGATCTTCAAGACCCTGCCGCTGGCCTTCGGGCAGATGCCCGGTGGGACCTTTTTTGGCATGCTGTTTTTCATCCTGCTGGTCTTCGCGGCATGGAGTTCCTCGATTTCATTGATCGAGCCCATGGTTGCGTGGCTGGTGGAGAACCGGGGGGTGAATCGCGTTACTGCCAGCGTGACAAGCGGTGTGCTGACATGGGTATTGGGGATTGGCACCATATTTTCCTTTAACGTATTGTCCGGGGTTACACTGTTCGACAAAACGTTCTTTGATCTGCTCGATTTTCTGACGGCAAATATCATGTTGCCCCTGGGTGGGCTTTTCATAGCGGTCTTTGCCACCTGGGTAATGAAAAGACAGGCGAGCAGGGATGAAATTGTACCGGTTGGAAAGTCGGATGCGGGATATCGAATATGGTTTTTACTGACCCGGTTTATCACCCCCGTTGCAGTAATCATTGTATTTCTGAACGCCATCGGTGTGATCTGATGGTATCGGTGAGTCGTTGATCGATGCCCCTGATCAGTCGCACAGCCCTGGTACCTTATACGGCGGAGCAAATGTATATGCTGGTGGATGATATCGAGGCCTATCCCGTTTTCCTGCCGTGGTGCAAGTCATCCCAGGTGTTAAGCCGTGACGAGGACGAGGTCAGGGCCCGTCTCGAGCTGTCCAAGAGCGGTATCCATAAGTCGTTCACCACCTGTAACAGGTTGCAGAAAAACAAGATCATCGAAATGCGATTGCTGGAAGGTCCCTTTCGCCATCTGGAAGGTATTTGGCGTTTTGAAAACCTGTCCGATACAGGCTGCAAGGTTTCACTGGACCTGGAATTCGAGTTTACAAACAGACTGCTGAAGATGACACTTGGACCGATCTTTGACCAGATCGCGAATACACTCGTGGATGCCTTTTGTAAACGTGCGCTGGATGTCTATGGAAAGCACTGACAAAATCGATGTCGAAGTGGCATATGCGTGCCCTGACGAGCAGGTCATCATTCCGGTTGCAGTCGATGCCGATGCCACCGTGGAAGATGCCATCTGTCATTCAGGTATCCTGCATTCATTTCCGGATATCAGTCTCGAGGTTAACAAGGTTGGTATCTTCGGCAAACTGGCCAAGCTGGATGCGGGCTTGAAACAGGGCGACAGGATCGAGATCTATCGTCCCTTGATTGCGGATCCCAAGGAAGTCAGACGCAAGCGGGCGGCAGAGGGCAAGGCGACGAAAAAGGTGAGGGGAAAGGCAAGTGATCAGGATCCGGAATAAAGTCGCCGGGACAAACGACGCGTAAGACAGGCCGAGGAATACCGGTCTTGATTATGGTGGATTTGATAGATCCTCATTGTAAGGATTGTCGTGTTCGATCCGGACCAGCTTGTCGTCTTTAAAGTACAACGAGATATGATAGCGTTCCTGATTGCCTTTATGAGGCTGGAACAGATAGATGTAATCCCAGCGATCGTGATGAAAGGTGTCGGTAATCAGCGGCGTGCCAAGAATGAAGGTCACCTGTTGTTTATCCATCCCCGGTTTGAGCTGGGCAGCGAGTTCGGGCGTCACTACGTTTCCCTGCTGTATATCGATCTCGTGTATCGAGCAGGCCGCGTTCAACAGACATATACAGCATATTATGGATTTCAGAAGGTTTTTCATCGCTATTTATGATTTAATGTACCCAGTAAATCTATATATACAGTAAATTGGTAATGCTTCTAGGAACGATAAACCGGTCCCGTAATTCCCCGGTCGAGTGGAGGATATCATAGTGGTAAATGCAGATCTGAAAAAGGTAGGTCTCAAGGCGACATTGCCTCGTATCAAGATCCTGCAAATCCTGGAAAACAGTGAAAAACGTCATATGAGCGCCGAGGATGTCTACAAGACACTTCTCGAGAGCGGCGACGACGTAGGTCTCGCAACCGTCTACCGTGTCTTGACGCAGTTTGAGGCGGCCGGTCTGCTGGATCGTCATCACTTCGAGGAAGGTCATTCGGTGTTCGAGATCCATGAAAGCGATCACCACGATCATATCCTGTGTACAAGATGTGGCCGGGTGGATGAATTTATCGATGAAACCATCGAGCAGAGACAGCAGGCGATCGCTGACAAGACCGGCTATAAACTGACCGATCACTCCCTCTATCTCTATGGCATATGTAAACAGTGCCAGAAGGAAGAGAATCAGTAATAAATATTTATTAAATAGTCAGTTATATCTCGTAATTAAACCACATTGTTAAATCTCAGACACCTTGCCGCTGTACCCTGTTAATCATCTCCCTGGCGTGTGCACGGGTCTGGGCGGTAATCTCGATCCCACCCAGCATGCGGGCGATCTCCTCGTTACGGGCCTCTCCGGTAAGATTTTGTATCAATGTCTGTGTCGTCTTCGGCGAAACGGATTTGGTCACCTGGATATGGTGATGTCCCTGGGTGGCGACCTGGGGAAGGTGAGTCACACACAGGATTTGATGACTCTCGCCGAGGGCACGCAGCTTTTGTCCGACGATCTCGGCCACCCTGCCGCCTATACCAACATCCACCTCATCAAAGATCAGGGTCGGGGTATCTGTACTACCGGCAGTGATCACCTGGATTGCCAGACTGATCCGGGACAACTCACCGCCCGAGACGATCTTGTTTAATGCGATAGCGGGTTGTTTCGGGCTGGTGCTGACGAAAAATTCTATCCGGTCCCTGCCGTACGGGGCGATGACATCTTCTGTAGCATCGTCAAACCGGATGCTGAAGTGGCTGCCCGGCATGCCGAGTTTTTTCATGTTGGATGTAACCTGTTTGGCCAATTTGGTTGCGCTTGCCTTGCGGCTGTCACGCAATTTGTTGGCTGCGATCGCGTAATCATGAGCAGCCTTATCAATCCTTGCCCGCAGGCCCGCCAGATTTTCCTCGGCATCTTCGAGCATTGTCAGCCGTTGATTCAAAATATCAAATGTCTCGGGTAATGCATGCGCCTCCACACGGTGCTTGCGCGCCATATCATGTATATCCGCCAGCCGTTGTTCGATGGAGGCAAGCTGACGGGGATCGAGATCGAGATTTTCGAGTTGATGGCGCAGCTCGCCGGACGCCTCGCGTATCTGTATCGAGGCACTGTGCAACAGATCAACTATGGTTGACAGTTGCCGATCGGATGGCAGCAGTGCTTCAAGATCAATGACGATCCTTGACAGCATGGCATCGATGGATTGTTCATTTTCATCGAGTGTATCCAGCGTGTGTTTGCCTGTTGCGAGTAATTGATCGGCAATCGCGAGACGCTGTTGATCCGATTCGAGCTGGTCGATCTCGGTCGGGGTGACGTTCAGGGCGTGAAGTTCCTGTGCCTGGTAACGCAGCAGGTCAAGTTGATTATCATCTGCGAGAGTGGATGCGCACAGGTCGTCGTATTCCCGCTTGAGTGACTTCCATTGCCGATAGGCCGACGTCACAACATTCAGCAGGTCCTGATGGCCTGCGAAGTCATCGAGCAGTTTACGCTGGGTATCCTTACGCAGCAGGGATTGATGTTCATGCTGGCCGTGGATATCCACCAGCAGATCGCCGAGTTCACGCAACATTTGCAGTGGTAGCGGGCGGCCATTGATATAGTTTTTTGATTTGCCGTCGCTATTAATGGTCCTGCGCAATTCACACTCACCATCACTATCCAGTTCATGCTCCTGCAGCCAGCGGCTGGCGGATTCGTTTCTGCCGACATCGAAACCGGTGCAGATTTCGGCCCGCTTGCAGCCGTGTCGTATCACATTGGTGTCGGCGCGATCGCCGAGCACGAGTCCCAGTGCCTCCACGAGGATGGATTTGCCTGTGCCGGTCTCACCAGTAAGGACGGTCAGGCCGTCTGCAAGCTGCAGATCCAGTCGGTCGACGACTGCGAAATCCCGGATATGGATATGGGTCAACATACGATATGGTGGATCCGTTCAGCGACTGGAGCCATGGGGATTTTCCGACCAGCGCAGCTTGGCACGCAGTACTTCATAGTGATCATGTCGCGGTGGATGGATCAATCTTACGGCGCGTTCTTTTTTGCGTATCTCGACCTGATCTCCTGCAACGAGGCCGTAGGTGACCTGGCCGTCACAGGTCACCTGGGTATTGTTTTGGTTGCTTTCACACACCACAACCTTGATGATGCTGTTGCTTTCCACAACGATCGGACGGCTGGTCAGTGTATGGGGACATACGGGGACGATTGCAAAGGCATCAAGCAAGGGATGGAGGATAGGCCCACCCGCAGACAGCGCGTAGGCCGTCGAGCCGGTGGGGGTCGCTACGATCAGGCCATCGAGCCGCTGCAGATTGACAAAGCTACTGTTGATGTGAGTTTCCAGTTCGATCATCCGGGCGATATTCCATTTGTGGATCACCACGTCATTGAAAGCGTCGCTCTCACTGATGGATTTTCCCTCGCGTATGACGCTGCAGTGCAACAGACTGCGGTCTTCCATCAGATAGTCACCCTTAATGAGGATATCACTGAGATAATCGATCATGGTCTGTGGTGTGATATCCGTCAGGAAGCCGAGACGGCCCAGGTTGATCCCGACGAGAGGGACCTTGTAGTCGATCAAGGCGCGTGCACTGTTCAACAGGGTGCCATCACCACCCACCACGATCGCGATATCACACCGTTGACCGATATCGGCGATTGTTCCTGTATCAATGGAGGGAAAAGTTGCAATCCGTGCAGTATCAACATCCATGATGACCCGCAGGTGGTGCGATACGAGATAGTCCGTCAGGGTTGTCAGTGTATTGATAACACTAGGATCACCGTGTTTGCCAATGATGCCGATGGCGTTAAATGGGCGTATTGTCATGGTTTCTAATTAAAACAGGTCCCTCGGTTGGAAAGTTAACATGCGCTATAAAAAAGGCCAATACCACTATTCTTGACAGTGTTATGGCGAGTTGCTAACGTGAGTCTAGCACTCTCGTATGAAGAGTGCTAACCATCGTAAAGACATCTGAATACATAAACTTAGGATTAAAACCTAGAGTGACAAACGAAATTTCAGAACGCGCCCAAAGCCTGTTGAAGGTGTTGATCGAAAGCTATATCCGTGAAGGCCAGCCGGTTGGTTCGCGGATGCTGGCGCGTGATTCGCGCCTGGATCTGAGTCCCGCGACCGTGCGCAACGTGATGGCTGATCTTGAGGATCTCGGACTGGTGAGGTCACCCCATACCTCTGCAGGACGTGTTCCAACCGCCAAGGGTTACAGGATCTTTGTAGATTCGCTTTTGACCGTACAGCCTGTGAACAAGCAGGAGATACAGCGATTCAAGGATAAACTCAGCATGGATGAAACCATTCAGGATATGGCTGAGTCGGTTTCAGGTCTGCTCTCCGCAGTGACCAGCATGGCAGGTGTTGTGATGTTGCCCCGCCATGATAATCGCGCCATCCGCCATATCGAGTTTATGCCGCTATCCGAAAACCGGGTGCTCGCCATCCTTGTCCTCAGTGAAAAAGAGGTTCAAAACCGTATCATCAAGACGGACAGGCAGTACTCAAGCGACGAACTGCAACAGGCCGCCAATTGTTATAACTCGGTATTTGCCGATATGAATCTACTGGAGGCACGATCACGCGTGCTGGCTGAGATGAGAGAGACCAAGGAGGATATGGACAAGGTCATGCAAACAGCCATCACGATGGCGGAACAGGTGTTTGAAACCGATAAGGAGGGCGACTATGTCATGGCAGGCCAGACCAAGTTGATGGATTGTGAACAGCTATCTGATATAGAAAAGCTCAGAGAGCTGTTTGAGGCCTTCAACGAAAAGCGCCATATTCTGCATCTTCTCGATCAGTGTCTCAATACCCGCGGTGTACAGATCTTTATCGGCGAGGAATCGGGTTACAGTGTGCTGGATCAGTGCAGCCTGGTGACATCATCCTATCAGGTAGGTGACCAGGTATTGGGTGTACTGGGGGTGATCGGCCCGACTCGCATGGCCTATGAACGGGTGATCCCACTGGTCGATGTGACGGCTAGGCTGGTCAGCGCTTCCTTGAAACGGTCGGAAAAATCCCAATAACTGAACCTGAATACATATAATCGCAGGGAGATACGCATGGGTACTCAAGGTCATCAATCCTCGAACATCGATCCACAGGATATGGAACAGGAAGCAACGGACGTCAACACAGACGCAGGGGAGGTCAAGGCACAGTCCTCTGAAGGTGATGCCGTTGAGGACGAAATGTCGCATGATGAACTCCTGTTGACCCTCCAGGATGCCCGGGCGAAGGCGGATGAGCACTGGAACCAGTTGCTTAGAGCCAGGGCAGAGCTCGAAAACTACAAGCGCCGGGCCGAACGTGAACTGGAAAACGCCCACCGTTACGGTCTGGAGAAGGTTGCCAAGGAATTACTGCCCATTAAGGACAGCATGGAGCTCGGACTGGCCGCCGCGGAAGGGGTTGGGGATGATTCTCAAAAAGTCAAAGAAGGCATTGAATTAACACTAAAAATGTTCGATTCACTGATGGATAAGATCGGCATTACCGAGATCAATCCGGAGGGGGAAAAATTCAACCCAGAATTCCACCAGGCAATGACGATGCAGGAGGCTCCGGATAGGGAACCCAATACGGTGCTAACCGTATATCAGAAGGGTTACCTGCTAAATGACAGATTGATCCGCCCTGCCATGGTTGTCGTATCCGCGGCCGCGAATAAAAATGACTCAAATTGAGCGAAATATTGTAAAAGCGGGTTGAATCCGGACTACAAAACCCTATATCAGAGACAAGTAATTGAATTGGTTGTGACATGATCATGGCCAATTGCGTATTGATTTCAGCTTCGCCGCTCGACGAGACAGCGGTGATACATTAAAACCAACGGAGATTTAGCAATGGGAAAAATTATCGGTATCGATTTGGGGACCACCAACTCCTGTGTCGCGGTGATAGAGAGTGGTAACAAACCCAGAGTCATCGAAAACAGCGAAGGCGGGCGTACCACGCCGTCGATTGTCGCCTATACCGATGACGACGAAATACTCGTTGGACAATCGGCAAAACGCCAGGCAGTCACTAACCCGAACAACACACTGTTCGCAATCAAGCGTCTGATCGGGCGTAAATTCAGCGAAGACGTCGTACAGCGCGACATCAAACTCGTCCCGTACAAGATCGTCAAGGCCGATAATGGCGACGCCTGGGTCGAGGCCAAGGGCAAGAAAATGGCCCCGCCAGAAATATCTGCGCGCGTCCTGATGAAGATGAAAAAGACCGCCGAGGATTACCTGGGTGAAAAGGTAACTGAGGCCGTGATTACGGTGCCGGCTTATTTTAACGACTCGCAACGTCAGGCAACCAAGGATGCCGGCCGTATCGCGGGGCTGGATGTCAAGCGTATCATCAACGAGCCGACGGCCGCAGCGCTTGCCTATGGCATGGACAAGAAACGCGGAGACACCAAGATCGCGGTGTATGACCTCGGTGGAGGTACCTTTGACATCTCCATTATCGAGATCGCCGAGGTGGAAGGTGAGCATCAGTTCGAGGTACTGTCCACCAACGGGGATACCTTCCTCGGCGGTGAGGATTTCGACACTCGCCTGATCGATTATCTGGCCGAAGAATTCAAGAAAGATGCGGGCATCGATCTGCATAATGACCCGCTCGCACTTCAACGCCTGAAGGAGGCAGCGGAAAAGGCCAAGATCGAGTTATCGTCAAGTCAGCAGACCGATGTCAATCTGCCCTATATCACGGCCGATGCCAGTGGCCCAAAACATCTCAATATCAAGGTGACACGCGCCAAACTCGAATCCCTGGTCGAGGACCTGGTGCAAAGGTCGATCGAACCCTGCAAGACGGCACTCAAGGATGCAGACATGAACGCCTCCGATATCAATGACGTTATTCTCGTTGGTGGCCAGACGCGCATGCCGATGGTACAGGAAGCAGTCAAGAACTTTTTCGGCAAGGAGCCGCGCAAGGATGTCAACCCCGATGAGGCAGTTGCCATCGGTGCCGCCATCCAGGCAGGTGTACTGGGCGGCGAGGTCAAGGATGTGCTGTTACTGGATGTTACGCCGTTGTCGCTGGGTATCGAGACACTTGGCGGCGTTATGACCAAGCTGATCGAGAAGAACACCACCATACCCACCAAGGCCAGCCAGGTATTTTCTACCGCAGATGACAACCAGACCGCTGTAACAGTGCATGTGTTGCAGGGTGAGCGCGAGATGGCATCCGCCAACAAATCACTCGGAAGATTTGATCTGGCCGACATACCGCCCTCGCCACGCGGGGTACCGCAAATCGAGGTGACCTTCGATATCGATGCCAACGGTATCATGAATGTGTCGGCGAAGAACAAGGCGACGGGCAAGGAACAGTCCATCATCATCAAGGCCTCGAGCGGATTATCTGATGAGGAAATCGATCGTATGGTCAAGGATGCAGAGGCGCACGCCGACGAGGACCGTAAATTCCATGAACTCGTCAATGCGCGCAACCAGGCGGATAACATGATTCATGCCACGCAGAAATCCCTGGATGAATTGGGCGACAAGGTAGACGCCGATGAAAAGAGCAAGGTCGAGGCTGCCATTGCTGCATTGCAGGAAGCGCTGAAAGGCGACGACAAGGAGCTTATCGAGTCAAGGACCAAAGAGCTGACCGAGGCTTCCGCCAAGATTGCCGAAAGGGTCTATGCCCAGCAGCAGCAAGACGCTCAGGGTGAGGCATCGTCCTCGCAGTCAGAAGCACCCGGTGATCAGTCTGCGGGCGACAAGGAAAACGTCGTCGATGCCGAGTTCGAGGAGGTCAAGGAAGAAGAAAACAAGTAATCGGCAACATATATTGTTAATTGGTTCGATTACAGTGGTGGATTGCCCGTTCTGATGTCCATGAATCACCATGGTCGATTTCATCACATTGGGCGAGGTCCCCGCGTCTTGTGATCAAACAGCTTTGCTGATTCTCGGGACTGTAAAAAACCAGATGGGTTATGATGCAGGAACGCAGCCTTAATACAATCATGGCTCAACAATGTTAAAGATATGATTCAGACGTATCATATGGCAGGCGCGGGATTCTTTTCCCGCGTCTTTGTATGTATGGGAATAAAATAAAAGCCGGTTCGATAGTTAACAGATATCGCAGATATGTCAAAACGGGATTATTACGAAGTACTGGGGGTGGCCCATAACGTCAGCGAGGCGGAACTCAAGAAGGCCTATCGCCGCCTTGCGATGAAGTATCATCCCGACAGGAATCCGAATGACAAGACCGCAGAGGCAAAATTCAAGGAGGCCAAGGAGGCCTATGAAATCCTCTCCGATGCTCAAAAACGCGCGGCCTATGATCAGTTTGGCCATGCCGGCGTGGATGCCTCCGCCGCAGCGGGAGCCGGCGGTTTCAGAAGCGGGGCCAGCTTTACCGATATATTCGATGATGTATTTGGCGACATCTTCGGCGGCGGCAGGGCCGGCAGAAGCCAGGCGTATCGTGGCGCCGATCTGAGATATGATCTCGACCTTAGCCTTGAGGACGCGGTGCAGGGGACGACCGTCAAGCTGCGTATACCGACCAAGGTAATATGCACAACTTGCGGTGGCAGCGGTGCCAAAAAGGGGACCAATCCTGAAACATGCAGTACCTGCGGTGGTCTGGGGCAGGTGAGGATGCAACAGGGATTCTTCTCCATCCAGCAGACCTGTCCGCGCTGCAAGGGAACCGGCAAGATCATTACCGATCCTTGTCCGACATGTCATGGTCAGGGTCGTAAACAGGAACAAAAGACCCTGTCGGTCAAGATACCCGCCGGTGTGGACAGCGGTGATCGCATCCGTCTGGCCAATGAAGGGGAGGCGGGTGAGAATGGCGGTCCCGCGGGTGACCTGTATGTCCAGATCCGGGTCAAGCCCCATCCAATTTTTACACGCGAGGGGAATAACCTGCAGTGTGAGATGCCGATCAGCTTCGTTACGGCGGTACTGGGTGGTGAACTGGACGTGCCAACACTTTCCGGCAGGGTAAAACTGAAGATCCCTGCGGAAACCCAGACCGGCAAGGTATTCCGATTGCGTGACAAGGGCGTCAGGTCCGTGCACGACGGGATTATGGGTGACCTGCTGTGTAAGGTGGTCGTGGAGACTCCGGTTGGTCTGGACCGCAGACAAAAAGAAATCCTGCACGAGTTTGAAAAGACCATCAAGGATGGCAGAGAGAAACACAGTCCCAAGGCACATTCCTGGCTTGACGGGGTGAAGAAGTTTTTTGAAGATCTGAAGATCTAGTACGATTCGTATTTATTCCCGTCACCGTTACCGGCGATTGTAAAATCGGAAGCATGTATAAGCAGCTACAGTGAGATCACTATGACAAGAATCGCTATCGTGGGAGCTGCGGGCCGCATGGGGAAAGCATTGACCGAGGCTTGCCAACAGGATGCCGATGTTCAGCTGACCGTCGCGGTGGAGCATTCCACCAGCACTGCGGTCGGGCATGATGCCGGTGAGGTGGCGGGTATTTCCCGTCTCGGTGTGGTTATCAAGGATAAGCTCGAGGACGTGGTCGATGACTTTGATGTTTTGATCGATTTCACCCGACCCGAGGTTACACTTGCAAATCTCGCCGTGTGCCGCAAGGCCCGGCGCCGGATTGTCATCGGTACCACCGGTTTTACCGCTGATCAACGCCAGCAGATCTTTGCTGCGTCTTCCGAGATCGCAATCGTACTTGCACCTAACATGAGTGTTGGCGTCAACCTGTGTTTCAAGCTGCTGGATACAGCGGCCCGGGTGCTGGGTGACGGTGTGGATATCGAGATCATAGAGGCCCATCACCGACACAAGGTGGACTCACCGTCGGGTACGGCCCTGCGCATGGGCGAGGTCATTGCCAGTGCACTTGACAGGGACCTCGATGATTGTGCCGTCTATGGGCGCGAAGGGCATACGGGAGAGCGAGACAGAAAAACGATCGGTTTTGAAACTATTCGTGCCGGTGATATCGTCGGCGAACATACTGTCATGTTTGCCGGCCTGGGTGAACGCGTGGAAATATCCCACAAGGCCTCCAGCCGGATGACCTTTGCCAACGGTGCCATGCGTGCGGCGCGATGGATAACTGGACATGAAAGCGGCCTGTATGATATGCAGGACGTATTGGGCCTGAAATGAACTGTTCATGGACATGGCAAGGAGCATAAGGTAAAATTTTTCTATCGTCAGTCTTTCAACAACAGCATTAAAAGCGTTTAACTTTCAGCGGGAAGGGCCTGCAAGCCCCTCCCGCTTCGTGTATCTGGTACGGAGGATCCCTTGTCTCAGCAAGCCCTGTTAGCTCTGGAAGATGGAACTGTCTTCTGGGGTGACTCTATCGGAGTAGCGGGGCAAGTCACCGGTGAAGTCGTGTTCAATACCGCGATGACCGGTTATCAGGAGATCCTCACTGACCCGTCCTACAACCAGCAACTCGTAACCCTGACGTATCCCCATATCGGTAATACGGGAGTCAATGCTGAAGATGAGGAGTCACCGAGAATATTTGCCAATGGTCTGGTGATTCGCGATTTGCCCATCCAGACCAGCAGCTGGCGCAGGCAACTGAATCTCGACAACTACCTCCACCATCATAATATTATGGCTATCGCCGGTATCGACACCCGGAAACTGACCCGTATCGTGCGTGAAAAGGGTGCTCTAAACGGTTGCATCATGGCCGGCGATGGAATCGATGAATCTACCGCCATAGAGACCGCGCGTGGTTTCCCCGGGCTCAAGGGGATGGATCTTGCACGGGAGGTGTCAACGCGGGACAGCTACGAATGGGTGCAGGGAAGCTGGAGCCGTGAACAGGGTCTGCCCGATGCACCCAATGCAGTAAAGACAACATTTCCCTATCATGTGGTGGCGTACGATTACGGGATCAAGCGTAACATCCTGCGTCTGCTGGTCGATCGTGGCTGCCGCGTCACGGTGGTCCCGGCTCAATTGCCAGCGCAGGATGTGCTGGCATTGAAACCGGACGGTGTATTTCTTTCCAACGGCCCCGGTGATCCCGAACCATGCGATTATGCCATCGAAGCCATCCGCACCATCCTGGATACCGGCCTCCCGGTATTCGGTATTTGTCTCGGCCATCAATTGCTGGCATTGGCAAGTGGCGCAAAGACCGTCAAGATGAAATTCGGTCACCACGGCGCCAATCACCCCGTGCTCGACCTCGACTCAGGCAGGGTCATGATCACAAGCCAAAACCATGGCTTTGCGGTCGATGAGTCGACTTTGCCCGCCGTGCTCAGGGCGACCCATCGTTCTTTGTTCGATCACTCGCTGCAGGGGATCCATCGCACCGACAAACCGGCCTTCAGTTTTCAGGGGCATCCTGAAGCCAGTCCGGGACCGCATGACGTCAAGCCACTGTTTGATCATTTTATTGAATTGATGGCTGATGCGTGATTATACGATGCCGACCTCGGGATTCATCCGTTTACGGCTATCACTGATACTTTAAAGGACACAATGCCCAAACGGACAGATATAAAGAGTATTTTGATCATCGGTGCCGGCCCGATCGTCATCGGGCAGGCCTGTGAATTCGATTATTCCGGCGCCCAGGCTTGCAAGGCGCTGCGTGAGGAAGGCTATCGTGTCATATTGATCAACTCGAATCCCGCCACCATCATGACAGACCCGGAAATGGCGGATGCCACCTACATCGAACCAATTCGCTGGCAGACTGTTGCACGCATCATAGAAAAGGAACAGCCCGATGCGCTGTTACCAACGATGGGCGGGCAGACAGCATTGAATTGCGCTCTCGACCTGGTACGTGAAGGCGTGCTGGAGAGATTCCATGTCGAGATGATTGGTGCATCACGCGACGCTATCGACATGGCGGAAGACCGTGACCGTTTTCGTAATGCAATGAGCGAGATCGGACTTGAATCGCCACGCGCGGCTGTCGCCCACAGTATGGAAGAAGCATTTCAGGCGCAGGCGCAAATCGGATTTCCCACCGTTATCCGCCCTTCGTTTACACTCGGCGGCAGTGGTGGCGGGATTGCCTACAACCGCGAGGAGTTTGTTGATATATGCGAGCGAGGCCTGGATCTTTCACCCACCAATGAATTGCTGATCGAAGAATCACTGGCGGGTTGGAAGGAATACGAGATGGAGGTTGTACGTGACCATCATGACAACTGCATCATTGTCTGCTCGATTGAAAACCTCGATCCAATGGGTATTCATACCGGAGATTCGATCACCGTTGCGCCGGCGCAAACGCTGACTGACAAGGAATACCAGTACATGCGCGATGCGTCGCTGGAGGTATTGCGCAAGATCGGTGTGGATACCGGTGGATCAAATGTGCAGTTCGCGGTCAATCCCGACGACGGCCGGCTTGTGATCATTGAAATGAATCCGCGCGTGTCGCGTTCATCGGCACTGGCCTCGAAGGCCACCGGTTTTCCGATCGCAAAGGTCGCCGCAAAACTCGCCGTCGGTTATACTCTCGATGAGTTACGTAACGAGATTACCGGTGGGGTCACACCTGCATCGTTCGAACCGTCAATTGATTATGTGGTTACCAAGGTACCCCGTTTCACGTTCGAGAAGTTTCCCCGCGCCGAAGCAATCCTGACTACCCAGATGAAGTCTGTAGGTGAGGTCATGGCCATCGGCCGTACCTTTCAAGAGTCCTTTCAAAAAGCATTGCGCGGCCTTGAAACGGGTAACGACGGTCTCAATGAAAAGACGGACCTTGCACTGGATGATGCCGAAGAGGTGATTCGTCGTGAACTGCATACTCCCGGGCCGGACCGAATCTGGTATGTTGCCGATGCCTTCCGCTATGGCTGGTCAATCGCGCAGGTGCATGAACAGAGCCGGATAGATCCATGGTTTGTGGCGCAGATCGAGGAGTTGGTGAAGCTCGAGGCTGATGTGCGATCAAAAAACCTGTCGTCCCTCGACAAGGATTATCTGTATATGCTCAAACGCAAGGGTTTTGCCGACACTCGCCTGGCTACCTTGTTGAATACAAGCGAGGAACAGGTCCGGCAGTTGCGTCATTTGTTCTCCATCCGCCCGGTCTATAAGCGTGTGGACTCATGTGCCGCTGAATTCAAATCCGCGACGGCCTATATGTACTCCACTTATGAAGAGGAATGTGAGGCAGAACCGACGGAGCGTGACAAGATCATGGTACTCGGTGGCGGCCCTAACAGGATTGGACAAGGTATCGAGTTTGATTATTGCTGCGTGCAGGCGGCGCTCGCCATGCGCGAAGACGGTTACGAGACCATCATGGTGAATTGCAATCCGGAAACCGTATCGACGGATTACGATACCTCCGACAGATTGTATTTCGAGCCGCTGACACTGGAAGATGTCATTGAGATCATAGGTCTGGAAAAACCAACAGGAGTCATCATCCAGTACGGTGGACAGACACCTTTAAAACTGGCTCGTGACCTTGAGGCAGCGGGTGCACCCATAATCGGAACGACACCCGATGCGATCGATCTTGCAGAAGACAGGGAACGTTTTCAGGGATTGATTACCAAACTGGGCCTGTTGCAACCGCCAAACCGTACTGCACGCACTGAAGACGAGGCATTCGTGCTGGCCAATGAAATCGGATTTCCGCTTGTCGTGAGGCCGTCATATGTCCTTGGCGGCCGCGCCATGGAGATTGTATACAACCAGGAAGACCTGCGTCGTTACATGCGCGAGGCCGTCAAGGTATCCAATGCCTCACCGGTGCTGCTCGACCATTTTCTTGTCGACGCGATCGAGGTGGATGTCGATGCCGTCAGCGACGGCACTGTAACCGTCATCGGCGGCATTATGGAGCATATCGAACAGGCCGGTATCCACTCGGGTGATTCCGCCTGTTCGCTGCCATCGTACAGCCTGGGTGACGAGACGCTGGAAAGACTGCGTAAACAAGTGAAAGAGATGGCCCGGGAACTCGGCGTGAAAGGATTAATGAATGTCCAGTTCGCGGTCAAGGATAATGACATCTATGTACTCGAGGTCAATCCCCGGGCTTCGCGTACGGTGCCCTTCGTCTCAAAGGCCTGCGGCAAGTCTCTGGCGAAGATCGGTGCGCGCTGCATGGCAGGCAAGACCCTGGAGCAGCAGGGTATGACTCATGAGGTGATACCCCGGTATTTCTCCGTGAAAGAGGCAGTGTTTCCATTTGCAAAATTTCCGGGCGTCGATTCGTTACTGGGTCCGGAGATGAAATCCACGGGTGAAGTGATGGGGATCGGCAAGACCTTTGGCGAGGCGTTTGGTCGTTCTCAACTGGCTGCGGGCGTTAACCTGCCCGTCAGCGGGAAGGTATTTATCAGCGTGCGTGATACTGATAAACCACAGGCGGTGGATGTGGCGCGTCAACTGATCAAGCTGGGTTTCGAGATACTCGCGACGCGAGGTACCGCCCAGGCTCTGGAACAGGCGCATGTAGAGTGTGTCATGGTTTACAAGGTCGGTGAAGGACGACCGCATATCGTTGATATGATTAAAAATGATGAAATCAAACTGGTCGTCAATACCACAGAGGGAAAAAAGGCGATCTCAGATTCCTTTGCAATTCGTCGAGCTGCGTTGCAACATAAGGTGACTTACACGACGACGATGGCCGGTGCCAGGGTAACCTGCCTGGCACTCGAAGAATTGGAGACAAATGAAGTGTATTGTTTGCAGGAACTTCATGGAGAGTTGGTAAGATGAGTGGAGTACATATAACAGTAGAAGGTGCAGAACGTCTGCGCAAGGAATTACATAAATTAAAGACGATCTCACGGCCGCAAATTATCGAGGCGATATCCGAGGCACGTTCTCATGGTGATCTGAAAGAAAACGCGGAATATCACGCCGCCAAGGAACAACAGAGTTTCATCGAGGGCAGGATCGCCGAACTCAATGCCAAACTGGCAAGCGCGGAAATCATCGATGTCAGGAGCGTCAAAGCCAACGGCAAGGTTGTTTTCGGCGCTACTGTTGATCTTATCAATATTGAAACCAATGAAAAGGTGACCTATCAAATCGTTGGTGATGACGAGGCTGATATCAAGGAAGGGAAGATCTCCATCAGTTCGCCGATTGCACGGGCATTGATCGGAAAGGAAGAAGGTGATGTGGCGAGCGTCATCGCACCTGGTGGTGTCAAGGAATACGACATCGTCGCGGTGAGGTATATTTAACGTACCACTGATGAACTAGCGCATTATTACACGGTATATCCGGGTCACCGCACATGCAAGCTCCGGCATAAAAACATCCGGAACAAACGGATCGACCAGCAAGCATCACATCCGGTACGCCAAAACACACAGAACTCATTTCCACATCAACGTTGACAACACGGGAAGGTATGACCATGGAGCCCAAGATCTCAGTCGTTGAACATATTGCGCTGACCCTGTGGGTGGGTGGTCTGTGGACCATCGGTTATGTGTCTGTACCTATATTGTTCAGTGTACTTGAGGATCGCCACATGGCGGGATCGTTGGCGGCTCCGATGTTTTCTGCAATCAATTACATCGGCATTGCATGCGCTGTACTGATCCTGATCGGGATGTTCTATCGATACGGCACACAGTGCCTTGGCAGCTGGCGCTGCTGGGTGGTAACGACGATGCTGGTACTTATCATTGTCGGCCAGTTTATATTACATCCCATGATGGAGGACATCAGAGCTGAGGGGTTGGAGGAAGGTTCGAACCTTGCGCGACAATTCGGTCAGTTACACGGGATTTCTTCCGTGTTATATATGGTATCGAGTCTGTTGGGCCTGGTGCTGGTGATCTTCGGTCTGCACCGCAGGGAACAATCCATTTGATGACCGTCGTTTTAGGGCAATGAAATCTCTGGTTCAGTGCCGGCGCGATAGACAGTTGTCATATGGCCAATATCCTGCACCCTTTCACTTCCTGTTTGCCTGCATATCGATTCGGCAATCTCCTTGCGTTTGGTCTTTGATTCGCTGTTGATTTTTATCTTGATGAGTTCGTGTTGCGACAGACACTGGTCGATTTCGCGCATGACGGCGGGCGTGAGACCGGCATGGCCGATAATGACAACCGGCTTCCTGTGATGAGCAAGTGAACGCAGATATCGTCGTTGTTTAGGCGTCAATGACATTGGATCATGTGATAATACATGATACAGGCGAAGACAAGCTGGATATTTCCACTACCGGATCCTATATAGATCGCATGCGTAATTTGAAGAAGAAACTTAAACGTAATCAGCCATGGCTGGACGAACACTTCAATGATCCCTACGTCAAAAAGGCCCGTATGGACGGTTTTCGTTCCCGTGCGGTATACAAATTGCAGGAGCTTAACGAGCGGGATGGTTTGCTGCGCACGGGTATGACCGTGGTGGATCTGGGGGCCGCTCCGGGGAGTTGGTCACAGTGGGTGGCTCAATCAGTGGGTGATACAGGGCGTGTCCTTGCCGTCGATATCCTGCCTGTGGATCCATTGGACAGAGTAGAATTCATACAGGGCGATTTCCAGGAAAACGAGGTGCTAGATAAGTTACTGAATTTGATGAGAGATCAAAAGGCGAATCTTGTAATATCAGACATGGCACCCAATATTACAGGTATGAACGTGATTGACCAGCCAAAGGCGATGTATCTTGCTGAACTGGCTGCCGATTTTGCCCGCCAGGCACTGATCTCCGGCGGCGATCTGGTGGTCAAGGCCTTTCAGGGCGCAGGATTCGATGGTTTCATCCATGAACTCGATCAATCATTTGACAAGGTCATGATCCGTAAACCCAGGGCCTCACGATCACGTTCGCGTGAGGTTTACGTGGTCGCCAGAAACTACCAATCATATCAAAATCATATTGTTACATAGGTATTATCGCGTTATATTGGGTTATAATAAGGCATGGTAAAGACAGCCGATATATATAGCTTGGAAACCCTTCGTTTTTTTACACCGCTAATAGGTCAGTAGATTAGAGGACAGCACATTGAACGATATGGCTAAAAACATCATTTTATGGGTCGTCATCGCAGTTGTTCTGATATCCGTATTCAACAACTTCGGCCCACCGCAGGTCGCATCCCAGCAACTTTCCTACTCCGAGTTTATCGCGGATGTCAGGCAGGGTTCGGTGCGGGACGTGGTGATCGATGGACGTTCTATCAAGGGCACGATGCAGGGTGGGGAGAAATTTACCACCTACAGCCCCGGCGATCCCGGGCTGGTGGGTGATTTGCTTGCCAATAATGTCGAAATCATCGCTCGTCCCCAGGAGCAGCAGAGTTTTCTGATGCAGATCTTTATCTCGTGGTTCCCGATGCTGTTGCTGATCGCGGTCTGGATTTTCTTCATGCGCCAGATGCAGGGTGGTGGCAGTGGACGCGGCGCCATGTCATTTGGCAGGAGCCGGGCACGCATGCTGGGTGAAGACCAGGTCAAGGTCACATTCAATGACGTCGCCGGGGTGGAAGAGGCCAAGGAGGAGGTCGCCGAACTCGTCGAGTTCCTGCGTGATCCGACCAAGTTTCAGAAGCTGGGTGGCAAGATCCCTCGCGGCGTGTTGATGGTGGGTTCGCCGGGTACCGGTAAGACACTGCTCGCCAAGGCCATTGCCGGTGAGGCCAAGGTCCCGTTCTTCTCCATCTCGGGTTCGGATTTTGTCGAGATGTTCGTCGGCGTGGGTGCTGCCCGTGTGCGCGATATGTTCGAGCAGGCGAAGAAACACTCGCCCTGCATTATATTCATCGATGAAATCGATGCCGTTGGCCGTCATCGTGGTGCTGGTCTGGGTGGCGGTCATGATGAACGCGAGCAGACCTTGAACCAGTTACTGGTGGAAATGGATGGCTTTGAAGGCAGTGAAGGCGTCATAGTGATCGCGGCAACCAACCGTCCCGACGTGCTGGATCCGGCACTGTTGCGCCCCGGCCGCTTTGACCGTCAGGTGGTGGTGCCCTTACCGGATGTGCGTGGACGCACACAGATACTCAAGGTACACATGCGTAAGGTACCGATCGCCGACGATGTCGATCCAAGTATCATCGCCAGAGGAACGCCGGGGTTTTCCGGTGCCGATCTCGCCAACCTGGTTAATGAGGCGTCATTGTTTGCTGCACGCGCCAATAAGCGTACGGTGGACATGGAGGACTTTGAGAAGGCCAAGGACAAGATCATGATGGGAGCAGAGCGCCGTTCCATGGTCATGAGCGATGAAGAAAAGAAGCTTACGGCGTATCATGAAGCAGGCCATGCCATTGTCGGGCGACTGGTGCCGTCACATGACCCTGTGCATAAGGTCAGTATCATACCGCGCGGTCGTGCCCTGGGCGTAACAATGTTTCTACCCGAAGAAGATCGTCACAGCTATAGCAAGCAGCGTCTCGAGAGTCAGATCTCCAGTATGTTCGGTGGACGTATCGCAGAAGAACTGATCTTCGGCAAGGACATGGTGACCACCGGTGCTTCCAATGATATACAGCGGACCACCGAGATTGCCCGTAATATGGTGACCAAGTGGGGACTGTCTGAAAAACTTGGACCGTTGACATACAGTGATGAGGAAGGCGAGGTGTTCCTGGGTCATTCGGTAACCCAGCACAAGGGTGTATCGGATGAAACGAATCACACTATTGATAAGGAGATCCGTGTAATCGTCGATCGCAACTATGCCCGTGCCGAAAAGTTGTTGAAAGATAATATCGACAAGTTGCACAGCATGGCCAAAGCCCTGCTTAAATACGAAACCATCGACAGCAAACAGATCGACGATATCATGGCCGGCAAGGAACCGCGTCCACCCCAAGGCTGGGGTGAAGATTCCGGCTCCAAGCCCGGCAGTGGCGTTGGCGCGGAGGCTGATACCTCGGACAAGGACAAGAAGTCGGATCCGAAAATTGGCGGTCCCGTCGGCGAGCATTGAACCTGATCGATAGATCCTGAATAACAACCCTGGATAATATTGCAGTGAATATATTATTCAGGGTTTTCTTTTTCTGAAATTCAAGAGCCGATATTGGATATTCGTTTACAAGGATGAAAAGCCTATCAACTGAGTTGCCATGGTTGAAGCGATAACGATTCAAGACGAAACTCAAGCATTGCCAACGCTATCAAACGAGTATGTGATAGCTTGCGCCGGCAAGCTCCTCGATTTACGAACACCACAGGTCATGGGTGTGCTAAACGTAACCCCTGATTCCTTTTCCGACGGTGGATATTTCCTGTCGCCTGATCTTGCCATCACCCGGGCGATTGACATGCTGGAGGAAGGTGCGGCCGTTATCGATGTCGGCGGTGAGTCGACACGTCCCGGCGCGGACCCGGTATCGGTCGATGAAGAACTGGCCCGTGTGATGCCTGTTATCGAGGTGTTGTCCAGGGAGTTGCCGATTCCGGTCTCGATCGATACCTATAAACCCGAGGTCATGCGACAGGCGGTCGAGGCAGGTGCCGGGATGATCAATGACGTTTTTGCATTACAGGAGGGCGATGCCCTGCAAACAGCTGCACGGCTCGATGTGCCTGTGTGCCTGATGCACATGCTGGGCAGGCCGCGCACCATGCAACAGGCGCCTCGTTACCAGGATGTAGTAGCCGAGGTTAAATCCTTTCTCAAGGAGCGGCTGGACAGAAGTATGGAGGCCGGTATACCTCGCAACCGGTTATTGATCGATCCCGGATTTGGATTCGGTAAAACCCTCCAACATAATTTATTGTTACTAAAGGATTTGAGAGAATTAACTACACTAGGGGTGCCACTGGTGGCAGGTTTGTCACGTAAGTCCATGATCGGCAAGATATTGGATGTGCCGGTTGACGAGCGTGTTTATGGTAGTATTGCGGCTGCAACCCTTGCGGCATGGCAGGGGGCGAGATTGATCCGTGTGCATGACGTACGCGAGACGCAGGATGCATTACGTCTTGTCAGAGCCGTCAGTGAGGTGGATGGATTATCATAGGTCTACAGGGATGGAGTGATAAAACACTCTCGCCGGAATTTACGGATTGACATTAAGTCGATCCAGCAGACAGGAACATAGTGTGCACAAGCGTTATTTTGGTACGGACGGTATCCGCGGCAAGGTCGGTGAACACCCGATTACGCCTGAATTCGTGCTCAAGCTGGGCTGGGCGGCGGGGCGTGTGCTGACCAGAGGTGAAGCCGGAAAGATCCTGATCGGGAAGGACACCCGTATCTCGGGTTATATGTTTGAATCCGCCTTGCAGGCCGGATTGTCCGCAGCCGGGGTCAATATCCTTTTACTTGGACCGATGCCGACACCGGCGATCGCCTATCTAACCCGTACATTACATGCCCAGGCCGGGATCGTCATCAGCGCCTCACATAATCCATACTATGATAATGGCATCAAGTTTTTTTCCGATCAGGGTACCAAGCTGCAGGATGACGTGGAACTGGCAATCGAAGAGGAACTCGATAAACCGATGACTATTGTGGATTCGGCCATGCTTGGCAAGGCGGAACGCGTGGAAGATGCACGTGGTCGTTATATAGAATTCTGCAAGAGCACCATTCCGCAACGCATTGAACTCAAGGGTCTGAAGATCGTTGTCGATTGTGCGCACGGTGCCACCTACCATGTGGCGCCCAGTGTTTTTTCCGAACTCGGCGCGAAAGTGGTCAAGATCGGGGTGGACCCCGACGGTTTGAATATCAATGCCGATTGTGGTTCCACGCATGTCAAGGCCATCAGGGCAGCCGTCATCGAATCCGGCGCGGATCTTGGGATTGCCCTCGACGGTGATGGTGATCGCGTAATCATGGTGGATCACAAGGGAGAAACGGTCGATGGCGACGAACTCTTGTATATTATTGCCCAGTCGTGGCGCGGGTCTAAACACTTTGACGGGGTCGTCGTCGGTACGGTGATGAGTAACCTGGGGCTTGAGCATGCACTGCAGGCATTGAACATCGAGTTCAAACGGGCACCGGTCGGCGACCGTTACGTAAAGGAGATGCTGTCGCAGGGAGGCTGGACACTCGGTGGCGAATCCTCCGGTCATATTTTATGCCTCGATCGCATGTCCACCGGAGACGGTATTATCTCCTCCCTGCAGGTGCTGGCTGCCATGATGAAATCCGGCAAGTCGCTTAATGATCTCAAGTCAGGCATGAAAAAATATCCTCAGTGTATGATCAATGTACCGATGGACAAATCGTTTGATTTCGTGCGTGATCCGGCGGTGCAGACCGTTATGCATGAGGTCGAGAGCGAACTTGCCGACAACGGACGTGTGTTATTACGTGCCTCGGGTACTGAGCCGGTCGTTCGGGTAATGGTTGAAGGGATCGAAGCCGAGCAGGTCAATGAGCTGGCGAATCGTATCGCAGCGGTGATTGTCGCCGCACAGGACAATTTTCTCGATCTGCAACAAACACGCAGCAGTGCGGTGTGAATGTTTCAGGGGATGAAGGAACGTTCCTGTTTGTTTTAAACGTTTCACAGTAACTCCTTGTTTTATCAAGTTGTCATTGATTTATTGCCGCGCTGCCGGTACCCTTCGTTAATTCTGCTAACGACATGCGTCTTCCGTCACTGAGGGGCGGCCGGCGTATTTTTGATTAATGAGGGAGGAAACGGTGACACGCAGACCATTGGTAGCCGGTAACTGGAAAATGAATGGATCCGCGTCGAGTGTTGTGGAATTGATCGACGGTATCACGGCCGGATCGGGTGATATCAAAGAAACAGAAATAGTCGTATGTCCACCATTTGTATATCTTCACACCGTCGAAGAATTGCTGAAAGGTTCACAGATTGGTTGGGGTGCGCAAAACGTCTGTCAGGAACCCGCCTCGGGCGCATATACGGGTGAAATCTCGGTGACGATGCTGCAGGATTTCGGTTGCTCATATGTCATTGTCGGACACTCGGAACGACGCAATATCTATGGAGAGGGCGATGCACTGGTGGCTGAACGATTCAAGTCGGTACTCAATACCACAGTGGTCCCGATATTATGTGTAGGCGAGCAACTGGAGGAACGCGAACGTGGCGAGACCGAAACGGTGGTTGCTCGTCAACTGGATGCGGTCCTGAATGACGAGCAGGGTGCGGCAGTACTCAATAACGCTGTGATTGCCTATGAACCGGTTTGGGCCATCGGCACCGGTAAGACCGCGACCACCGGTCAGGCGCAGGAAGTTCATCAGTTTATCCGGCAACGGATTGCAAAGCATGATGCCGGACTTGGCGAGAAGATCCGTATCCTGTACGGCGGCAGTGTCAAGGCATCGAATGCCGCCGACCTGTTCAGTATGCCTGACATCGACGGTGGACTGATCGGCGGAGCTTCGCTCAAAGGCGACGAGTTTCTGGCAATCTGCAAGGCAGCAGATCATTAGCATTGCATTTTTCTCGCGGGCCGGAGGCCAGTTGTCGGAAATATACATCCGGAACCATGATTAACGTTCCGGCTTGAAGTTTATCTGGATTATTTATAAGTTGGTTAAGCAGGAAAGAGTTTCATGCAAACAGTTCTGATAGTCATACATGTACTGATCACAATGGCACTGATCGGTTTGATACTGATTCAACGTGGCAAGGGTGCCGATATTGGCGCTGCCTTTGGCAGCGGCGCTTCCAATACGGTATTTGGTAGTCAGGGCTCCGCATCGTTTTTAACCAGAACGACTGCTATTCTGGCGACGTTGTTTTTTATCAGCAGTCTGTCACTGGCGTATTTCTCAACGAAAAAAGTGGAAAGAAATAGTGTAACGGAAATCAGCACGCCTGCTTCACCGACTGTACCTGAGGCGCCGGCAGGAGCCGATGAAACCGCACAACCTTCTGATACGCCGGATGTTCCCCCAACGCCGGTATCCGGTGACCAGAACAAGACAGATGCGCCCGACCCTGATGCCGGCCAGATGTAGTTGTTTCGCATGCAACAAAGACGACGTAGATCCGGAATCACATTTTTATGCTTCTCAACTGTACAAGGCCGATGTGGTGAAATTGGTAGACACGCCGTCTTGAGGGGGCGGTGGCGCAAGCCGTGCCGGTTCGACTCCGGCCATCGGCACCAATCTCCATGAGATTGATATGGACATGATGCAAAGGAAGATACTGCACAGACCTGGAGTATGATGGCCTGTGAACGCAATAGGTTGATATATAGAAGATAAAGCAGTGGTCACATGACGTTGATCATGTGGTTGATTTCGTATTACGGCAAATGTCAGGAGCCTTGTGCAGTGTTTTTTGCAAACACTACAGTGATATAATTGACGATCGCTTGACACAGAATTGGACGCTGGCCTAGACTCAATCAGGAGGATTAACTTATTGAAAAAATAAGTTGATACCACGTTGAAAATTTGCCGGGTGCTATTATAAAAAATAAGTAAAGCACTAATTCATGGACGGTGAATCCTTACATGCTACAGAATTATTTGCCAATCCTGGTATTCCTTGTCATGGGCATCATGTTCGGAGTGGTGCCTGTGATTGCGGGCTTTTTGCTCGGACCGCGTAAGCCGGACGCTGCCAAATTGTCGCCCTATGAATGCGGGTTTGAGGCGTTCGAAGATTCGCGCATGAAATTTGATGTGCGCTATTATCTGGTCGCCATCCTGTTTATCATATTTGATCTCGAGATCGCCTTTCTTTTTCCATGGGCAATAGTCCTGGATGAGATCGGTATGTTCGGTTTTATCGCCATGATAGTCTTTCTCACCATTCTGGTTATCGGTTTTATCTATGAGTGGAAGAAGGGGGCCCTGGAATGGGAATAGAAGGAATTCTTGAAAAAGGCGTGGTTACCACGTCCGCTGATAAACTCATCAACTGGGCGCGTACAGGTTCATTATGGCCCATGACATTCGGCCTTGCCTGTTGTGCGGTTGAAATGATGCATGCAGGTGCAGCGCGTTATGATCTGGACCGTTTTGGTGTGGTATTCAGGCCAAGTCCGCGGCAATCGGACGTAATGATCGTAGCCGGTACCTTGGTTAATAAAATGGCCCCGGCACTGCGCAGGGTGTATGACCAGATGTCAGAACCCAAGTGGGTGATATCGATGGGTTCCTGTGCAAATGGAGGTGGATATTATCATTATTCATATGCCGTTGTGCGTGGATGTGACAGGATTGTTCCGGTTGATATCTATGTCCCGGGATGTCCTCCCACCGCCGAGGCACTCCTGTATGGCATCATACAACTGCAGAACAAGATAAAACGAACCAACACTATCGCGCGCTGAGATCTGTATTAATGCCCGGTAACATTCAGACATTCGCCACGCAGATCCGACAAAAGTTTGGAGACACTTTAAATAAATGCGTGGTGGCAAAGTCCGAATTGACCATCGAGGTGCCGCGTGATCGGCTGCATGAAACCTGCTTGATCCTGCGAGACACGCCGGAGCTCGGTTTCGAGATTCTTATCGATATCTGTGGGGTCGATTATCTGGAATACGGTGAAGGCGAGCACAGTGGTGACCGGTTTGCCGCTGTATATCATCTGCTGTCAGTATCCAACAATCAACGCATACGCGTTAAAACCTTTCTCGATAGCGAAGCACCGCGCGTGGATTCGGTCATCGATATCTGGGCCTCTGCCAACTGGTATGAACGTGAGGCATATGATCTGTTCGGGATACTCTTCGTCGGACATCCTGATCTGCGGCGTTTGTTGACCGATTATGGCTTTGTCGGACATCCGTTTCGCAAGGACTTTCCCCTTATCGGTAACGTTGAAATGCGCTATGACCCGGAAAGGGAGCGTGTTGTATATGAGCCCGTGAGTATCGTACCGCGTGTAACGGTACCGCGTGTTATTCCCCACGATCATCGTTATACCGAGGGCACGGATGATGGCGAGGTGAGCAGTGGCTGAGATCAGAAACTATACTATGAATTTCGGTCCCCAGCATCCATCCGCGCACGGGGTGCTACGCCTGGTGCTGGAGATGGACGGGGAGGTGATCGAACGCGCGGACCCGCACATCGGCTTGTTGCACCGCGCGACGGAAAAGCTCGCCGAGTCCAAACCCTACAATCACAGTATCGGCTACATGGACCGTCTCGATTACGTTTCCATGATGTGCAACGAACATGGATATGTTCTGTGCCTGGAAAAATTACTGGATATCGAACCGCCCATCCGCGCCCAGTATATCCGTGTCATGTTTGATGAAATCACGCGCATACTCAATCATCTCCTGTGGTTGGGCGCACATGCACTTGATATAGGCGCGATGACCGTGTTTCTCTACGCCTTCCGCGAGCGTGAAGACCTGCTGGACTGCTACGAAGCCGTATCGGGGGCGCGCAT
The DNA here is from genome assembly GCA_964605155.1 of uncultured Chromatiaceae bacterium. Lineage (GTDB taxonomy): Bacteria > Pseudomonadota > Gammaproteobacteria > SZUA-140 > SZUA-140 > CAZSAK01. The sequence goes on along the minus strand of CAZSAK010000006.1, from coordinate 65,789 downwards.
GCATGCTACCTATATGCGTCCCGGAGGGGTCTATCGTGACCTGCCGGACACCATGCCGCAGTATGAACCGTCCAAGTGGCACAACAAGAAAGAAACCGAGGTGCGCAACCGTAACCGCCAGGGTTCATTGCTGGATTTTGTCGAGGATTTCACCCGGCGGTTTCCAGCCTGTATCGATGAATATGAAACCCTGTTGACCGATAACCGCATATGGAAACAGCGGACAGTAGGTATCGGCGTGGTTTCTCCAGAAAGGGCCATGCAACTCGGGTTTACAGGTCCCATGCTGCGAGGTTCCGGAATTGAATGGGACCTGCGCAAGAAACAACCCTATGAGGTTTATGATCAGCTCGATTTCGATATTCCCGTCGGCGTCAACGGTGACTGTTACGACCGCTATCTGGTACGGGTGGAAGAGCTGCGGCAGGCGAACCGTATCGTGCGCCAGTGCATCGACTGGTTGCGTGCCAATCCGGGTCCGGTCATGACCGACAATCACAAGGTCGCACCGCCCAAACGATCGGAAATGAAACATGATATGGAATCGCTGATTCATCACTTCAAATTGTTTACCGAGGGTTATTGTATTCCGGAAGGTGAGGCCTATGCCTCTGTCGAACATCCCAAGGGCGAGTTTGGCGTGTATATCGTGTCCGATGGCGCCAACAAGCCTTACCGTCTGAAGGTGCGCGCGCCTGGCTTCGTGCACGTCTCGGCACTGGATGAGATGTGCCGGGGCCACATGCTGGCGGATGTTGTTGCCATTATCGGAACACAGGACATCGTGTTCGGGGAGGTCGACCGCTGATGGCAAGCACAATGAATACCAACCTGTTATCAGAGCGATGCCGTGCGAAGATCGATATGTGGATCGCGAAATATCCGTCTGACAAGCAGGCGTCCGCCGTATTGCCTGCGTTATCGATCGTGCAGGACGAGAATAATGGCTGGCTGAAGACCGAACACATGGATGCAGTCGCCGAATATCTGGATATGGAGCCGATCTCGGTCTACGAGGTTGCAACGTTTTACAGCATGCTGGATACCGAACCCGTTGGTCGCCACAAGATATCAGTTTGCACCAATGTCTCGTGCATGCTGACCGGCGGCGAGGATATCGTCAGGCATATCGAAAAGAAACTGGATATAAAGATAGGCGGGACGAGCGCGGACAACAAGTTTACGTTGAAATGCGAAGAGGAATGTCTTGCCGCCTGTGGTGGAGGACCAATGATGACGGTTGACGGCCATTATTATGAAAACCTGACATCTGAAAAGGTCGACGCTATCCTGGACGGCCTGGAGTGATTATATGGTAAATGAAGTTTGTTTCCAGACATTACAGTTTGACCAGCCCTGGACGTATGAGAATTATCTCAAGGTGGGCGGATATGATGCCTGGAAAAAGATCCTGAAGGAAAAGATTTCGCCCGAAGAGATCATCGACACGGTGAAGAAATCCAGTCTGCGCGGACGCGGCGGCGCAGGATTTCCCACCGGGCTCAAATGGAGTTTCATGCCCCGTAACAGTCCGGGGCAGAAATATATAGTCTGTAATTCGGATGAAAGCGAACCTGGTACTTTCAAAGACAGGGATATTTTACGCTATAACCCCCATGCGGTCGTGGAGGGGATGGCGATCGCGGCGTATGCGATCGGTGCTACGGTCGGCTACAACTATCTTCGCGGCGAGTTTCATCACGAACCCTTTGAACGATTCGAGGAGGCACTCAATATTGCGCGCCGTGAAGGCCTGATCGGCAAAGATATTCTTGGCTCGGGGATCGACGTGGAACTGCATGCACACCTCGGCGCGGGCGCCTATATATGCGGTGAGGAAACCGCGTTACTCGAATCCCTGGAAGGAAAAAAAGGACAGCCCCGTTTCAAACCGCCGTTTCCGGCAAATTTCGGTCTCTACGGTCGTCCCACCACCATCAATAATACCGAGACCCTGGCCTCGGTACCGTCCATCATCCGTAACGGCGATGAATGGTTCCTCAATTTGGGCAAACCCAATAACGGTGGACCGAAGATATTTTCGGTTTCAGGTCATGTCAACCGTCCGGGCAACTTTGAGGTACCGCTGGGCACACCATTCCGTGATCTGCTGGAGATGGCGGGCGGTGTCCGCGAAGGCAGAAAACTCAAGGCGGTCATCCCCGGTGGTTCATCGATGCCGGTACTTCCTGCTGATGTCATCATGGATGTCAACATGGATTACGACTCCTTGTCGAAGGCGGGTTCCGCCCTTGGTTCAGGCGGTGTAATGGTGATGGATGATACGACGTGCATGGTAAAGGCGCTGCTGCGCGTTTCAAGATTCTATTATGCGGAATCCTGCGGCCAGTGTACTCCCTGTCGCGAGGGTACGGGCTGGATGTGGCGTATCATCGACCGCATCGAGAATGGCAAGGGACGCCCGGAGGATCTCGATCTGTTGCTCAAGACCGCGGGGCGAATCGAGGGCAGGACGATATGCGCCTTTGGTGACGCGGCCGCCTGGCCTGTGCAGAGTTTTATCAAGCGTTTCAGAAAAGAATTCGAGTATCACATTGAACATAAACGCTGTATGGTGGGACACCCACCCGATGACGCAACGGAGGCCGCGGCATGAGTGCTACCGCAGATTCGGTCAAACAGGAAGATCTGGTCAATATCGAGATCGATGGTGTACCGCTGCAGGCACGTCGTGGCGCCATGATTATCGAGGTTGCGGATGCCGCTGAAATACCGATCCCGCGTTTTTGCTATCACAAGAAACTGTCAGTTGCCGCCAACTGCCGGATGTGTCTTATCCAGGTAGAAAAGGTACCCAAACCCCTGCCGGCGTGTGCCACCCCGGTAACCGAGGGGATGAAGGTCTATACCAAATCGCCGATGGCGATAGAGGCGCAACGCGGCACCATGGAATTCCTGCTGATCAATCATCCGCTTGATTGCCCGATCTGCGATCAGGGTGGTGAATGCGACCTGCAGGATCTTTCATTGGGCTACGGCAGCGATTATTCGAAATTTTCTGAAATGAAACGTGTCGTCAAGGACAAAAACATCGGTCCTCTCATCAGTACCGAGATGACCCGGTGTATCCACTGTACGCGGTGCATCCGTTTTGGCGAGGAGATCGCAGGTCTCAAGGAACTGGGTGCCACCGGGCGTGGTGAACACATGAGTATCGGGACATATATTGAAAAGGCCCTGGTTTCCGAGATGTCGGGCAACGTCATCGATTTGTGTCCGGTGGGTGCCTTGACGTCCAAACCTTACAGGTTTACCGCCCGCACGTGGGAGATGAAAATACGGGATTCAATTGCACCCCATGACTGCATAGGGTCCAACCTCTATTTGCAAACGCGCAATGACGAGGTCATGCGTGTCGATCCGCGGGAGAATGAGCAGATCAATGAGGTATGGATATCGGACCGTGATCGCTACAGTTATGAAGGACTGGTCAGCACTGATCGTTTACGTGTGCCAATGATCAAGCAGGACGGGAATTGGCAGGAAACCGACTGGAATACAGCTCTTGATTTTACGGTAAACAGAATGAAGTCGGTGACCGCCACCCACGGTATCGGCCAGTTCGGCACCCTGGTTTCGCCGAGTTGCACACTGGAGGAGATGTACCTTGCGCAACTGCTTACCCGTGGAATGGGAAGTGCCAACATCGATCATCGCCTCAGGCAGCTTGATTTCAGCGATCAGGACAGTGCCCCGGTTTTTCCCTGGCTGGGTCAGCCGATCGAGGATCTGGAGCGGCTCGATGTCGCATTGCTGATCGGTTCCAATATCCGCAAGGAACAACCAATCGCCGGTCATCGCTTGCGCAAGGCGGCCCTCGCCGGTGGACGTTTGATGGCCATCAATCCGGTAGACTACGAGTTCAATTTTCCACTGTCTGAAAAGCAGATTGTCTCTCCTGCTGGTATGGAGCATGCCCTGGCGGGTATAGCCAGGGCTGTACTGGACCATACAGGCAAATCCGTGCCGCAGGCATTGTCAGATCTGTTGAAAGACAGTGCTGCGGATGATACCCATAAGGCGATCGCTGGTCATCTTGTAAATGCAAAAAAAGGCAGCGTCCTGCTGGGCTGTTATGCCCATTTCCATCCCGCGTTTTCGACACTGCGGTTACTGGCAGGTTTTATTGCCGAGGCCACAGGAACAACGCTGGGTTATCTTACCGATGGAGCCAACAGTGCCGGTGCATGGATCGCCGGCGCGGTACCGCACCGCAATGCAGGGGGTGAGGGTGTCACCGGGACAGGATTGAATGCCCGATCGATGTTCGAGTCACCGCTTAAGGCCTATCTGCTGTTGAATATTGAACCGGAGTTTGATTGTTCCGACCCTGCAACGGCGCTCAACTCCCTCGGCAACGCCGAGTTTGTCATTGCGCTGACTCCTTATTACAGTGACATGATGAAGCAGTATGCCAACGTGTTACTGCCAGTGACACCGTTCTCCGAGACATCCGGAACCTATGTCAATGCAGAAGGATTATGGCAGGGTTTTACAGGTGCTGTGAAGCCCCCGGGTGAAGCGCGTCCAGCCTGGAAGGTATTGCGTGTATTGGGGAACTTTCTGGAACTGGACGGGTTTGATTATGTATCGTCCGAAGATGTGCGAGACGAACTCGCCACCAAGACGACCGGAATACTGCCTTCCAATGCAAGCCGCGAGCCGTATGTACCTGGACGTCTATCGGCACAACATGATGGCATGATACGGATTGCCGATGTTCCCATCTATGCGGTTGACAATATCGTGCGCCGGGCCGATGCCCTGCAACAAGTTGCGGCGGCAAACAATGATGCAGCCATACGTATCAATGAAACGACTGCACGTCAGCAGGGGCTGACTGAAGGGGATAAGGCAATTGCTTGTCAGAATGGACATGAGGTGACATTACCCGTGAGCATCGATGACAGGCTGCCTGATGGTTGTGTATTGCTGCCGATGGCCATACCCGCTGTGACCACGATGGGTGTCCATACAGGCCCGATCTCACTGACCAGGTCAGGGGCCTGACGGAGACGTTGATGGAAACATTGACCTCCATATGGGATGGGATGCCGGTGGTGATGCAGATCAGTCTCAAGATCACCGCAATCGCCGTACCCATCATGCTTACGGTCGCATATCTGACCCTGGCGGAACGCAAGGTGATCGGCTATATCCAGGTCCGTATCGGTCCCAACAGGGTGGGTCCCCGCGGTCTGCTGCAACCGATCGCTGACGGCCTGAAACTGGTCATGAAGGAAATCATCATCCCGACCAGGTCCAACCGCTTCCTGTTTCTCCTCGCACCGCTTCTAGCCCTCGCCCCCTCGCTGGCGGCATGGGCAGTGATCCCGTTTGACGATGGGATGATCCTCGCCGACATTGACGCCGGCCTGCTGTATATACTGGCGCTGTCATCCATGGGAGTGTACGGAATCATCATCGCCGGTTGGGCTTCGAATTCAAAATATGCCTTTCTCGGCGCCTTGCGTTCGGCGGCACAAATGGTCGCCTATGAGATTGCCATGGGATTTGCGCTGGTGTGTGTGTTAATGGCGGCGGGAAGCCTGAATCTCGGCGATGTAGTACGTTCGCAAGAGGGTAGCCTGATCCACTGGTTCTGGTTGCCGTTATTACCGATGTTTCTGGTGTTCTTTATTTCAGGGCTCGCCGAGACCAACCGCGCGCCCTTTGACGTGGCTGAAGGTGAATCCGAAATCGTCGCGGGCTTTCATGTCGAATATTCGGGTATGACCTTTGCGTTGTTCTTTCTCGCTGAATACGCGAATATGATTCTGGTATCGGCATTGACCGTACTGATGTTTATGGGTGGCTGGCTGTCACCTTTTCAGGGTACATTCCTGGAAGATTATTTTACCTGGGTGCCCGGTATCTTCTGGTTGCTGGCCAAGATGGCGGTTTTCCTGTTTTTATTCCTATGGTTTCGCGCGACCTTCCCACGTTATCGCTACGACCAGATCATGCGCCTGGGCTGGAAGGTGTTTATTCCGCTGACGATCTTCTGGATCCTGGTGGAAGGCGTCATGATCCTGGGTCATCTGCCGCCATGGTTTGACTGAAGGTAACACGCTATGAACAAATTACAACATTATGTAAAAAGTTTTATCTTGTTCGAACTGTTTCGCGGATTGTTTTTAACCGGTAAATATTTCTTTTCCCGCAAATTCACGGTGCAGTACCCTGAGGAAAAGACACCGCAATCAAACCGTTTCCGCGGCATGCACGCACTGCGTCGTTACGCCAACGGTGAAGAACGCTGTATCGCCTGCAAGTTATGCGAGGCGGTCTGTCCGGCCCTTGCCATTACGATCGAGGCCGAGCCGCGCGCAGACGGCACACGGCGGACCACGCGCTATGATATCGATCTGTTCAAGTGTGTCTATTGTGGTTTCTGTGAGGAGTCCTGTCCGGTCGATGCGATTGTGGAAACCCGTATTTATGAATATCATTTTGAAAAGCGGGGAGAGAACATAATGACAAAGGACAAATTACTGGCGGTGGGTGATAAGTACGAAAAACAGATCGCCGCTGACCGGGCCAAAGACGCGCGTTACCGGTGAAGGCTGTCTCTGAACGTTTCAGAGACAGTAAAATATTACTGGGGATACTCTACGGCTGTATCCTGACCGTGCATAACGGTGAAGGGTAGCGGATTTTTAATAATTAACTATAAAGTATTGCAAGGTATATTCGCGCACTCCTCGCGAATCGGGGAAATAATAAATGTAAAAATAAGGAAAGCAAGGCGCACGTTACTTACTATAAACTATAATCAATGAACATCGAGCCAATCATATTTTATTTTTTTGGTACCATACTCGTACTGGCGGCGGCTATGGTTGTGCTTGTGCGAAATCCTGTACATGCAGTGCTGTTCCTGGTGCTGGCATTTTTTACCTCCGCTGGTATCTGGATATTACTGGAAGCGGAATTTCTTGCCATTGTCCTGGTGCTGGTATATGTCGGGGCCGTCATGGTGTTATTCCTGTTCGTCGTTATGATGCTTGATTTCAACCTTACCCCGCTAAGGGCCGGTTTTGTAAGATATCTACCCGCCGGTGCCCTGGTGGCAGCAATCGTCCTGATCGAAATGACATTGGTCGTCGGACCCAAGCATTTCGGCATGGACAATATCGCAGCACCCATCCGGCACGCCGCGGATTACAGCAATACCAGGGAGCTGGGTAGTATTCTCTATACGATCTATGTCTATCCATTCGAGATTGCCGCTGTGATTCTGCTGCTGGCCATCGTTGCCGCTATCGCCCTGACGATGCGTAAGCGCCCGCAGACCAAATACCAGAATCCCGCACAACAGGTCATGATCCGGCGCGAGGATCGTATTCGAGTGGTCAAGATGCAAGCGGAAAAAAAGCACCGGGATGTATAATTAATATGATTGCATTGTCTGATTTCCTGATACTTGGCGCAATACTGTTCTGTATCAGCATGGCCGGTATATTTCTCAATCGCAGGAATGTCATCATCATATTGATGTCCATTGAGCTGATGTTACTGGCCGTTAATATGAATTTTGTCGCCTTTTCACATTATCTCGGCGATACCGCAGGCCAGATTTTTGTATTTTTTATATTAACGGTTGCAGCCGCAGAGGCGGCCATCGGTCTTGCGATCCTGGTTCTTCTGTTTAGAAACAGACGCACCATTAACGTCAGCAACATGGATACATTAAAGGGATAGTGCGGGAACAGGCTTCATGAAAGCAGTCTATATACTGATTGTGCTTGCACCTCTGCTCGGTTCGATACTTGCCGGGTTGTTCGGCAGGAAGATCGGACGTTCGGGCGCACATTGGGCGGCTATCAGCGGTGTCGCGGTTTCCTTCATATTGTCCCTGGTGGTCTTTAAACATATTGTGCTTGATGACAGTGCTCCCTTCAACGGTACGGTATATACCTGGATGGTGAGCGATGGCATCCAGTTCGAGATAGGATTCCTGATTGACCGGCTGACTGCTCTCATGTTGATGGTCGTGACCTTTGTTTCGCTGATGGTACATATCTATACCATCGGCTATATGCATGACGATCCTGGCTACCAACGCTTCTTCAGCTATACCGCACTGTTTACCTTTGCGATGCTGATGCTTGTTATGTCAAACAATTTCATGCAACTGTTCTTCGGATGGGAGGCGGTCGGACTGGTTTCCTATTTATTGATCGGATTCTGGTTCAAGCGGGAAAGTGCAATTTTCGCCAATCTCAAGGCCTTTATTGTCAACCGCGTCGGTGATTTCGGCTTTCTGCTAGGTATTGCCGCCATACTTATGTATTTCAACAGTCTTGATTACACCGATGTATTCGAGGCAGCTCCACTGATGAAGGATGTGACGATTGAAATTATTCAGGGGCATCAATGGTCGTTAATGACGGTGATATGCCTGCTGCTGTTTCTGGGTGCCATGGGCAAATCGGCACAGATGCCCCTGCATGTCTGGTTGCCTGATTCGATGGAGGGCCCGACACCGATCTCGGCCCTGATCCATGCCGCCACCATGGTGACGGCCGGCATCTTCATGGTGGCCCGTATGTCGCCTCTCTATGAACTTTCTGATACGGCGTTATCGGTAGTGTTGATCATCGGGGCGCTGACGGCAATATTCATGGGCCTGTTGGGTCTGGTACAAAATGATATCAAACGAGTAGTGGCCTATTCGACACTGTCACAACTGGGCTATATGACGGTAGCTCTGGGTGTCTCCGCCTATGGCGCAGCAATCTTTCATCTCATGACACATGCCTTCTTCAAGGCCTTGCTGTTCCTCGCTGCCGGATCGGTGATCATCGCCATGCATCACGATCAGGATATGCGTAATATGGGCGGGCTCAAGAAATATATGCCGATCACCTACTGGACGGCGCTGATTGGTTCTCTGGCCTTGATCGGATTTCCAGGTACAGCAGGTTTCTTTTCCAAGGATGCGATAGTCGAGGCCGTTGAGTTTTCTCATATCACAGGTGCCGGTTTTGCATATCTTGCAGTGCTTTGTGGCGTTTTTGTAACCGCGCTGTATACGTTCCGCATGTTTTTCCTGGTTTTTCATGGCAAGGAAAGAATGGACAACCATACCCGTTCACATTTAAAGGAATCTCCAGGGGTTGTCACCGTTCCATTGGTTTTACTCGCGATCCCATCATTGGTCATTGGCTATCCCACTATAGAACCGCTATTGTTTGGTGGTTATTTCGGCGATGCAATTGTCGTCAGCGATATCCACAATGTCTTTATTCATTTCTCAACTGAATTTGAAGGACCGCTTGGATTTATCACGCATACATTTACTGATATGCCATTCTGGTTTGCGATCAGTGGTGTCTTTGTAGCCTGGCTGCTATATATGCTAAATCCCGGACTTCCCGATCTCCTCAAGGACAAATTCGCATTTGTTTATAACGTACTTGTGCGCAAATACGGCTTTGATGATTTCTATCAGGCTTTCTTTGCCGGTGGCAGCCGCAGGATAGGCAGTATGTTCTGGAAAAACGGTGACGTAGTGGTCATCGACGGCATCATGGTCAATGGCACGGCCAACATGATCGGCTGGATATCCGCTCGATTACGCTACATACAGTCAGGTTATCTGTATCACTACGCCTTTGCCATGATAATCGGCCTGATAGTGTTACTGGGCTTTTTTGTGGTGTTGTAATAAATAAATAATTGTAAAAAAGGTAAAGGATGTCATCCGATCTGCCCCTGCTGAGCATTGTTATCTGGCTGCCTATCCTTGGCGGCTTGCTGGTACTCGCTGTATCCTCAGGCGGGAACAAGTTACTGGTACGCCAGATCAGCCTGGCGGTATCGATTGTCACTTTTCTGATGTCAATACTGCTGTATACCGGTTTTGACGTTTCCACTTACGAAATGCAATTTGTGGAAAAGGGTGCATGGATACCGACATTCAACATCAATTATCACCTCGGAGTGGACGGCATCTCGATGCCGCTGATCATACTGACTACCTTCTCGACGGTGCTTGTGGTGATTGCCGCCTGGGAGGTCATACAGGACAAAGTCTCCCAATATATGGCCTCGTTCCTGATCATGGAAGGCATGATGATAGGCGTGTTCAGCGCACTCGATGCCATTCTGTTTTATGTGTTCTGGGAAGGCATGCTGGTGCCGATGTTCCTGATTATTGGAATATGGGGTGGGCCACGCCGGGTGTACGCCGCCATCAAGTTTTTTCTGTACACCTTTCTGGGATCGGTATTCCTTCTGGTTGCGATGATCTATCTGTCATTTCAAATGGAGCCGGCACACACATTTTCGATTCTGGATTTTCATCAGCTGCAACTTGACAGGAAAGAACAGATCCTGCTGTTTCTGGGGTTTCTGATTGCATTCGCTGTCAAGGTCCCGATGTGGCCGGTGCACACCTGGTTGCCTGATGCCCATGTCGAGGCACCGACCGGCGGTTCGGTGATACTGGCGGCCATCATGCTGAAGATGGGTGCTTACGGCTTTGTACGTTTCATGCTGCCAATCACACCGGATGCAAGCATGGAGCTGGACTGGCTGATCATTACCCTGTCGCTGATTGCGGTGGTATATATCGCGCTCGTTGCACTGGTGCAGGAGGATATGAAGAAACTCATTGCCTATTCCTCGATATCCCATATGGGTTTTGTCACACTGGGATTCTTTCTTGTCTTCGGTATATTTGCGAATACCGGCAATATAAAAGGCGCTGCCATGGGAGTTGAGGGCGCCCTGGTTCAGATGATTTCCCATGGTTTTATCTCAGGTGCGCTGTTTCTCTGTGTGGGAGTTATGTATGACCGCATGCATACTCGCAATATCAGTGATTATGGCGGTGTCATCAATACCATGCCCGTGTTCGGCGCCCTGATGGTATTGTTTGCCATGGCCAATGCGGGTCTACCGGGTACGTCAGGTTTCGTCGGCGAATTTATGGTGATTCTGAGCGCCTTCAAGGCAAATTTCTGGTATGCCTTTCTGGCCGCGACTATACTGGTTTTCGGGGCGGGCTATACATTATGGTTGGTCAAGCGTGTCATATTCGGTGATATCGCGAATAAAAATGTTGCCGGGCTGAAAGACCTCAATTCCAGGGAATTAGTGGTACTGGGATCACTGGCAGTAGTGGTGTTGTTTTTCGGTATCTGGCCGGCGCCTTTGATCGATGTCATGCATGAATCCGTGAATCATCTGCTGGAACATGTGGTGGTTTCCAAATTATGAGAGTTTGCGAATAGGCTGATATGGACTTTATAAACCCTAACGTTGTGCCTGCATTGCCGGAAATTTTTGTGTTGATGATGGCTTGTATTATCCTGGTCGTTGATCTTTTCCTGACAGACAACAGTCGCGTTATTACCTATCTGTTGTCACAAGCGACCTTGCTGGGCGCGGCCGTTCTGACAGTAAGCCTGATCTCTCCCCATCCCGAGTTGACCTTCAGTGATATGTTCATCAATGACAGCATGTCCAATATACTCAAGATGTTCGTTTATCTTATTACTGCCTCGGTTTTCGTTTATTCACGAGAGTTTCTTGTCGTTCGTCAATTATTCAAGGGTGAATTCTATGTTCTTGCCCTGTTTGGCGTACTGGGTATGATGGTGATGATATCCTCCCACAGCCTGCTTACGATCTATCTCGGCCTGGAACTGTTGTCGCTTACCCAATATGCCCTGGTGGCACTGAACCGGGATTCAATCGAGTCCTCGGAGGCGGCAATGAAGTATTTCGTATTGGGAGCGATCGCTTCGGGTATCCTGCTATATGGCATGTCCATGCTGTATGGCGCCACGGGCAGTCTCGACATCGGCGAGGTCGGCGCCTATATTCGCAGCAGTTCCAGCGATGATGTTGTGTTGCTGTTCGGTCTGTCTTTTGTGATCGTCGGTCTGGTGTTCAAGCTGGGTGGCGTACCTTTTCATATGTGGATACCGGATGTGTATCATGGCGCGCCGACCGCGGTGACGCTTTATATCGGTACGGCCCCGAAGATTGCCGCCTTTGCGATGATGATAAGGCTGTTGATCGACGGCCTTGAGGGTCTCCATGTACAGTGGATCGATATGCTGGTCATTATTGCGGTACTGTCAATCGTCGTCGGAAATGTCATTGCCATCGTACAGCGCAACATCAAACGCATGCTGGCGTATTCGACCATTTCGCATGTCGGCTTTATGTTGCTGGGTATCCTGGCAGGTACCTCGGCGGGCTATTCGGCCGCGATGTTCTATATCCTTGTCTATGCCCTGATGAGTCTGGGAGCCTTCGGCATGGTAATCTTTCTGAGCCGGAAAGGGTTTGAGGGAGACAATATCGATGATTTCAAGGGTCTCAACGAAAAGAGTCCATGGTTTGCCTTTATGATGCTGATCCTGATGTTTTCCATGGCGGGGGTTCCGCCAACCGCCGGATTTTATGCAAAACTGTCCGTATTGAAGGCGGTAGTTGATATCAATCTGGTCTGGTTGGCCGTGACTGCGGTGATCTTTTCTGTCATCGGTGCATTCTATTATTTACGTATTATCAAATTTATGTATTTTGACAAGGCTGAAGACTCGACGCCGCTGCAGACCAATCTCGATATGCGAGTGGTCATGAGTGCGAATGGTTTGGCTGTATTGGCATTGGGTATCTATCCAACTTCCCTGTTGACATTATGCGCGACAGTTCTGACATAAAATATCCAATATAATAAATAGTTAAGTATTATTATTAATGTAGTATAGCAGGTAATATTTAATGTCGCGCAATGCATATCTATCCTTGCGGGTATAATCCGGTTGCAGTTGATTTACTTGCACTGCATTAATGATTTATTGCGGCAGCATTCGTTAATCGAAAAGATCATCCACCTGTAAATGTTTAGCCTGATACCCTTTTGAACGATTTCATGGAGATCACATGCATATCCTGATCAGTAATGATGATGGTTATCTGGCTCCCGGATTATCCTGTCTTGCCGAAGCCATACAGGAAGTGGCCAGAATCTCCGTCGTTGTTCCGGACAGGGACCGCAGCGGTGCAAGTAATTCCTTGACGCTTGAAAATCCTCTCAGGCCATTCGTATCGGATAATGGATTTATACGTGTCAACGGCACTCCAACGGATTGTGTTCATCTGGCAATCACTGGATTGTTGGAAGATGAACCGGATATGGTTATTTCCGGCATCAATGCCGGCTCCAACCTCGGGGATGATATCCTGTATTCAGGTACGGTGGCAGCTGCCATGGAGGGGCGATTTCTCGGTTTGCCGGCAATCGCCGTATCACTGGCAGGAAAGATACCTACACATTATGAAACAGCAGCCCACGTGGCGTTGAAGCTGATTGATCACCTCCAGAACAAGACCCTTGCCAATGATGTCATTCTGAATGTAAATGTACCGAATGTGCCCAGGGAACAGCTCAAGGGATATGTGGTGACACGCCTGGGGCATCGTCACAAATCCGAGCCGGTGGTCAAGGATTCAGATCCCCAGGGTCGGGTAATCTACTGGGTCGGTCCGTCGGGGCCGGAACAGGATGCCGGCCCGGGCACGGATTTTCACGCCATCAATAATCACTGTGTATCGATCACACCTTTGCATATCGATCTTACCAGGCATGCGGCACTGGAAAGCACTTCAAACTGGCTGCAGGGGATAAAGTTATCATGACGGCATCGCGACTCGGTATCGGTATGACTTCGCAGCGAACACGTGACAGGTTGATAAATCGCCTCAGGGAGGAGGGCATACAAAATCATCGAGTGCTTGATGTGATGCGTGAAATTCCGCGTCATCTGTTCGTTGACGAGGCACTCGCGAGCCGCGCCTATGAAGATACCGCATTGCCGATCGGATCCGGCCAGACAATTTCTCAGCCTTACGTGGTTGCGCGTATGACCGAGGCATTGCTGCACGGCGGGCCGTTGAAAAAAGTACTGGAGATCGGCACGGGATCGGGTTACCAGGCGGCGATCCTGGCAAAGCTGGTGGACGAGGTCTTCAGTATTGAACGCATCAATGCCCTGCTCAAGCTGGCACGCAGACGATTTCAAGAACTGGGGATACGCAATATTCGTCTCAAACATTCTGACGGCAGGCTGGGATGGCCTGAACACGCACCGTACGACGGCATCCTGGCCACTGCCGCACCCGTCCAGGTACCCGATTCATTGCTGCAACAGCTCGCAATTGGCGGGAGGATGGTCATTCCTGTGGGTGACAAAGGCGTGCAGGAACTACAACTGATAACCCGCACCACAGAGGGCTACGAACAGGAGGTGCTGGACATGGTCAGCTTTGTACCCATGCTGGCCGGGGATCTTTAATGAATCTGTTTACCAGATTATATGACAAGGCACTGCTGTGGGCGCGACACCGCCATGCGCAATGGTATCTTGCCGGCCTGAGTTTTGCCGAAGCATCGTTTCTGCCGGTTCCCCCGGATGTCATGCTGATACCGATGTCCCTGGCAACACCGAAACGCGCCTGGCATTTCGCGCTGCTTACCACAGTTGCTTCTGCAGCGGGCGGGATCTTCGGATATATGATCGGTTACTTCGCCTTTGAGCTGGCCGAACCGATTATCAATGATTTGGGATATCGCGAGGCCTTTTTGCATGTCAAGGACTGGTTTGACCAATGGGGCGTGTGGGTGGTGTTTGTCGCCGGGTTTTCACCAATACCTTACAAAGTTTTTACCATTGCCGCCGGTACTGTGTCGATGGCACTGTTACCATTTTTTATTGCCTCGGTCATCGGCCGCGGGGCACGCTTTTACCTGGTTGCAGGATTGATATCGTGGGGCGGTGTACGCATGGAACGCTTTCTGCGTACCTATATCGACAAACTTGGATGGTTCCTGGTGCTTGTCGCCGTTGTGGTTTTTATCATGATACAGTTGTAACTCTTCAGCGATTATGTTGCATGACAAGCTTTGGGCCTGCGCCGGTTTGATCAGTCTGATGTTATTGTTGGACGCGTGCGGCAGTCAGATATATCACTATGTGAAAAGGGGCGAAACGCTATATTCCATCAGTTTCCAGTACGGCCAGGACTATCGTGATGTTGCCTACTGGAATGGCGTCAAGGCACCTTACACGATCTATCCCCGTCAGAAACTGCGTGTTTACCCCTTGCCTGAAGGTGCACAACCCCCTTCATTGCCGCCAATCTCGACCTTGCCCAATGGGGAGCGACATCACCCGGCAACCACACCGGTTCCAGACAAGAGTCCTTCTGTTGCGCATAACTCCGCCAGGGATACAGGCAAGCAACGTTCACAACCACGGGTAACGCCTTCGAACACAGGTAAGCTGACATGGGTTTGGCCTGCCGAAGGCAAACTATTGCGCACCTTTTCCGACAATGACAACGCTCGCAAGGGACTGGATATCGGCGGTCGCAGCGGGGTGCCTGTGCGTGCTGCGGCAGCGGGTTTCGTTGTATACAGCGGCAGTGGCCTGGTACGTTATGGCAAGCTGATTATTATCAAGCACAACGATACATACCTCAGCGCATATGCCCATAACAGGAGATTACTGGTCAAGGAGGGTCAGTCAGTCAAGGCCGGCCAGGTCATCGCCGAGATGGGTAACAGCGGAACCGAACACGTGATGTTGCATTTTGAAATCCGCAGAAACGGCAAGCCTGTCGATCCATTACGCTACTTGCCCAGGCGGGTTTGATCGCTGCACATTACTTCATCAACAGCGCGGCAATAAAGTTGCGGGCATCAGCCATCAGGATGTTATATGTGCGGCAGGCTGCGGCGGTGTCCATGATTTCCACGCCGATTCCCTCCTGGTACAAGGGGGCCAACAAGGCCGGTTCGGGCCAGCGCAACACATCGCCGGTGCCAAACAGTACGATCTCGGGCCGCAGTTCGGTCAGTTGGGAGAAATGGGCCGCCTTCAGTTCGTTAAAGGATTGCGGCGGCCAGTCCCGGATTAACTGGACGGGTGAGATGATCAGGCTGTTGTTGAGTGTCTCGCGGCGCGACCGTCCGACATCGAGGTCTTCCGCTTCGCTATCATTGTTTGCGGTATCGGCTGCCGGTGTTGTCATACCCGCCGGCAGAATGATGGTGATCTTGCCGGGTTCATAGGCGTGAATCGCGTAACTGCCTGGATTGACCTCAAGACTGACTTGCATGGCGGAAGTAACGAAATAAGCCTTTAGTGACGCTGTGTGTCTTATTAGTAACGTGATCTGTCCCGAGATGCAACCGTGCCGGTTTTTTTGGACGCTTATGAACGTACCTGTATTGTCCGATATATCACTGGCGAATATTTAAAAGTTTGATAACATAGCATTTATTTGAATGATCTGGATTTGAACGCGTGCTAGACGATTTTCACAGGATTAAACGCCTGCCACCCTATGTATTCAATATCGTCAACGAGCTGAAGGCCAAGGCCCGGGCGCGTGGTGAAGATATTATCGATTTCGGGATGGGCAATCCCGATCAGCCGCCGCCGCGGCATATCGTGGATAAACTGGTGGAGGTTGCCCAGCGGGAGGATACCCATCGTTACTCACAATCCCGTGGCATTCCGCGGCTGCGCCGCGCGATCTGCCGCTGGTATCAGCAACGTTACGGCGTTGAACTTGACCAGGAAACCGAGGCCATTGTAACCATCGGATCGAAGGAGGGCCTGGCTCACCTTGCGTTGGCGACGGTAGGACCGGGTGATGCGATTCTGGTGCCGAATCCTGCCTATCCAATCCATCCCTACGGGTTTGTCATCGCAGGTGCTGATATCCGGCATGTACCTCTGCTACCGCATTTCGATTTCTTTGCCGATCTTGAAAAGGCAATCAAGGATTCATGGCCTCGTCCCAAGATGCTGGTATTGAATTTTCCCGGCAATCCGACCACGCAAACCGTTGACCTCCCTTTTTTTGAAAAGGTGATTGCGATTGCCAGGGAATATGAGATCTGGGTTGTGCATGACCTCGCTTATGCGGATCTGACGTTTGACGGTTATGTTGCGCCGTCGATCCTGCAGGTGCCGGGCGCAAAAGATCTGGCGGTGGAATTTTACAGTCTGTCCAAGAGCTATAACATGCCCGGCTGGCGGGTCGGTTTTATGTGCGGGAATAGTGAACTGGTTGCCGCGCTGGCACGGATAAAATCCTACCTTGATTATGGTATGTTTACGCCGATACAGGTTGCCGCCATCACCGCGCTGGAAGGACCGCAGGATTGCGTCAGGGAGGTCGTTGCGACGTACAAACAACGACGCGATGTATTGTGTGACGGCCTGAATTCGATCGGATGGCATGTTGAAAAACCGAAGGCCACCATGTTCGTATGGGCTCCCATCCCGGAACAATACCGTCATCTGGGTTCACTCGAATTCGCCAAGAAATTACTGGATCAGGCAAAGGTGGCAGTATCGCCGGGTATCGGTTTCGGCGAATACGGTGATGACCACGTACGATTCGGGCTGATTGAAAATGAACACCGCACACGTCAGGCAATACGAGGTATCCGCCAGATGTTCAAACAGGACAATAACAGCAACGTCGTTGTTGGTGTAGGGCGTTGAATCCCGTCAAGATAGGACTGCTGGGGCTGGGTACAGTGGGCGGCGGCACGGTCAATGTGCTGTCGCGCAACGCCGATGAAATCACGCGTCGCGCGGGACGCGGTATTGTCGTGACACATGCCTCCGCACGGGATCTGTCACGACCACGTATCTGCAATACTGATGGAATCAGGTTAACCAACAACCCATTCGAGGTCGTCGATGATCCCGAGGTCGATATCATCGTTGAGCTGATAGGTGGCTATGATCCTGCCAGTGAGCTGGTTTTCCGCGCCATGAACAATGGCAAACACATCGTGACCGCCAACAAGGCACTTATTGCACTCTATGGCAACGAGATCTTTACCAAGGCACAACAAAAGGGTGTGATGGTTGCCTTCGAGGCCGCGGTTGCCGGTGGCATACCCATCATCAAGGCGATACGCGAAGGGCTTGCGGGAAACCGTATAGAATGGCTGGCTGGGATAATCAACGGCACAGGAAATTTTATCCTCACGGAGATGCGTGACAAGGGACGTGATTTCGCCGACGTGTTGGCTGAAGCCCAGGAACTGGGATATGCTGAGGCCGATCCGACCTTTGATATTGAAGGTATCGATGCCGCCCATAAGCTCACAATTCTTGCATCAATCGCCTTCGGTATCCCTTTACAGTTCGACAAGGTGTATACCGAGGGCATCAGTCACATTACGCGGGAAGACGTCGGTTATGCCGAACAACTGGGATATCGCATCAAGCATCTGGGCATGGCGCGGAGGACCGAGAAGGGGATCGAACTGCGTGTACATCCAACCCTGATACCATTCAGGCGACTGATCGCCAATGTAGATGGCGTCATGAATGCGATACTGGTTACAGGTGATGCAGTCGGGCCGACCCTCTATTACGGGGCCGGGGCCGGGGCCGAACCGACGGCATCTGCCGTGGTTGCGGATCTGGTGGATGTTGTGAGAACCTTGACATCAGATCCGGAAAATCGTGTACCACATCTGGCATTCCAACCCGGGGCGTTGTCAGATACACCCATATTACCGATCGAGGATATCCAGACATCCTATTACCTGCGTATGCAGGCAGCCGACCGCCCCGGTGTGCTGGCGGATGTCACGCGTATATTCGGTGATCAGGAAATCAGTATCGAAGCTGTTATTCAGAAGGAACCGATGGAAGATGCAAACGATGCCGCCATTATCATGTTGACCCAGAAGAATACAGAACGCAGGATGAATTCTGCCATAAAAAGCGTTGAAGCCCTGGATGCCATCAACGGGAAGATCACGCGCATCCGTGTCGAGCACCTCAAGAAGAACTGAATCAACCAGGAGCACCGATGACCTTAAGAAGCCGTTATACGGGCCTGATAGACAAATACCGTGACCGCCTTCCGGTACATGATGACAGTCGTATCATCAGTCTTGGCGAAGGCAACACCCCCCTGATCAGGCTGAACAACATCCCGGGGACGCTGAACAAGGATGTTGATATCTATGTCAAGTATGAGGGCCTGAATCCGACCGGGTCGTTCAAGGATCGTGGCATGACGATGGCGGTTACCAAGGCCATCGAGGAAGGTAGTCGTGCAATTATCTGCGCCTCGACCGGTAATACCTCGGCATCGGCGGCCGCCTATGCAGCCCGGGCGGAAATCACTGCCTTTGTTTTGATCCCGGAAGGCAAGATCGCAATGGGCAAACTGGCCCAGGCCATGATGCACGGCGCCGTGGTGATCCAGATAAAGGGAAATTTCGATGCCGGGATGCAGCTGGTCAAGGAGGTGGCAGAAGAGGCCCCGGTTACGATCGTGAATTCGATCAACCCGTTCCGGTTGCAGGGACAGAAGACCGCTGCGTTCGAGATCATTGAAGAACTTGGCACAGCGCCTGAGTATCATTGTCTGCCGGTGGGCAATGCCGGCAATATCTCGGCGCACTGGATGGGATATTGCGAATATCATGAACACGGGATCGTCAACAATCGTCCCGTTATGGTCGGTTATCAGGCAAGCGGGGCCGCTCCCTTTCTGAGGGGACACATGATCGACAATCCGGATACGGTGGCCACTGCCATCCGCATTGGACATCCGCAGAGTTGGGACAAGGCCTGGAATGTGAAGGAAGAATCAAATGGCTGGTTTGATGAGTGCAGTGATGATGAGATACTGTCCGCACAGAAACTGCTGGCCGAAAAGGAAGGCATCTTTTGTGAGCCCGCCTCGGCAACTTCATTGGCGGGGGCAATGCGGGATATCAACTACGGCAGGATACCTGAGAATTGCAAGGTGATATGCACATTGACTGGCCACGGCCTGAAGGATCCTGATATCGCGATTTCACAAAGCAAGTCATCCATGATTACGATCGAAGCGACCCTCGGCTCTGTCAAGCAGGCCATACTCGATAACTTGGCCTGATAAACATCCACATGCTCTCACCCGAGAACCAGTTGCTGGTGTTCAGTACACGACTGGATATATCCGCAACCTCCCGACAGATTGCTGATTTAATCGAGCAGTCACCCGACTGGGATGAGATCATGTCAGCGGCTTCGTGGTATGCCGTCAAACCCTTGTTGTATCGCAGCCTGCGTGACAATCCCGCCAGCGAGAAGGTACCGGCCGAGGTCATGCATGAGCTCAAAAAGTCCTACGATGATATCACGGTGAGGAATATGTATATCTATGCGATCCTTACCCGCATCATGCCGCTTTTCGAGCGACTGGGCATCCAATGTATCGTATTAAAAGGCGCACTGCTCGCTGACGAGGTTTACGGGGATATTGGCCTGAGGCCAATGCAGGATATCGACCTGCTGTTCAGGAAAGAGGACCTGGACAAGGTGATTGCCATCTTTACCGACCTCGGTTATCACCATGAGGGCAGCAAGGATCCGCAGTTTTACCTGGATACCCATCACCATATCACCTATACACAACCCGAGATGGATATCCCGGTGGAGATTCACTGGCATATCACCCATGACAGGCATCCGCAGAGGCTCAGGCTAACGGACGAGGTGCTGATTGAACAATGGTTCCAAAGGAAGCGTCCTGTAACACTGTCCAGGGTCGATGCATGGAGTTTATGTCCCACCGACCTGATATTCCACCTGTGCCTGCACTTCCTGAAACACCGTGTGCCGACACACGGCGGGCTCTTTGCCACCTCCGCTGCGTGGCTGCAGCTCACGGATCTGGCACGTGTTATCCGTCACTATGGCGATGCCATTGACTGGAATGACCTGCGCCAACAGGCGGACAAATATCGTATTACTGATCTGATTCACAGTACCATCAACATCGCCCTGGATGTATGCCCGAGCAATGACAGTAACAGCCGGCAATTTCTGGATGATACCGAGGGCAGGTACAAGTTCGAACAGCTTATGTATAAACGACTCGTGAAGCATGACGACATGAACAAGGCGATACCCGAGGAGATCCTCAATACCGTCAACATCGATAAGCTGCGCGGGATTGTGCGAGCCGTCCTCAGGTGGCTGCTGCCGGCAAAGGAAACCCTGGCTGAAAGGTATTCGGTTCCGGTAACCGCGAAGCGGGTGTATATCTATTACCTGCTCAACCCCTTTAATCTGATCAGGACCGCACTGCTCTTTATTGAGCAGATACCACGCCTGAGCGATGAGATTCGACTGAACAAATGGATCGGCGGCAGGTATCTGCCGGATATCGATTAGAATCTCTATCTATTCTATCTATTCTATCTACTCTATCTATTCAGTGTCGGAGTAGTTTACAAAACCTGCCGTTATCACTTACCCTCGTATCGCCGCAACTTAAATTATCATTTAATAACAATGTGTTATGTCTACAGGTGCATTAATTGCAAACATGTAAAAAGAGGATTATTTTATTAACTTTCTGCATTGCAAAGAGTCTGTAACTCTATGATTTTCAAGCAGCGAAATGATATAATTACACGTGAGATTGATGATGAAATCCTGCTGATGGATAACCAGACCATGCAGGTTCATCAACTGAACAGGACCGCAAGCTATATCTGGTCCAGGTGTAACGGCAGTTTGTCAGAGAATGAAATCGTCGAGCAGCTTGTGCGTGATTTTGATGTGGAAGATCATATCGCACAAAAACAAGTCAAGGATGTAATTGCTCAATTACTGGAACTGAAGGTTCTGGCGCCTGTATAAGTCAATCATACTCACGTGTGATTGGGATAATAATAAAGGGTGAGATGTTATGAGTAATAGATCGGATCATAATCCCTCTAGAAGGAACTTCATAAAAAAGTTGGCCTACGTGCCGCCGGCCGTGCTGACTTTAAATGCTGTGCCGTCGTATGCCACTACGGGTTCACCGCGCAGTGTCAAGGATGGCGGTCACAGCAATCAGGCACGCAGAAGGGGACGGCGCGGCTGGTTTCATCGCTTTCTGGCTTCGTTTGGTTTTTAGATAACAATTATTACGTTGAGGTAGGGTGCTATGAACGAAGAAAATAAAAAAAATGAAGTTGATAATTCCAGGAGGGGTTTCATCAAGAAGCTGGCCTATATACCGCCGGCAATTATGACATTGAAAGCAGTACCGTCATACGCAACAACGGGATCATCGCGATGCAAGGACGATGGCCACGATTATGACGGAAACCATAATTATGGCGGTGGCAGCAAATACAGCGGCAGCTGGGGCTGGTTCAGATAAAAGGCCACTATTTACATTTCATTACTAACTAGCGTTGATATCAAAGAGGTGCTTAGATGAATACTCAACAACATGATTCTTCTAAAAGGAAGTTCATCAAAACGATGGCCTACGTGCCGCCTGCAATAGTGACATTGAGTGCAGTGCCGTCCTATGCTTCGGCCGGTTCGCATCGCAGTTGCAATCAGGGTGTCGGAGATCCGGTATGGAATGACGGGTGCCAACCTGGTCACTCGGGTGATGTCTTGAATAATGATGATCAGCCGGGCGGCGGATATAAAGGTTCTCCAGGAGCTTCTCTATAAGTATAAGTCAGCATAGGCTACCCGGCATCAAAAAGCCGGGTAGCTTTCCCTCCTGCTTTGCGGTATCTTTCAATCTCTAACGTACGTATCTAGAAATACACCGATTGGAAACGCTTTCTCTCCAGATTCTGGATGTCGGCATCAGGATTCACTGTGCCAATAGCCGTATACGTGAGCTGTTAGACGCCAACTTTGGCGCCCTCCGAGCGCAGTTCGATTTATCCATTGGTCAGCTCGAATATACGGTGGAATCGGAGGGTAATGATCAGTTTCACATCGGACGTTCCGATGTATCTTTCATCAGGCATGCCGACGTATATGATTTGATCTATTTTCTGGAGAAGGATATAACGGTCGAGATTCAGAAGATAAGAAAGGACCTGCTGTTTATTCATGCTGCAGCACTGGAATACGGCGGTCAGGCCTGTCTGATCGTAGCACCCTCCGGGAGTGGCAAATCGACCACAACCTGGGCTCTGTTACATCATGGTTTCAGATATCTCAGTGATGAATTGTCTCCCATCGACCTGTCGACCATGCAGGTATCCGCTTATCCCCATGCCTTATGTCTGAAATCCGCACCGCCTGATCCTTATGCCTTGCCAGAAAAGGTTATAAAAACAATCGCGACAATCCATATCCCCGTTGATCATCTGCCTGCAGAAATATGTGCGAATACTCCAAGACTGGCGGCGATATTTTTCCTGAAATATAATCC
>CAZSAK010000006.1:0-42424 GCA_964605155.1 uncultured Chromatiaceae bacterium | reverse complement strand
TGCGCGGGATGCGGATTACCACTGTTTACCTCGGAGATGAAATTTGACAGTGGTACGGGTTGGCCGAGTTTTTTTACTGCAATCGAGGGTGCCGTTGAAACCAAGACCGATTATAAGCTGGCGGCGCCACGGACTGAGTATCATTGCGTCCGGTGCGGTGGACATCAAGGGCATGTTTTCAAGGATGGACCGGCGCCAACCGGCCAGCGTTGGTGCAATAATGGTGTTGCACTGAAATTTATCCCGTCGTGACGGACAGCGACCGATCGTCTTGAGGGAGATCGGTCGATTCGTTATTGATAGGGATAGGCTGACTGATCGAGTTTATCCAGCCAGTAATTTGCCTTTTTCTCATTGACCGGTAAGCCAAACCATCCTTCCCTGTAACCGACGGCCATATACTCCTGGGCTTCCCGGATACCGTTTTCGGCGGCCTGGCGATACCAGAATATCGCCTGTTGTTCGTTAAATCTCACATAAAGGCCTGCATGATAGAGCAGGGCGAGGTTGAACTGGGCCCGTGCATCACCCTGCTTCGCAAGTGATATCCAGTTTGAATAGGCAGATCGGTAATTACCGTCGATAGCCGCGTCCACGCCGTCGATATACCGGTCGGTACCCTGATCGGGACCGGCGAGTGCAATCTGAGCGGACGAGAATAATACAAACAGGACTGAGGCGGCTAATCTCTTTAGACAGAGTTTCCGGGTCATGATCTTCTCCAGGAAAAGTGGAATCGTCCCGTCAATATGCGTTACATTGCGACATTGTTCTTTGATCGCGATCACAATAAAGACAGTCTTCCCTGGAAGCATGATTATTTATTCAGCAGGAGGTCCTTGGCCTGATTGATCTTGGCTGCCAGGTAGGTGGATCCGCCGCGATCGGGGTGCAGCTTCTGCATTAAACGGCGGTGGGCGTCGATAATCTCCTGATCGCTGGCATTGGAAGCAAGGCCAAGTATTTCATAGGCTTCTTCACGGCTCATCGTCCCGGTTTCGACCGAAGAGGTGCTTTCTCCGGTCATACGATGCCATTCATCACCATGGACACGCTCAAGATAGGCCTGTAGCAGTGCGGCGGATTGCTGGTCCTGGACACGATAATCCTTGTAGAGTGTAACCAGTTGTTCCAGCCCAAGATCACCAAGTCGTTGGCCCTTGAACTGACCTTCCAGTATTTCACCGTTCATCTCGCCACTGTCATGATCGAGTGTCATACGCAGGAAACGCGTCTCCACCCGTGACTGTTGTCCACTGGATGGAGCGGCTGCAGCTCTTTTTCTTTTTATATACGATATCAGGCTGCCCAATAGCGGGACATAGCGCAATAAGGGAAGAAGTCGGGGTAAAAGCGCAAATATGGATCCGATCAAGCCAAAAAGCCAGTACAGGCGACCGGTTGCGACGAGAAAAATCAGTACGCCGATAATAACAGCCAAACCGATCCGGCGCAGTATGCGTGCTACATCGGAAGGTTTGGCATGGACAAACCATCGCAGCAACAGTATGACCGTTAGCAGTACGATTACAAAAATGATAAGACGAGGCATTACTGAAATATCATTTTTTGACCTGATGGATCAGCTGTCGGACTGCATCGCCTTTCAGTTGACAGAAATTTTCCAATGCCTGGCGACCTCCGGCTGCATAAACCGCCACTGCACTCAGCAGATCCCGCAGTTGCTGTACGCTGTGTATGTCAAATGGACAATAGGCGCCATTCGTTAGTCGCGCTATCTGTTTAAAGGTGCGGGCAGCGACTGGATCATGTCCTTCCTGAAATATGAATGCGGGGACACCCTGTATACCCAATTCTCCCGCCAGTTGACCCAGGGTATCCGGATCTTCTTCCATGCAATCACCGATAAATATCAGGGCGTTTATCCTGTGCCGGATTGCCTCGCTTTTGGCATGCCTGAGGACCTTCTCAATCTGGGTATGGCCGCCCTTGCACGTAACGGCCGTCATCAATTTCAGAAGTTCATCAGGTTTGGATGTCCATTGACTGGTATGAAACTCACCGAATCCGCGATAGTAGCAAAGCTGTATATCAAGTCCCCCCAGTGCAGCAGTTTCTTTGAACATCTCTGACTGGATCTGGCAGGCATGGTCCCATGACGGGCCACGGCTGGCTGTTGCATCCATGGCAAAGATCAAGCGGCCTCGCTGGCCGCTTTTTTTCACTACAGGCGTCGCAGCGACTTTTTGAAGAAATGCATCGATATCAGCACTGGTTGATTTTCGCGGTAGTTGCTTGTCTTTATCCATTGACATGAATAACTCTGCCGGAAGATGTCCGGATAATGTCAAATATATATTCCAGCAATCGAGACTGCTTGAGAATTCATCCGGGAGAGCCCCGGGTCTTGATGCCAATCTCCGGTTCATGATACTGCTGAGTCGTGATCGGCAAATCCTTATATGGTTGAGTTGTTATTCTCTATGGCCTTTTTCAACATACCAACGATATCAGTGGAGTTGTGACTGATGGCATATTGAAGGGCGTTTTTACCCTGATTATTGATCGCAAGATCCGGTTTGTGTGATAGCAGAAGTCGTATGATTTCCTTTTGGTCGTTGATTACGGCGATTAGCAGTGGTGTTCTTCCCTGTGTGTCGAGTTCATTGACATCCGCACCACTGTCCAGCAGGGTCCTGGTTATATCAATGTAGTTCTTGTTTACGGCAACGAACAGGATGCTGCCGGAAACGACAATTGTGTCAGATGGATCTGTTACAGGATTGGTATTCGGCGGTATGTTGATGAATACATCGGCGGCATCCCTGAATTTCACAACGTCGTAGGTGTGTTTTTTATTAAGATCACCGCCGTTGCCCACCAATAAATTGACCATGAGATTATCTGCAACCGTTTCGACGGCTACATACAAGGCATCACACGCACCTTGCGAAGGATCGGCACCCGCACCTAACAGTGAACGCACGATATCATATTGCTGGAGTCTTACCGCCTCTTTCAGGGGTTCGAGAGAATCCCTGTCAGCCTTGTTCGGATCGGCGCCATTATCAAGTAATAACCGGACAATATCGTCATTTTTTTGCTGGATCGCCGTGATCAAGGGAGTGCTGTAGAGTTTACCTGAACCATTGATATCTATCCTGGTTGTAAGTTGACGAGTGACCGCTTCATAATCGTTCATCCTGATCGATTTATTGAGCCTGGAAGCAGGTGTCGTGCAGCCGGTAAAAAGTATGCTCGACAGGACACCGATCAACAGGGCTGTGGAGATAAATTGACGGTTTTTCATCTGAATTTCGATATTCCGGGGTTTCGTTATTTGCTGACGTTCAATATTCTACTACGAATGCTCGCTCGGGAATGACCGGGCGGAGATTATTTGCAAGAATATGATAATGCCTGATCGACAAGGATGAGGGCAGGAGGCGGGAATGAACGGTAAAAAAGAAAACCCTGCCTGACTCAAGGAGGGAGAGTATGGGGCGGCAGGGTTCAAATAAGCTACCGGGAGTAGGTAGTGAAAAAATATTAGTAAATAAGAAAATAATTGTCAACTAATATAATAATTAAATTAAAGATATCAATAACATATATAATCAAATCAATTATCCCTATCGGGCGGATAACGGGTATCTGACTATATGAGCATTACAATTTCAGACGTATTCGCCTAAGGTATTCCGAATGGTGGAGGGGTTATAGAAAATGATGGATGAGGCATGTTTCCCTGTTATGTAAGCGGCAAGGGTATGTATGCCACCGGCCAGACCTGGCTGTTCAAGACCACGGTGATATCTGTACTGGAATCATCCGGGGTGGGGTATGACACTCGCTTTCATTATTACCGGCAACAATACCCGGACACGGATGTTTCGCATTTGGCAAGAATGGTATGTGATCCAATCGAATATTACGATAAGGACTGGCCCGAATATCTCGCAAACAAGGACCCTCATAAAGACGAGGAGGAGGCCGTGGTTGATTTTGTATTGCTCCGGGATTGTCAGTTTCAGCGAGAGGCCCAGGGGGCTATCTATTGTTATGACGAGGCGGGTTTTGGTTCCGGTATAAATACCATGCGGTTTATCAACGCGGGAAAACCGATAATCGGATTTTACAATTGCAGTATCGGTAATCAGGGGATCAATCTATCGAACATCCTGCAATTGAAGGTGGTGTATCCAAATCTGGTAACCCTGGTTGAGTATAGCTCCCCCGGAGAAATCAGCGATCAGGTTATCCGGTGGATAAATAAAGTATCAAAACATATATAAAGCCATGTCAAGCGGAGACCGATTCTCGAAGTTGGAGGCAGAACATCAGCCTGAGGTCATTCGCAAAAGGTTGCAGGATCGCCGCGAATACAGTTATCTGGGGGACGCGGTGCTGGGGGCCATCGACGGTTGTGTTACCACCTTTGCCGTCATCGCAGGGACGGTAGGTGCGGGTTTTTCAGCCAATGTCGCCGTCATTCTCGGATTTGCCAATCTGGTAGCCGATGGATTCAGTATGGCGGTGAGCAATTTTCACAATACCAAAAGTCAGCGTGAACTGGTGGAGAAGGCAAGGCGCGGGGAGTTACGCCATATAGAGGCTATTCCCGAAGGCGAGCGCGAGGAAATTAAGCAGATATACGCTGCCAAGGGATTTCAGGGTGATGTCCTGGACACGGTCGTTGACGTCATTACACATGATCGCGAGCAGTGGGTCGACACCATGATCAAGGAAGAATTTGGATTACAAACGGACGGGCCTCGACCGTTAAAAGCGGCAGTGGCCACGATGTGTGCCTTCCTGTTGATCGGGGCGATTCCGCTTCTACCATTCCTGATCCTCAACATCAATCCGCAGCAGATATTCACGACGAGCGTAATAGTCACCATCGTGGTGTTTTTTATGATCGGTATGGTAAAAGGTCACGTGACTCAGGCATCACCCGTCAAGTCTGGCATGGGGACATTGCTGACGGGCGGATGCGCGGCCCTGCTGGCCTATTTGGTCGGGTACTGGCTACGCCAGTCCTATGGAATCCTCTAACGTTACAGAACACGCGATAAAAATCTGCAACGGGGAAAGACGGCGGCTGTTACTAACATCCAGTAATCGCCCCATCCCAGAATGAAAAGCTGAATTCGGTAACCGACGGTTTCCCGACCTTGACTGTTTCGATTTCCTGTTCATCCTTCCCGTCTATTATGGTGACAGTACCATCGGTAGGATTGGGAACAAAGACCACTCCGGTTTTCCCCTTGTTCTCCGCAAAGGCGATCGGCCGTCTGCCGCAATCGGCGACACCGACCTGAATCTCTTTGAGCAGCTTGATGGCCGGCAATTTTGCGGTGTCGAATATCAGTAGTAAATCCGTTTTAACATTGTCTTTTTGACTGCCTTTACCCGTAGCTGCGGTGGTGACGTAGAGTTTGCTTCCGTCGGTATTGAAACGGTAGGTGCTTGGATAGATATCCGGCAGGTCAATAACCTCGTGAATGGTTCCGGATTGCGCATCAACCAGCGATATCTTGCCGATGACATGGTCCTGGTCAGATTTACGGTCAACGCCTTTTCCGACCAAAAAACGGCCATCTGGAGACAGCAACAGATTGCTGCTGGCTGGCAACCCGATGGTGTTCTCGATGTCATGCGTGACCGGGTCGATCACTGCAATTGTATGATAACCATTATTGAGGTTATAGAGTTTGCCGGTGGCGCGGGAAAACATCATTCCATGGGGAAAGGCGTTGTTCGGAATGGATGCCTTGCCATCTGCTTCCCTGTCAGGTTCACACAAATTGATGGTATCGATTACCTTTAAAAAATTTTCTGTATCAGCCATGTCATTACCTACTACGGAGATGGTACCGTCCATCAGGTTGCTGACAAATGCCTTACGGGGTATTTGTGGGGTGGAGTCAGAGGGTGCCGTGAAAGTTGTGACATGGTGGCCGCGACCGACACATATTGTCTTGAGTAGCTTGGGTGAGTTGTTGCCATTTGCCGTATCAATCACAGTTACAGACGAGCCCTTGTCTCCGCAATTGAGGGAATCGTTACCCGTTTCCTTGTCACCGTCGTTCATAAACCAAATACGTCCGTTGTCAGAATCGCGATAGGCGTAAGCGGCAAATGAATCGGAAGGGAAGCTTGATTGCGGGTGGATTTGCCTGCTTTCCGGATCGAGAAGAATCGCCATGCCGGTCTGGCCAACTCCGAGGAACACGGGTTTGTAATGGGTATCCATTCCACTTTCTTTCCCGGTTTCGAGTGTATGTGTACTAGTATGGTCGTCTTTGTGCGAGACCATCGCCACGGTACCTGTCAGACCGTAATCCAGATGACAGACAAATGACCAGTTATTTGGTTGTTGGACCTTGTTCATGCTAAATGACCTCTGCGAGAGACCCGGAAGTTATTGTCTCCGATATCAGCTTTGCAAATCGGAATTTATCGGGCCGGCTTATAATGTTTCACTCAGGAATTGAATGCCTATATTGTATTTGTTTTCATTGTCGTCTATCCACCTGACTGTACCCAGGATCGGGCTTTTAGCCTCGCCAATCCCCTCCAGCCACAGGCGGTCATCCTGACGGTGAGGGTAGTTCGCGATCATTCCGACACCCCCGGAGCTTATATTTACTATCGTTCCGGGATAATGCATGCGTCCAGGCTCATCGTCGATCAGGTGTTCGGTGAAATAGATGGTTTCCAGCAGGGTATCTTCACGGGGATATCTTCGTTTCTCGATGGGCATGTTATTGCTCCCGGTTTTTGATTGATCGTAACAAGTATCTGGTCGAGTCTCAAGCTGACTTTACGTCAAATACACTGCCGGCGGTATAATGACTGCGTGATCTAAATGTGAGCGGGACATAGATAGTACTATAATATTACCTGAATCAATGCGTGACACGGGTATTACCATGTACTGTCAATACCCGTACCCGGTCACCGACGGCAAACGTTTCATCCTCGTCGGCTTGTTGCACAACGGCGATGGTTTTGCCGCTTTCCAGCTGCACTGTAACCTCGACCCCCTGTACCCTGGTGATGCCTTCCTCTGCCGCGGCACCGGCCATGCCACCTGCCACACCACCGAGAACCGAACCTATTTTACTGCCTTTGCCGCCTCCGATAGTGCTTCCCGCGATAACACCAATAATCGTTCCAGCTCCGGCGCCGATCTGTGTTTTTGTCCCTTCGATAATGACATCGCGCACATGTTCCACGCTACCGAATTCAACCTTTTCAGGCGTTCTTGCTTCTTCGCGGGAAAACGATTCCCCTTTCAGTTCCGATGCGCAACCGGAAATAAGGGTCACGCATAATAGTACTATGAAAGGCAGTGTAAACAGTCTCACAAATGTTCCTCCTTACGTGAGCCAACCCTGACAAGAGCAATAGTCATCAAAACCTTAGATTATGATACCGCATTCGATATGGAAACGATCAATCTGATTAACCACATGATTAATATGTGGTTTAATCCATGTTGTCCGTGGTCTGGTTAGGATGGTCGTTGAATGGAATCCGGGATGATGCATTCAGCCGTTAATGTACCTACTATTGTATCAGTGTAATCAAACTCTGGATATGACAAGCTGTTCAATACGCACAGAGGATATTTCATTCTGATCATGCCAATACTCCGTGTAAGCCCGATGTATAAATTAACAGGCGCTCTCATAGCCTTATTGCTTAACGGTTGTGCAATCGGGCATGTCCACCCCTGGGACCGGGATTTGCTGGCTCAGGATAAGATGCAGCTTGATGCCCATAAGATGGAGAGCCTGATGGATCAGAAGGTCTACTTCAGCAGGGAGGCATCCCGTGGTGGACCGGGTATCGGTAGCGGAGGCTGCGGGTGCAATTAAAAGGACGGCGCTCGATTCACAAGGCGCTGGCTGCAGCTACCTGCACACTCTTGTCTCCAGCCACTCATGGCGGATCTGTTGGTGATGAACAACTGTGGGATACCGATCTAAGCAGTCTGTTTTACCTCGAGCGTGAACGCATCACCGTCAATGAGAATGTTGCATCTGCGAAAGCAGAGATTGGTGATGAGCAATTTCTCAGCGTCAGGATCGTTACGGATACCATGACGGGCGCATCTCCCAACGGTGCGGTGGCCTCATCCAACGCACAGACCTTTACCGCACCATCCGGGGGGACGTTTGGCATACCTGCAGGCAAGGTACCGCTCGCGGACTTCAGTGATATACGCGCTGGCATCAATGCCGAGTGGGAAAGGCCTCACACTGATTCGACAACCTTCAATTACGGAGCCAGTGTATCGGTGGAAAAGGACTATACCTCCATGGGTTTGAGTGCAATATCCAGACATGACATCAATCGGAATTTAACGACGATCACCGCCGGTATGGCCCTGGATTTTGATATCATAGAACCGATTGGCGGCGTACCTGTCGGTTTGCGGGATACAACCTCGACAGAACGCGGCTCGAATGAGCACAAGACGACCCTGAAGTTGCTGGGCGGGATTACCCAGGTCATAAACCGCAGGACAATAACACAGTTGAACTATACCCTGATGCCGTCACATGGGTATCAGACCGATCCGTACAAGCTCGTCAGTATCATCGACGGCAGCGTTGACGCGGCAGGCAATCCGGGCGTCGCTGGCTATATAAACGAATTGCGTCCGGATGACAGGTTGATGCAGAGCCTGTATTTGAAGACTATGCATCAGTTCCGGGAAAATGTCGCAACATTTGCCTATCGTTACTATTGGGATGACTGGGATGTCACTTCCCATACACTGGATTTTCGCTACCGGTTTGAACTGCACGATAATTATTACCTTCAACCTCATATACGTCTTTATTCCCAAACGGCCGCCGATCTTTATCATCCGAGCCTGTTGCAGTCGATACCTGTTCCACAATACATCAGTGCCGACTATCGATTGGGCAACCTCGATTCCGCGACGGCCGGATTGACTCTTGGCGGCAAGCTGCATAATGAGGTGGATTTCAGTGTGCGTGCCGAATACCTGCGACAGGAGGATAGGGAAGGAGAGTTTCTTTCCCTCAATGCTGTTATTCTCCAGGGTACGATATCGTTGTGGTTTTGATGCCGTATACTTCAACCACCGTGACCTGCCTCTGGTATCCGGCCGGCTGATCAATATTTTTAATTTTAAATCAGTTAGATATGATCGCTTCCTGGAAACATTTTACCATCGATGGCGTAATGTGTGATGATATGCAACCTTTGAACATTGTCACGGTAACCGGGTTACCTGATTCATTAGTATAAACGACGGAAGGACGATATGGCTTCGAATGTAGACGATATCACAATCAATTACACGGAAGACGGCGTACAACTGGTCAAGGAACTGGACAAGGAAATACTTACCAAGGGTGCCTGGTCTACGATTATTTTCAAATATCAGGACTGGGACCGGAATAAAAACGAATACGGTCCTGAGCGCTTCTCTATAAGACGCTATCAAAAACGGAACGGCGAATATCAGCAAAAATCCAAATTCAATATCTCCAGTTCCGAGCAGGCAGGAAAGGTTATTGAAGTATTACAAAAGTGGACGCAGTAGCTGACAATTTTCCTTTAAATACCAGCCCGGTGTTGCCGGACAGGGTAAGTGGGCAGTATTGGTCCTGCCCGTGGATGCGGCAGACCTGGATCAGCCTGCTGATATGCGTCTTCCTGATACTCCCGCTGCAAGTATACGCAGATCCCGCACCCGCTTTTTCTGCGCCCACCGACAGCGGCAAGCTGCAATTAAGCGAGTTGCGCGGCAAGGTAGTGTATCTTGATTTCTGGGCGACGTGGTGTCCCCCATGCCGGAAATCATTCCCGTGGTTTAATGAATTGATGGCACGCTACAAGGATCAGGGGCTGGTAATCGTAGCCGTCAACATGGACAAGGATCGATCGGATGTCGAAAAATTTCTGAAAAAATACCCCGCAGATTTTATCATTGCCTATGATCCGAACGGTGATATTGCACTGGATTATGATGTCAAAGGCATGCCGAGTTCCTATCTGATCAATCGTACGGGTGATCTCAGTCTGTCTCATATGGGTTTTCATGAAAAGGACAAGGATGGTCTGGAGGCAGCGATCTTAGAATTACTCAGGCAGTAGCAGACAGGATCCTCCACGTACGCAGACCTTGCGCTGTGTCATGAATCAGCAGCAGCCAATTCTTCAGCATACCGGTGATTACTGGATCGGCAGTTTTCAGGCGATGGCAAGTCCCTGTGAATTATTGATGGATATTGAAGCAGGCGGAAAGATGATGGCAGGCGAGCTATTGTCGCTGGCGCATGATGAGGCGGTGCGTATCGAGGCAAAATTCAGCCGCTACCTGGATGGCAACATCATCCACCGCATCAATCACTCAGGGGGTGAGCCGGTCGAAGTCGATGAGGAGACGGCAAACCTGCTGGATTATGCGGATCAGTGTTATCGCCTGAGTGACGGGATGTTTGATATCACATCAGGAGTACTGCGATCGGTTTGGCGTTTTGATGGCAGCGACAATATCCCAAACCGGGAACAGGTCACAGCAATGTTATCAAACATCGGATGGAACAAGGTTGGGTGGGACCGCCCGGTCATTACCCTGCAGCCGGGTATGGAGATCGACCTCGGCGGTATAGGCAAGGAATATGCCGTTGATAAGGCCGCCGGCATCCTGATGCAACACCACTCAGCCAGTGTGCTCGTCAACTTCGGGGGTGATATCCGGGTAACGGGGCCACGCAATGACGGACGCGGCTGGATAATCGGAATAGAACACTGCGTGAGACGTGGGTTACGACAGCATGTAAATACTGGTGGGGATATTCATAATTTCGAGCTCACCCGGGGCGGCGTGGCAACAAGTGGTGATGCGCGACGTTATCTACTGAAAGACGGCATTCGCTACTGCCATATACTCGATCCACGTAGCGGCTGGCCGGTCAGAAACGCCCCGGCGTCTGTGACCGTGGTAGCAGGGACATGTACGGATGCAGGCATATTGTCTACCCTGGCGATGCTGCACGGTGAGGAGGCCGAATCATTCCTGCAGGAACAGGGTGTCGATTTCTGGTGTGAACGCTAAAATGCAGGGATGCCTGTTACACCGTGACCGATAGATTCCGGAAGTGTGCCAGGGCCCTGCCACTGTCGATTACCTCCCCGACATGGTGAGCGGCTGACCTCATGTCATTGAAACGTTGCATGTGAACGAGGCATGCTGCCGCTGTATAGATCAGGCTGTCGCGTGTTAATCCCGATTCCCCTTGCAAGGCCCCGAGGCCCAACCTTGCGGCATGAACTGCCGATGGAGCGGTTGTGGTTGCTTTCTCCGCGTGATCACCTTGATCGTTTGCCGGCAAGGGTACGGATCTGTTACCGGTTATCACCCCGGCGCCTGTCGGGTCGAGCTCAAACTCGCTCGCACTTTTGTTGCTTGTATATCCGATACAGCTTACCTTTTTGTTCAGCAACGGAACAATTCCGCCTTCGATGCCCTTGATTATACAGGCACTGTGGTATCCGGCGTACCTGGCCA
Organism: uncultured Chromatiaceae bacterium; assembly: GCA_964605155.1. Classification (GTDB taxonomy): domain Bacteria; phylum Pseudomonadota; class Gammaproteobacteria; order SZUA-140; family SZUA-140; genus CAZSAK01. The sequence continues at coordinate 30,900 of CAZSAK010000006.1, read as the reverse complement.
GCTCAATGTATAATCGCTTGTATCCGCTGTGTACGTAGCCATGAATCAGGTGTGTACGGCCGGTGGCCCTGACTGGTCCCGACATCACCTCCAGTGTGGCGATACAGGGACGTTTGACGATCAGGTTTCTCAGTTCGAGCAGGTCAAAGAGCGCAGGACAATAATGACGCTGGTCGACATAGGCCCAGGCTGTTTCAGGATCGGATATTCGTTTTGCGGCCTCACCGGGTGATAAATCAATATCGATACCAGCCGCGCTCAGCACCTGATGATGGGTAAGCCCGTACTTCGGTCCAATGGATTTCACACCGTGAGATACCGTGGATACTCCACAGGCTGCAAGCACCGCGGGCAAAAATGGAGAGGAGGGCAAGTGTCTTGTAAATCCATCATATGGATCGGCGATTTCGACCAGGTCATCGACCCGGGCGGTGGCATAGTGGGTTGTCTGTCTGATGGCATCGAGTATTCCACGGTTTTCATCATCGCTTTCCCGCTTCATCCGCAAGGCGATCAGAAACACCGCGGTTTGTACGGGATGTGTCTTTCCTTCGAGGATAATCTGCATGCCTGACCGTGCATCTTCGAGGCTCAAATCCTTGCTCATCTCAGGACCGGTTGCGATACGCTGGAGATATGTCCGCATTAACGCCTCTGCGTCCGCATCACGGGATATTGGTACAACCATTACAATTCCACTTGTTACACTTTCATTGGGCGTGATTCGGGTTTATAAAACCACATCTGATAAAGACTGACGATGATTTGTGCCATGATGGAAACACCCATCAGTGCACCGGCAATTACTACAAGATAGGCGAAAGCAGGGGAGAGCTTGGTGAGATACCAGGAAAAGATATCCACGAGTACCGTAATAAACGGAATGGCTACGGTTATGCGTTTAAGGGTTACCGGTATATCACAGAGGATGAAGATGCGGCCGAGAAAGAACATCAGGAATGCGATGCCGAACAGATGAATATGCGACACACGTACCAGGCTTTGAATGGACATGCCGGTATCGGTATCAGTCAGCTTGGCCACGCTTTTATAACTTGTCAGCGGTACGGAACTCATTATGCCACCTTCGGAATGACACTTGGTGCAATTCTCGTTCAGGATCGGTGCAATAGTCGTTTCATACGATTCCTGTCCGGCGCCATTCTCGATCCATTCAAAGATGGTATTCTTTTGCAGATCACTTTTCAGGAAACCTCGCATCGGACCGTTGACCGCCGCCCCAAGACGGGTCTGTTGACGGATGCCGTAATACGCAATGCGGATATCCTCCACCGACAAACCGGGTTTACCGTCATGATATTGATGGGTGAACACGAGATGAACCATGGCAAAGGCATATCCAATGCCGATGGTGATCAGGAACATGGTATCGAGGATCTTTTCGCTGACCGAGGCATCACTGAATCTTCGATAATGTGGCATTGTTAAATCCTGTGAGTATGTTCAGACTTGAATGGTGCCGAAGCAATAAATTGATCGGGAAATTATATACTATATACAACATAACGCATGGCTTTATACTGGCCGGCTTCCGGAAGGCATACGCGGTATATTATGAGATTGGTTCTGGTCCGTTATTCTAGTGGACTATGCCTGTGAATGATACCGAATGCTGTGACACAAAGCGATGGCATATTGATGAACGACAAGGAATATGAAGAACTCGAAAGACGTGTCGGACGCCTGCATGTCAAACAGCGGCTCGGCATTGAGAAAGACCGTGAAACCAGGGTATTCGGTCAGGGTATCAACTTTTTCCATCCGGAAAACTGGTATTCCATGCATTCCATAATCAGGAAAACGCTGAAATTATTGCATCTCTATCGGCGGGGTAAAAGAAATTCGCTTGATATCCGGATCAATCACAATCATGTTTCCATCTGTAATCTGCCAGCCGAATTTGAAGGGTTCAGGCTGCTGCACCTTACGGATCTGCATATAGACGTCAATCCAGAAATGCCGGATGCATTGATTGACAGGATCCGCAGCGTTGATTATGACGCCTGTGTACTGACCGGTGATTTCAGGGCCAAAACGACCGGTCCATATGCTAACACTCTGGCGGGAATGGAACGCGTATCTGCTCATATCAGCAAACCCATGTACGGTATACTGGGAAATCATGACAGCATTGGTATGGTTCAGGGTCTGGAGGCGATGGGTATTCGCATGCTGCTCAATGAATCGGTTGCAGTCGAACGATCAGGTTCGGTGATTTATATCGCCGGTGTTGATGATCCGCATTACTATCTTGCCGACAACATGGAAAAGGCAACCTGTGACATACCTTTTGAAGCGGTTACGATCCTGTTATCGCATTCCCCGGAGCTGTATCAGCATGCGGCGCATGCCGAGTTCGACCTGATGTTATGCGGTCATACGCATGGCGGACAGATTTGCCTGCCGGGCGGCTTTCCGCTTTTCACCAATGTCCGCTGTCCCAGGCAATACAGTCGAAAGTCATGGCGATATCATAAACTGACCGGTTACACCTCGTTTGGATCCGGTGTTTCCATCGTCGACGTCCGGTTGAACTGCCCGCCGGAGATTACCATCCATCATCTGCATCGCAAGGAGAATTAACCCGGTCAGAAAGGGTAGCGGATGAACTGTTACGATACGTCGTCGGACGCGCGTCCCGTCCTGACAAACAGACGTGAGAAGACCAGTTCAAGGAAAAAGAATCCGATCATGAGCAGCAGCACGTTACTCCACGACAGTTCAAATTGTGATCTGATGGCCAGCAAAGGCAACAATGATTCCGGTATCTGATCGAGGCCCAGTATCGGTTTACTGGAGGGTGCGCCAAGCCTGCGTTTGATAAAACTTGACAGTAGATCGCCCAGCATCGCGCTCATTGATACGATCAAACCTGTTGTGGCAGGGATGCCGGCACCAATGGCAACCAGTGTTGTCGCAGCCAGCGAAGCGAAAATTCCACGAATGGTCTTGGTATCACCGAAGATCGGATGACCGTCCATAAACCGCTTGCGGCCATCAAGGGGGTAACCGAGATGTTCACCCAGTGCAAGTTTTAACAGAACGGGCATCCCGTTTGCTGTCAACAGCATCAGGAGGACCAAGGCCATATCGTTCATCACGAGTAATTCCAGAATCGCGTAACGGGGAGATTATCAGAGTATTTAGCTTGAAAACACGGATGTCGGTCGATGGAAATGAATAATATCAATAAAATACAATATTTTATTAAAAATAATTAATTATTAACTTGAGCTATTACTGGCAATCTACGGAAAACACAGGATGCCATATCGCCTATGAAACCATCCAGGCCGACAGAAATCTGCTAGCAGTACAGAAGCATTATGGTATTGTATAGCGCTAATTGGTTTATGGTTGTTCGGGAATTCCAATAAAACGGGGAGTTTCGGGAAGACTGTCACTGCATATTTCGATACTCATTCAATCAGAAAAAGGAGATAAAAATGTCTGAAGATAATGAAGTCCTCATCGTTGCATCCAAACTCAAGAATTATATCCGTGCCAAATCAGGCATGAATACCTCGGCGAGTGTATTGGGTGTGCTCTCGGAGAAGGTTCGGCAGTTATGCGACCAGGCAATCGAAAGTGCGCGTGCTGATGGCCGCAAGACAGTGAAAGACAGGGATTTCTAGTCGGGTAAACTCAGGAATCCATGTGTACCGTCCAGAGTACCTGATTTAGGATATCCTGAGAGGATATGTACGCTCAGATTCATGTAAAAATGTGCATAGGGCCTCCGGACTATCACCGCTTCGAGGCCCGCCTATCCTCAGATCATGAAACGATTTTAGCGACACCGCCACGTCTCGGATCGCCGGCGCCGACAAACTGACGGGTTTTACGCATCACTGCATGCGTTCCGCCAAAGAATAGATTTCGATCCTGCCAAATCTTGTGTTGAGGATACATCTCAACGAGTCTGGCGATTTCATCATGCTGGAATCCGTCCTCGATGTTTAACAGACCCCTTTCAAAATGGATACGCGGGCTATTTACCGCGTCTTCCAGTTGCATGTTGTAATCAAGCAGGTTAATGATGACCTGGAGGATAGCAGTCCTGATGCGGTTGGATCCCCCCGAACCCAGGGCGATCATATCACCCGATGGTGTCAATAACAGGGTGGGGGACATCATCGAACTCATGCGTTGGTCAGTTGACCAGGTATTAAATCCACCACTATTCAGGTCTTCCTCGCCCAGCATATTATTAAGCATGATACCCGTACCGGGTATCATGTGACCGCAGCCTTCACCGTTGCTCATTGACATGGAGGCAATATTGCCCCATTGGTCGATAATGCCCACGTGTGTAGTACCACGCGTGAATTGTGCCCGACCCATGATATGCCGGCGGTATTTTCCGATATATTCGGGGTGCAGCAAGTGCCTCTCGTAGGATGGGTGCGACCTGAGCAGTTCAGTATCAATTCTGGCCTTGTCGGTGAGTTCCATTACCTTGCACAACAGGTCAATATGCATACGTGAACCGGACTTGTACACGGCTACTTGTTGATCATCGAGCAGTCTGAGCGCGAAAGCGATGAGTATGCCGCCCGTAGACGGGGGTGGGTTGGTCAGTACCGTAGTATCATGATAAGCAACTTCGAGCGAATTTCGTTTATAAATCCTGTAGTGCTCGAGGTCCTGGCGGTCTAGATGACCGCCTTCCTCACGACACAATGTTTCGATGCGGGCGGCAATTTCTCCTCGATAAAACAGCGCCTCACCTTCATGGGTCAATGCCTCGAGGGTATCCGCTAATTGAGGCTGTTTGAGCAGATCGCCTTCACGGACCAGGCCCTGATCATAGTGTTCACTTGAGAATGTCCTGCGTGCTTCGTCTGTGGCGCTGAAGATTGGCTGGACGATCTCAAAAATATAGGCATGAAACGGGTTGGTTCTGACACCGTTTCGCGCCAGAATCAGGGCCGGTTCGACAAGGCGCTCGAGGGGGATTGTGCAGAGGTCCCTGTGAATCGCGGAAAGGCCCTTGACGGTTCCCGGTGTGGCTACTGCTCCCAGTCCGATGTGGAATTCCTGTTGAGCAACACCGAAGTTTGCTGAGATCGGATAGAAGTCCTGATCGACAACGGGTAATTTTCTCCTCGGTGTCTGGACGAAGAAATCATAGACCATGTCCTGGTTATCATGGGTATGGGCCAGTAAAAACCCACCACCGGCAAGCGATGCCAGGACGGGTTCGGCAACACAGGCGGCAAAATGCGCAGCCACGATGGCATCAAAAGCATTGCCTCCCTCACGGAGCATGAGCTCGGCCGCCTCCAATGTTGCAGGATGACCGGCCGCAATGATGCCTTTATTGTGCACGTTAATGAAAAGTCCTCGACATGGTTTCTATTTTATTAGTTATTACAAAAACATAACACATAGTTGGTGCTAAAGTGTTGATTTAAATGATCCGATAAATAAAACATGAGTAAAAACAAACAAAATCAAACGAATTCAAACAGACACAAAAAAAGACGGGACTATCATCGTTTTTCGCAGCTCGACGGTACGCATTCCTTGCGCAAGGCTGTACCCAATGGTTACGTTGATTACCAGGCCAGAACCCGCCATGGCGGCAAGGTTTTCTATTTTAACTTTGAACTGGCCAGGGAAATGGGGCTGATTGCAAAAGATCATCCGATTTCCCTAACCAGGGAACTTGAAAAGGTCATCCTCGGGACATTCAGTCTTGAGATCATCAACGAGTATGATGTCATTCACGAGACACCCGTACCAAAGAAGGATATCCGTCCCAACAAGTACATGGCTACCCGGTACTTGCAGCTGCAACATCCCGGCAGGGTTGGCTATACATCTGGTGATGGCCGCAGTATCTGGAATGGACAGCTGCGGGGCAGGGATGCTGTATGGGATGTATCGAGCTGTGGTACCGGCGTGACGTGTTTAAGTCCCGCGACAGCAATTGAAAAAAAATATTTCAAGACCGGAGATAAAAATGCTTCCTATGGATCGGGGCGTTACGAGTTGTGGGATGGTGTCTGCGCCGCCTTGATGAGCGATATCCTGCACAAGAACAATATCCCAACCGAAAGAACCCTTGCCGTTATCGCATACGACGACAACACTTCGGTAAACGTGCGGACATACAAGAATCTGTTGCGACCGGCGCATTTTTTCTATCACCTGAAACAGGGTGATTATGCCGGATTGAAAGCGGCTATCGACTACTATATTGACAGGCAGGTAAAAAACAGGGCCTGGACACGGATTGGTGAACCGAAGAATAAATATCACGATATGTTGAGACGGATAACCATTGCATTTGCCAGGGCCACCGCCCGGTTCGAAAGCGAGTATATCTTCTGTTGGCTGGACTGGGACGGCGACAATATCCTCACCGATGCCGCTATCATCGATTATGGCTCAGTGAGACAATTCGGTCTTTATCACCGTGAATATCGTTATGACGACGTGGAACGTATGTCTACGACCATTACGGAACAAAAAAACCAGGCAAAATACATTGTACAGACCTTTGCTCAAATAACGGATTTCCTGATTACCGGAAAAAAGAAAAACATAAGATCATTCAGAAGACACAGTATATTAAGGGTATTCGATCAGGAGTTTGAAGCGACCAAGAATGAAGCGGTCTTGTACAAAATCGGCTTTGATCACGGCCTGCAAGAGAAGTTGCTGGATGACGATAAGGTCCTCGCCGAAATAAAAAAATTCAGAAAACTCTATGCATATTTTGAAAGAGCAAAATCGACACAGGGCATTTATGAAGTCGTTGACGGCATAACCTGGGATGCGGTCTTCTGCATCCGCGACATAATGCGTGAGTTGCCCGCCTATTACCAGCAGGGTAACGGTACCATGAGCGCGGAGGATTTCATTGAGATACTGAGGTCCGATTATGCGACGGAAAAAGATGTCGCTTTGAATCAAAGCAGAAAGAAGAAAATCCGCCAATTCCAGCAATCATACCGCAAACTGATTCAAATCGCGGCGAACCTGTCTGGGAAAACGGAGTTCGGGATATTGCAGGGTATCGCACGACGTTCAGCATTGATAAATCGTTATGCGCGGGTAACCGGCGACTCGATTATCTATGTCGCAAGGCAGGTCATGTCCAGTCAGAAACAAATGACAGCTGATGAGTTGCATCAGATTATCAATACATTTATCGAGCAACAGATCCTGTCTCCTGAATATTTTCAGAGTATTCCTGCACCAAGGAAAAGACTGCCCAGCAAAAAGGCAAAAAAGACTTTCGAATCGATGTTAAAGATCGTCAAGGATTACAGGGAAGGGATATAGCTACTATCATATATATTGTCTTGGCACGGGCGGTCATTTATCGATTTTCTGTGCGTTGACGTGATATATCATGTTTTTGGGCAAGATCATGTGTGCGATTGTTATACACGATTTAAATCCCGAATATTATTGTAAAAAAGCATGTAAAAAACATGGCGTTCATTGAATTAACGGGCTATAATTCCACCCGCAACGGTAAAAATCATGGTTGTTTCAGAACTTCCCGCCTGGGGTTTTCAAGTAAATTTCCTGTTTTTTTATCCGCAAGCAAAACTATTGTATTAATATTTCGAGGTTATATTTCATGCGTACAGGTACAGTTAAGTGGTTTAATGATTCCAAGGGTTTTGGCTTTATAGCTCCCACCGAAGGTGGCGATGATGTATTCGTCCATCATTCAGCCATCGTTGGAGAAGGGTTCAAGACATTATCCGAGGGACAAACTGTCAATTTTGAAGTTGAGCAAGGTCCCAAAGGCTTGCAAGCGACGCAAGTCACGCCTGCGTAAATTCTGAAGGCCCGCGTGAGCGGGCCTTTATTTTCCAGTTGTACTCTGTAGTGGATGACCGTATTACCACTGGTCAGGGGTATTCTATTGTCAAACTAACCAGATCTTGTCGTTGTCCCTTATATTTCAAATGCCTTGACGATCTTGCGACGGCCTGAAAGTCCAGTGCACATCTCCCACCGGTTATTACCCAGATATCCCTGCTGTAGATCCTGATTTTACGTGGTCAGGGTTGCATCACAGTACGATTCGTAATACTTATAATCTTATATTAAGATAACGCGTTTATACGCATCGAACAGCAATAATAATATCCGTATGTGCAGGGATGCTGTTTTTACCAGACAGGGAGACTATAATTCTATGTGGCCACCTACAAATGAATAAAAAAAATAACTACTTGCAGGAAGACCTCATCCTCTGCGGCCATGGCCGGTTATTCGGTCCCGGTAACGCGCAATTACCCTTGCCACCCATGTTGATGTTTGATCGTATTACCAGGATTACCGATGAGGGAGGGCTGTTTGGCAAAGGGGAAATAATCGCGGAACTGGATATACAACCCGATCTGTGGTTTTTCGCTTGCCATTTCGATGGTGATCCCGTCATGCCGGGTTGTCTTGGGCTCGATGCCATGTGGCAACTAATCGGCTTTTTTCTTGCCTGGAACGGAGGCCTGGGTCGCGGACGCGCATTAGGTTCGGGTGAAGTCAAGTTTACCGGACAGGTGACACCAGCCAATTCATTGGTAACCTACAGGATTGAGCTAAAACGGGTGATTATGCGCAAACTTGTCATGGGCATCGCTGATGCCATGATGGATGTCGATGGCAGGGAAATATATTCTGCCAAAGACCTGCGCGTGGGGCTGTTTACTTCTACAGAGAATTTTTGAGGATGAATGCTTGAAAAGGGTCGTCATCACAGGTCTGGGTGTTATCTCCAGCATCGGAAACAATCAGCAAGAAGTCATAACCTCCCTGAAGTCAGGCAGATCCGGTATCGAGTTCAGCCAGGAATACGCCGATCTTGGATTACGCTCACAAGTGCATGGGCCGGCGAGGATTGATCCTGCAGACCATATTGACCGCAAGCTATTGCGCTTCATGGGTGATGCCGCAGCCTTTAATTATCTGGCCATGCAACAGGCCATTGAGGATGCAGGACTCGAAGATTCACAGGTATCCGATCCCCGCACGGGATTGATTACCGGTTCCGGTGGTGCCTCGAACAAGAACTTCCTTGAGGCGGCGGATACTCTGCGTAAAAAGGGAGCCCGCCGTATCGGGCCTTATATGGTACCGCGTACCATGGGCAGTACAACATCCGCCAATCTGGCGACCGCATTCAAGATACAGGGTGTAAATTATTCGATCAGTTCAGCATGTTCAACCAGTGCTCATTGCATTGGTAACGGATATGAATTAATCCAGCTCGGCAAACAGGATATCGTATTTGCCGGTGGGGGTGAGGAAGTTCATTGGACCATGACGATGTTGTTTGACGCCATGGGGGCGTTGTCATCCAAATACAACAATTCACCCCAGACGGCATCGCGCACCTATGATGTCAACCGCGATGGATTTGTCATCTCGGGCGGTGGTGGTCTGGTGGTGCTGGAAGAACTGGAACATGCCCGTACTCGAGGTGCCAGAATCTATGCCGAAGTGGTGGGATATGGTGCTACATCGGACGGCTATGATATGGTCCAGCCATCAGGTAGCGGGGCCGTGCGTTGCATGCATCAGGCATTGGCGACATGTTCCGGGGATATCGATTATATCAATACGCACGGTACCAGCACCCCTGTGGGTGATGTCAAGGAGCTGGAAGCTATCCGGGAAGTGTTTGGCAATCGCAGGGTACCGCCGTTCTCCTCAACGAAATCCTTGACCGGTCACGCCCTCGGTGCTGCCGGTGTCAATGAGGCCATTTTCTCATTATTGATGATGGAGGGCGGGTTTATATCGGCCTCGGCCAATATTGTCGAACTTGATCCGGCCGCGGAAGGTCTGCCTGTTGTGCGGGAATGTATGGACAATGTGGAGCTTGACCGGGTGATGACCAACAGTTTCGGATTTGGCGGCACCAATGCCACGCTGGTGTTCCAGAAATTCCAGGGTTAACCGTCCGTCCCACTGCGTGCCGCGCGTTTGCGTTCATATTCCTTAAGCAGCTTCTTGCGCAGACGTATATGCAGCGGGGTGACCTCCACCAACTCGTCATCGTCGATGAATTCCAGGGCCTGTTCCAGGCTCATTCGTATCGGCGGGGTCAACAGAATATTTTCATCAGAGCCCGCAGCGCGTATATTGGTCAATTGTTTTGCCTTGAGCGGGTTTACTACCAGGTCGTTGTCGCGCGAGTGAATACCGATAATCATGCCCTCATATACCTCTTCGCCGTGTCCGATAAACATCCGCCCCCGTTCCTGCAGGTTGAAGAGTGCATAGGCCAGCGCCTTACCATTACCATTGGCAATCAGCACACCGTTGATACGCTGACCGAAGACACCGGGCTTGAGTTGACCGTAATGATCAAAAACATGATACAGCAATCCTGTGCCCTGGGTGGCGGTGAGAAACTCGGTGCGAAAACCGATCAGCCCGCGCGAGGGTATCAGGTAGTCGAGGCGTACACGTCCTCTGCCGTCCGGGATGATATCCTTTAGTTCGCCGCCACGCATGCCGAGCTTTTCCATAATAGCGCCCTGATGTATCTCTTCGACATCAACTGTGAGCGTTTCATAGGGTTCTTGCCGTTTGCCGTCTTTTTCCCTGATTATTACCTCGGGTCGTGATACACCGAGCTCATATCCTTCACGTCGCATGTTTTCAATCAGGATCGACAGGTGCAGTTCACCCCGACCGGATACCTTGAACTTGTCCGGATCACCGGTTTCATCGACCCGCAGGGCCACATTGTGTTTGAGTTCCTGATAGAGACGATCCCTGATCTGTCGGGAGGTGAGGTATTTACCATTCCTGCCGGCGAAAGGAGAATTGTTGACCTGGAACGTCATGCTGACAGTGGGTTCATCTACACTTAATGCAGGTAAACCCTCGACGTGGTTTGGATCGCACAGAGTATCCGAGATATCAAGAACATCGATACCGGTAAAAGCAATGATATCGCCTGCGAATGCTTCCGGAGTCTCCACGCGGTGCAGGCCGTTGAACCCCAGTATTTGCAGTACACGACCACTACGCCGGCGGTTGTTGCGGTCAACAATAACAACCGGTGTATTGGTTTTGACCCGGCCGCGCTTGATACGCCCGATACCGATGACACCAACATAACTGCTGTAGTCGAGTGAACTGACCTGCATCTGAAACGGGCCGTCCGGATCGACCTCCGGCGGTGGAACCTTTTCCACGATGGTTTCAAACAACGGTGTCATGTCTTGACTGCAGGCTGAGGGGGCCAGGCCGGCATAGCCTTTGAGGGCCGAGGTGTAAACAACCGGAAAATCGAGCTGTTCATCAGTGGCACCGAGACGGTCAAAAAGATCGAAGGTCTGGTTTAATACCCAGTCAGGCCGTGCGCCGGGACGGTCGATCTTGTTGATGACTACAATGGGCTTGAGGCCAAGGTCGAAGGCCTTTTGAGTGACAAAGCGTGTCTGTGGCATGGGACCATCCACTGCGTCGACCAGTAACAGCACCGAATCCACCATGGACAGCACACGCTCGACTTCGCCGCCGAAGTCGGCATGACCCGGAGTATCAACGATATTGATCCGGTAGTCGCGCCAGCTAAGGGCGGTGTTCTTGGCCAGGATTGTGATACCTCGTTCCTTTTCAAGATCATTGGAATCCATCACCCGCTCAAGTGAACCGGAGTCTCTGTCCAGAGTACCGGATTGTTGCAGTAATTTATCGACCAGGGTGGTCTTGCCGTGGTCGACATGGGCAATAATGGCAATATTACGGAGATTTTCTATGGATGACATCGTAGTTTTATAAGTTCGTATATAGCAATCGACGCCGTATTACGGCGCCCTGGATCTAACTATTGGGTAATTACCCCTTCAGATGGATGGGATGGTTAGACGTGGCACACAACTTCTTGATGGGGTCATGCGATTCAAATTTCAATCAAGGGTAAACCGGGATCAGTATACACCAATGTCCGTGTAGGTTCGCGCGATTTTTTGAATCGCAATGGCAAATGCCGCGGTTCGCAGGTCATTAATATCCTTGTTGGCTAGAATCTCATTGCGCATTTCCTGATAGGCCAGGCGCATAGTGTCATCGAGACCAGAACGTACCAGGTCCACTTCATCGGCGCCATGAACCATCTTTGAAATCGTATCGGCTGAAATACTGGCACCGGATATCTCCTGCAACAGTGATACATACTGGTGGCCGCGCAGTTCGTCGTGACGTCGCTGCATACGGCCAAACCGGATATGGGAGATATTACGTATCCATTCAAAATATGAGACGGTAACTCCACCCGCGTTGACATAAACGTCCGGTATGATGGTGATGCCACGTTTATTGAGGACTTCATCGGCGCCATAAGTGACCGGGCCATTGGCGGCTTCGACGATAACCCTGGCCTTGATATTATCCGCATTTTCTTCATGAATCTGGCCTTCCAGTGCGGCAGGGATCAGCACATCGCATTCCATCTCCAGGGCTCCCGCGCCATTGGCATCAAATCTGGCGTCGGGAAATCCTTCGATAGTCTTGTTTTCAACGATATGCTGATGGACATGTTCAACATCGAGACCATTGTCGTTATGGATAACCCCGTGGCGTTCAATAATAGCGACGATTCTGGCGCCATCCTCTTCGCTGAGAAATTTCGCAGCATGGTAGCCGACATTCCCCAGGCCCTGAACGACAAAACGCTTGCCACTGATATCGCCCGACAAGCCGGCGCGTGCCATATCGTCCTGGTGACGAAAAAATTCACGCACCGCATACTGTACGCCACGTCCTGTTGCCTCCACACGGCCACGGATACCGCCGTGGTGCACCGGTTTGCCAGTCACGCAGGCTAGATAATTGATATCCTCCGGATTGAGGTTTTTATAGGTATCGGCGATCCACGCCATCTCGCGTTGGCCAGTGCCAACATCGGGCGCCGGCACGTTGGTTGCTGGATTGAGGAAACCTTTTCTGGTCAGTTCGAGAGCAAAACGTCGGGTAATAAGTTGCATCTCGTCGCGGTCATACTGGACCGGATCGATCAGCAAAGCCCCCTTGGACCCACCGAATGGTACATCAACGAGGGCGCATTTATACGTCATCAGTGCCGCAAGCGCCTCCACCTCATCCTGTGCGGCATACGGTGCATAGCGGATACCACCCTTGACCGGGAGGCGATGGGTGCTGTGAACCGCCCGCCAACCGGTAAAGACCTCAATCTTGCCGCGGATCTTGACCGGGAATTTCACCTGGATGACAGAGTTACAGGCCTTGATGGCTCGAGCCGTTCCCTTGTCGAGATTTGTCGCCTTTATCGCCCTGTCAACCATGCGATTGACGTTCTGACGGAATGACAGCTTGCGGGGTTTTTTATTGTTTTTCATTATGGTATCCGGCTTTTAAATGGATCACGGAGATTGAAGACATACAGCTCGCTTCGGAGAAACAGCTTATGATTGGTATAAAAACCTTTAAATTTCGAGTCGGCAATATATCATCAATAAAATACGTTACGATAGTTATATTTTCTGATCAGTACAATAGCAAGCGAGGATCAGGTGACTGAACAAAACACCGAGTCAACAGATAATCCCGAAAGTGTTGCAGTCGATGATCTGGATGAGGTTCTGTCAGAAGAGGGCAAGGTATCGGAAACTGATGAAGATATCATAGAAGGTGTCCTGCAGTGTCTTGAGGATATCAATCTGGGGTTTGAATACAGCGTGCTGGATATCCTCGATGATGAGAAAGCAATGCCTTCCCAGATAGAATCACTGAAGGATCAGTTGGGAACAGTGGTCGCGGCACGCCTGTTTATCATCGCCAACTCGGTGCATTACGGCAAGGTCCGTTCGGGTCACATTACACGTTTTGTCGATGTCGTGAAACACCTCGGATCGGAGACCACCAAGACGACTGCAATCTTTATCGCCCTGCTGACACTGGCAAGTACGGAGGAATTGCGGATCATCTTTGCGCGTAATTTTGCCACCAGCAAACTCAGCGAGGTGATTGCCAGATTTTTTGGATTGAAGGGCAAGATAAGAAGTACGGTTGCTCTAGGTGGCCTGTTCTTAGAGATGGGCAAGGTATTTATGATGTTGTATGCCGGCAAGCAGCGGCTGGAACTTGAGGAGGAGTTTATCGAAAAGTATTATCCCCGTGTCGGGGCCAGGGTTATCGAGAAATTCAATCTCCCGGAATCGCTTATCGAGATAGTTGATCATAACTATTTTGCCTTTGAAAAGAAGGCGTCGCTGTCACTGTCCGCGGTTGTGCACATGGCCCATGCCGTGGTTGATGAAAGTTTCAGGAAATATGGCAGGCTGGTTATTGAATCGAAGATGCCGGATCCTGAGGGTATCATTTATTCCAGCACCATAGGCTCAACCCTTGCAGATCAGTTTCAATCGATGGAGCTGGGGAAGTATATCAAGGTAATCGCGGGTGAATACACCGCGCGGGAACAGCGTCTGTTGGAACAATCCAGGCCATGATCAGATGTTACCGCGCGGCCAATCTCCTCGAAGCCCATATGATCCAGGATCTGCTCGGGCAGGCGGGTATCGAGACCCACGTTTTCAATGAAAATGCCCAGGGAGGTGTGGGAGAAATCCCCTTCGTGAATACCTACCCCGAAATATGGCTGGTCGATGCGGACGATCTGATGCGGGCACGGGATGTTATCAGGGATTTTGAAAACCCTGTGGCAGATACGTCAAGCAGGCAATGTCCGCAGTGCGGCGAGATGAATCCCGGGGATTTCCAGCTCTGCTGGAACTGCGGGCGCGAAATTCAATAGTTCCTTCCCCATTCGATGATGTCCACACCACTGGCCGAGCGACTGCGCAAGGTTAACGTATCAGGGTAACGTTACCGGGCTCGGAGCGACCCATGATTCACTGCGGTATTCGGCAATCACAGAGGTATAGATGCCTCCGCGTACATTGAATTCGGCGTTGATACGCATGAACTGCGGTTCACAGGTGGCAACCAGGTCGTCCAGAATCCTGTTGGTGACAGCCTCGTGAAAGGCTCCTTCATCACGGTATGACCAGATATAGAGTTTGAGGGACTTGAGTTCCATGCAAAGCCGGGCCGGAACATACTCGATGTGAAGGGTGGCGAAATCCGGTTGACCGGTCCTGGGGCACAGACAGGTGAATTCCGGTATACGCATTCGTATTGTATAATCCCGCCCGAAATTCGGATTATCAAAGGTTTCAAGTGTCTTGGCAGGTCTGGTCGGCATAACTGTAAATACAATATATTGTGTTGCAAGCGCGTCTAAAGCAGCATATAGTTTGTTTCCAGGCTTGTCTGCGCGGACATTCTTGCTGTAATCTTGTAGCCCAATGCGACTTAAAAGAATCAAATTATCCGGTTTTAAGTCTTTCGTAGATCCTACCACTATCGCACTTCCAGGTCAGCTGATAGGCGTCGTCGGCCCGAACGGGTGCGGCAAGTCCAACGTGATTGATGCCGTGCGCTGGGTGATGGGCGAAAGCTCGGCCCGGCACCTGCGCGGTGATTCGCTGGAAGATGTGATATTCAATGGGTCCACATCGCGCAAACCGGTCGGTCATGCGGCGATTGAACTGTGCTTTGACAACAACGAGGGTCGCATCGGCGGGCAGTATGCCAACTACAGTGAAATAGCGATCAAACGCCAGCTGACACGCGACGGCCAGTCGGTCTATTACCTGAACGGTACCCGCTGCCGCAGGAAGGACATTACCGATATCTTTCTGGGCACCGGCCTCGGGCCGCGCAGTTATGCCATCATTGAACAGGGTACCATCTCACGCCTGATCGAAGCCAAACCCGATGAATTACGGGTATTTCTTGAGGAGGCGGCGGGCATCTCGAAATACAAGGAGCGGCGTCGTGAAACCGAAAACCGTATCAGGAATACAAAAGAAAATATAAATAGAATAAATGACTTAATTGATGAAATTAATAAAAGACTTCAAACTTTGCAGCGTCAGGCCAAGGCGGCGGAGAAATTCAAGGAACTGAAGCAGGAAGAGCGCTTGCTCAAGGCACAGGCGCTGGCATTGCGCTGGCGTGCCCTCGATCAAGAGGTCCGTGACAAGAATCGCCAGATCACTGCCGATGAGACCGCGCTGGAAGGCCAACTTGCAGAGTTACGCGCTGTCGAGGCCAGGATCGAAAAACACCGGACACAACATGCCGAGGAAAACGAGTCCTTCAACCGTATCCAGGGTGAGTTTTACAGTGTCGGCTC
The DNA here is from genome assembly GCA_964605155.1 of uncultured Chromatiaceae bacterium. Taxonomy (GTDB): domain Bacteria; phylum Pseudomonadota; class Gammaproteobacteria; order SZUA-140; family SZUA-140; genus CAZSAK01. The sequence goes on along the minus strand of CAZSAK010000006.1, from coordinate 14,669 downwards.
CGAGATTGCCCGTCTCGAACAATCGATTCAGCATGCCAGCGAAATGCGTCAGCAAAATCAGCGCGATCTGGAGGAACTGGAAAAGAGTCGCATTGAAATCCAGGGTCATTTCGATCATGACAGCAGGCAGCTGGAAAAACTCCGGCGGGACATGGAGGCCACCGAACCCGGCATAGAAACCACTCGGCAGGCGGAGGCCGCCTCGGCAACTGCATTGGCGGTTGCGGAACAGGCCATGCAGTCCTGGCAACACGAGTGGGAGGCTCTGAATGCAGCGGCAGCTGCCGAATTGCAGGTCGCGGAGGTGGAACGCACCCGTATAACACACCTTGAGGACCGCCTCGCACGTTTACAGACACGCCTGTCGCGGCATGAAGCCGAACAACAGGAACTTTCATCACATTCATTGAAACAGGAAAGCGACGATCTCAAGGACAAGGTGACTGAATTCGGCCGCAACCTGGATACGCTTCGTAATGATCTTCACACCACACTCGGCAGCATCGGCAAGCAGCGTGATGCCAATGACCTGCTCGCAGCCGAACTGGAAAACGAGCGGGACCGGCTGCTGGTCCTGCAAAAACAACATACCTCGCTGGATACGCTGCAAAAGGCCGCTCTGGGCAAGACTGAGACTCACGTTACTACCTGGCTGGAGGAAAACGGTCTACACGATATACGTCGTCTTGCAGAGTCGATCGAAGTCGTTGATGGCTGGGAGAACGCCGTCGAGGCAGTCCTTGGCCTTACCCTCGAGGCGGTATGTGTCGACGGTCTTGATAAGGTTGCGGATAAACTTGCTAGCCTGCGACAGGGTACCTTGACGGTATTCGATACCAGCGTTCGTGTGACGACCGCCAGGGGTAAACTGACCGCCATGCAATTACTGGATAAGGTAACTGCCCCGTGGCAACTGGATTCGCTGTTTGCCGGCGTCTACGCCGTCAATACGCTGGCAGAGGCCTTGGACCTGCGCACCAGACTCGGGACCAATGAATCGGTCGTTACCCGTGACGGAGTCTGGATCGGCAATGACTGGCTGCGCATCATCCGTGAAGTGGATGAAAAGACGGGGGTTCTTGTCAGAGAGCAGGAACTCAAGCAATTGTCCCGTCAACTGGATAAGGCAACCGCACACGTTGAAAAGCTGGAGTGCGACCTGCAGGAAGGTGGTGTCCAGCTCAAGGCCCTGGAGGAAGAACGCGATACCCTGCAGGCCAGGATCAACGAGGCCGCTCACCAACATGCAGAGTTGCGTACCCAGCTGAGCAGCAAGGACGCCCGGCTGGAACAGATCCAGACACGCCACGACAACCTGCATAATGAGATGGCAGAAATTCGGACGCAGATGACCGACGACAGGCAGGAGTTGAGTGCGGCGCATCAACGTCTGGAAACGGCACTGGCTGAAACCGGACAACACGAAAAACAACGCACCGCCATGTCCGGCAGACGGGATGAATTACGCACCAAACTTGAATCTTGCAGGGAACAGGCAAGACATGACAGGGATGCTTCGCGTGAAGCCGTATTACGCGCCGAATCGATCAGGTCGCAACTCAGTACTTTGAATGAAAACCATGAACGTATGCAACACCAGCTTGCACAGATGCAACGTCGTCATGATGAGCTGACTGCGGCACTAGCCGATGGTAATGGACCGATCGATGACATGAAGGCCGAACTCGAGACCATGCTTGCCAAGCGACTCGAAATCGAGTCGGCACTGACCACCGCCAGGCAACAGGTTGAGGCGTGTGAACATAGCCTGAGGGAGCTCAACGAGAAACGCGGCGTTATCGAGCTCAAGACCGAGCAGATGCGCAGCGACCTGGAAAAGGTCCGCCTGGACTGGCGTGAATTGCAGGTACGCAGTCAGACCCTGCAGGAACAGATACTCGAAACCAGTTATCAACTTGATTCCCTGCTGGAAGAGATTCCGGATGAGGCCGATGATGAAGTGTGGCAGGAGAAGATCAGTGACATCGAACAGAAAGTCCAGCGTTTGGGCGCAATCAATCTGGCGGCGATTGAGGAATTCTCCGAGCAGTCCGAGCGCAAGGATTACCTTGACTCACAGCACGCTGATCTGACCGAGGCCCTGATGACACTCGAGAACGCGATTCGCAAGATCGATCAGGAAACCCGTGCACGTTTCAAGGAGACCTTTGACAGGGTCAATGAGCGGTTGCAATCACTGTTTCCGCGCCTGTTCGGTGGTGGTATCGCACGCATGGAGATGACCAGTGATAACCTGCTCGAGACCGGTGTCGCGATCATGGCCCAGCCGCCTGGCAAGCGTAACAGCAATATCCATCTGCTGTCGGGTGGAGAAAAGGCCCTCACTGCGGTCGCGCTGGTATTTGCCATGTTTGAACTGAATCCTGCTCCGTTCTGTCTGCTTGACGAGGTGGATGCACCGCTCGATGACGCCAATACTGTGCGTTTTTGCCAACTCGTGTCCGAGATGTCAGAACGCGTCCAGTTCCTGTTTATCACCCATAACAAGATCACTATGGAAATGGCTCACCAACTTATCGGTGTGACCATGCAGGAACCCGGTGTCTCAAGACTTGTCGCCGTCGACGTAGATGAAGCCGTCGAAATGGTCGCAACGGGATAAGATTCCACCTCCCCTCATCATATCCCCGTAGTCCTGGATCGAAACCGCAATCCGGGATTATCAACTTGCCTGATCCATCGTTATAATTGTCCCTATGAAAAGGGTATCCAGGGACGATATTGACAAGATCAATAGACTACGTAGCGAAATCAATCACCACAATTATCTCTATTACGTCCTCGATGCTCCGGAAATCCCGGATGCGGGATACGACCGGCTGCTGCGGGAACTCCAGGAGCTCGAACAACAACACCCTGAACTGATCACGCCGGACTCGCCGACACAAAGGGTCGGTGCCGAGCCCGTCAAGGCATTCGGTGAGGTCAAGCATGAGATCCCCATGCTGTCGCTGGAAAACTCATTTTCCGATGAGGAGCTGCAGGCCTTCGATCGACGTGTACGGGAAAAGCTCGACATACAACAGGTCGAATACGCCGCCGAACCCAAGCTCGATGGGCTGGCCGTCAGTCTGATGTATCAAAAGGGTATTCTGGTCAAAGGTGCAACACGCGGTGACGGCAATACCGGCGAAGACATCACGCAAAATGTCCGTACCGTCCAGTCGATCCCGCTGCGCTTGATCGGCAAGGGATATCCTGACGTTCTTGAGGTACGTGGTGAAGTCTATATGACCAAATCGGGATTTCTGGAATTGAACGAGCGGCAGCGAAAAGAAGGGGAGAAGGAATTTGCCAACCCGCGTAACGCTGCAGCGGGTTCGCTGCGGCAGCTTGATCCCAGGATCACATCCAACCGGCCATTGTATTTTTTCGGGTATGGTGTCGGCAAGGTGGATACCGGGCTGGGTGAGAAGCACAGCGACATACTACAACGAATACGCAAGTGGGGTCTGCGCGTGCCGCCCGAGATCGAGGTCGTCAAAGGAATCGATGAGTGTTTCGACTATTTCAAAAAGATCAGCGGGAAACGCGACAAACTCGATTATGACATCGACGGGGTGGTCTTCAAGGTCAACGAAATCAGGCAGCAACAGGAACTCGGTTTTGTTTCACGTGCGCCGCGTTGGGCAATTGCACATAAATTCCCTGCCCATGAAGAGGTTACAAAATTGACCGATATCGATGTGCAAGTCGGCCGAACCGGGGCTATCACCCCGGTTGCGCGTCTTGAGCCGGTGTTTGTCGGCGGTGTTACCGTGTCCAATGCAACACTGCATAACATGGATGAGATCAGGCGCAAGGATGTGCGTATCGGTGACACCGTCATCGTACGCAGGGCGGGTGACGTGATTCCAGAGGTCGTCAGTGTGGTCAAGAACCGCAGGCCGAAGGATGCCAAAGTATTTCACATGCCCAGGAAATGCCCGGTGTGCGGATCGGATATCATCCAGCCTGAAGGGGAGGCGATAGCCCGTTGTACAGGGGGACTGTTTTGTGAAGCTCAGCATAAAAACGCCGTCAAGCATTTTGCCTCGCGCCGTGCCATGGATATCGACGGGCTGGGAGACAAGATCGTTGAACAACTTGTCGATTCCAAACTGATCGATACGGTTGCAGACCTGTATTCACTCAAAAAGGATCAACTCATTGGGTTGGAACGAATGGGGGAAAAATCCGCCGCCAATCTGATCGAGGCACTGGAAAAGAGCATGTCGACCACCCTTGAACGGTTTATCTATGCACTGGGAATTCGCGAGGTAGGGGAGTCAACGGCACAGATACTCGCCCGGTATTTCGGCAGCTTGGATGCGATCATGCAGGCTGATGAGGAAACCTTGCAGGAGGTCCAGGATATCGGGCCTGTTGTTGCCGCACATATCGTAGCCTTCTTTCACCAGAAACATAACCGCGAGATCATTGATAAACTGATCAAGCGTGGTGTGCACTGGAAGGACATCAAGGTGAGCAGGCACGAACACAAGCCCCTGCAGGGCAAAACCTTCGTGCTGACCGGCTCGCTGGACGCCATGACGCGTGACGAGGCGAAAGATAAACTGCAGACATTGGGCGCAAAGGTGACAGGCAGTGTATCCAAAAGGACCGATTATGTCGTGGCAGGTGCCGAACCCGGTTCTAAATACGATACGGCCATGCGGCTCAATATCAAGATCATTGATGAACAAGCATTTATAAAACTGCTATCTGACCATCAATAATAAGCGCGACATTATCTTGATCAGGGGATTAAGGAACTCGTGAAAGTGATGATTGTCTGTAGATCGAAGGAATGCCACTTCTAATCGAAATGGGTGTCCATATGCGAGAAATATTCGGCGAGTTCCTCGATTTCATCATCACTGAGGCCCTTAGCGACATTTGACATCATGGGATCTACGCGTTCACCCTTGCGATAATCGTTGATTTCCCTGATGAGGTAGTCCCTTTTCTGACCGGCAAGGTTAGGGATACGCGGATTGGTGCTGATACCATTGGTACCGTGACAACCGGCACACAGTCTGGATTTCTCCGGCGCATTATCCGCTGCCACGGTCGCCATGGTCAGGGAAGACATTAAAAGAGAACACCCGGCGAATAGGTATATCATGTATTTTGAGATCATTTCGCAAGCTCCATCTAAGAGTTATCAATATCGCCCATGGGCAACCTGAACAGGAATCCATTCCATTGTGATTCGAACATTACCCTGTTTCCTGATTCCGGGAACCGGCATTACGGTCCTTGCGCAGGTTGCCGAGACGCTCGGAAGCGCTTCTGGAAGCGTAATTGGGAATATATTCCCAAATATGAATTTAGTCAAGTGACATTTTTATTAATCAGGCGTTGCTTGTTCAGGGTCTTAATGCAGACTATCAAAGGATGAAATCGCTTAAATTATTGATATAATGGTAAATTATAAGTTCGGCGCTTTATATCATTTCGCAATACAAAAAATTATGTCAAATAGGAGGATCACAATAGCAGGATTCATGCCTTATATAACGAACATCCCGAAAATAAATCCTGATATCCGCATCCTGTTCAAATCCGGCGATATTCGTTCCAGAAACAAAAGAGACTGCCAACATTATGCAAAACAGAATCCCCGAGTCTTCAGCCACGGGCGTCGCAGAGTACGACCCTTCACAAATACTGCAAACCCACTTGCAATGCGCATTTGATTGCCTGGAAGGCCTGGATGGCGCATTGTTCAATTTTCTCCGCCAACCTAAAAGGATCGTTACGGTAAATTTTCCGGTCGAGATGGATGACGGTTCGTTAAGGATGTTCCAGGGTTACCGGGTGATCCATAATCGTCTGTTGGGTCCTGGCAAAGGTGGTATACGTTTTCATCCGCAACTGACCCGCGACGAGGTTTGCGGTCTGGCTGCATTGATGACATGGAAAAGTGCGCTGCTCGATGTACCTTTCGGTGGTGCCAAGGGAGGCGTTGCATGTGATACAAAGGATTTGTCAAAGAGTGAATTGCGTCGTATTACCCGCCGTTTCATTACGGAACTCGGCGATAACATCGGGCCTCATACCGACATCCCTGCGCCTGACCTTTATACGGACCAGCAAACCATGGCCTGGGTTTATGACACCTATGACATCATGCATCCGGGACGTAACAATCTGCCGGTAGTCACCGGAAAACCAATTGATATAGGCGGTTCACTAGGTCGTCATGAAGCCACCGGACGCGGTTGCCTATATGCCACAGAGCGCTACCTCGCAAGGGCGGGTTTATCCGGATTGAAGTCATTGCATGGGGCAAGGATAGCGGTTCAGGGATTTGGTCAAGTGGGTTCGATCGTGGCATGGCTGTTTCAGGAGGCGGGTGCTGTCATATTGGCCATCAGTGATTCGCAAGGTGCGATTTTCAATGAGGACGGTATTGATCTCAAGGCCGCGACAGACTTTAAACAGGCCCACGGTACTATTGTGGGGCTGCCGGAAACGCGGAGTCTGACCAACGATGACCTGTTGTCACTGGATTGCGATATTTTGATCCCTGCTGCATTGAGTAACCAGATACGTGGAGAAAATGCAGAAAATATCCGGGCGAAGTTGATCGTTGAAGCTGCCAACGGCCCCACAACACCGAATGCTGATCAGGTTCTGAACAGGCGCGGTATCCCTTTATTGCCGGACATATTAGCCAACGCCGGCGGGGTGATCGTCAGTTATTTTGAGTGGGTTCAGAATATCGAGAACGAAAAATGGGATCTGGAAGAGGTAAACGGCAAACTTAATGGCAAAATCCATCATGGTGTAGACATGGTTTTCGATCGTTGCCGTGGGCTGATGAATCAATCCAGATCACAGGAAAATGGACAGAGTGATCCATCTACCTCTATAAATATGCGCACCGCGGCCCTCGTGGTTGCCATCGAACGCCTTGCCCGGGTGACGCAAGAGCGTGGAATCTGGCCCTGATCTCCATATGGTCTTGCAGATAACGCGCCTTCATTGCCGTCTATGAAATGTGTCGCTATCGTTGGTGCAGGATTGTCCGGGAGATTGCTTGCGCTGAATCTGCTTCGTTTCGCATCACGCAAGACTGCTTTGACTATCCGGCTATTTGATCGTGGTGACGAGTCTTACATGGGGCCGGCGTATTCCAGTGATGATGACTCCCTGTTGTTAAACGTTCCGGCTGGCCGCATGGGCGCCTACCCGGAAGACCAGGGCCATTTTCTGAAATGGTGCAGGAATAACAGTGTCACGGCGGAAGAGCATGATTTCCTGCCTCGCAGGTTATACCGTGACTACATAATTTCATTAATGCGGGATGCGTTGCAGGGTGCTTCAAATAAAGTGACATTGGATCATGTCCGCGGAGATGTAACCGATATCGATGTACTCGATAATGGCGTAACGCTCTATGTTAGCGGGAGGAGACCGTGTTATGCGGATAAGATAGTGCTGGCCATGGGCAACTATCCACCGCGCCAGTTACCTGTCGATAACGGTTCAGCCTACGAAAGCAAACGTTATATCGACAATCCCTGGAAGCGAGGTGTCTTCGATACACTTGATCCCTATGATACGGTCTTCCTGATCGGCACCGGCCAGACGATGGTGGATCTTGCAATCACACTCCACAGGCGTTTACACAAAGGCCGCATTGTCGCACTCTCACGACGTGGATTTTTACCGCTGGCGCATCGTGACCTGGAATCCTACGAGTCTTTCTTCAAGGAGATTGAATCATCCGGGAAGATTCTGAATATCTTCAAGACGATACGCAAGCATATCGACCTGGCAGAGTCGCTGGGAATAGATCAACGAGCGGTTATAGACTCACTACGTCCAGATACCCAGGCACTCTGGTTTGGTCTTCCGGATGAGGAAAAGCGCAGATTCCTTCGACACATATTCCGCTACTGGGAGATGATTCGCAGCAGGATTCCGCCTGACAGCGAGGCCATCATAGAGAAGATGCGTGCTGCCGGCCAGCTTGATGTAGTGGCGGGCAGGGTTACCGATCTCAATGAGACCGGGACAGGTATGGAAGTGCATTATGTCCCTTGTGGATCCACTTCATGCAGGAAAATAACAGCATCACTTGTTATAAACTGTACAGGTCCGGAATCTGATTACCGCAAGGTGAACGATATACTGGTGAGCAACCTGCTGAGGCGTGGGCTGATTCGACCGGGTCCCGCCCATGTCGGTATTGACGCATTACCAGACGGTTCGATCAAGGACATAAACGGCAAGCCATCGAATATATTGCATACGCTCGGATTGACCATGAAGGGTGTTTTGTGGGAGGTGCTGGCCGTACCAGAGATCCGGGTCCAGGCGGAGCAGCTTGCAGCAAAACTTCTAAATGAAATCTGCGAGGCATGAAATGTTTTTCGATTCATGAATATTTACCGCAGTGCAACGGTAACTCACATTGGCATCAGGACAGACACCCACCGGAAACCATACCGGCAGGTTTGTATAGAGTCGGAATATGTGCAGAGGTTGATATACAATGAGATTTAAAGGGATCCATCATGTGGAATTTTCGGTATTGAACTATGATGAATCAATACGGTTTTTCGACAAAATGTTCGGATGGCTGGGGTATAAAAGTTTCTGGACCCTTGATATCGGGTATCGTTCGACGTATTACATGGCCAGATACCCTTTTTTCCATAGCTATATCGGCATACAGCCTGCCCGCACCGGTGATAAACTGACGCACGAGGATCATTCCACCGGTATACATCACATATCACTGTGGGCCAGAAACAGGACAGAGGTGGACAAATTCTACAGTGATTTTCTCATAAAAAATGATGTCGAAGTGACCGATCTACCTGTTGAATATCCTGTCTATACACCGGGATATTATGCTGTGTTTTTTAACGACCCCGTGACCGGGATACATTTTGAGCTGAGTCATACACCCTTGATACCGTCGATCCCGGCATATCTGAGGTGGTCAAGGGCTCTGAAGAATGTCTGGAAACACCATCCGGAATGGAAGACACCACCCTGGAAAGAAGCCATGAGGAAGTTACCGTCCAGAGATGAGCAGGCATAGACATACCTGTATTACAAGGAGCACCTGAATGTCGAAGAGTACAGTTACTTATTGGAATCCATTGCACCATGAGCACAATTCCAGATGGCAACCGATAGATGGCATGGAAGAGTATGTTGAAGAACTGACTTTGGCGATGGATAAAAATACAGGTGACTATACAAGATTGACGCGTTTTAAACGTGGGGCGGATACGACTCCCTTTGGTCCGAAGAGCCATAGTTATCCTGAAGAGATTATGATTATCGAGGGAAGACTATACGATGCGGCCGTTGATAAATGGCTGGAGACGGGAGATTATGCGAGCAGGCCGCCGGGAGAACTGCATGGGCCGTTCAAAACGGATACCGGATGCGTTGTTCTGGAGATATCCTATCCCAGCCAATCGGTCTAGGAATACGGCATAGTGTAATTTGCTACAGTCGTTAGTGCTTTCGGCGTGAATTATAATGTATTGATGCAGAAAATATTAACATTACTCATCCTGTTGGTAAGCGGTTGTGTCGGCATACCTGAGAATGTCAAACCCGTGGAGAATTTTGAGCTGGATCGATATCTCGGCCGATGGTATGAAATTGCAAGACTGGATCATTCCTTTGAACGCGGGTTAAGCCGTGTTACCGCGGTCTATAGCATGCGTGACGACGGCGGTGTGAAGGTGATCAATCGCGGTTATTCTGAAACAAAAAACCGCTGGGAAGAAGCAGAAGGCAAGGCCTATTTCGTTAGAGGGCCTGACATCGGTTATCTCAAGGTTTCTTTTTTCGGCCCCTTTTATGGCGCTTATGTCATATTTGAACTGGATCATCAGAATTACCAATATTCGCTGGTATCAGGTCCGGACAAATCCTATTTGTGGATTCTGGCCAGAAGTCCGAATATCAGTGAGGATATAAGAGAAAGACTGATTGCCAAGGCAACTGCCCTGGGTTTTGATACGGATAATCTGATATATCCAGAACATGACTAGTTGAAACGACGGGGTGCCCTGCTCAGAAAGCAGGGCGTGAAATGTGACCAAGACAGGACATGCATTCCCCGCTCAATTTGAGCGGGGAATCCTGAAAATCAATCGAAACTCATACGCGACCGGATGTTGCTGCGTTGATACGGCGGCTGGGTCGGGTTGCCTTGAGGCTCATGACGAGTACGACCAGACCGACGATAACCGTATTCCACGTGGCGTTTGTCTCAGGCGTGAATCCCAGTATCCAGGGTGATATGACCAGCCACAGCCCCAGTACCGTATTGACCCATTCCTCCCACACCTTGGGGACGGCCAGTGCCCACACTGTGAACACGACTATGGCCACACCGAGAATAAAGGCATTCATCACCGCCTGAATCATCGTGAATTTCATAATGAATGGCGAGAAAAACAGCCACATCCCCAGGACCAGATTGATTGCATCTTCCCAGCGCTTTCTCATGACACATCTCCTTATATATCTGCAAGATTATAAAAACCATAACAGATTCAGTTCATCATGCATTGAGATACATCAATGGGGTGGTGGAAGAATATCGTCGTCAATGACAAGAATATGCTCGATTATCTTATGGCCGGGTTGATTGCCGCCGTTGAGATAATTGCACGAAAACCACGACCAGCCGTTGAAACGACATCATATCGTCTGCCGGTGGCCGAAAGGCTTCCATGCCGGTGCGATCACGTTCGGCATGGTGGAGCGTTGCAGAAGACGTACCGGTGCGAGGGTGTAATTGCCGTAGCGGGCGTTGATGTTGTCCATGACCGCGTTCAACTGTTGACGGACTTCATCGTGTTCTTCGAACATGTCCTGCTGGCGGTTACAGGGTTGCGGATCGAGCGCCGTGATCTGCACCTGGAAGATGCCTTCGCCTTTCCACAGGTTACTCAATACAAAACAACAGAGTTGGAAGACGGGTTTGCCGTCGCTGGTAGGCGTTGCAAGCTTGAATCTATCCCCGATCCAGTTGTCAGGCAGGCGCAGGCCGATGGCAAAGGTCTGCGCCTCCATGTGGTGCCTGCGCAGCCGTTCACCGACCTTTTCGCTCATGTGTAACAGGTAGGTGGTCAGGCGTTCGCGGTCGCGGGTATCTGGTGGCAGCACCTTGCCGTGTCCGATGGTCTTCGGTGGTGGCACGTCGCCATGGATCTTGTCCGGGTCCAGGCCCTGGCACATGAACCAGATGCGCCGGCCGATGTTGCCGAAACGCCGTGCGAGCACGCTGATCGGTAGGCGGCCGACCTCGCCGCAAGTGCGGGCGCCGTGCTGGGCGAGATAACTGCCGACGCCATTGGCGATCCCGCACAGTGCCGTGACCGGCACGTCATGCAATCTGGCCTGCGCCTCCCACGGCGCAATGACGGTAAAGCCATCGGGCTTTTGCAGCTTGGCCGCAAACTTGGCCGTGGTCTTGTCACCGGCCACGCCCACAGAGCAGGCCAGGCCCGAGACGGACTTGATGAGCTGCTTTATCATCATGCCCATGCGCGGCGGTGTGCCGTGCAGCTTCTGGCATCCCGTCACGTCCACAAACGCCTCATCAACGGAAAACACCTCGATATCGGGGCTGACATCTTCCAGTGTCCGCATGATGAGTGTCGAGGTGGCGGCGTATTCCTGCGGGCGGGCGGGGCGCTGTATCAGCTCCGGACACTTGCGTTTGCCTTCCTTGAGGCGCATGCCGGTTTTGATACCATATGCACGCGCTTCGTAGGACGAGGTGATGATGCACGAGCCGACCATGCCGTTGGTCACGGCGACCGGCTTGCCGCGCAGCCCGGGGAAATCGCGTTGTTCGATGGCCGCGAAGAAGGCATTCATGTCCACATGAATGATCGCGCGCGGCCACACGACAGGACAACGGTCATCCATGCTTCACCGGTATGAACGCATTTGACCGACGACGACACCCTGGATGGCGACATGCTCGGCCGCGTAGATGACGGGACTGAGATCCGGATTCGCCGGGATCAGGGTGACGGTGCCGTCCTTGTTGTGCCTGATGCGCTTGAGAGTTGTTTCTTCATTGTCGATGAGCGCTACCACGATCTCGTTGTTGCCGGCCCGCGTGCGTTGTTCCACGATGACCATGTCGCCGTCGAGGATCCCGGCGTCGATCATGGAATTACCCGTGACCCTGAGCACGAAGCGGTTCGGGCCCATGAAGAAGTCCATCAGGTTGATCTCATCCTGGCCGGGGATGGCCTCGATGGGTTGCCCTGCGGCGATCCTGCCCAGCAAGGGCAGGGTGCCGGGTGTGTGGCCGGTAAGACGGATACCGCGGTGACCGCGGACCAGCTCGATCAGTTGTGCATCCTCCAGCGCCTGCAGGTAACGATTGACGACGCCCCTGGATTGAATACCGAGGGCGGCGGCGATCTCGCGATGCAGGGGCGCGCGGCCATGCCGCAGGATATAGCTCGAAACAAACCGGTAGGTGTCTTGCAGTCGGGGCGATAGGGTCATGGGTCCTCCAAAGTCTCTGACGCCAGAATAGAGAACTTTTAGAGAACTTTCAAGCAGTGTTTGGTCAGAAATTAATAAATAAATTTATTAGTTAGTTATATGATAAATCTAAGGTAACAGATTCAATAAAAATGGGGCTGTCATGAATGTTTGATTGAACAAGATAATGACAGATGGTTTAGCGTTATGCTCGATGCCCGTTTGCCCGAAATTGATATTTCATTTTTTTCAGGATGGTTTCGGCATTGGCTCTATGTTTGTAGGGCCCGATTGGTTGATTCCCCTGATTATAGATGTACCAGCCATTTTCACCACTATCAGCAAATGAAAGGTAATAAAACAGTTGCTCGGATCGGAGATATGCCCGGGTTTGATTAGATACAGGTAAGTTCATACGATATCCCGCTATTCGAAACTGATGTCATGTTTAAAAAGACCCCGTTACATGTGTAACGGGGTAATAACGAGTGTAAATATTTCAGGAAAAATAAAGTCTCCTACAAACGTTGACACCTTATAACGAGGGCTCATTAAGGTGTTACGTTAATAATAATCGTAACACCATCGTATGTTGTTGTCAATGGCAATTGATTGCATTGTTGGACAATGGCTACAAACGACCCGAAGGGGTCATTCATTCTGCAATCCCAGGTCCCGATTTACTGAATTTGATAATGAGACCGATATTCTATAATCTACTTTTTAATCAATGAATTAAATGAAATCAATGAAAATATGATACACATACTATACGGACCGATTGGGTCCGTATAGTAACTGTTAGGCATTGCGGGGAAGTCTATGAAGCTCAACGGTTGGGTCAGATTGTGGATTGTTTTTTCGGCTTGCTGGGTGGCGCTTGTTGGCTATTTCGCTTACTCCGACCTGTCCTCAATCTATACAAAGAAAACCTATGAGGTCGCAAAAAAAGAAATCGGAAAAGTCGAGTTCGTCTTTTCATCTGCGCAATCAGACACTGAAATAAATGAGCAAATCGGAAAAGAACTCATACCGTTAGTTGAAAAGACACCCAAAGACTACGTGAATAAAGTTATTTCAACCCCATACGAAAAATATCTGGAAAAACACGCATCGGTTGAAATCTGGAAATACATCAAGATCGCGCTATTACCTGTATTTGTTTTGCTTGCTCTCGGCTGGTCTTTTGTTTGGGTACGGCGCGGTTTCAGGGGAAATGCCAATGCCTAACCCTGCGCTCAAGCGGGACGCGCCTTCGGCGCGCCCCTTAGCTCCACGTTGAGGGGCCGCTCCTGGCCGTAAGGGGGCTAGTCTGCAATCGACCAGAAGCGGCCATAGGACAAATTATAGATCATCACCATGAATTATTTTGACTGGATACCTTATGTTACACCAACAGGACTTTTTGCTCTTGCCCTATGGCTGTTTCGTAAGCTTATTGCTACACGCCTTACCAGAAACGTTGCGCACGAGTTTGATACTAAACTGGAAAATATTCGTGCTGAGTTTCGAGAAAAAGAGGAGTTACTAAAAGCTGAATTGAGATCAAGAGAAGCCGATATAGAAGCACTTCGTAGTGGTACATTAACAGCGATGGCAAGTAGACAAATGGCTCTGGATAAGAGACGACTAGAAGCAGTTGATCAACTATGGGCAGCATTCACGAATCTAGGTAAAGCAAAACATATTGCAAGTATTATGGCATTTATGAAATTTGAAGCTGTTGCGGAGGAAACCGCAAAAAACGAGCAATTCCGTAAAATATTTGAAGTAATTGGAAGTGGATTCGACATAAATAATATTGATTTAAATATATCTGAAAAAGCACGACCATATGTGTCGCCAATGGCATGGGCTTATTACTCAGCGTATCAAGCGATTGCGATGCAAGCAGTTGCAAAGGTGGAGATAATTAAGCGTGGTATTGGTGCAAAAGACCTAATCGATTATGATGCTACCAAACGGTTGGTAAAGGCTGCTCTACCGCACCATGTTGAATATATAGAAAAATATGGCGATGCTGGATATTACCACCTACTTGAAGAGCTTGAGACAAGGCTATTGACAGAAATTCGCAGTATGCTTACTGGTTCTGAAGCCGATTTACAATCATTAAATCAGGCCGCAGAAATTGTAAAACACGCAGGTGAAGTTTTTGCGTCATCTACTCA
>CAZSAK010000005.1:55593-123923 GCA_964605155.1 uncultured Chromatiaceae bacterium | reverse complement strand
CTCCTTTGACAGACAGTAGGAAATGGATAATATTATTTATCCGGACACTACGACCTTGTGATTGCGTTATATCAATGGTTGTATCCGATTTATTTGCTAGGTTTAAATAGGCTATCAAATTGCTTTTCAAAAGGGAGACTCATATCAAGTCCGAAGACCTTGAGCATTCAGGAGGTTCAAACATGACAAAAATGGATGCACGTCAGGAGTCATCCACATCATCGGGATCATATCAGGGTCGTGTACCCGAACACTTTCATGATACTGCAAGTATTGCGGCACGTAATATCCTCAAGCTGGTCATGGCGGACTATCATGGTCCTGTAGCGGTCGAACTCTGGAACGGCGAAACTGTCATCGACAACAGATCATCGGCCTGCACCATTGTTTTCAGGCACCCCGCTCCCATACGCGATCTGGTGTTACACAAGGATCTTGTCCGTCTGGCCGAGGCCTACCTGGTTGGTGATATCGATCTGGTGGGTGACGTTGAGACACTGTTCGACCTGGTGGAATACCTCCAGACCAACATGCCGCACTGGCCGGCAAGATTACGCATGCTCCGTCATGCACTGCAACTGCCCTATGACGATAATATCGAGTCCTCCTACCATATACGCTCGACTCCGGAGGAACGTAATAATTCCCTCGCCAGTATCTCCTATCACTATGACATGGGGAATGACTTTTATTCCCTGTGGCTCGATCCAGAGATGCTCTATTCCTGCGCGTACTTCAAGAGCCCGTCCCAATCACTGGCGGGAGCACAACGCGACAAGCTGGAACATATCTGCCGAAAACTACGCCTGGAACCCGGCCAGAGCCTGCTGGATATCGGCTGCGGCTGGGGAGGCCTGGTTATCTGGGCGGCGCGGCACTTTGGCGTGCAGTCTCACGGTATCACGTTGAGCAAACAGCAATATGAATTTGCGCTCGAGCGTATCCGCAAGGAAGGACTGGAAGATCAGGTCAAGATAGAACTCAGGGATTACCGTCACCTCGAACAGGATATGCAGTATGACCGCGTGGTCAGCGTTGGCATGTTCGAGCATATTGGTATTGCCAATTTTCCCACATATTTCCGCATCATCAAGCAGCTGCTCAAACCAGGTGGACTATTCCTGAATCACAGCATCACCAATGATACCGGCTGGCAACGAAACCCGCTGACGAATTTTATCAATCGTTACGTGTTCCCAGACGGTGAGCTGGCCCGAATCAGTGACATGATCACTGCCATGGAGCAGGCCGGTTTTGAAATCATCGACGTGGAAAGCCTGCGCCGGCACTACAACCTCACCCTGCGTCAATGGATCAAGGCGCTTGAAACAAATCATTCGCGGGTTGTAAATCTGGTAGGCGAAGCCACCTACCGGGTATGGCGACTTTATATGGCTGGTACCGCCTACTATTTTGATGAAGGAAGCATGGGTATCTACCAGGTTCTCGCCGGCCATGACCGCCAGCCCCAGCCAGTACCATTACGCCGGGATGATCTCTACAGACAGGCCTGATTACCAATTGTCTATCAGGGTTTGACAGGCGTTACGTTTACCCCGATCTCGTAGACTAGCTGCCCGCCATGGTATGCCGTGGCGATCAGAAATCCCAGCCCCACCAGGGTCGCGACGAACATCATGACCGCCTTTGTACCGGCAAGAGAACGGCCGCGCCACATCGAGTATGTCTGCACAAGGGTGATAATTGAAAAAATGATTATGGTGGCAGCTGCAAGTCCTTGATGCTCTTCCAGTGGCGCTTCGTCAAAGCCCTTGTCAACAGCGGCATCGAGCGCGATGTCGCCAAACGCGGCTGCAAAAAAGGCGATCACGACACCTCCTATGATTGAAGCCAGGCTGATCAGTGGCAGACATTTTCGCTCGGCAATGTCGCCTTTCCTGATGACAATAATCAGATTAATGACAGTGGTCACTATAAACAGCACCACGGGAAAGTGAACCAGCATAGGATGGATGTGAGTTATATCGATCACCTGAATCTCCCTAAAAAAATAATTGTTTAGTTATTTGATATTTTGATATAAGTAACAGAACATATTATCTGATTTTTAATCTATATTTTAAAAACCAAAGCAATTTAAATAAAAAACTCCGCTCGCCATGTCTCAAGAGATCGCATGGGAGCGGAGAATGTGGTGTGACTATTTCATGTCATGGGTTTTAACCCAGATCAAGGCTCCGATCTCAATTGGTTTTTCCTCGCCGTTGTGCATGATTTTCTTTTCATCCTCATTCAATGCTGCAAACCCCCACCAGCCGGCCCTGGGCATGGCATAGGTGAATACGCCGTTGGAGTCTGCCTTGACAACCTGGGTGATCAGTGGCGCCGCCTCAGGCTCGAGTGAATGGTCTTTATTATAATATTCCACCTCAATCTCGGAATCCGGTGCGGGTTTGCCATTGACCTTGACAAGCCCCTGGAACACGTTGCCAGTATATAAACCATATGGTCTTGTTAAAGGAATTATCTCGGTTTTGAAGCCGACCTCATCATCCCATCCTTCCTCTAAACCAAACCCATTTACGACGACCTTGGTGTAATGGACGATGAATTTATCTTCGGCGGGTTCCCAATACGGTTTGGGTTCGATGTAGAATATATGATCGCCTGGCTTTTTAAGGGTGTAGTTTACCTTGAACCCATCGCGCATATGACCTTCTACGTCCTTGTTCTTGACTGGTTTCAGACTGTCCATCAAACTGGTCTTCTTGCCGTCAACCATGACACCGAACTGTTCGGGCTTAACCATATTCATTCCGTGTCCTTCATATGGATGCCAGAACATAACGTCGATATCCAAGTTGCGGTTTTCATCCTGGGTGACCATGTCATCTGAAGGAATAATCATCTGGAAATGGGCGGCTGCGCTGTTTATCCACATCATGCACACCATCCCTGTAACCGCAAAAATAACCCTGGAAAAATAATTTTTGTTGTTCATCGAATTACTCCTATATCTATATTAACCGGAATCTATATCTACTGGATTGAGTCATAAAGCTAATCATGCAACCCGCCCCTCATTAATCTATTGGTGGATGCTGGCGAACTAGTCCGCCCAGCACTTCACCGAACTCGGTAGAAAACTGTAAGGCAAACAGATTTTCCTTATCCGCACCGGATGATACGGATGAATCAAACTCCCTGTGGAGATATTCGAGAGACAAGGTAATACCGTCCATAACAGCCGTATCGACGACTAAGCCCATGGTGCTCTCTGGATGGTCGAACCATTCATCGGTCTGACCGTACAAGGCGGTCAAATCCCATTGCCTGCTGCCCATTCCCAGATCCGCAAAGGTCACCTCGGCATACAAAGCGGCCGGTTGTTGCCCTGCGAA
Organism: uncultured Chromatiaceae bacterium; assembly: GCA_964605155.1. GTDB lineage: Bacteria > Pseudomonadota > Gammaproteobacteria > SZUA-140 > SZUA-140 > CAZSAK01. Next base: position 120,561 of record CAZSAK010000005.1, on the reverse strand, counting down.
ATCACCCACGGCATATTCATCCTGGGCGGAAACATAACTCACCTGGATCTGGGCCGGTCCCAGTGACGCATGACCGTACACGGTCAGTCCCGCGTTGGTATCTTCACTGGGATCGAGTTCATCGATCAGGGTAATGCTGTTGTTGATGTTATTGGTCCACTGAACAACCACCCCACCCGGCTCGAATTCACCATTGATGCCGAGAAAGATATCGTTTAACTCGTTACCCGTGCCTTGATCTGCACCACGACCACCGTAAATACCTCCATAGACATTCATCGATTCCGTTGGGCTGTAACCGATCTGCAAGGCGGACTCGAGCGTCTCACCCATACCCAGAGTATCGGGTTCGGAAATCACATCAAAAGTGTGATACTCGAAATTGGTGGCAAAGGGAATATACATTTTACCGATATGCAGATACCAGGGAGAATTCTCCATACCTTCACGGTCCGGACGTTCCGCCAACATCCTGCCGGTGCCCGATAAGGTTACGTAAGCCTGATCGACTGCAAAGCCCTGATCGGGTGAACCACCACCCGGTTCTTCCTCCAGTAACCAAACGACATTGACATCGGTATTACGTGAGGGACTTGCCACCAGGCCGAGCTCCAGGGAGTTGACGTTGATATCCGATACCTTCTCACTATTACCACCCGTATCATCCGTATCGGTTTGACTGGCTGTGACGTTCAAATGCCCTCCGATTTCCAGTTGCGCCACACTCTGTTCAGCGTAGCCGAGAGACAACCCCATGATTAATCCTGGAATCCAAAGACGTGCATCTCTCCTTGAAAGACTATTGATGTTCAATTCGATACCCCCCTTTCTAAGGTTATTTATTACAAATAATTAATGCATTTATTTTATCAAGTGGCGTGCAAACCTCCGGATACGGCCTGCATGTATCTACAGGCACACCTGCAAACGATGACCAACTTGCTGGCAGGCTGGATTATCGGCCGGATGTCGTTCTTCTTAACCACAGGTATAAATGGACGATACCCATTATTGCTATTACATGATTGAAAATAGGTCATATCACATGCCATTAGTAACTCCTCTGTATAACTTGTTGATGAGTTATGAATCATCGTGTCGAGCCATATATACCGTAACACGAATATTGACATAGTAACACATTGGTGTTACAACGTCAACATTCGTGTTACTTATTTTTCTAGCTTTCTTTGTACCAACCACTTAAATGGAGGATAAAATGGAAGAAAAACATTCACATGAGCATGAACACGAACACGAACACACTCACACTCATGAGCATGAACATAGCCACAAACATGGGGAACAGGAGCATAGCCATACACACCGGCATGAACACAATCATCCACATGCTCATGAACACAGCCATGGCCATCAGCATCCAGGTGGTGACACTGGGAAACACGAACATAGTCATACTGACAAGGACTTAGCGCAGGAGGAACATGAACATTCCCACTCGAATCATGCAAAGGAACCCCATCAGCATGACCATAAATAAGCCTCATATGTCTATATCCATTCTATGACAAATACAATAACTGGCCCGTATAATCCTTATCAGAGAGCATACGGGCCAGTTATGATTATGATAAATCGATGAATCTTGAAGATTCATCAGAGCAAGAAAGCATCCCGCATTCTGTGTCCTGAATTGCTATCCTTTGATAATCAAGAGGTTGTTGAAGACCACTCATCATATCGCCCGCCAACCTCATATTCCCCGCATTAAAACTGATTTCAGGATAGTTATAATCCAATTATTGTGTTATAATTTTTGTAATTCGTGTTACTAGTTGAGATTAATATTTTCGGATGAACAAAAAAATGACTGAGCTGGTTCGTTTTGGTGTATCCATCGAGGACAGTCTGTTGGAACGTTTTGACAAGCGGATCCATGAGAAGGGTTATGCCAATCGCTCTGAAGCAATCAGGGACCTGATTCGTGATGACCTGGTTGATCAGGAGTGGACTGGCGACGAGGAAACCGTCGGTACCTTAAGTATCGTTTACGATCATCATACTCGCGATTTGAGCAGTAAATTGACGCATCTACAGCATTCGTTCGATGGTGAGATCCGCGCTGTCCTGCATGTTCACCTGGATCATCACAATTGTCTCGAGGTCCTCGTAGTCAAGGGCAAGGCTCATGTTGTACAGACCTTTGCCGACAAACTGGTTGGGACCCGAGGAGTTAAGCACGGCAAATTGAGCATGACGACGACTGGTAAAATCATCCCCTCTAAGGTAGTCGAACATCATCATTAAATCTGATCCATGGCGTAACAATCTCCTGCTATTAAGTCAAAACACGTTTACTGTGTTTACATAAGCAATATATTGAAAACGACCATATGAAAAAGTGTACATTACCGGTTGATCACTATGGAAAACAATGTGTTACGAATTTGATATTTGTGTTATTATGTCGATGTCGCTCTTGACACGGGATTTATAAAAATGACTTCAAAACTATTCAATTTTCTTCTGGCCACTGCCCTGGGCCTGACCATAACACTGTTACATAACCCGGATGCATACGCTCATAAGGTTAATATGTTCGCTTATTCCGAAGGATCAACAATTTTTATCGAAGGATATTTCTCCGACGGGAACAAGGCCCAGAACAGTACTGTTACGGTATTCGATCCAGATGGAAAACAATTATTGCAGGGAACCACGGATGAGAATGGTCAGTTCAGTTTTCCCATACCTCAGAAAACCAACCTTCATGTTGTCCTCAATGCAGGTATGGGACATCGGACTGAATATGTTATCAAGGCAAGCGAATTATCTGATGATGTCGCTATGAGCAGTCCTGAGCAGACCAATGCAGAAGACTCGGTTGATGAGTCCATGAACGAATCGTCAGATATTTCCTCATCATCATCCGGACTTGAGGCCATATCAAACGACGAACTTCATAAAGTTGTGGAACGTGCAGTCGGTCAGGCAATCAAACCTCTGATGAGAGAAGTGTCTGAAATGAAAGAGGAACGTGGATTTACTTCCATTGTCGGCGGGATTGGTTTTATCTTCGGTGTGCTGGGTGTTGTATTTTATCTGAAAGCGCGTAAAGGAATGGTACATGATGCGAAAATCAACGATTAATTGAAATCCTAGTGATATTGACTTTTCACTCTATACTTTCATAAATCAGAATCTTTATACCTATTATGAGTCCTAATAATGCATATCTCTGATGGTGTTCTTTCTCCTCCCGTATTGATATCAGGCTTCGCCGCCACCACGGTACTGGCTATCGCTACCGTGCGGAAAATGGACCTGGCGGAAATCCCTAAAATTTCTGTAATCACTGCAGTGTTTTTTGTTTCTTCCCTCATTCATGTTCCTATTGGCCCAACAAGTGTTCATCTTATCCTGAATGGATTGGCGGGAGTTGTACTGGGCTGGCGCGCCTTTCCCGCTATTTTACTGGGGCTGATATTACAGGCTATTTTATTTGGTCATGGTGGCGTGACTGTTATAGGGGTCAATGCCCTTATGATGGGTGGAGGTGGATTGCTTGCCTATATGGTATGGCAGTTGAGAAATCGCGTTCATTCCGCCAAGAAAGAAGTTATTTTCGGAGCATTGGCAGGCGCTACTGGCGTAGCCAGTTCTGGAATAATTCTGGCACTTGCGCTGATCACCACTGGCGAAGCGTTTACAGGCACAGCCTACTATGTCCTAGCTGCGCATATTCCTGTGATCATCATTGAAGCAATTGTGGTAGGTACTTGCGCCGGGTTTCTCAAGCGTGTCAAGCCCGAGATACTCGCGGGCCAGATTTCCGGTACTCAGACCGCAACAACCTCACCTGTCTAGCCATGCCGCTTGATATAGATCGTTATGCCCATATCAGATCACCGATACAGCGCTGGGATCCCCGCCTGAAAATCTTTTCTCTTGGGCTGCTTATTATTGGTGTTGCATTGCTCAAGACACTGCCCATGTCAGCTGTAGCATTGGGAATAGCAGTCGTATTGTTGATGATCAGCAAACTGCCACGTCAGTTTATTATTCATGGTCTGGAGGGTGCTATGATATTTCTTCTGCCCTTCTTTCTTATTATGCCATTCACATATCCTGGAGAAAGCAACGCGTATTTCCTCGGGCTGCCTTTTGCATGGGAAGGCCTGCGGTTTGCCACGCTGATTGTCGTTAAGGCAACAGCAATCGTAATGACCAGTATTGCTATCTTTGGATCCAGCCGTTTTGATGTATCTATGATCGCCCTACAGCATCTTAAATGTCCGAGCATACTAATACAAATGCTGCTGTTTACATATCGCTATACCTTTACATTCCTTGATGAAATGCATCGTATGCGTGTCAGTATGAGCGTGCGGGGATTTATACCTAAAACCAATAGCTATACTTTGCGCACCTTTGGCAATTTTGTAGGAACATTACTTGTGCGCAGTTTTGAACGCACAGAGCGTGTATATAATGCCATGCTGTCCAAGGGCTATCAGGGCGAATTTCATTCTCTACTGATATTCAATTCGAATTATTATGATTGGATAAAGGCAGCATTTGCTATCCTATTGGCTGCGGGACTACTTACAGTTGATATCGGTGGAGGGTTCATTCACGCGGAGGCCGGCTGGTACTAAACAACCATATTAAAATCGAGATGAAAACAGATGAGTAACAATCACGCAATAGAAATTAATAATGTTTTCTTTACCTACCCCGATGGCCATGAGGTATTAAAGGGTGTTCAATGTTCAATTGCGCACGGCGAAAAGGTGGCATTGATCGGGGCCAACGGCTCGGGAAAATCCACCTTGATGAGTCACCTGAACGGTGTCCAACTGGCGACGTCTGGTAATGTAAAAATAGACGGTTCCGTCATCTCGCGTGAAAACCTCAAGAACATCCGACGCAAGGTAGGTATCGTGTTCCAGGATCCTGATGACCAGCTATTTTGCCCTACCGTTTTCGATGATGTAGCCTTCGGTCCACTGAATCTTGGATTGCCAGAAAACGAGATCGAGGCACGTGTCAGGGAGGCCCTTGAAATCGTAGGGTTACAGGGTTTTGAGGAACGCTCATCCTTTCACCTGTCTTTTGGTGAGCGCAAACGGCTGGCTCTGGCCACGGTACTTTCCTATCAACCTGATATTCTGGTATTCGATGAGCCCTCCACCAATATGGATCCACTTAATCGACGCAACCTCATCAAATGGTTACAGCATAGCACCGGTAAGACGGTGCTGTTGTGTACCCATGACCTGGATATCGCACTGGAAGTGTGCAGCCGTTGCCTGGTACTGGCTGACGGGAAGATTGTCGCCGATGGCCCGACTTCCAGCATCCTCTACGATCGAAAATTACTCGAGGAAAATAACCTTGAATTACCCCTCGCACTGATGACGCATGAACTGCTTCATGACATGCTGCATGTCGAAGAGATGAATGATGAACACCGGACCATCATCGGCAATTTCCTTCATGCCCATCGACATGTTCATGATTCCGGTCACGTACATGTACACATACATGCGCATCCCCATGAGCATGAGCACCTTCATGAATCCTCGGATGATGACCATCTGCATGAACTCGGACATCAAGGCGCAGAACACACGCATAGCCATGATGGTGTCCCGCATTCACACGCTGAAGCCGGTACCGAACCCGAGTCAGGGCATCAGGATCCTGCTGATACGCATCATCATGACGGACGGCCTCATACCCATGCTGAGGACGGGCAAGTCCATTACCATGATGAGGAATCAGGGCATCTAGCACCAACTGATGAGCAACAGAAAAAGTTACGATCCAGCTAATGACTTGATTGGCTTATAATGGCCGGGCCTCATAGCCTTCTTCTTTAATGGCATTCAGTAACAGGCTGATCTCTGCATCACCCTCCACCAGCGCCTGACCGGTCTCCAGACTGACCTCAGCCCGTTCCACGCCGGGCACGCCTTCAAGGGCCCTGGTGACAGCCCCGACACAATGATTACAGGTCATGCCCGTCACTTTGATCCTGGTTTCCATTCGACCTCCTTACTATGTTTTCGCAGATTCATACCCCTGCATGCCGCGCAGCCGCAGGCTGTTGGTTACAACGAACAGACTTGAAAGGCCCATGGCGACGCCCGCAACCATGGGATTAAGGTGTATGCCGAATCCCGGATACAGCACACCCGCGGCAATCGGGATCAACAGGATGTTATAGAAAAACGCCCAGAACAGGTTTCCCCGAATGGTGCTCATGGTTCTGTCGGCCACTCGCAATGCAGTTACCACACCGCTGAGATCGCCACGTGTAAGTGTCACATCGGCTGCCTCAATGGCGATATCGGTTCCGGAGCCGACAGCGATCCCGACATCCGCCTGGGCAAGTGCAGGGGCGTCATTGATACCATCGCCGACAAAGGCTACCTTGTGGCCCTGTCTCTGTATTTCCCTGATGGCGGTTATCTTGCCGTCTGGCAATACTTCAGCCCGTATATCCGATATCCCCGCCTGTTGCGCGATCGCGTTTGCGGTATGGCTGTTGTCTCCTGTGATCATCACCACATGCAAGCCCTGCTCTTTCAGCGCTGCGACGACCCGTGCTGATTCTTCCTTGAGTGGATCGGATATGGCAAAGATGGCGATCAATTCACCCTTGACTGCAAGATACACGGTCGTACTGCCGCGGGCGCTGAACTCCGTTGCATGTTCCGAAAGTTTATCTGTGTTGACGCCTTCACGTTGCATGAGGCGTAGTGCGCCCAGTAAAACCGTTTGGTTATTGACCTGTGCCCTGACACCGTAACCCGGAATGGCCTCAAAATTTCCGGTATCCGATAATTCCAGATTCCGTTCCCTGGCAGTAGCCACAATTGCCCGTGCAAGCGGATGCTCGCTGCCCTGCTCGAGCGTTGCGGCCAGCCTCAGTGCCTCATCATCATTGCCATCTACGCTATGTAAATCAGTCAGTGCAGGATGGCCTTCGGTCAGGGTGCCGGTCTTGTCGAAGACGACCGTGTCGATATGGGACAGGAATTCCAGGGCTTCACCCTTGCGGTATAACACACCCAGTTCTGCGGCGCGGCCGCTTCCCACCATGATGGCGGCCGGCGTTGCCAGCCCCATGGCGCAGGGGCAGGCAACCACCAGTACTGCAACGGCGCTTACCAGTGCCAGGGTAATCGCGGGAGGCGGTCCAAGAGACAGCCATACGCTGAATGTCACCACTGCAATCAGGATGACCAGCGGTGTAAATATCCGTACTACCCTGTCAGCCAGGCCCTGAATAGGCAACTTCGACCCTTGCGCACGTTCAACCATGCGGATGATCTGTGCCAGTACCGTCTGTTTACCAACCTGTGTAGCCTCGATCTGCAACACGCCATACTGGTTTACTGTCGCGCCTACAACCTCGTCACCGGGCTGCTTGGAGACCGGCACAGGTTCACCGGTCAGCATGGATTCATCGATATAGCTGTCCCCTTCACGTATCTTTCCATCGACAGGGATACGTTCGCCCGGGCGGACGATAATCAGATCTCCGGGATGGACACTCGCAATCGCTACCTCCTCCTCCCGGCCATCACGGATAACACGCGCCGTCTTTGACTGCAGACCAATCAGTTTCCTGATCGCGCCGGAGGTGCGTCCCTTAGCAATCTCTTCAAGGTATTTACCGAACAGGATCACCGTAACAATCACTGCAGCCGAATCAAAATACAGATTACGCGCCTCCGGGGGGAATAAACCGGGCAACAGGAGTACCGTGAGACTGTATGCCCAGGCAGCGCCGGTCCCCGTCATGACGAGGCTGTTCATGTCCGGAGATAGATGTCGATACGCGATCCACCCCGGACGGAAGAATCGTCTGCCGGGCCCGAACAGGACCATTGTTGTGAGGATCGCTTCACAACCGTTCCAGAAGTAGTCAGGGCCCAGTGAATGCATTAACGGTGCAAGACCGGGGATAAATTCACGGCCCATGGAAAATATCAGTACCGGTATCGTGAGGATAACCGACCAGGTGAGGTGACGCCGCATTGCCTGCAGTGCCGAATCATGCAGGATAGATGTACGATCTGCTTCATCTGCACTGACCTCTTTCAACGGGCGCGGCTCGTATCCGGCATCCTTGATGGCCTGGTCGATATCACCGTGGGTCAGCATGGCGGGCAAATATCGTACCGTGGCGCGTTCAGTCGCCAGGTTGACATTCGCTGTGACGACAGCGGGTAATTTATTGAGCGCCTTTTCCACCCGGGAGGAACATGACGCGCAGGTCATGCCGCCAACACCTGTTTCATAGTCATCGATGACCGGCGTATAACCGGTCTCACTTACCGTATCGATCACGCGTTGCGTTGCAAGCTGCGTTTCATCAAGATCAAGACTGGCACGGTCGGTAGCCAGATTTACCGTTGCATCGCTGATGCCCGGCAGTTTGCAGAGCGCCTTTTCGACGCGGCTCGAACAGGTGGCGCAGGTCATCCCTTCAATGGCAAACTCTATATGTTTCATGGTGAACTGAGACGTTATTGATCAGGATAGTTGAGCGCATTCAGGATCGGACAATCCGCAGTAGTGGAATCTGTGCCCGGACAACTCTCTGCAAGCGAAACCAGTGCCTGTCTCATGCGTTCGAGGTCCTGCAGACGTGCATCGATGTCATCGATCCTGGCCTGCGTGATCCGCTTGACCTTGTCGGCGCTTTCAGTCGGATTGTCACTGAGTGATAATAGATCGGCGATGTCTTTCAGTGAAAACCCCAGTGATTGGGCCCGGCGTATGAACCGCAGGCGATCCAGAGCCTCAGGCACGTACAGACGATAACCCGCAGGCGTCCGTTGCTGTGGTGCAATCAAGCCGCGGTGCTCATAATAGCGCAGTGTCTCAACTGTCATACCTGCCTGTTTGGCCAGTTTGCCGATGGTAATGGTGTTCATTGCAAGTCCCGTTGTGGTTGATATGATAGAAGTATAAACCTTGTAGTAAACTTTAGAGTCAATTACCGTAAGGATGTTCCGTTGATAATTTCATTTTAATGTTAATGTGTTATTTTATGATATTTATCATTATCTTATGAATATTTATTACATGTATTTATAATTGATTTATGAATCTGGAAAACCTGATCGCTGAAGAATTTCCCCAACGTGAGGGCCTGATCTATCTCAATCATGCCGGCGTGGCACCGTGGCCACACCGTACCGGAGAGGCTGTCAAACGCTTTGCCGAGGAAAATGTCATCCAGGGGCCTGTCAACTATACCCGATGGCTGGGGGTCGAAATGAAGCTGCGTGAACAGTTGCGACAGCTGCTCAATGCTCCTGCCGTAGATGATATCGCCCTGTTGAAGAACACCTCCGAAGGGCTTTCCGTCGTTGCCTATGGCCTGTCCTGGCAGCGTGGCGACAATATCGTGATTTCAGACCAGGAGTTTCCTTCCAACCGTATCGTATGGGAATCGCTGCAGGACCTGGGTGTTGAGGTTCGCGCGGCAAGACTGGATACTGAAAGAATACCGGAAGATGCCATATTCAAATGCGTTGATGACAGGACGCGCCTGATCGCCATCAGTTCAGTGCAGTATGCCACCGGTCTGCGTATGGACCTGAAGATACTGGGCGATTATTGTCACGACCGTCATATACTGTTCTGTGTAGATGCCATCCAGAGCCTCGGCGCTTTCTCAATGGATGTACAGGATATCCATGCCGATTTTGTGGTGGCGGATGGCCACAAATGGATGCTGGGACCCGAAGGTGTCGCGGTCTTTTATTGTCGACCTGAGCTGCGTGATGAACTTAATCTCAGGCAATACGGCTGGCACATGGTGGAACACCATGGCGATTACGACCGCAAAGACTGGCAGATCGCCAGATCCGCCCGCCGTTTTGAGTGCGGCAGCCCTGATATGTTAGGTATTCATGCCTTGCAGGCCAGTTTGTCGTTGTTGCTTGAAATCGGCATTACAACCATTTCAGCTAGAATCGAACATGTCGTTCAGCGCTTCATTAACGGCATCACTGCATATGATCACCTGCAGTTGCTCTCGCCACAGGAGACTGAACGCCGCGCCGGGATTATCGCCTTTCGGGACCAACAGCGTGAACCGGCAGAAATCCTGCAATTACTCCTGAAAAGGAACGTAATCTGCGCCGTACGTGGTGGCGCTATCCGGTTATCACCTCATTTTTATCTCGGCGACGATCAGACAGACGCGGTGATTGGCAATCTCGGATAATGAAACATTGAGATTAACCATATTTAATGACCGCATATACAAGTAATAAAAAAGCGGGTATCGCCTCAGCCATACCCGCCTGGGATTACGCGTTCTTTAAATTGGATATTTACCTGCAGCTTGTAGCCACCGCGGGTGAACTGTCTAAAGCAGCTTCCGTATAGGAAAAAGAGCAGGATCCATCGTCATAACGTGTCCAGGTCCTGACGTCCGGATTCGTCCCGGCATCGGTAGACGTATAATCGCTTGCGGGATCAAAGTCGGCTGCCATGGCTATCGATGCAATATCAGGATATCCATTTTTCAGCTGTACACTTGTACCTTCAATGGTCACTGTTGCATTGTCTGCAACGCCCGTAGCAAGCTGTAGTGAATGAGCCATGCTGGCAGCGGTACGCATGCTGCCCGCTACACCTTCGACAGCAGCGCTATTTGCGGAGCTGTCCAGATCGGCGAGACGTGGCAGCGCAAATACGGCAAGGATGCCGAGAATCACTATAACCATCACCAGTTCAATGATCGTAAAACCTGCCTGCTTTCCTTTGGAAACCATAACCCTGTTTTTCATTTTATTAACCTCAACACTTAACATTAAACGATTGATGGCCGTGATGATTGCCGTCCCTGTCACGTAAACTACCCCCGCATTACCAGAACACATCTGTAAAACTCAGGAAGTCTATCGGCACCGGAATCGTGACCTTTAGAAATAGAAAAAAACTATGAAATAGCTCACAATTTATATATCAGGAATTATTGATATATAAACAGGCAACAAATTGATAAATTAATGTGTTATTAAGGTCTTACTACTTTTGTAACAGGGCGTTGCCGAGATGCCACCCCGGCAGAAAGATAGCATCGCCAACACCATGGCTTTGACAGCATTCCCACTGACAGTGCGTCCCTCGAACTGATAAATTGCCAACTTGATCCCCTGACATCTTTCAGAGTCCTTCCGAAATACGGGATACTTCGTCAATTGTCGTAACACCTTCTAACGCATAATCAATGGCACAAAGTGAGATATTGCGAAAATTTTTCCGGGTCCGTGCCTTTCTGGCAAATTCTGAGGTGTCATTCCGTCGCAAGGCATCGGCGAGATCGTCGTCAATCTCAAGCAGTTCAAAGACACCTATACGGTCCTTGAATCCTGTGTGATTGCATGCGTGACAACCCGTTCCTTTCCGGAAATTCGTTTTGTCAGGTTGTATGCCCAGTTTTTCATATAACCATGTGCGTTCGTGCTCAGCCGGTTCATAGGGCATTGAGCATTTTTCACAGTTTCGCCTGATCAACCTCTGTGCCAATACGGCGCGCAGTGCTGATGCAACCAGGTAGCCTTCTGCACCCATATCGATCAGCCGGTTGACAGAACTGATTGAGTCATTGGTGTGCAGTGTGGACAATACAAAATGCCCGGTAATGGCGGCACGCAGTCCAATCTCGATACTTTCCTTGTCATGCATCTCGCTGACCATGATGATATCCGGATCCAGGTGTAAGCTTGCCCCCAATGCACGGGTAAAAGTGAAATTGATACCGGGATTGATCTGTATCTGGTTTATTCTCGGCAGCCGGTATTCGATCGGGTCCTCGACGGTTATAATCTTGTGTGTCGGGCTGTTAAGCACGGACAGAGCTGAATACAGGGTAGTTGTCTTGCCGCTGCCAGCCGGACCAGTGATCAGCACCATCCCGTCAGGACGTTTGATTAACGAGCAAAAGCGGTTTTTGATATGTTCCGGCATACCGAGATCATCTATGTTCAGCATTGCCCTGCTTTGATCCAGTAGCCGCATGACAACGGATTCACCGTACTGTATTGGCATGGTTGACAGGCGGACAGCAAAAGTCCGATCACCCGTTTTGAGAATGAAGCGACCGTCCTGCGGCAGTCTTTTTTCAGAAATGTCGAGATTTGACATCTGCTTTAAACGTGAGATCAGTGATTCTGAGATCTTTTTTTCATTCATGACCTGTTCTTGCAGGATCCCGTCAATCCGCATACGGATGCGCAGTTCATTTTTACCGGGTTCGATATGAATATCCGAGGCATTCGTCCTGACTGCATCCTCAAAGATGGTTTTCAATACCTTAACCGCCGGATCACCTGAAATGTCATTCTCACCAACCTCTTTGACACTCTTTTCTTCTGCGGATTTTCCCTGGCCCAATTTCTGGACGATGGCAGAAAGCTCATCTGAAGAGCGATATATGATGTCGAACGCCTGAAACATATCCGTTTCATTGACCAGCGCCGGTGAAATTGCTCTCTTCAGGATTCTTGACAGTTCATCGATGGCAAACAAATCCGTAGGATCCACCATCCCGACCAGATAGGTGTGATTGACTTCCTTTAGCACGATCGATCGCAAATGGCGGGCGTGGGTTTCCGGCAGGAGTCGGACGAGTTCCGGTCTGAAGTTGAAATTGCTCAGATCGACCAGCGGCAGCTCGAGCTGAGTTGATAGCAATTCCAGGAAATCCTGTTCCTTGATCAGTCCCAGATCGATCAGGGTTTCGCCGACTTTTTTACCGGTCTTTTGTTGCTCATCAAGCGCCTGATTGAGCTGTTCCCTGGTAATGAACTCGTGTTCGACCAGCAGGTCACCGATACGAACCTTCCTTCGACCAATAATAATATCAATAATATCATCCTGTCTTCGAGCCATTACGCCATCCTCTGTGGATGTTTGCTGACGAAGTCGTTATGTGTCATTGGCCTGGAGATTTACCACATTATTAATCAAGTTATGCCAGATATATTCCCGGGGATATTTCCGGCAGCAACCACAGTATGGACCTGTGGGTATTAAATCGGCGCCTGCTGGATTTTCTAAAGATTGGGTTAGCACCATTCCCGATGGATTGAATAGAAGATAGACAGGGCTATGAAATATCGACCCGGAATCCGGCATATGTGCTAACTTTCTGTTTTTACTACAATTATATTGATAATATTACGACGCCCGGCAGGCATGATCACACAAATGATCGAGTTGGCAGTGTATTCAGCCCGCTGGTTATCCGAGCTGGTTTCTGAGGGCGGTAATACGCGTACTGATATAGCGGACCAGATCCGGCCTCAGCCCACCCGTTTGAATCGCGTATTGATAGGCATCTATCGCCTCCGTCGAGTGTCCGGATCCTTCCAGTGATATACCGAGCCCCATCCAGTAAATACCGCTATTTGGCTGCAGTGTCACCAGCTGACTGTAGATATCAGCTGCCTGCTGAAAGCGGTTAAGTTTCTGGTTAACAGCGGCCAGAATTGCGTAATAATCGGGATCGGCATTGAATGAAGGCCTGTTTGTCTCCAGCACCCTGAGAGCCTCTTGATTATTACCCTCATCGATCAGGATGCGTGAATAAAGCTTTGTGTACTGATCGTACCCGGGATGTAGATCGATCCCTTTACGTAACAGGTTCGCCGCCTGTGTATTCTGCCCCTGCCTGATCATCAGACCCGCCAGCATTTCACGGGCCTTTATGTGCTTTTCATCGTAGGACAATGCATGTCGCAAATGCTCCACGCCTTTAATAATATCACCTTGTTGAATATCAGCGATGCCTCTCATATAGGCTTCCCCGGCCAATTGTTGATCCGTGGCCGGACGGAATTTTTTCTTTAGCGAAACGTTCCGATTTTGATCCTCGTTGGTTATTGCAGGCTGAGGTGTTTGCTGTTCTGTGTGATGTACAACCGTGGTTTTTGCAGTTGCTATTTCTCGCTGTTCATCCACCGGTTTATCCGGTCTGGTGTTTTTCTCAACCCTGACCGGCCTGGCTGATGTCGTATCACCATGATCCTCGATAATAGATGGTGCAGCATTTGCCATCAACGTGGATATTTGCATTGGTCTGTTATCAGGGATTGGTTGCCGTTCCCGAGCATTGTTGGCCTTCTCAGCCAATTCCGATGTGCGAATCTGACGCACATGTTCGACGATACGATCGATCTGATCATTATCCACACCTGGCTCAACCTTGACATGTTTGCCGGGATTCACGACTACCGGCTCATTTATATCAGGTATATCAGGCGTGTGACTGGCTACGCTGATGGCAGGCGCAATGAATGCATTCGATGTAATGTTCATATATCGCCATACCACTGCAAACAGCAGCAGTACCAATATACCCATCAGTATCAACTTGAGCGTTGACAACCGCTGATTACCCGTAAGTGAATTTATAGCGGTATATGGACTATGCAATCCTGCTACGACATAGCCCGGTGACCGTACCTCACGGGATCCCCGCCGATCCAGGTCATGGAGCATTTGATTTATCAGGCTCATGGACCAGCTTCCCCTGATTAAATCCTGGAGCTTGTGAAATACTTTGTCACGGACTGGAGATTATCAGCTACATTTCCCGTGTGGGAATCGGTAACGATACTGATCAGGATAGTCATTGTAATAAGCGCCATGATCGCCAGTATTTCGTATACCAGCCGCTGCGGCCTTTGATATTTCAGTCTATGTACACACTCCGTATCCTTCACTGCAAGCCTGATATGCTTGCGAGTGATCGTCTGATGGCCAAGTCCATAGGCCGCCATCAGTGATTTATTGCAGAGTATATTAACCAGCCTGGGAATACCCCGGCTCTGCTTATATAGTTCCTTGACGGCTTCCGGACTGAACAAGTTACCGCGGTACCCAGACCTGAACAAGCGGAAACCGAGGTAGGCATTAAAACCTCTCCAGTCAATTGGCTGCAAATTGTAGCTGAACGTGATGCGTTGCCTGAGTTGCCTGAAGGGAGGACTGTTGAGCCTGCTATTCAACTCCGGTTGTCCAAACAAGACAATCTGCATCAACTTCTTTTTTTCAGTCTCGAGATTGGTAAGCAGGCGCAGATATTCAAGGCTCTCGTCCGGTATTGTCTGGGCTTCGTCCAGGCATAATACAACCTGTTTGCCAGTACTGTTCAGGGCCATCAACTTATGATTGACAAGTTTGAGCAGATGATGTTGCCCGATATGAAAATCAACCGCTATTCCGAGTTCCTCTGCCAGCGCCATCAACAGTGCCTTTGGATGCAGGCACGGGTTGGGAATGTATGCGACCTCGAATTCACTGCCAAGCGAAGATATCAATTTTCTGCATAACAGCGTCTTACCGGTTCCAACCTCCCCGGTGACCTTGATAAAACCCTCACCCGATCGCAATGCTATGACAAGCACATTGTATGCCTCCATATAGCAGCCATACGGGAAGAAAAAGCTGGTATCCGGCGTGATTGTAAATGGTTGTTCACACATACCAAAATGTCTGAGATACATGCTCATGGCGTATCAGTCCGAACCGCCTTCACCCATCGTGCCAAATACATCCGGTCTGCCGCCATAATGGAACCCCCGGTTAAGGTCTCTGAATCTGTCCCTGGCTTCATCTCTTGACTGGGCCCATTGCTGTCCGTTTTCAATCACGACCGGTCGCAGCAGAATAACCAGTTCGCTTTTCTGTGATACCTGTTTGGTATGACGGAAGAGTGATCCAATGAAAGGTAAATCGCCGAGCAATGGTACTGATGCGACTGACTCGGTCGTTTGATTCTTCATCAGGCCGCCAATGACCACAACCTGGCCGTTCTGGGCGCTGACAATAGAATCGGATTCGCGTGTGCTGCTTAACGCAAGTGGTATCGAAAATGGATCACCGCTGATCGTAAATGTCTTGGTCTGATTCTCCACCTGACTGACCGAGGGATGAATATGCAAGGTAACAACACCACCTTCGGTTATTTGTGGTGTAACATCGAGCGCTATCCCCGAGAAGAACGGTGTCAGCTTGACAGTTGGATTGACCGTTTCACCACCTGCTGATGATGTGGTTACATTGGTTTCTACCTCGGTCACGAAATATTCATCCGACCCAACCTTGATGATGGCCTTCTGGTTATTCACCGTGGCGACTCTGGGACTCGAGAGTACCTGCACATTACCCTGGGTTTCGAGGAGTTCGATAAAGGCATTAAAATCATTAAAATTCAAGGCAAGGGTAAACATGCCTCCGAAGGCTGAAGCAATCGTACCATCGATTTCTGCCTGGTTTCGTGGATCAAGACGTCCGGCATTAGACGAAATTTCTGACGCACCATTGTTAATCAGGGTACCTCCGCCGACCTGTCCGGCAACCAGCGAATTTTTATCGTTAGGCGATCCCAATGCTGCCCAGTTGATACCAGACTGGAATCCGTCATCCAGCTGAACTTCGAGTATCTTCGCTTCGAGAATGACCTGACGTTCGGTGACATTATGTAGTTGGCGAATAAATTCCTCCACGCTCCTCAATTCACCGGGCATTGCCTTGACAATCACCAGACCGGAAGGTGGATTTACCATCACTGATCTCCCGTCGCCGTCGCCTACGATGGTCTTTAATGCAGTACTCAGATCAGACCAGAAGTCCACTTCAGAGGTGGTATTGAGCACACTACCCGTAGTCCTGCTGCTGGAATCATTACGATTACCAAAACTATCCCTGTGCCGATCCGAACTGTTGTCAACTTTTTGCATCAATTGCCCGGTGGTAATCCGCATCTCCGAGACACCTTTGCGCTTGATGTCCAGATAATTCACGGTGAAGATACGTGACTGGATCCTTCTGGCAAACACCATATAACCCATACTGGCCTTCTGGTATTCATATCCATAGATATCCCTTATCATATCCAGGGTTTCCTGAATCGTGACATTTTTCAGATTCAGTGTAATCCGCCCTTTAATCTCGGGATCAACAACAAGATTAGTCGACGTGCCTTCTACAAGGCTCATGAAAAAGTCCTGGGCCGCGACGTTATTTGCAGCCACATCAAAACGAGGTTCGTTTATACCGCTTTCTACAGCAGCTTCGGGAACCTGTATATTGATGGGTGGAATCAAGGCGTCGCTGACTTCTGAGGGAGGAGCCTCTGGTTTTACACCGGTCGTACTCTCCCCGGATAATGCCGCACCGATATTATCGATTGTGGTTCCACTCCTGGAAGGGGCAACCTCACATCCAGTCAGTATCAATCCCAGAAGTAAAGTCAATACTGGCGCCAGTATTCTGGATCCAGATTTCACTCCAAGTATCATCGTCATCGTTTCCGGGTATTTCCGCCAGTCTCGGTTTTAATGTTGTCATGCACCAGCATCACTTCAATATCCTTATTATCTACACGTAACAGGGCCTTGGAGGGTTTTATGTCAACCACAACCATATTGCCGATCTTGTCACCTTTTGATACAAGAGATCCATTGATGATGGCCAGATTTCTGTCTCCAGAAGTCAATGTTGAATCGAGTCTCCAACCGGTAATCTTTTCCGCCTGCATCCCTTTTTTCTGCAAATTGTCAGCTGCTGATGTTGTCATCTCCCGATAGTCAGCCGGTCGTGTTGGATCCCTGAGCTCCGCCGCGGGAACCGAATGAGACGCCGTTAATAGCGAAATCAGTGCCGTACTGATCAACAAGCCGAATTGTCTTCCTGGTTCCATACACATTCAGGTGCCAATCCACCCTTCACTGAGGCTCAGCGTATAGACAAGCAGTGAAACGCGTGCAACAGGATAATCAACAACCCGATAGTCAATACCCCCCCAGTATAGTTGCCATGGGAGTCTTTCCAGGGTTCTGATATAGTCAAGGGTATTGAAATATCCCCCCTCGAATTCGATGACCATCCCGTGCATATAGACACCGCCTTCATCACTTTGATTACCGTTGTCGGGATTGAGTGTGAGCGGTTTTGCGCCGAGACTCTTCAGGCTTATGAGCCGAAGACCCGAGTTATTGGTGAGAAGGTTTTCCACAAGCTCGGTCATCTGCTTCGGATCGATCAGGCTGACAGTCATACGTTTAAGCTGTTCATCGAGGCTCGTGACTTCCTTGGTCAGATTAAACAAGGTCACGCGTCTTTGTGCATTTGGGTCCGTCTGCTTTTTCCCCGCAATATCACGTATCTGTTGTTCAATGCCAGCTATTTCAACGTTTAATCTTTCCTTCTCTGTCTCAATACGCGCCGTCTCACTATCGATATAGGCCTGATATGTCATATCCCAAAGCATATACGTAGCAGCCAGGATAGCGACGAGGATGAGTATTCGCTCGCTGGCCTTGAGGGTGTTATATTTCTGGAGCAGACTTTTTACATTGATGGCCATGACGTTATCTATCCCCTGTGTTACCCCTGCCCTGCGACGTCGTCCCTGCATTCAGGTTTTTGAAGATTGCCTGTTGCCTGTCGATGGATGTTTTTTTCCGGTCTGTAAATGAAGCTGCGCTACTGCTACCCTCAGACAAGGACGTCTGTATCGTAAAATCGATCTTTTGTGAAAGCTCTTCACCATCTTCAGGGCGATTCATGATGAATGACTTGAATACGGAACCCGTAAAAACCTTTTCGTTTGAAAGGTCATTTAGAAACCGGGGAACCAGGGCCGGGGACAAGGTGGTGCCGTCAATATTGAGGTCTGAGCCACCGTCAGCAATAGAAATCCTTCTTAGCCAGATACCATCACTGATCTGCTTCGCAAAGCCTTCCAGATAACCGGAAAAGCCGACAGTGTTACCTATGGCGCGCCCGGAAAGCTCCGATATTACACGTCGCTTGGTCTTTGCTTCAGCTTCAAGCCGGTCGATCTCACTGGTCAGAAACTCAGCTTCGTCCTTGCCCGGCATGTTTGTAGCGAGTTTGTCCAGTCTGTCCTGGACCTGGATTTTATTGAAATCCAGATCTGCCAGTGACTGCCTTAACTCCATCACCTTGTAAAATTCATTGCCCGAAATCAGTACCAACAACACAATCAGCATTAACCATGAACCCAGCAGCAGCCGTGAGGACAGTATCCTTTGTTTCTGAATAACGAGTGGTAACAGATTGACCTGTTGTTTCATCATTCAGATTTCATTTCTTAAAGCGAGACCAATTGCAAACAGGCAACGCGCCTGCATCTGGTCTGGAATTCCGTGTTCGGAATCCAGCACAGGGTTCAGATCCAGCTGTTTAACTTCCAGAGCAAGATCTGCCGACAGTTGAGAAATGACCAGGTCTGGAATCAGATAATCAATGGCAGATACCATCATTATCTGGATGCCGGGATTCGATGAGTGCCGGTCGTAATAATCCAGGGACCGCTGGACCTCCACAACAATACTTTCAAACAGCGCCTTGAATTCGGGGTTAAAGAGCTCTTCTGTTTCACTTTCCTCACTCGATGCCCGTTCCAGATGAAGTGTTCCAACATTGACTGTACGTACGATATAGAGCGTCGAATCTCTCGTCAGGACTATGTATGCCCGGTGGCGGGTCAGATAGAGTAATGCGACGCCATCCTGGTCCTCCTGCAACAATGATGTAACATTACGCAGTGCTAGTTCAGGAATATCCAGCACTTCCAGTCTGAGATCATATTCCCGGAAAAGGTCATACTGTCTCAGAATGTCGTCCTTCTTGGCCGCTACTACATAAATCATCCCGCCACCCTTGCCGCGTAGGTTTTTTCCCGGAACGTCAAATGCATCAATCGCCGCGTTCTCTACATCGAAATCGATCAGTTCCTTGATGCGCCAGCGCAGCGCAGCACGGCGTTCACTGACATCAACATTTGGTGATTCCACCAGGTGCAGGGTATAGGTATTCGGCTCCAGCATGCTGATACAACGCACCTTGGAAAGCCTGTGTGATGCAATCAGGTCATACAACACAGCGACTCGATCGACTACACCACCGGTTGGTTTGTATTCAAGATAATCGACAAACGGTCTGCGGCCACGAGTTTGTATACGGGCAATGCTGACACTCTCAGCTGTAATCACAATACCGACCGAGCCGCGGGATTTGAACTGGGTAGATTTCAGGAAGGGTAAAAATGAGAGTGGGCTGAATCTGAGTTGGCGCGCTCCCCACTGGCCTTCAGATCCCGCTATGTTCATAACCGCATTATTCATCCTTTTTCATATCGTTGCATGCAGGCATATAACATTCCATCCTTTGCCACTATAAGTTGTGGTTATTCTAATAATATAACACTATATACTGTGTTTGATATGCGAATGCAAGGCATTTTTAGGATGCATGATACATGGTAGGAAGCAGAAGAAATGCTGATAAAGCGGGTGAAAGATGGTACCTCTCTCCTTAAAGGCCATTACCTAACGACAGGTTATGCAGCCTTGTGGATGCGATAAAGTAATCATGAGTTTGTTCAGAAAAATATAGATGTGAGCAAATATAACAAATTACTTGAACATTTAATTAAAGCTTATTGTTTATCTGGAATTAAACCATCTGACTTCGTATTTACTCATAACCTTGATCTGACAATCCATTGTTATCGGTATTGCCCCTGCTGATATGATTCAAAACGTGAATTACCTACCCGAGTCAGGGTCTGACGAATTGCATGGACTGTATGGTACTCTCTGAGGTATAAGCATGTTAACAGTCACAGATCTACCATGATAGTATGCCTATCAACGTGTCTTACTTTACCCGCCAATCGACGTAAGTGGCTCAAAAACTTCATTGCCCGATAAAGATCAACATACAATAACATTTCCAGCTTCTTGATTAGCAAATAGATGTACCTAGCCTCTAACACACTTGAGGTATAAGGACACGTGGATCGATACGGTACTGCGCCATCAGTCATACTGACCGGTGCGAATCTCAGAGAAACTTAATTGATGATTAAATATTAATAAGAACTTATAACTAACTAAATAACTTATTAGCTTACTTTAAAAACAGCTATCAAAGATGAGGATGTGGGACTGCGCGGGGCAAGCGGGATGTGTAATGGAGACCGAACTAAGGACGGTTATCGGTATATCCCCAAGGATTTGTCTGACTGGGATCGAAGTAGTTCTCCCATTCAATGTTGTCCACATTGAATGAGTCTTCAGCATATGTATATGTCCCGTTTGCACCTAAATTACCAGTGCCGGAGGTATAAGTATACTTACCAGCAGTGATAATTGAATCCTGTGAGTCTGTTGCCATATCGAAAGTGCCCGAACCCTCCGGGATATTCGGGTCATCAATTTGCATAGTATTTGTTATCACGGACGCCGTTGTATCATCATCATAGCCAATACCGCTGGCATCGATGACGAAAATATTCTGAAAATCGGTACCATTGATATTGAGGCTGATCGTGGGCTTTTCGATATATACATTCTTTGTAAAATCCATGGAGAAATCCGCATCATTGAGTATTTCACGCATCTGGACTCTTCGAGGGTGAGCCGTTCCGTTACCCGTAAATGACGTGTCGTTGACAACGCCCAGAGGATCAGATGCATTACCTGTCGGCAATCCCGAACCACCACTTGCCGAACTTGTCCCGATGTTACCAAACCCTTCAAAGGATAATCCTCCGCCCGTTTGAATATAGACCTCCTGCGCAAACTGCTGCGCCGGGTCACCAACGATCAAATGATAGAAGAGTGCACCACTGACAGGATCAGGGACCCTTTCATAAACAAAGGGTGTTTGACCGGTAATAGTGGTGCCTCCCTGCACAATACTCGTGCCACTGAATGTAGGCGAAGCGGTATCTGCATTCCAGTCAAGGACAAATTCGGCATACAGACTTGAGTATGGCACCAAGAAAAATGTAATGCCGAAGAGGAGAGCACCCCAGGAAAATTGAATTCTTGCAAGACCCATTGGGCGAACCTTTAGGTAAGACTAATTGGTTTGGAACCCGAAAGAGATCGTTGTTTCCTCCTTGCAGAAATACAATTCTGCATGGTTATTATATTACTCGCATTTACCTGTTTAAACAAATGAAACAATGATTTACGTCAATATTCTGACACATCCCATACACCTTTAATCGTTAGATACTGTATTGAATAGTCTATAAAAATTATGAGTAGTCATGTCCGCAATCTGGTCAATACTGCAACTTCGTAAAGATGCGATATATTCGGCCACGTGGAACACATAGGCCGGCTGGTTCGGCTTGCCCCGATAGGGGACCGGGGCAAGATAGGGTGAATCCGTTTCGATCAGCATCCGGTCCGCGGGTAAACGCCGGGCGACATCCTGGATTGGCTGGGCATTTTTGAAAGTTACAATGCCCGAAAACGATATATAGAAACCCAGTTCCATGGCAATCTGCGCCTGTTCCCAGTTGCCCGTAAAACAATGCATCACACCGCCGGCGCGCCTTGCATCCTCCTCCCGCAATATCCTGAAGGTATCATCCCAGGCATCACGTGCATGGATGATCAGGGGCTTTCCGGCCTGTATGGCTGCCGCAATGTGACGACGAAACCTGTTACGCTGCCATTCCAGGTCGCCTTCACTACGGTAATAATCCAGGCCGGTCTCACCGATCGCAATGATCTTGGGATCATCAGCGATGTCTACCAGTTCATCAATCGTGGGTTCCTGCTCTTCCCTGCTGTTGGGATGCACACCCGCCGAGGCATAGACATTGTCGAACTGCCGAGTCGGCGCAATCACGGCCGGCAAGGATACGAGATCAACAGAGACATTCAACATAGCGCTCACGCCCGCAAGACGTGCGCGGTCTATTACCTCGCGTGTTTCGCCTACATCTTCCAGCAGGTTCAGATGACAGTGGGAATCAACTAAATTCAAGAGAAAAAGTAAATGTTAACCGGGATGTTCTATTATAGAGCAGACAAGACTCCTGTCACGGATGAATCAGCAACGATTATTGTTTTAGTTTACAGCGGATCTGCTACATCGTATGGGTAATACGATCTGATTTAAGGGCTCCAGCAAGATAGGTTTCAATCTTGTTGCGTACCGCCTTGCCGTCATTATCTATAAACTGAACCCCGATGCCGGGGACACCATTGCCCTGCGTGCCTTTCGGACTGATCCAGACCACCTTGCCCACGACCGGCATCTTTTCCGTTTCTTCCATCAGCGTCAACAGCATGAATACCTCTTCTCCGAGTGTGTATTCCTTGTTCGTGGGTATAAAGATGCCTCCTCCCTTGATATAAGACATATAGGATGCGTACAGCGCCCCCTTATCCTTGATAGCCAGGGATAATATCCCTTGTCTTTGTTGTCCGGCGGATGATTTCTGTCCTGTCATGATCGTTGTTATCTATACACTGGCAGCAAACAGGCTAACTGGCCTGTTTGGGAACCCACCCGAGTACAATTTCCTCCATCAATAACTGGGGATTAACCGTACTTTCCAACAGTTGCATGGCCCTGCTGATGCGGTCAAGTCTCCCGAAAAGCTGGTTAACATCCTGTTTATTGGCCATATTCTTCAAACGCTCATATATGTCCGGATTGCTGACCAAAGGGGGTTGTTGCGCCATTTTCAGGCGTACCATATCGATCAACCAGCTGTGTATCCAATATAACGATTCTTTTATACCGAACTTTAGCCATTTATCGGCAATCGCCACGGGATCAGTCTGCCCGCTCGCCACGTGTTCGAGGTCATCAAGCACGGCAAGACGCTGACTTAAATAATCCTCGTTGGCGATTCTCACTGTCAGCAGAGGCGATCCGCCGGCCAGTTCCAGCAGGATCCTTGCGTCCTTACGATTATTTGTATTCTCTTTTATCCAGGGCAGTGCCAGATCCGCAGGCGGCCTGTTAAACAGAATACTCTGACAACGGCTGCGTATAGTCGCTGGTAACCTTGCCGGTTTTTCTGTAACCAGAATCAACAAGGTGTCAACAGGTGGTTCCTCGAGAGTCTTTAACAGGCTGTTGGCTGCATTCATGTTCATCCTGTCCGCCGGAGTAATGATCACAATCTTATACCCATTGTATTGCGCCTTCAGTGACAAATAGCGGATGACCTCGCGGATCTGATCCACACCAATAACCTTGCCTTCTTCCGGCGGCGTGACCCGCACAAAATCGGGATGTGTTTCCGCAGCTACCAGCCGGCATCCCCGGCATTCACCGCAAGGTAGTCCGTCGGCTGCAGTTTGTGCGCATAATATGGATGAGGTAAACAGGTTTGCGAGATCATTTTTCCCGATTCCCGGAGGACCGGCAAACAATAGCGCATGAGGCAGGTTACCTGATGTATTGCGGGCGATCAGGTTTTTCCAGTGTGCATTCAGCCAGGGGTGAATATTATTCATGGGTGCGCGAACCCTTCTTCAAAAATAACTCAAGCTCATCCCGAATCCGGGCCTGCACATCCTCAAGGGATTCAGAGGCGTCGACGATACGGATGCGTTCAGTTTCACGATCAGCAAGCGACAGATAAGTGTTGCGTACACGCATAAAAAAGGCCTGTTGTTCCTGTTCAAAACGGTCGGCCTGGCTGCGTTGTCCGGCACGTTGCATCCCGGTTGCAACAGGCAAATCCAGCAGCAGGGTCAGGTCCGGTTTCAATCCGTCCTGCACCCACTCTTCCAGTATGGCGATGCGGCCGAAAGGAATATCCCTTCCTCCCCCTTGATAGGCATAGGTCGCATCGGTGAAGCGATCACACAGGACGTATTTACCTTCATCCAGCGCTGGTCGTATCACATGAGCAAGGTGTTCTGCACGCGCTGCAAACATCAATAGTAATTCAGTATCATTCGACATGGCGCTATTACGGTTATCAAGCAATAAGTTGCGTACTTCCTCGCCTACCGGTGTACCGCCGGGTTCGCGCGTAATCACAACCTGTTTGTCCGCCGCCTCGAGTATATTGCGGATAAATTCGATGTTCGTGCTTTTACCGACTCCTTCGATACCTTCAACGGTTATAAATTTTCCTTGGGTGGAATTAGTCATCAATTTTGAGAATCATCATCGTCAGGAAACGAAGATAATGTCTGGATCCGCTTGCCCAGCTGGTATTTGGCAACGGCTCGGTTATGTTCCTCGACACTGGCCGAAAAATGATGTGTGCCGTCTCCACGGGCGACAAAATACAAGGCGTCTCCGGATTCCGGATGCAAGGCGGCGTGTATCGACGCCTCTCCTGGCATGGCAATTGGTGTAGGGGGAAGTCCATTATTCAAATAGGTGTTGTACGGGGTAAACAGCTTGAGGTCGCGACGGGTCAGATTGCCGTCAAACCGCTCACCCAGTCCATAGATAACAGTAGGATCCGTTTGCAATCGCATACGCTTCTGCAATCGCCTGACGAAAACACCGGCTATCTGTCGCCTTTCCTCGGCGACGGCGGTTTCCTTTTCAATGATCGATGCCATGATCAGCGCCTCATACGGACTGTTGTAAGGCAGATCATCATCCCGCTGTTGCCATTCCTGTGCAAGTCGCTCTTCCATGGCCTCATGGGCACGTTGCAGGAAGGCGACATCGGTCATGCCGCGGGTGATACGGTAGGTATCCGGGAAAAACCTGCCTTCAGGATGTTGATCCGGCCAGCCCAGACGCGCCATGATAGCCTCGTGATCCAACCCGGCCAGGGTATGCTCGAGCATCTCATGCTGATTCACGGCGTCCATCAGCTGATCGAACGACCATCCCTCGATCAAGGTCAGGGAATATTGCTTGACCCGTCCAGAGACAATCTGGTCAAGAAATTCATCAGGCTTGATAGCTGGCAGGAATTCGTATTCACCCGCCTTGATCCGGTTCGCAACGCCATGCCAGCGCGCATACCATACGAGATACGATGGATGATTAATAACATTATCGTTTTCAAGGTCCCGCACCAGGTGTTTGAGGCTGGTACCGGGTTTAATCATATAATCGAAAGGCTCACTGTTTTTCAGCAGTGGCGAACTGAGAAAATCCTGGACATCCATCAACAGCCAGCCGGCGGTGAAGCTGCCCAATAAAATGCATATACCAAGAATTTTGGGCAGTAATCGATTCATAGTTCAACATCAAATATGGGTATGAACCATTTTAATGGAAATCCCGTCGGAATTCATGGATTATCCATGTCCTGATCAGGCATGGATATACTTTTCAAGTTCGGCTGCAATGGCGTGTGTAACCTTGAAATCATCGTAATCGATACCTTCGAATCGGCGAACCGGCCATATCCTGATCAATGTATTACACAGAAAAATCTCATCGGCGTTTTTGATATCGTCGAGATCGAGATAAGTGACCCGTACCGGAATCGATAGAGCCCCGGCCATGTCCAGTATCAGGCCACGCATCACACCGTCGACACCACTTCCTGACAGGTCCGGTGTAAGAAGTTGTTCACCGGAAACAATAAACAGGTTGCTGAGGGTGCCCTCGATAACGTGACCTTCACTATCAAGCATCAGCCCCTCGGCAATGTCCGGATCATTCCATTCGCTGCGCGCCAGCACCTGTTCCAGCCTGTTCAGATGTTTGATTCCGGCCAGTGCCGGATTGACACCCAGTCGGGTAGTACATAGCCCCAGTATGATTCCCTGTGATGCATTTTCTTGCGGATACTCCGGCCAGGAGTGCAGCGATAATATCCTGGTTGGCATGTTTTCCTGCACCGGTTGATTCGGGCGATAACCTCGCCCGCCGACACCACGGGTAATGATGATCTTGAGCACACGCTGCGTGTGTTCACGGCACATCTGCATCACCTCACACGTGAGCAGACCCGTATCTACTGCCGGAATACCCAGCCGGGCACAACCCGATAATAGACGCTCCAGATGCCGCTCCCACAACAACGGCCTGCCATCGACAACGGCAATGGTTTCAAAAAGGCCGTCGCCATATTGAAGCCCTCTGTCGAGGACGTTGATCAGGGAAGTCCGGGTACCATCAATGAGAATCATAGCGTCGGGTTCACGCGCTTCTGATCCGGAGACCGGGAAGCTGGTGTGCGACATGCCTGTTGTCGCCGGGTCTTTCACGCTATCAACGCAGTTTGCTGAATACAAGTGTCCCGTTGGTACCCCCAAAACCGAATGAATTGGACAACGCGACATCAATCTTCATCTGGCGGGCCTCATTCGGAACATAATCGAGGTCACAATCGGGATCAGGCGTAAAATAGTTGATTGTCGGCGGTGCAACCTGGTCACGTATGGCAAGGACACAGTATATGGCCTCGACACCACCCGCAGCGCCAAGCATATGTCCGGTCATGGACTTGGTCGAACTGACAGGTATCTTTTTTGCCGCGTCACCGAAGGTCGCCTTGATCGCCTCCGTCTCAGCCTTGTCCCCGGCCTGGGTCGAGGTCCCATGCGCATTGATATAGTCCACCTGTTCCGGTGTGATACCGGCATTACACAAGGCATTCTGCATACAGAGTCGCGCGCCTTCGCCACCAGGTGATGGTGCCGTCATGTGGTAGGCATCGCTGCTCATACCGTAACCGGTTACCTCGGCATAGATACGCGCCCCTCTATGTTTCGCAAATTCATATTCCTCGAGCACCACGGCACCACCCCCGTCACTCAATACAAAACCGTCACGGTCCCTGTCCCACGGCCTGCTTGCGGTCTGTGGATCGTCGTTGCGCGCAGACAGCGCGCGGGCCGAACAGAAACCTCCCAGACCACTCGGTGTTGTCGCCATCTCGGAACCACCCGCTACCATGACGTCTGCATCGCCATATTCAATGATGCGTGCCGCCTCGCCGATATTATGGGTCCCGGTCGTACAGGCTGTGACAATCGCGAAATTCGGTCCCCTCATGCCGTACATGATGGACAGGTTTCCGGAGATCATATTGATGATATTACTGGGAACGAAGAATGGTGAGATCTTGCGGGGACCACCCTTGAGGTAACCGTCGTAGCCATGCTCGATACCGTTCAATCCCCCGATTCCGGACCCGATGGCCACACCGATGCGATGTGCATTCTCTTGTGTGACCTCCAGGCCGGCATCCTCGATGGCCTGTTTTCCTGCGGCGATCCCATAGTGGATAAAGATGTCCATTTTCTTGACATCCTTGGGCGGAATATATTTTGTCGCATCGAAACCTTTAACGGAACCGCCGAAACGGGTGGGAAAATCAGTGACATCGAACGTTGTGATCTCGCTGATACCACTTTTACCTGCAAGTATATTCGTCCACGATTCAGATACGTCCAGACCGACGGGACAAACCATGCCGAGACCGGTTACAACCACCCTCCTTTTATCGCTCATTTGTTTTACCATGAATAGTAAACAACGACTTCCGGTCGAGAGCCATCTGATCAGTGTATATAATAGAGAACCGGTTACGCGGTTGAACTACCATTGAATTGAAGTCATCGTAAACAACGGTGAGTGGATATGTCTCTTGTATTAACCGGATACCTGCATGTGTATGAGTGGAATGTAAAAAGGCCAAAAACCCGGTGGTATGGGATTTCGGCCCTTTATGTAATCGATTGCCTCAACCTTGATGGGCGTTGATATAATCGATCGCCTGCTGAACTGTTGTTATTTTTTCCGCTTCCTCATCCGGAATTTCGCATTCGAATTCTTCTTCGAGCGCCATAACCAGTTCAACAGTATCTAGCGAATCCGCGCCGAGATCATCGACAAATGAAGCTTCAGTTGTGACTTCATCCTCTTTGACACCTAATTGTTCAACGACGATCTTTTTGACGCGTTCTTCAACATTACTCATGATTGTTTTTTCCTCCCAAAGAAACCTCCCGATTCGGGTAGAAGGGCGCTATTTTATTGGAAACAAAGCAGATATGCCAGATAAAATATCGCTGTTTGAACCGATAACAAAGACTACTACTAATCTACTGAAAACCTACTGTTTTCTAAATATCTCGGCAGGCACTATGCCATATACATACCACCATTCACATGTATTGTTTCGCCGGTAATATAGGCTGCCGCCGGTGATATAAGAAAAGAAACAACTGCAGCGACGTCCTCGGGACGGCCCAAACGGTTTAATGGTATTTGCTTGATGAGTAGTTCCCGTTGTTCGTCTGTCAGGGCATCTGTCATATCAGTTGCTATGTATCCCGGAGCAATGGTATTGACAGTAATGCCTCTCGAAGCCACTTCGCGCGCCAGCGCCTTCGAAAAGCCCACCATGCCTGCTTTTGCGGCTGCATAGTTTGTTTGCCCGGGATTTCCTGTATAGGCAACAACAGAGGTAATATTAACAATACGTCCGTACTTCATTTTTAACATCGCGCGTAGACACGCCCTGGATAACCGATAGACGGAGGCAAGGTTGGTATCGATGACCCCGTTCCACTCGTCTTCCTTCATTCGCATGAGCAGGTTATCACGCGTTATACCAGCATTATTGACCAGGATGGCTGGTGTGCCGAACTCCTTGTTGACAAAATCCAGGACCTCATCTATGGATGCCTGATCGGTGACGTTCATTACCCGACCACATCCACTTATATTGTTTTCTTTCATATAGTTAGATATTTTTTCTACACCTGATTGTGAGGTTGCAGTACCGATAACCACAATACCCTGCAAACCCAGTTCCACAGCGATCGCGCGTCCGATCCCTCTGGTGGCGCCGCTGATCAGGGCGATCTGTTTATCTTCAGACATCATGAATCTCCCAATTGCTCCATTGCTGCCTCAAGGGTTACCGTATCGTAAACCGGAAATGCAGCCATTGTTTTGTCGATACGTCTGTTCAAACCAGCCAGCACTTTCCCCGGACCGCATTCCACCAGCGTATCTATTCCATTTGAGGCCATGTGCTGGATGATCTCAACCCAGCGCACCGGACAACACAGTTGTCTCATCAATGCATCCTTGATCGCTTCAGGATCGTTATGTACTGCTACATCAACATTGTTGATAACGGGGATAGCAGGTGACCTGATCTCGATATCCTGCAACATTTCTTTCAGGCGTAATGCAGCAGGTTCCATCAGAGAACAATGGGAAGGTACGCTGACAGGCAACAATAACACCCGTTTCGCACCGGATTGTTTTGCCGCCTCCATGGCGCGTGCAACAGCTTCTGTATTGCCGGCGATGACTACCTGGCCGGGAGAATTAAAATTCACCGCATCGACCACCGCCCCCTGTGCCGCCTGTGTACAGATGTCCACAACACGCTCGTCATCGAGACCCAGGATCGCCGCCATAGCTCCCCGGCCATCCGGCACCGCCTCTTGCATGAACCTGCCGCGTTCGCTCACCACCATGACCGCTGATTCAAGCGACAGTGCACCCGCACACACCAGCGCCGTGTATTCACCCAGGCTGTGACCCGCCATCAGGGCCGGGAGCTTTCCATCCCTGGAACGCCATACGCGCCATACTGCCACACTCGCCGCCAGCATTGCTGGTTGAGTAATATGCGTCTGGTTTAAATCCTCTTCAGGTCCTTGCTGGATCACATGCCAGAGATCGACTCCCATAGCTTCCTGGGCCGTATCAAATGTAATCCCCACTTCGGGATAATGCTGTGCAAGCTCTGATAGCATGCCGATCGATTGCGATCCCTGACCGGGGAATACGAATGCCAGTGATTTGTCGGATCCCGGTTCAGCCATATTCAGTATTTAAGCAACGTTGATCCCCATGTAAACCCGCCTCCAAATGCCTCCAACAGCAAAGTTTCACCACGTTTGATCCTGCCGTCCCTGACCGCAACATCGAGTGCGAGGGGGATAGAAGCAGCGGATGTGTTGCCATGCTGATCGACTGTCACCACGACTCTTTCCATCGGTAATTTCAGTTTCCGGGCGGTCGCCTGGATGATCCTGATGTTGGCTTGATGCGGGATCAACCAGTCAACGTCATTGCGATTCATTCTGTTCGCCTCCAGGGTTTCATCGACGATCCGTCCAAGGGTGTTAACGGCAACCTTGAATACTTCATTGCCTTGCATATGGATATAGGCCTCACCCTTTTTCACGCGATCATAGCCCTGGGATACGCCTTCCGGGACCATTAACAGGTCATAATACTTGCCATCAGCGTGCAGATGGGTAGTCAGGATTCCCGGTTCGTCATCCGCCTGCAGGATAACGGCACCGGCCCCGTCACCAAACAGTACGCAGGTGCTGCGGTCACTCCAGTCAATAATACGCGACAGTGTATCTGCGCCTACAACGAGCGCGCACTGTGAATCGCCCGTGCGTATAAATTTGTCCGCCACTCCCAGGGCGTAGACAAAACCCGTGCATACGGCCTGGATGTCAAACGCCGGAGGTCCATGGATCTGCAGACGCTCCTGCAGCAAGCAGGCAGTACTGGGGAAGATTTTATCCGGAGTTGTAGTTGCAACGATGATCAGATCGATGTCTGAACTGCTGATTCCCGCGGCCTTGATGGCCTGTCTGGATGCCTGCTCGACCAGATCACAGGTCGTTTCACCCTCACCGGCGATATGACGCTTGCGGATTCCCGTGCGTTCCGATATCCACTCATCTGATGTGTCGACCATCTTTTCAAGATCGGCATTCGTCAATACCTTTTCGGGGAGATAACTCCCTGTACCTGTGATACGGGCATATTTCACACAGCACGCCTTTCGACTAATAACGATTCCAGCTGTTTACCGATGCGTTGCGGAACATCCTTTTTGACTTCCAGTACCGCTTCCCTGATAGCGTTTGTAAAGGCCGGGACGTCAGCACTGCCGTGACTTTTGATCACTATGCCCTGCAGGCCGACCAGGCTGGCACCATTATAACAACCGGGATCAATCTTGTTATAAAAAGACCGTATTACCGGTTTGGATACAAAACCTGCAAGTCTTGTAAACAATGATTTGGTAAATTCCTGCTTCATGTAATGACTCAACATCCTGGCCACACCCTCACTGGTCTTCAGGGCCACGTTACCGACAAAGCCGTCACAGACGACAATATCCACCTTGCCGGTATAGATATCATTACCCTCGATGAAGCCAACGTAATTGATGTCACTGTCGGATAGCATGCGAGCGGCTTCCTTAACAACCTCGTTCCCCTTGATTTCCTCCTCACCTATATTGAGCAACCCGACAGCAGGCTTTTCAATATTGTCAACGGCACTGGTGAGCACGGAGCCCATGACTGCGAACTGGAATAGATGTTCGGAATGCGAATCCACATTGGCTCCCAGATCCAGCATATGAGTATGGCCATTCATTGTCGGCAGAGTGGTTATGATTGCCGGTCTGTCGACGCCGGGAAGTGTCTTTAACACATAACGTGCAGTCGCCATCAACGCCCCGGTATTGCCGGCGCTCACACAGGCTGATGCGCTACCGTCCTTTACAAGGTTTATGGCGACCCTCATCGAAGAATCCTTTTTGTTGCGCAGAGCCTGGGAGGGAAGTTCATCCATGGTCACGCTTTGCGAGGCATGTTGAATCGCGAGTCTGTCACCTACTGCAGCGTGCTGATTTTTCAATTCACGCATCAACACCTGCTGATCACCCACAAGAATGAGTGAAAGGGCTTTTTGTTCGTCAAGGATCTTCAGAGCGGCGGGTATGATGACCGGGGGGCCGTGATCGCCCCCCATTGCGTCGAGCGCAATGATCTGCTTCAAGAGTTACTCGCCCTGATTTTCGATCACCTTGCGACCTTTATAATAGCCTTCCGGTGTCACATGGTGACGTAGATGTGTTTCGCCCGAAGTCTGGTCGATGGATAATGCGGGCGTTCCCAGTCCATCATGAGAGCGGCGCATACCCCGCTTCGATTTGGATTTCTTGCTTTTTTGAACTGCCATGATATTTACTCCTGATAATTAATCATTCACTTGCTGTTTTTCAATTGCTCAAGCACTGCAAACGGGTTTTGAGTTTCGCCCTGCTCGTCCGATTCCTGTTGGCGGGGTGTACTGTAGTCCATTTCAACAGAACATTCATCCTCCCCATGCCTTATCACCTGGGGAAGAAGCAACAGCAATTCATCCTCGATCATATCCGGCAGGGAAATTACCGGCTCATTGAGCAACAATGGTTCATATGATTCAGGCAGTAAATCCGCCTCATCCATTGTGGTGACCATTCCCAGCATTATCTCTGTATTGACAGGGTAAGGCATGCCTTCGAAACAACGCTGGCATACCAGACTTAAAGTCGTTCGGAGTTGCCCTTTGATATAGCGGACTTTCTGCTCGTCAATACCGAACTCCAGGTCAACATCAGCGCTGCCCCGCACGTCAGCCAGTAATGGCGCCAATCGGGGCATTCTATCCAGAGGCAAATAACCGCTTATTGACTGCCTCGTATCTGCCAAATGTAACGGCTTGATTATATCCGGTAGCCGATTCGACATAAGCCCGCTATCATATGCCCCGTTGATATCAGTGTCAAAAAATGATGCTGAAATTCGCCGACTTAGGGCGTTTTACGGCATGATTAGCAGCATCATGTTGATATTATCCTGCAACTCACCAGTGCCAATCAATGCCGGAGGTAAACCGGGCGTGCGTAAGATTGTGCTTGCATCAAGTTCCCCCTATCGACGGGAATTGCTCATCCGCATCGGTATCGAGTTCAAAACCGCGTCGCCACAGATAGATGAATCCCCGCTACCTCATGAGTCGCCACGGCAGCTGGCGGGACGGCTTGCACAAATGAAGGCTCAATCCGTTGCCGATCTGCACCCTGATACGATCATCATCGGATCTGACCAGGTCGCGGTCATCGGTGTGGAGAAGGTGGGTAAACCGGGTAATCATGCAAGGGCGGTAGAACAACTGAAACGGGCATCCGGCAAAGTAATGGAATTTTTTACGGGAATATGCGTATTAAACACCACCAGCGGTCAGATACAACAGGATGTGGTTCCTTTTACGGTACAATTTCGCCGCCTGGATGAGGGGACAATCAAAAACTACCTGTTACAAGAACAACCCTACAACTGTGCGGGAAGCTTTAAATCGGAAGGTCTGGGAATTGCCCTGCTTGAACGTATGAGTGGTAACGATCCCACTGCACTCATCGGCCTGCCCCTGATACGACTGATCCGGATGCTCGAGCAAGAAGGTGTTACCGTTATATAAGAGGACTGCCGGGGCGACCTTGCTTACTGGATAGTCCCCGAGGAAGCCGATACCAGTGATTTTGCCATCGACGCCCCGAAACGCCCGATAAACTTTTCAAAATACGGTTCGCGATGAGTGAAATCGACAATCTTGTCCACTCCAATGATATCCCGTGCCACCTTGTCACTGCTCGCCAGCCCGTCAACCAATCCAAGATCGACTGCCTGCTCACCCGTCCACATCAGACCACTGAACAATCCCGGATCATCGGCGAGCCTGCCTTTTCTGCCCGTTTTGACAGCATTGATAAACTGTTGGTGGATGCTTTCCAGCATATCCTTCAAATGTTCCACTTCATCCTCTTTCAATGGAGAAAACGGATCCATAAAACCCTTGTTCTTGCCTGCTGTGATCAATCTACGTTCCACTCCGAGTTTGTCCATGGTGCCCACGAAGCCGAAGCCGTTCATCAGTACACCGATGGAGCCGACAATACTGGCCTTGTCGGCATAGATCTCATCTGCAGCAGAGGCGATATAGTAACCTCCTGATGCGCATAGATCGGTAACCACGGCATACAGATGGATATCGGGATATTTGTTGCGTAATCGAACAATTTCATTATAGACATAACCCGATTGCACGGGACTGCCGCCGGGACTATTGATGCGCAGGATAACCCCCTTGGTTCCCTTGCTTTCGAATGCCTCGCGCAATCCGGAGATGATATCTTCCGCGTTGGCCTCCGAATCATCTGCGATCACTCCCTGGATATCGACCAGTGCCGTGTGGTCAATGCCGGCGATCCCTTTCTCCGCCAGATCGCCCGGCGTAAAGGTAAAAAAAACGGCCAGCAGATAGAGAAAGAATATTGACTTGAAGAAGATGCCCCATCGCCGGGAACGACGTTGTTCCTGCAAAGCGCCGAAGGCAAGACGTTCAATCATCTCGCGTTGCCATTTTACCCCGCTATTGCGTGTCTGAGATGTTGTATCAGTATTTGCTTCCGCCTCATTCCCACCGGATGGCATACCTTGATCCTGTGGTCCACCCAGCCAGGGGTCTATTCTTTTATCATCTGCCATTTTTTTTGTCAGGTTCCCATCGATAGTTAGTATTCAAACACACCAAAAGCATGTCTCCAATTGCCTGTTATTGTCAATCAATCCCTTCGTTCAGCCACACCGGCACTTGCGTGATATCATCAAGACATGCCAACGGATTGAACGACAACAACCGGTCCTTGTCATGCACACCATAGGTAACAGCCAGGGCGCCGGTACCGGCCTGTTGTGCCATTTGCATATCGTACACAGTATCACCGACCATCAGGGTCTGCGATGGTTCAATATCCAGCACCGCCATGATATCCAGCAACATTTGTGGATGTGGCTTGGAAAAGGATTCGTCGGCACATCGGGTCACGTGGAACAAACCATTACAGCCGGTTTCCTTGAGTGACCTTGCCAAGCCAACCCTGCCCTTCCCGGTTGCAATCGCGAGCATGTAACCACTGCCATGCAATGTATCCAGTACATCTCTGGCACCGGGGAACAGTACGGCCGGTTGATGATTATCCGACAGAAAATGATATCGGTAGCGGTCAATAAAACTTTCAACGAAATTGTCATCTGCTTCCGGGTAAAGGGTGTGGATCGCCTCCCTGAGACCCAGCCCGATAATATCCCGCAAAGCCTGGCTTTCCCTAACCGCCAGCGCCAGGTCGGTTATAACCGCTTGCAGACATGCCACAATCCTCGCCTCGGAATCCATCAACGTACCATCCCAGTCGAATACCAGCAGTTTAAACCGCATGGATACAATCCCCGGATAGATCTACCCTCGACAGAACCTGGTGCAAATCGTACGGCAGAGGTGCCTTGACCACGATCCGGTGCGACTTGCCCCGCATTGCAAATTCGATACTGCAGGCATGTAAAAACAGACGCTTTAAGCCCAATGACCGCATCTTCAGGTTGAAAGTCCTATCCCCGTATTTGTCATCGCCGGCGATGGGGTAACCCTGCTGCGCCGCGTGTACCCGAATCTGGTGCATCCTGCCGGTCATGAGTTTTACTTCCATGAGCGAAGCCTCATCACAGACATTCACTGGATGGAAATAACTGATGGCTGTCTTCCCTTTGGCATCATGGAGAACCATCCGTTCACCGGACTGAAGACGGTTTTTACGCAACGGAATTGCGATGCTGCGTGAGCCGATCTGCCATCTTCCCTTAACAAGGGTGAGATAGCGTTTGTCGATCTCGTTTGTGCGCAGTAACCCGTGCAGCTCGAGTAATGCCTCCCTGCTTTTGGCCAGTACCAAGCAGCCCGATGTGGCGCGATCAAGGCGATGAACAAGCTCGAGATCGGGATCCTGGGGCCGCAGTATCCGGAAGGCTTCGATCACACCGAGTTGGATACCCGAACCACCATGAACCGCGATCCCTGACGGTTTATTGACAATCAGCAGATCATTGTCTTCGTAGAGAATAGATTTCAGCAGGACCTCGGCCAATTGCGGCGATGGTATGGAATGATGGGGACGATCAGTGGCCACAGGGGGTATACGGACGATATCGCCATGTTGCAAACGATATGAGGGCCTGATCCTGCCTTTATTGACCCGCACCTCCCCCTTGCGCAGCAACCTGTACACATGATGCCTGGGAACACCCTTGAGAGCGGTGAGCAGATAATTATCGATACGCTGACCCTCATGGCTGCTGTCGACGGTAATCTGTTTGGGGGGTTGTCGTCTTCTTTCCATTACAAGATCATTTATCAATAATATCAAACAACTATCTCGACAAACTCGATTGATGCCCGTAATCATTCCTGCTATATTGATAGCACGCTAAGGTCCATACAGGTCGACCTGTATGGATGTGGACTGCCCAATATACCGTATGGGCTGACAGTTAGTGCACAATATTGAGATATGTGCATGGCAATACCGGTCAGAATACGTTTGGCCGGTAGAAGTTAGGGCAACGCGTGAATCTGACCATCCGTGATGGGCTACAATCAGGATTTTGTATGTCATTCATTTGCATGACAAGAGCGGTCAGGGTGCTATAACCTACGTTGTCCTGCCGGTAACATTACACAATATTTTTACCAGAGGGGTCGAATCTGGATTGACCTCCGGATTGATTGAAGAGCGATAAACGAATTACGCGCTCCATGGACGTTGAAACCATGGTGAAACCGGGCAGAGACAGACTGATTTCATCAGCGAGCTGATTTGAAACAGTTGACGACAAGCTGACAAAACGCAGCGCCGGGTATATACATACCACCTGTCCGGCATTCACACCCATGTCAATGAAAATGGGTGCTAAAAGGATTGAAAAATGAAAAGAATGCTGATTAACGCGACTCAGCCCGAAGAGTTGCGCGTTGCACTGGTCGATGGCCAGCACTTATACAACCTCGATCTGGAAACACCCGGCAGGGAACAGAAAAAGGCCAATATCTATAAGGGAAAGATCACCCGAATAGAACCCAGCCTGGAAGCGGCCTTTGTCGACTACGGTGCCGAAAGGCATGGTTTCCTGCCACTCAAGGAGATCGCCCCATCCTGTTTTAAATCCCCTCCCGCTTCCGAGCGTCGGATTGATATCAAGGACGCCGTGAAGGAAGGACAGGAAATCGTCGTCCAGATCGCCAAGGAAGAGAGAGGCAACAAGGGGGCCGCCCTCACCACCTATATCAGTCTTGCCGGCCGCTATCTCGTTCTGATGCCCAATAATCCACGCGCAGGAGGCATATCAAGACGCATCGAGGGCGACGAGCGAACCGACCTGCGTGAGGCCATCAACTCCCTGAATATCCCGGAAGGCATGGGGATGATCGTTCGCACTGCGGGCGTCGGTAAAAGCCCACAGGAATTGCAGTGGGATCTGGATTATCTTGTTAATCTGTGGCAGGCGATCGAAAGCGCCTCCCCCGAAAAACCGGCCCCCTTTCTCATCTATCAGGAAAGCGACATTATAATCCGCGCCATCCGCGATTATCTCAGACCCGATATCGGCGAGATCCTGATCGATGACAAGGAGGTGCATGACCGCGCCTACGAATTCATGCGCCAGGTCATGCCGCATAATCTGTCCAAGATTAAACTCTATCAAGACAGCATACCCTTGTTTTCACGCTATCAGATAGAGAGTCAGATCGAGGCGGCCTTCCAGCATGAATTACGTCTGCCATCCGGCGGTGCTGTTGTCTTTGATCATACCGAGGCCCTGTTCGCCATCGATATCAATTCCAGCCGCGCCACTAAAGGTGGCGATATCGAGGAAACCGCCCTGACGACGAACCTCGAAGCCGCGGATGAAATCGCCAGGCAGTTGCGTCTGCGTGATATCGGCGGCTTGATCGTCATCGACTTCATCGACATGACACCGGCACGAAATCAACGCGAGGTCGAAAACCGTCTGCGTGAAGCCC
Source organism: uncultured Chromatiaceae bacterium (assembly GCA_964605155.1). Taxonomy (GTDB): domain Bacteria; phylum Pseudomonadota; class Gammaproteobacteria; order SZUA-140; family SZUA-140; genus CAZSAK01. The sequence goes on along the minus strand of CAZSAK010000005.1, from coordinate 82,098 downwards.
TGAAAAAAGACCGTGCCCGTATACAGATGGGCCGGATATCGCGATTCGGACTGCTTGAGATGTCACGTCAGCGTCTGCGCCCCTCTTTAGGTGAATACAGTCAGGAGAAATGTCCACGATGTATGGGACTTGGCACGATCCGCAGCGTGGAGTCATTGGCCCTTTCGATCCTGCGTATCATCGAAGAAGATGCCATGAAGGATAATACCGGCAAGATTGTCGCCCAATTGCCCGTCAATATCGCAACCTATCTGCTCAATGAGAAACGTGATGCGGTCAGCGAGATGGAAAAGCGTCATGAGATCGATATCTACCTGATTGCCAATTCAGAAGTGGATACACCCAACTACACTGTCAGGCGCTATCGCAAGGATGAGTTGACCCAGGATGAGACCCCGAGCTATGAGATGACGGGAACGGTCATCGAACCGACCAGGGAATCACCCTTGCCCGCCCAGAAGGTGGTCGTGGAAAAACCTGTCGTGCAAGGTGTCATCCCTTCTTCACCCGTACCGAGACCACCACAGACACAAACGGACAGGGATTCATCACAGGAACTCGAAGGTGGTTTTATCAAGCGTCTCTGGTCCAGCCTGTTCGGCGGAACCAGTCAGAAAGTCCCTGAGCCGGAAACCAGAACGAATGAACCTGAAAAACCTGCGCCAACGCATACGGCGAAAAAACAGGGTGTGCAACAGCGGCGTCATGACCATCCGTCAGGCCGGCGCAAACGCGGCGGACAAAACAGGAAGCCGTCTGAACAGAAGAAACAGGAAGCTGGAATCGGACCTGGCCAGGAGGCGGCCACAGCTTCTGAGAACAAGGCATCCAGCATGTCGCCTGCAGAAAAGACGGGAGGGAAACAACAACGACCACAGGAACAACGTAAAAGACGCAGAAACAACATGCGACATGGTAAAAGGCCCTCATCACAATCACAGGCGTCTGCAATGCATCAATCCACCAACCAGGATCAGCGAGATTCATCCGTACCCACAGTCGTCGCCGGTAATGACGGCGATGCCCCGGAAACCAAAGCCATGCCTGGTATGCAATCTGTTAGTGAAAATGTTCAACCAACCATGCCGCGCGCCGTTGAACCTGCTGCCTTGGCAACTGATCAATCCCGATCTGTTGCCACAAAAAATGCTAACTCAACGGAAGCACGGTATAACCAACCAGGACCGAGCAACGGAAAAGACGGGTCTTCAGTTACAGGCACGCACAAAGAAAGCAATGGTCATGCGCCTTCGGGACGCGTAACCGCTCCCGACGTATCTCCTGCCGATCAAGCGAACAGTGCTACTCCGGGCGGTACTTCAACGGAGGGGCAACAACTTAAACAGGTTGAAACACGTAAACCCGGGATGGATACATCAAGCCAGTCCGGCTCAATGCATGATCAAAGACCAGAGACGGTGCAACCACCCAAATTTGTACAAAGCGAGACAGTTAAAGAGAACGACAATGAGCGGCAACGGCCAGAATCAAATCACTCATCCTGACAGATCAATAATATAATTGATGATCAGACCTGGATGGCAAGCACGCATACATGATAAGCAGGGAGATATTGATTATTGTCCATGGGCATCGATCATAAAGAGTGTCTTGCACGAATCTCCCTGAGTAATCCCTGGGCGGCGATTTCAACCATATCCATTACCCGGTCAAACCCACCCGTTCCGCCATAATAGGGATCCGGCACCTCCTTGATTTCAAAATCGGGCGCGTATTCCAGAAACAGGCGGAGTTTATGTGCATACTCTGCGGGACATATCGCCTCGAGATCATGCAGATTATCCTTGTCCATGACCAGGATGTAGTCAAACTCCTCAAAATCGGAAGACCTGACTCGTCGCGCAGTCTGGGTACTGAGGTCGATTCCCCGCTTCAGGGCCGTGGCCTGAGCGCGATGATCGGGAGGATTGCCGACGTGGTAGGCATGGGTGCCCGCGGAATCCACCTTGATCAGATTGCCAAGATTTTCCTGTGTAACAAGATGGTTGAAAATCCCCTCCGCTGTCGGTGAACGGCAGATGTTGCCCATGCATACAAATAGAACCTTGATCATAAACTACCTTTCGAATACCTTATAACAGCATGATTGCCATGAATAAATGATTGACTTTTCTTACTATTTCAATACGGTTCTGCTAGACGATTTTTTACTGTATCCTGTCCTTATGATGACCGATACCAAAACCAATGTGGATCATTTGCGCGATCTTATCGGTACGCGCGCCCGCTATCAGGGCGGTGTGTACGAGGTTATCGAGGTGTTGGAAGACGGTCCCGCACTGGTACTGCAAAACTGCGATGAACATACGACGATCCAGGCGGATCAACACGGTGAAGCACATCGCCGCGTACCCGAGACGACGACGTTGCCGATCTCGTTGACGACCTCCGGTGATATCGATACCGATTCCACCGGCCTGATATTGCTCGGGAAAGATTATAACAATCTACACGTCTCTCAATAAGGCCTCGACCCGCTGCAAATCCTTGCGGGTATCTACACCATGACCGGGCGGCTCCTGCGCAAGCGGGACATGTATTCTATGCCCGTACCACATGGCGCGTAATTGTTCCAGGGATTCGGTCCGTTCCAGATAGCACGTCGGCCAGCGTACGTATTGACGTATAAAACCGGCCCTATAGGCATAGATCCCCACATGCCTGTAATGCTGTGCGCTGTCGGGAAGTTCTTCAGTCGAGACGGCAAAGGCTTCACGGTCCCAGGGGATGGTTGCGCGGCTGAAATACAGGGCGTAGCCGTCGGTATCTGTAACTACCTTGACCACATGCGGATCGAACAGGTCATTCGCAGTTTCTATGCGCTCACAAAGCGTACTGATACTTGCATCAGGTTGATTTGCCATGTCCTGCGCGACCTGATTGATCAGCGCCGGCGGCATCATGGGTTCATCGCCTTGCAGATTGACGATGATCTGTTGATCCTTGATAGACAAGTTATCGATAGCCTCCGCAATGCGATCACTGCCGGACGGATGAGCCGGCGAAGTCATGCACACCTGCGCACCGAATTCCGTTGCCTTATCAGCCACACGCTGATGATCCGTTGCGATGATGACCTTTTCTGCGCCGCTCGCAGCAGCCCGTTCATAGACATGTTGAATCAGAGGCTTCCCCGCAATCTCAATCAACGGCTTTCCCGGCAGACGCGTGGATTCATAGCGTGCCGGGATGATAACGCAAAATCCCACTAGATCTCTTCTTCCGGTGATAACTCACGTGCCTCGGCTTCCAGCATCACGGGAATGTCTTCCCGAATGGGATAGGCTAACCGGTCAGCCTTGCAGATCAATTCCTGTGATTCCTTGTGATAGACCAAAGGACTTTTACATATGGGACATGCCAGTATATCAAGTAACTTTTTATCCATGACAACCTCTGTCAATTGCGATCATGCTTCTGAACGTATCAATGTGCAAGTTTCTTCACAAGCATAAGAATCCGCTCGCCCACACGCCTGTCCGGCTGGGCGTCTACGGGCAAATACCAGTGATTTTCAGATGCGAAACGCCTGCATTTTACCGCATCTTTCTCTGTCATTAGAACGGGCAGATCATCATCGAACCGGATATCCTTGGCATGAAAGAGATGGTGATCGTCGTAGGGATGCTCGATGAGCACCAAACCCATGCGTTTCAATTGCGAGAAAAACCTGTCTGGATTCCCTATCCCGGCAACGGCGTGTACTTGCCGACCACGAAATTCATCGGGATTCCGGGTGATGCTCTCATCAGCCAGATTATGTATCAATCCCGCTGCCAGCACCATTGAATACTCCAGGCGCATCACACCGCCACCGTTGACAATGACAAAATCAACTTCCTTCAAACGGGATACGGGTTCACGCAAAGGACCGGCTGGCAGGCAATAACCGTTGCCGAAACGCCTTTCCCCGTCAACCACCACGATCTCGATATCCCTGCCAAGCGCGTAATGCTGCAGGCCGTCATCCGCAATAATGATGTCACAATCATTGTATTTAAGAAGTCCTCTGGCCGCCTCGACGCGATCCGGACCGACCGCAACGGGACATTGGCAACGTTTTGCCATTAGAACCGCCTCATCACCCACCATGACCGGGTCGCTGTCCGGTCTGACCTGTTGTGGCCAATTGCTGGCCTGCCCCTTGTAACCGCGGGAGACGATTGCCGGGAAATAGCCTGCCTTCCTGAGGAAGTTGGCCAACCAGATGACTACCGGTGTCTTGCCGGTTCCTCCAACCGTTATATTGCCAATCACAATTACGGGGACGTCAAGACGGCTAACCTTGAACAGGCCAGCTTTGTATGCTCTGCGCCGTAACAGGACCAACCAGGTGAAAACCCACGAAAACGGGATCATGAAAACCGTCAGTGCACGCCTGCGGTACCAGTAACTCTGCAGCCTCCTCATCGCTTACAGTGTTAGTTGATTTTGGTCATTAACCTACATGCCCCTTTTTTAGAAGGTTAACATCCTTGACATTGCCCGCATGCTGTAATGATTTGTCCTCGACGGAATGAAACTGCATTTGATAAAGACGAGCATAATGTCTGCCTTGCGCCAGTAATTGCTCATGCTTTCCTGTTTCCACGATTCGTCCGTCATCCAACACTACGATCATATCGGCATTTTCGATGGTTGATAAGCGGTGCGCTATCACCAGTGTCGTACGGTTTTTCATCAGCGCCTCCAGCGCCTGCTGAATATGACGCTCGGATTCGGTATCCAGCGATGAAGTGGCCTCGTCCAGGATCAGGATCGGTGCATCCTTGAGTATTGCCCGTGCTATTGCCAGCCGCTGCCGCTGACCACCGGAAAGCAAGACACCATTCTCACCGACTACGGTATCCATCCCTTCGGGCAGTTGGTTGATAAACTCCATGGCGTTCGCCGCCTCTGCCGCCCTGATAATCTTGTGCTGCTCCGATTGGTCGAGCCTGCCATAAGCGATGTTATGGGCGATGGTGTCATTGAACAGGGTTACGTCCTGACCGACAATTGCAAGATGGCTGCGCAGATTATCGAGTGTCAGAGTGCGGATATCGATGTCATCCAGCGTAATCCGGCCCCTGCTGATCTCGTAAAAACGGGGCAGCAGATTTACCAGCGTGGTCTTCCCGCTTCCGGAGCGGCCGACAAAGGCAACGCTCTGCCCAGGTTCAATCCTGAAGGTGATATCCCTGAGGACTTCCTCCGTCCCGTTATAGGAAAAAAAGACATGGTCATATTCGACAAGACCTTTGACCTTGGCGATACTACACGCGCCAGTATCTTTCTCCCTTTCGATATCCAGCAAATCAAAGACGCTTTTGGCCGCTGCAATGCCACGCTGAACAACCATATTGATGGTGGTCAGGCGTTTTACAGGTGCCAGCAGCATCATCATTGCCGCAATGAATGACATAAAAGTACCGACGGTAACAGCCTGCTGCAGAGGACCGGTTGTCAGATATACGATACCTGCCACAGCAAATGCCGCAATCAATTGTATGGTGTAGATACTCGCGGAACTGGTTATGGTCATTTTCATGTTTTGCCTGCGATTTTTTTCATTCGCATGTTCAAAGTGTGTGGCTTCGTACTGCTTGCCCGAGAAGGTCTTGATCACCCTGTGCCCCTCGATCGCCTCTTCCGAGACACTGGAGACATCACCCATGGAAGTCTGGATATGTGTGCCGATACGTCTGAAACGTACATTCACGTAACGCATCAAAAAGGCGATTGCGGGGCCAATGATCAGGAATATCAGTGTCAATGCCCAGTTTAGATAGAACATCCATGCCATCAGGCCCATGATGGTCAGGGAATCTCGTATGACAACAGTTATGGCGTCAGTTGCGGCGCGCGCCACCTGTTCGACATCAAAAGTAAACTTGGACAGTAGTTTTCCGGAAGAATTAGTGTCATAAAAGTGGGCAGGCAGATGCAGCAGTTGATCAAACATGCGCCTGCGCAGCTCCTTGATAATCTGTCTGCCGATCCAGGTCATGGAAAAAGAGGACAAAAATCCCGACAATCCCCTCAGCAAGGCCAATCCGATGATCAGTACGGGAACCAGCCTGATCCACTCGGGATCCTTGTTGACGAATCCTCCATCAAGCATCGGTTTCATCAGCGCGGCCATTCCGGTATCGGTCGCTGCATAAACGGCCATACATACAATCGATACAGCGAATATCCACGCAAACGAACGGGTATAGCTCAATAACCGGCGATAGATAGCCAGGCCGTTTGTGATATCAGTTTCGCCTTGCATGCGCCTCAGCGGTCATTATCCGAATGTTGCGTTGCGAGCGACAGATGCACGATCCCCAACTGACGGGCTGCATCCATGGCCGTCACCACCGATTGATGTGTGGTTTTGGCATCGGCATTGATAATCAAGGCGGGATTCTTGTTATCTCCGACTGCAATTTGAAGCGCCCGTTTCAGGGTATCTAGCTTCTTGTTTACAACCAGCTGCTGATTGACGTAATAATGGCCCTGGGCATCGATAGTGACTTCTATTGTAGTCTGATCGGTTTCAACCGGTTTTGCAGTAGACTGCGGCAGGTCCACGCTGATTTGCGACTCCCGCGTGAAGGTGGTGGATACCATAAAGAAGATCAGCAACAAAAACACTACGTCGATCAGGGGCGTCAGGTTGACATCCGGCTCTTGACGTTCGAATTTACGCAGGTTCATGATTGTCCCTTATCACTCTCCATTTCCCGATCTCCGTGCATGACTTCCACCATTTTCAGCGCTTCCCTTTCCATGATACTCACCAAACGCTCTACCTTCCCCCTGAAATAGCGGTAAAACATCAATGTGGGTATCGCGACAGAAAGTCCGGCTGCGGTGGTCAGCAATGCCTCTGAGATACCTCCGGCCAGGGCGGCGGGATTACCCACCCCCGCCGTAGTGATGGCAGTAAAGACCTTGATCATCCCGATGACGGTGCCTAACAGACCCAGCAGAGGCGTTATCGATGCGATTGTCCCTAAAGTATTCAAATAACGTTCCAGCTCGATCACCACATGCCTGCCGGTTTCCTCTATACTTTCTTTCATGATTACGCGGTCGTGGTGAATATTGACCAGTCCTGCGGCCAGGACCCTGCCCAGGGGTGAACCGGCGCGCAAGGATGCAATACGACTGGCGTCCAGTTGATTGTTTTTGGCCCACGTCCAGATCTTCTGGACCAGATCACCCGGACAGATACGTTTTTTCTGCAGCGACCAGAATCGCTCGCCGACGATCGCGAGCGACAGCACTGAACAGAGTATGATGGGCAACATCAACAAGCCGCCCGATTGCACAAGCTCAAACATGCGTAGCTATTCCATTAAGATATTTAAGTTTAGATATCAATCAGTTGCGATCATTCGCCATCCATAAGGCCCTTCATTCCACTCATGTATCACTATGCCAATACCTTTTTCCGTCCTGGCGAAATGTCGCAGGCGGCGAAACCATTCCATTCGTGCCCAGCTTAAAGCTGATCGCACCATGTTGTGCAGAATTATATAGTTTAGCATCAATCGATTGATAGCGTTTGATCACATCTTCCCTGGGAAATCCAAAACGGTTCATGTAGCCCACCGGAAATAACACGTATGCCGGACTGACTGCCCGTATAAATTCCATGGTTGATGATGTCTTGCTGCCATGATGCGGCGCAACCAGGATAGTGCTGGCCAACAGTTCATGCTGCACCTCAAGCAGTTTATGCTCCGCGCTCTTCTCGATGTCACCTGTCAGCAGGATCGAACCTGAACGGTTGGAGATACGCAATACACATGAAGCATTGTTGCCCTTGTAAGACCCGTTCCGGGGTGGATGGAGAATTTGAAAATCCACCGCATCCCAGTGCCAATCTTGCCCGCTATTACATGTTTCCGCCCGCATCCAGGTCAACTTGTCGGGGACGCTTGATAATGCATGTTTGATTTCAATTTCCTGCCAGATCGATTCCGCACCACCGATATGGTCCGAATCACCGTGCCCGATGATCAACATGTCTATCCCGGTAAGACCTTGATGACGAAGATACGGGATAACTGCCGCTTTGCCGGCATCAAACTGTTCACTGAATCTGGGCCCGGTATCGTAAACCAGTACATGATCGTGCGTTTGTATGACGGATGCCAGGCCCTGCCCTACATCCAGTAGTGTAAACCAGACTTCACCTTCCGCGGGCCTGGAAGGTGAAATCATAAATACGGGTAACACTAAAAATGCGCCCAGCCACCGACCGGGTATTCCCCGAGGGGCTATCAGCAATACCGTACCGGCAATAGCCGGCAACAAGGTCCAGGTAACCGGCACTTGATGTGGCCACTGTGTCAGGTCGAGATTTGCAACCCAGGCCAGGAAAGGCCATATAGCCGATAACAACAAACCGCCAAGGGACAACAGTATTCCTCCCAATGTCGGCATCGTTATGAGCAACACCGTACCCAGTAACACGACCGGCACGACCAGCAGGCTGATCCACGGCACAGCGATAAAGTTTGCAACCGGTGATAACACCGGTACACGTTGAAACAGGATGAGCATCAGGGGCAGTAACCCGATCATGATCAGCAGGTGTATCCGTCCCCATCTCCACCATGCACCAGCTTGGCCTATACGCCCGCTCATGCCGAACAGGATGACTGCTACCGCAGCAAATGAGAGCCAGAATCCGGCAGACATCACCGCCAGTGGATCCATCACCAGCACGGCAAACAACGCCAACAGCAGGGTATGCACCAGCGACCGATGACGCTGCAGCACGATGCTGAGCATGACTATGGCAATCATCACCAGGGCCCGTTGGGTAGGAATGGAAAATCCGGCCAAGGCGGCATAACAGGTCGCAGCAAGCAGCCCCGCGACTGCCGCAGCCTTGGGGGCCGGCCAACGTAATGCCAGCCAGCCAATATACGACCAAAACCCACGGATTATAAAAAAAACCAGACCGGCAACCAGTCCGATGTGCAGGCCGGAAATGGCCACCAGGTGACTGGTACCCGTTCTGGTCAGGACCTCCCATTGGTCGGGACTGATCCCCTGCCTTTCGCCTATTGCCAGGGCGGCGATTATGCCTGAATATTGATTATACGGCAGTATCTTATGTATGGTGTCCGCGAGTCGTTGTCGCAGGCGCTGCAAAGGCTTGTGTGCCTTATTCGACTCTATTAACCTGTTAACCGGATCGTGCCTGACGTATCCAGTTGCTCGTATCCGGTGCTGAAACAGCCAGCCTTCGTAATCAAAACCACCGGGGTTCATAAAGCCATGCGGACGTTTCAGGCGTATCTTTAATCGCCATGTATCACCGGTAACCAATGGAGGAACATCACCGTACCAGTTGAGCATTACCCGTCGTGGTTGTTCATCGACAGGTATATCCCCGGGAACATGTATCATGTTTTCGATATCAAATTGAAAACGCATCCCGTTGCTTCTGTGCTCGGGGATTGCCGATACAATTCCTTCCACGATAACATCCCTGCCTTCAATCCGGGGGGGCAGATCGGTTGACAGGATTATCGAGGCATGCATCAATGTCCATAGAAAGCCAGTGACGATCATGAGTGGCACTCTGATCACAGGAATGTAAAGTATCAGTGGTAAAATGACGAGGAATGACAGGCACCACCACCAGGCAGGTGGCTGTGTCAATTGCTGGAACAGCAATATACCTGTCAGAAACGCCGCTATTGCCGATCGCATGACTCAATCGATCGCGGCGTAGGCACAAATGTTAAACGCCATGTCGATGAAACAGTGAGATTATGCCAAAAAGAATAATAAAGCGGATCATGCCGGACCACAGGACGATTCGTGAACACAAGAATCTGAAATTTTTTGGTCAACTTTTACATGACCCCAATCTATGGCATTTAAACAGGCGCTCCGTCTCCGGTGCCTTTGCGGTTGGATTGTTTGTCGCCTTCGTACCAATCCCCTTTCAAATGGTACTTGCCGCAGCCATCGCAATTGTCGCGCGCGTCAATCTCCCTCTTGCGGCAACGCTGGTCTGGGTAACCAATCCGGTTACCATCCCTCCCATATACTACCTTGCCTATAAAACCGGTGCCTTGATATTGAATGAGCCGACCAGAAACATCAAATTCGAATTGACGATCGAATGGTTGATGACGAAGCTGGGATATATATGGGAGCCGTTTTTACTTGGCTGTTTCCTGTTCGGTGTAATCAGCGCCATTGCCGGCAGTCTGATTATTCGCGGTCTGTGGCGCCTGCAGGTCATCAAGAGCTGGCAGGCACGCAAGTCTAGGAGGCTGAGACAAAAATCCCTTCAAAACAAACGCTGAGTCTCGTATCAATCCCCTAGTGACCAGAATTGCCTGACTGGTACTGATGCAGGACACCGTTCTCCAGGGTCAGTACCCTGTCCATCTGTCTGGCCAGTGACATTTCATGTGTGACCACAATCAGACTCGTTTCAAGCTCTTCATTAAGTTCCATCATTAACTTAAAGGTTTGGTTAGCATTATTATGATCAAGATTCCCGGTCGGTTCATCCGCAAGCACACATTGAGGCCGGGTCACGAGGGCCCGGGCAACGGCGGCGCGCTGGCGCTCCCCGCCCGATAATTCTCCCGGTTTATGGTTCAAACGTGCAGATAACCCGACCTTGTCCAGGATAATGCGCGCCTTGGCCTTTGAATGGGTCGCTGATTCTCCCCGGATCATCAGCGGTATCGCAACATTTTCCAGTGCCGTGAATTCCGGCAACAAATGATGAAACTGATAGACAAATCCCAACAGCTGATTGCGTAACTGGCCACATTCCTTCACATTGAGCCTGGATATATTCCTGCCGCCGATCTCTACTTCCCCGCCGCTCATGGAATCAAGCCCGCCTATCAAGTGTAACAATGTGCTCTTGCCCGCCCCCGAACTGCCGACAACGGCGATCCGCTCACCGCGTTTCAATTCAAAACATACATCGGTCAATACGTCGATGGATATATTCCCCTGGCGAAAGGTCTTTACCAGATGGCGACAACTGATAATGACCTCGTCATTCATATCGCAATGCCTCTGCTGGCTGAGTACGGGCAGCACGCCAGGCCGGATAGATGGTGGCGATCACCGTGAGTAAAAAGGCAATGGAGCTGATATTAATGACATCGGTCCAGCGCATGTCAGATGGCAACTCGGTTATGTAATAGACATCGGCTGCCAGAAATTTGATGCCGAAAAGCTGCTCGATAGCGGGTACCAGGGTCTCGACATTAAGTGCAAGGATGATCCCGCCGATGGTGCCCAACATAGTGCCGATAACACCGATGATACATCCCTGTACCATGAAAATGGCCATTATCCCGCCCGGACTCAAGCCAAGGGTGCGTAATATGGCAATATCGCTGTGTTTATCCGTGACCATCATGACCAGTGTAGAGACGATATTGAAGGCGGCCACGGCGACAATCAGTAGCAGGATGACAAACATGACTGTTTTTTCCATCTGTACTGCACGAAAGAAATTAACATGCTGTCGTGTCCAGTCGCTGGCCCGATAGCGTCCGACATATTCCTGCTGTATCTGGCGTGCTATCTGTGGAGCAAGGAACATATTATCGAGTCTCAATCGTACGCCCGTCACCTTGTCCTGTAGACGAAACAAACGCTGTGCATCTTCAAGATGAATCAGCGCAAAGGCACTGTCATATTCATACATACCGATCTCGAAGATACCGACAACGGTAAAACGCTTCAGGCGTGGCAATATACCCACAGGGGTGACACTGGCCTGTGGGACCATCAGGGTGACCTTGTCTCCCATATCAACTCCAAGGGCGAAGGCCAGTTCGCTGCCTATCACGATCCCGTATTGCCCGGCATGGAGATTTTCAAGGCTCCCGCGCAGCATCTTGGAGCCCAGCTGTGAAACCTTCTCCTCCTCCAGCGGCATGATGCCGCGAATCACCGTGCCACTGACCGAAGACGACCTTGTCAACATTCCCTCGGCATGAATATACGGGGCCGCGCCCACGATATGTTCGTTACCGGTAACGGATGCAACCAGCTCGCGCCAGTCCTTCAGACCGTCCTGCTCGCCAAGTATTGTGACATGGGCCACCACGCCCAGAATTCGCTCACGCAACTCCTTTTCAAAACCGTTCATAACGGAGAGCACGACGATCAGGGCCATGACACCCAATGCAATGCCGAGCATGGAAATAAGGGAAATAAATGATATAAAGTGATTGCGCCGTTTTGCCCGCGTATAGCGCAAACCGATAAACAGCTCCAGTGGTTTAAACATTCCTGTCAAGGCAATAAGATGGTGTACAAGACATCGATCAATGATTTTCCAGAAAGATTGCAGCAGAAGGACACAGCGTCTTGACACAACAAGCCCGGCATTGCGGTCGCTTCCGGCAGATATGCTTACCGTGGTAGACGATCAAGGCATGATACTCGTTATATAATCCAACCAATAGAGATTGACTTTTTTTGTTGTTTTTTCTGTCACAATTTCCGCAAATCTGATTTTCCTGCAGGGACTGTTCGATGCAAACGCGCATCTTATCATAATGTTCCGTGCCATCCACTATCTCAAGCCTTGAAAACAGCCGTCTGGTATAGGCATCGATCACAAATACCGGCCGATGGAAGGCATATAGCAAAATATCATCGGCGGTTTCATAACCAATACCGTTGACCGAAAGCAAATCACGGCGTAGCGAATCGGTATCCAGCGTATCAAGCGCCTCGAAACCGCCTTTTGAGAGATACCACTTGCAAAAATTTTTCAGTCGTTGCGCCTTGATGTTGAAGTACCCGGACGGACGGATCAATCGCGCGAGCTTGCTGATAGTGGATCCGGTGATCTTGCTCGCATCGAACATCCCGGCATGCTTGAGGTTTGCGATTGCCTTTTCAACATTCGTCCACGCCGTATTCTGTGTCAATATGGCGCCTATCATGATCTCAAAGGGACCGTCACCCGGCCACCAATCCTGGGGACCGTAACGTTTGAAAAGTACATCATATACAGCATCAAGCTTCACAGATTGCATCACTATGGTCCATTGCCGGACCTGGATCTGGCGGACAATTTACGTCCTTTTTTTTGTCCGGATCGCGCCGCGTATGATTTCTTGCGTGCATGCCTGGTGATACCCGTAGCGCTAGCGCTCATCTTGTGTTGCAAGCCCGCCAGGGTGAGCAAGGCCTTCATATCGACATCATTCAGATCGGTCGATCTGCCGGGACGCAAGTCCCTCGCTAATATCACCGGTCCGAAGCGGACGCGTATCAAGCGGCTGACCGTTACACCCTGTGATTCCCACAGGCGGCGCACTTCGCGATTACGTCCTTCTCGCAATACCACATGATACCAGTGATTAGCGCCCTTACCACCCGCATCACGTATCGAATCGAATGACGCCATGCCATCCGAGAGCATCACACCGTCCGTGAGGCGATCCAGCACCTGATTGTCTACTTCCCCCCGCACACGGACGGCGTATTCACGTTCGATCCCGCCGGATGGATGCATCAGTTTATTGGCCAATTCCCCGTCGGTCGTCAACAGGAGAAGACCGCTTGAATTGATATCGAGGCGTCCAATAAGCACCCAACGACCTTGTTTCAAACGGGGAAGATCTTCAAATATCGTTGGTCGCCCTTCGGGATCCGAACGGGAGCAAATTTTGCCTTCAGGTTTATGATAGGCAATCACCCTTAAACGCAATGACGAGTCAAGACGCAGATTGATCCTGTCTCCGTCCAGGCGGATAAGATCGTTTTCCGTTATGCGATCACCGAGGGTAGCCGGTCGATCATTGATCGAGATGCGTCCGGCCCGTATCCAATTTTCTATCTGGCGCCTTGAGCCAATGCCGGCGCGTGCAAGAATCTTCTGGATACGTTCGGGTACAGTTTCGGGATTCAATACCGGGCGAATCAGGCAGTCGTGGCGGAAATCGATTTGCCGGATTTCTCCTTGACAATTTTCGTCGTGTCTTCCCCGTCATCTCCCAGCATCTTGTCAAGATTTGATTGCTCGCCATCCCCATAACTCTCATCCGGTTCATCACCCACTTCTGCATCATCGATGACGTCCAGATGAAGATCTCTCTGGATATCATCAATACTGCGGATCTCGGCCAGCGGCGGGAGTTCACTAAGACTCTTGAGATTGAAGTAATCGAGGAACTGTTTGGTCGTACCATAGAGGGCCGGCTTACCAGGTACCTCACGGTGTCCCACGATCTTTATCCAGTTGCGATCAAGCATGGTTTTGATGATGGAGCTGCTGACAGAAACACCCCGGACTTCCTCGATCTCGGCGCGTGTAATCGGTTGACGGTAGACGATCAATGCCAGGGTTTCGAGCAGCGCGCGTGAATAACGCACCGGCCGCTCTTCAGACAGGCGGGCAATCCACGGCGCAAGTTCCTTTCTGACCTGGATACGGTAACCGCTGCTGACCTGTTTAAGTTCCACGCCGCGTTCGGACAGATCCTCATCGAGATCGTTCAATACCTTGCGGATATCATCCCGCGACGGCATCTCATCATCCGTGAACAGTGTCAGGAGCTGATCGATCGAAAGCGGACGCCCTGCTGTCAACAAGGTGGCTTCGAGAATGTTTTTAAGTTGCTGATGATTCATTGACATGATGAGGTACCTTTACATAAATCGGACCGTAGGTTTCCGTTTGTATCATTTCTATCAGTGATTCCTTCAGTAACTCAAGGATGGCCAGCAATGTAACCACCACCCCTCTGCGCCCTTCTTCCGGTGTGAACAGCGTGACAAACTCGGTGAATTTTTTATCATTGACCACACTTAATATATTGGTCATGCGTTCACGAACCGACAAGGGTTCCATCAATACATGATGATGCGAATACATTTCGGCACGCGTCAGCACATCCCGAAACGCCATCAATATTTCCGGCAGATCAACCCTGGGATCAAGCCTTGCGACCCTGTTTCTCTCCGGCGATTCGATAGTGACAGGAAAGACATCGCGATCCAGCATATCCAGGGCATTAAGATCTTCAGCAGCCTTCTTGTAGCGTTCGTATTCCTGCAGACGGCGCACCAGTTCGGCGCGTGGATCTTCTTCCTCAGCTTCCTCAGCAGGACGTGGTAACAACATCCTCGATTTTATTTCAGCCAGCATCGCTGCCATCACCAGATACTCGGCGGCAAGTTCCAGGCGAATCTCCTTCATCAACTCGACATAAACCATGTACTGGCGGGTAATCTCGGCGATCGGGATATCGAGGATATCAAGATTCTGTCGCTTGATCATATAGAGCAACAAATCCAGCGGACCCTCGAATGCCTCCAGGAAAACCTCCAGCGCGTCCGGAGGGATATAAAGGTCCCGTGGAAGTTCAGTGACGGGCTGGCCCTGGACGATGGCAAAAGGCATCTCCTGCTGCTGGGCAATGTCCTCGTGCGGTTCGGTTGATATCATTGCATGTACGCAATCATCTCTGAATTAATCCGTCAGTCCCATCGCCTGTCTGACCTCGTCCAGTGTCTCGACGGCGACTTCACGCGCCTCTTCGCAACCCTCGCTGATAATGTTACGAACCAGATTCGGATTTTCGATAAACTCCGTCGCCCTTTCACGGATCGGGGCCTGTTCCGCCAAAACCGCGTCGATAACGGGTTGCTTGCATTCCAGACAGCCGATCCCGGCATTACGGCAGCCTTCCGATGCCCATTTTTGCACGGCCTCCGAAGAGTATATTCGATGAAATGGCCATACAGGACATTTATCCGGGTCACCCGGGTCCGAACGTCGTACCCGTGCCGGATCTGTTGGCATTGTACGCAATTTTTTCTCAACCATCACGGAATCTTCACGCAAACCGATGGTGTTACCGTATGATTTCGACATCTTTTGTCCATCAAGACCCGGCATCTTCGAAGTGGGAGTCAGTAACGCCGATGGTTCAGGCAGGATGATACGGCCCTCGCTCTCCAGATAACCGAACAGGCGTTCACGATCTCCCAGTGTGATATTTTGCTGTGCGGCCAGTAATGCCTTGGCTGTGTCCAGCGCCTCGTGATCACCCTGTTCCTGAAAACGTTTACGTAATTCTTTATATAGTTTGGCATTTTTTTTACCGATCTTTTTGATAGCCTCTGCGGCCTTTGCCACGAAATCCGGTTCTTTACCGTATATATGGTTAAACCGGCGCGCGATTTCCCGGGTGAGTTCGATATGGGCCACCTGGTCCTCACCGACGGGCACAAGACTTGCGCGATAGATCAGGATATCCGCACTCTGCAACAGTGGATAACCGAGAAAACCATAGGTATCAAGGTCTTTTTCCTTGAGCTTCTCCTGCTGGTCCTTGTAGCTTGGCACACGCTCCAGCCATCCCAGCGGCGTAATCATCGACAATAAAAGGTGCAGCTCGGCGTGTTCGGGAATACGAGACTGGATAAAGAGCCTGGCCGTGCCGGGATTTACGCCGCAGGCGAGCCAGTCTATAACCATCTCCCACTGGTTCGAGGCGATGATATCCTTGTTCTCATAATCCGTCGTCAGGGCATGCCAGTCGGCGACAAAGAAAAAACATTCATATTCGTGTTGCAGCCTGATCCAGTTCTTGAGAACCCCGTGGTAATGTCCCAAGTGCAACCGGCCGGTAGGTCGCATCCCGGACAGTACACGCTGATTTTGAGTAGACAGTGAAATCAATAAGTTACCACTACTATTTGAAATATTTTTTAACTATAGACCGAGCAACTGAAAGATAAGATTCTGTAATCCATAGACAGGCGGCCCTATAATCCGACTTAATATGCCGGTCGCAAGTAATGCTATCAAGATCAAGAATCCATAATTTTCGAGTCGATTGAATCTCCATGCGATCTTGTCGGGCAAAAGACTGGAGAGAACGCGGCTCCCATCCAGTGGGGGAACCGGCAATAGATTCAGCACCATTAATACGATATTGATCATAATCCCCGCCGCACCCATATAGATCATCGGTTGCGCTAGCCAGACCGCATTGTGGAGCAATAAATATCCCACCTTGATAACCAGTGCCCATAAAAAGGCCATAACCAGATTTGCCAGTGGGCCGCCGATCGCAACCAGCGCCATGTCGCGCCTGGGATGTTTAAGATTTTCCCAGGTAACGGGTACCGGTTTTGCCCAACCGAACACAATACCACCAAGCATCAACATCAGGAGTGGCAGCAAGACAGTGCCAACCGGGTCGATGTGTTTAATGGGATTCAGCGTCAATCTGCCCAGCATCATGGCCGTTTTATCGCCCAGTCGCAAGGCAATCCAGCCATGGGCAACCTCATGAACTGTGATGGCGAACAAAACCGGCAGCGCCCATACAGCAATGCGTTGCATCACGCTCAGATCATCCATTGATCCGCCGAAATCCTTTGATCAGCCAGAAATAATCAGGATACATTGCTTTCCGTCAGAAAGGTGGTATCGCCTTTCCCCTGCCTGATGACCACCGGTACGTCTCCAGCCAGATCAATGATGGTCGTTGGCTCAAAACCGCAGTATCCGCCGTCAATAATGACATCAACCTGCGGTCCCAGCCTGTCTTGCATATCCTCGGGATCAGTCAGCGGCATTTCCTCATTTGGCAGGATCAGGGTCACACTCATCAACGGTTCACCCAACGATTCAAGCAAGGCCAGGGCAATAGGATGATCGGGGATACGCAGCCCGATGGTCTTGCGTTTTGGGTTTTGCAGACGTCTTGGCACCTCACGGGTCGCGTTTAATATAAAGGTATACGGCCCCGGGGTGAGTGACTTGATGAGACGGAATGCGCGATTATCGAGCCTAGCATAACTGGCAATTTCCGATAAATCCCGGCATACCAATGTAAAATTATGTTGCTCATCAAGATTCCTGATACGCCGGATGCGATCCATCGCCGCCTTGTTGCCTATCAGACAACCCAATGCATAACTTGAATCTGTCGGATATATGATGACGCCGCCATGACGAATGACAGTCACGACCTGACTGATCAGGCGTGACTGGGGGTTTTGTGGATGGATCGTGATGAATTGCATTATCTGAACTCATTAAACCTGATTCACTGAAGCGTTGTGGCAATCTTACTCCGATTGTTCACGGGCCACGGTTCCCAGATCGGTCGGCATCCCTCCGGTAATGATGGCAGTTTTCCCAATTCCACCCATCCATTGCCCGGTGCATGAAAATCAGAGCCCGCCGAGGCAAACATTTGGAAATCATTGGCATGACGTGCCATTGTTATGCGATCCCGATGGTCATGACTACTGGTCACCACCTCGATACCAGCACCACCAAGCTCTTTGAACTCTCCGATCAGGTTTTTTAAAAGCGATTGTCCAAGCTTGTATCGAGCCGGATGTGCGATTACCGCTTGTCCGCCGGCGGCTCTGATCCAGCTTACCGCAGCTTCAAGCGGAGCCCACTGACAAGAGACATAACAGCGCTTGCCGCGTTTGAGGTAACGCTTGAATGCATCCTGCATATCGCGCGCATGCCCGTGTTCGACCAGATAACGTGCAAAATGAGTCCTGCTGATGACATCGCCATCGGCGTATGCCCTTGCTCCGGCATACACCCCTTCAATGCCGCATTTTTCAAAACGTTTACCCATCTCCATGGCACGCCACAACCGTTGCTCCCGCAAGCTGGCTAATCCCTGCAAGAGGGTATCGTCAACGGGATCTATACCCAACCCGAGGACATGGATCAGATGCCCGTTCCACGTCACAGAAATCTCGACACCGGGGACCAGCAAAATGCCGGCCCTGTTTGCGGCGTCTCTTGCTTCGGAGATACCCGAGGTCACATCATGATCTGTCAGGGCAAGCACATCGACACCCTTAATCGCCGCACGTTGAACCAGTGCAGTCGGCGTCAGCACCCCATCGGAACAAACGGAGTGGCTGTGCAGATCATAACATAGCGCCATATTTCCCTTGTTCATGCTATAATTTGCCGTTTCAAACGCAACATTATGACATGTTTCAACATTTTTCGATGAATATTTTCGAGACACGTGAAATTTTTATTTGATTTTTTCCCGGTACTGCTGTTTTTCGTTGCATTCAAACTCTACGACATCTTTACAGCGACCGCTGTAGCGATTGCTGCATCATTCATACAGGTGGGTCTGTACTGGATTAAAAATCGCCGCTTTGAATCGATGCATCTGGTCACCCTGGGTATCATTGTGATATTCGGCGGTGCAACCCTCTTATTGAGGGATGAGGTCTTCATAAAATGGAAACCCACGGTTCTGAACTGGTTGTTCGCAGTGGCATTCACTGGCAGTCATTTCATCGGCAAAAAACCCATCGTACAACGCATGATGGCAAGCGCCATCACCCTGCCTTCAACAATCTGGTACCGGCTCAATCTTCTGTGGATAATTTTTTTTACTGTGATAGGATTCATCAATCTTTATGTCGCCTTTCATTTTGATACCGCCACCTGGGTGGATTTCAAGGTATTCGGAATTCTGGGCCTCACTCTGGCATTTGTAGTTATTCAGTCCTTTTTCATCGCCCGTTACATAAAACCGGATCAGAGTACCGAGGAAGATTAGTCATGCTCTATGCCATTATGGGTGCAGATAATCAAAACAGTCTTGAGACACGGCTTGCAAACCGTGCTTCACACCTGGAACGCCTCAACAGACTCAGGGATGAGGGACGCCTGATACTGGCGGGTCCACATCCAGCCGTCGACGGAGAAGATCCCGGACCGGCAGGTTTCAGCGGCAGTTTGATCGTCGCGGAATTTCCGTCTCTGGCAGACGCACGTAAGTGGGCGGAAACCGATCCTTATGCTACCCATGGCGTTTTCAAGAATATCGATGTCAAACCTTTCAAGAAGGTATTACCATGAACACAGGCAGCAACAGGGTCGAGATGATACGGGAAAAACTCACATCGGCCTTGCACCCGCATCACCTTGAAATTATAGACGAGAGTCATAAACATGTTGGCCATGCCGGTGCCCGCCAGGGTGGCGGACATTACCGTGTCAACATTGTCTCCGATTCATTCAATGACAAGGGTCCGGTTGAACGTCATCGTATGGTTTATGCAAGCCTGAACGATGCCATGCAACGTGAGATCCATGCACTGAGTATAAAGGCATACACGCCTGAAGAATTCAACGCGAGTGAGGGATAACACATGTCTATTATCAAACGGTCTTACATTGCCGTCATAATTCTGGTTTCAAACATTGGTATTGCATGTATACATAGTAATAGTTATGCAGCGGAACCCGATACAGATAACATCATTGCGGTCGTCAATGGAGAGTCACTGACCAGGAATGAATTTTTATCATATGTAAGCATAAGAATCGGGCAACAAAGGCGTCCGGATGAACTGAACGATGACCAGCGCAGGGCATTGCTGCAGGAATTCATCAACAGGGAACTGATTTACCAGGATGCGCTGGCCAATAAACTTGATGACATCCCGGGTGTCGCCGAGGAAATTGAAAATCAACGCCGTAATATCCTGGCCAGTGTCAATATCCGCCGCATTATCAGTAAGGCACCATCCAATGAGGCAATGCGTCAGGCCTATGATGAACAATATGCCCATACGAACAAGGAATATAAAGCACAACACATTCTCGTTAAAACCGAGGACGAGGCAAAAGAGATTATCACTGAGCTCGATAACGGAGCTGATTTCACAAAACTGGCCAGCGAAAAATCACTGGATGCATCAGCCAAGCAAGGTGGAGATCTGGGGTGGTTCAGTCTCAAACAAATGGTCAAACCCTTTGGCGATGCAGCTTCTGCTCTTAAGAAGGGGGATTATACCAGGACTCCTGTACACACTGATTTTGGCTGGCATGTTATCAAACTGGAAGACACCCGCGATGTTACCCCTCCCCCATTTGATGCGGTCAGGGATCAATTGAAGAATATGCTGCAAAACCAGATGATCAGCAACTATGTCGAGCAGCTGAGAGAAAAGGCCAATATCGAGTTCAAATAATCCGGATTACCGGCCACGGATTATGGCGTATTACTGAGTGGTGATGCGTCTGAGTGTATCATCCATATTGATGATATGGTGTTTAAGCGCCGCCATTATATGGACGATGATTAACACCGCACAAGTATATGCTCCATACATATGCACATCGTAGAGAACA
The DNA here is from genome assembly GCA_964605155.1 of uncultured Chromatiaceae bacterium. Classification (GTDB taxonomy): domain Bacteria; phylum Pseudomonadota; class Gammaproteobacteria; order SZUA-140; family SZUA-140; genus CAZSAK01. The sequence continues at coordinate 60,932 of CAZSAK010000005.1, read as the reverse complement.
CTGCGTACGTCCTTGGAAAACGTTCCGACAGCAGGAATTTCTACCAGGTCATAGATATTGATGGGCTCACCGTCGGAAGCCGTATACAAGAAACCGGCGAGTGGTATCAGTCCGATGGCGATCACCAGTAGTCTGTGTACAGACCAGGCAGCGATACGTTCCCACGTGGCTAATCCCGGTACGTAGTCCGGATTGGGACTGAACCACATCCATGTCACCTTGACAAGGAACAGTATCAACATCCCGAGACCAAGCGTGATATGCAGATCCAGCATCCGCCAGTACTCCACCGTCTCATCATCAAGCCCGCTGGTATACCAACCGATTGCTATCAAGCCTATCATCATGATTGCGATCAGCCAGTGGAGGAACTTTGATACCAGCCCGAACTCCTTGGGGGTGTTACGGATTTTCATGTAAGAATTGTACTATGAATACCAGCCATGAATATGAGACAACTCCGGTAATTTATGCAGAGTCCTGAATTTATATAACCCATTGTTATAAATACATATATTTTTGAGTCCCGCTACTTGAAATTTCATCGCCGCGACCCTATTTGATGTTACCGCAGGGCCGGGATTCCTTGAGTACGGCCCTGACATAATGACCTTGTTAATTTCATATTGCTTCAAGAGGAGAATATGTGATGAAAACAATAGATTTATCCCCCCTGTACCGCAGCAGTATCGGCTTTGATCATCTTGCCTCCATGTTGGAAGGTGCATTTCATACAGACCAAACCTCAGTCGGTTACCCGCCATACAATATCGAGGTGATGGATGACAATCGTTATGCGATCACCCTGGCCGTTGCCGGCTTCTCTCAGGAAGAACTGAATATCCAGGTCGAAGGCGGCGTACTGACTATACGCGGCAAAAAGAAAGGAAACGATCAAAAACGTGATTATCTATATCAGGGAATTGCCACGCGTACATTCGAGCGCAAATTCAATCTCGCAGACTACGTGGAAGTTACCAATGCCAACCTCAGTAATGGTTTGCTGACCATAGGCCTTGTTCGGGAAATACCTGAGGCGATGAAGCCAAAACATATTGCCATTGAATCGGACGAATCAAATATTATCGATCATATGACTGAGGATGCAAAAGCAGCATAACTGCTGAAACACGAAGAGGGACGGCGTTTGAGTCAGCCGTCCCTCTTCGGGATCATGTATTTCCCGGAATGCATTTAAATACAAGGAATCCCGATTACAGGCTTGGGTTACACAATCGTTTATTGGAGGTTTTGTGTGCGTCCCGTTAAAAAGATAATCGATCAATCCGAAAATTCCTCATTCGTTAATCACTCTCAAACAACAATCAAAAGTTATAATGCCGGATTTCTGGCCACATTCGCCCGCTATCTGAATCGTTCAGGGAAACGGATGAATACTTTTGTAAAACAACCGTAAATTTCGATGATTATGATATGAACAGTGAGATTACGTCGTAGCGGTAGCGTTTACACCTTACTTTTCAGCTGCACCTATTGACGGGATTTACCGGTGAACAATCCACACTTCTGAACCTACCATTCAGGATTCAAAGAAAAATCTCTTTTCCCCGAATGCAGGTTTTAACTGGTCCAACCAGGTTGCCTGTTCATCGTATTTTGCAAAGAAAGGGCGCTGTACCCAATCGGGATTCCTGGCCTGAATGAAGCGCAAGGCGAACAACTTTTCACCGTGTATCTCCGTGACACCCTGCACTTCCACCTTGCCCGGTGTCGCTGACATGGACGGACCGCGCGCTGTACGGGAAAGCCCTGATACCTGTTTGGCCGCCTCGCGGTAGATTTGCCAGGCACGTGACAATGGCACCTCGAAATAACATTTGGCACCTGTATCTCGTTCAACAAACATGTAATAAGGAATGATGCCGAGACGAGTCTGCATACGCCACATCTTGGCCCAGACATCGGGATCATCATTGATATTTTTCACCAAAGGCGACTGGCTCCGCAGCACAACACCGCATTGACGCAGACGGCGAATCGCTTCCAATACCATGGGTGTTTCAAGTTCCCGCCAGTGGTTGAAGTGCGTCATGATGGCAACGTGTTTACCGGCCCTTACCAGCCGCTCGAGTAATGTCAACAATTTATCGGCATCTTCATCGGTAACGAAACGCTGTGGCCAGAAGCTCAAAGACTTGGTGCCGATACGGATATTCTGGATATGCTCAAATTCGTGATCACGTAACGGCAACAGGTAGTTTTCCAGGTGTTTTGTCTTCATGACCATTGGGTCACCACCTGTCACCAACAGGTCACTGACGTCCTTGCGCTTTTTCAGATATTCATGCAAGCGTAAAGACTCGTTACTGGCAAAACGCATCTGTTTGTCGCCCACGAACTGTGCCCAACGAAAACAGAACGTGCAGTAACTGTGGCATGTCTGGCCCTGGCTGGGAAAAAACAGCACGGTCTCACGATATTTGTGCTGCATACCCGGTAGAGATTCATTGTTGATTGTAGGCACATTGAGCTCTTGTTGACCACCCGGATGGGGATTCAGCTCCCTGCGCAACTGCCTTGCCAGCAGCTGGATCTCGGCATTCGTTGCACCACGTTCGACCATCCCGGCCATTTGTGCGAATGCCTCATGCGAGATCATTCCCTTTTGAGGGAATGTAAGTTGGTAAATAGGATCATTGGGGATATTGGTCCAGTCGATCAGTTCATCGATGACATACTGGTTTACCCGAAACGGCAGGATCCTGGCTACGACATGCATGGCGAAACGTTGTTCTTCCGGTATACGTTGGATCTGTGCGATTTGATCCAGATGCCGCTCCGTATAGACCTTGAACCTCTGCGGTTCATCGAACAATTCACGGTATTGTTCACGTTTACGATAAAACTGTACAATCTTACTCATATAACAACCTTCTCATGTTACATTCTGTCCAGGGTATTCATGTATGAAAACGGGACACCCCATTGTCAAATTGATTTATGTGACTCACGCCGATGTGAGCAATATAAAGATTGCTCTATTGATTCAGAGGACCCGTATATAACGCGGACCTCAAGTCTGACTGGGAGACAGGTTCCTGAACTATGTTATGGACAGGACATCAAATACCATTGGGTCTTACATTAAATCTTTATGGTAAAAATGGTGTAATACTGCACTTCTTATTGAATTTTTTAATATTTGCGGATTATTTTGGCTATCTGGAATTATAACAGCTCCAGGATTAATGCCAACCGCGTAAAGGGGCTTGAAAAATATATTTGAATCATATATAGCGTTTATTGATTATCGACATTATAACCTCATGATCTCTACCTTTTATTACATATGGCTATTACATATATCTGGGAACGATTATTAACAACCACACCACTACAACATTCATCAATGCCACAAAGACCGCTGCGGATCCAATATCCTTCGCGCGCCCCGACAATATGTGATGGTCCTCACTGACACGGTCAACCGTTGTCTCCACAGCAGAATTCAGCAGTTCCGCGATCAATACGATACATAGACAACCCACCAACAGTGCCTTTTCAACCGGAGTTTCACCCAGCCACAAACCCAATGGCGCGAGGAGGATAAACAACAGCATCTCGATCCGGAATGCCTCTTCAAAGGCCCAGGCCGCGCGCAACCCCGCCATCGAAAAGCCGAAGGCGTTGATGACGTGTCTGATACCACGGATATGGTTATAACGCATTCCGTTATCCCTTTAGGTCAATATATTCATTAAATATCAATGAGATAAAGTGAGTGTTGGGCAATCTGTTCAACGGCACCTACTATATCTTCTTTCTCCGATATTACACAAATTTTTAACAATCAGTTGAAACGTTTGTTATAAAAATTTCACAAATCTTTTATATAAATGCAATAAGCCATTGTTAGTGTACATACATCACAATATAGAAATGTGAGACATGGCCAAGATAACATACCGTTCCATTTTTATCTCTGACGTACATCTCGGCACAAAAGACTCCCAGGCGGAATATCTCCTCGACTTTCTCAAAAATACCGAATCAGACTTCCTGTTTCTGATTGGTGACATATTCGATATCTGGAAAATGAAGACCGGCTGGTACTGGCCCCAGATCAACAGCAATATCATCCAGAACATCCTCCACAAGGCCAGAACCGGTACCAGGGTTATCTTTATCCCCGGCAACCATGATGAACGCCTCCGGGATTACGTCGGCATATACTTTAATGGCGTTCTGATCTCGGGTGATCACGTCCATACCACCGCGGACGGTAAAAGGTTATTGCTGATTCACGGTGATGAATTTGACAGTGTAGTAATGACGAATCCCTGGCTTGTTCGTCTGGGTGACTGGAGTTATATAGCCTGTTTATGGCTAAACCGGCAATTCAATCGCTACAGGAAAAGACTGGGATTCCCTTACTGGTCATTGTCCCAATACCTCAAGTGCAGGGTGAATAACGCCATGGAACATATTCGCCGATATATGCATGCCGGAGTTGCAGAGGCCAGGCGTCGTGGTTTCGATGGCGTAGTATGCGGCCATATCCATCATGCTGACATTACAACCATGGAGGGCATAGTCTATTGCAATACAGGAGACTGGGTCGAGAACTGCACTGCACTAACGGAAGACCGTCATGGACAGTTAAACATCATCTACTGGATAAAAGAAAGCGCGCATCTTATGTCAGAAGAAGAGTCAGGGTATACCGGTATAACCATTACCGAAACTGTTGCCAGGAAAGCAGCGTAGCCACGCTGCCATGCATGCTAAACCTCAACCAGGTAATCTCAACTCACTACAAACAATTCAGTGAACTATGTGAACCGGATTGCGTTTGTTTCCTGAACTTCAGCTTTGATTCAAATTTCAACGATTGAATCGAGGGCCTCGTACTCGTCGATTTACATAATCTCAAGGAAAATAAATACAGGCGTTACATATCGCCTCACCTCCCTGACAAACAGACCGTATAGAACCCGGGATTCATCACAATCCCAGAGAAGTCTCTTATAAAAAAAGGGGGTGGACGAATCCACCCCTTTCAAGACATTTTTTAAAACTGCTAAATACTATTCAGCTCTGCCCAGGTAAGTGGGATAGTTAATTCGGGTGTAAAATTACCATCCGCATCGACCTGCAGCTCAACATTGATATTGTTCAGAACGTTCAGGGTCACACTGGAAGCATCAGGAGCGGCCACCGTTGCATTACCCGTCTGGGGATTATCAGGATCATCGTCATCATTACCAGTGAATGGATTTGAGGTATTGATATTCACTTCTACACCCAAGTCACTTTCGAAGATGTCTCCCTGAAGAGTCACACTATAGTCCCCGGTCGTGTCATTTGAAGTTCTTAAG
>CAZSAK010000005.1:19622-55583 GCA_964605155.1 uncultured Chromatiaceae bacterium | reverse complement strand
GTCACCGTCGTCCGTTCCCGCGCCACTGAGTGAGCCTAATATCCCCAGTGTAAACACTCCTGCATTCGGCATACCGGCATTGACTGTCAACGCTGCATCCTCCGTTTCACTGCCGGTATCCCATTCAAGCAGCAGACCTGAGAAATCGATACTTATAGACAAGGACAACGGTGGATTTTTTGTAACCCAATCACCAACAAAGGACAATACATTAATGGTGACGGTGCCGGTAAATTTATCACTACCAAAAAGCCCGCCCTTACAGCCATTGAACGTAATCACGGCGCTGTCGCCGCTACTCAAGTCACCATCACCATCATCATTCCACACGATCCCCACATTGCCTTCATCACAATCTTGGTTCTTATCACTGAAAGGGAACACCGCAACGATACTCGTCGGTGTAATGTCATAGGGCATGTTCACCAGCGTATCAATCGACCCATCGACAAACTCGGCCAGATTGAAACGTCCGTGCTGACGCTTCTCTTCGGTTTGCACTGATGTTGCAAAATCCACAAAGTCACCAAGACCCAGGAGATCGCCCATGTATAACAATTCCGCAGCATAAACAGAGGCATTAGCGGCTGTAATGCCTGAAACAGCACCGCCACCGCCGCCTCCCCCGGCACCACCGCCGCCACCTCCACCGGCATTATTGTTGCTTCCCCCATCATCTCCGCCGCCACCGCCACAAGCGGTGACCAATAGTGCTGCAAACACAATATGAAAGGCTTTGCTATGAATCTTGATACTCATCTTCAATCCCCCTCTAATCAGGACAGTCAAAAACACAAAAGCCGGGCCCCTGAGATGCGACGTTAACGATGTCACATTCGGCAACCCGGCTTTCCAGAGTCTGGACCCGCAGCTTTCCGTTCCAGCCCATACGGCTGGTTTGGCTTTTAATAGTTATTATTGATATCTATTCGTATTGTTTTATTGATTCCCCAAATGATGCTAGATATAGCAATACCATTGACACCTTTATATAAGGTCATTATACACACTGACTGATTATTGAGGCTATCCGTAATTCATTTTGTTATCAGAATATAACTATATAAAAATTTACTGTATTTATAATATTGTTCTTGCATAATCCCTGTTGTACACCAATGCATGCGTGATGCGTCCAGATACACGCTCTTGAGGAAATATGCGCATCAACCTTGACCTAACATCATCAAATACTGCTTCAGCACAACAGCGTTATTATGCCTTTCATCACTTGACGAGAATATAAGCGTTACCCGCCCATGCAGGGCCCTTGTTACCAACGATCTAAGATCTACCCGATGGTGTTTCAATTCTGAGAGATATCTGCTACGGAATTCAGCCCATTCAGACGGATTGTTGTGGAACCATTTGCGCAGTCCATCGGATGGTGCGATGTCCTTCATCCACTGGTCGAGCTTCGCTTTATCTTTGGACAGACCACGCGGCCATAACCGGTCTACCAGCACACGATAACCATCCTTCGGCGAGGGATCCTCATATACACGTTTCAGCAAAATAGACATGCAATACAGTAACTGTGTTTTCTAATGATGATGGGCATGGACTTTTGCATGTCCCTGTCCGCGCGAGATCAGCCATCGGTTTACTGGAAAGGCGGCCAACCATGCGACAATCAGAGACAACACCAGACTCTCCCAGAAAAGGAGAGAGTCGACCTTCGCCTGCATAGCGCCCGGAATCAACAAAATGACAGCGTTATCCACCAGTTCCATGACAGAAATCGAAACACTATCGGACACCAGGGCCAACCCCGTAGCACTCATAAAGGCCATTCCGGTACGTAACAGCGGTATCATGGTCAGGGAATAGCCAAATATAAATGCCAGGACAACGGCAATTGCAATGGACGCAATATTCCCCCACCCCGCTGCTCTCGAGATCATCAAGCCAAGTATTTCCCCAATGGCACAGCCGGTCATGCAGTGCGTAGTTGCAACGGCAGCAAGCCGGTTCAGCGTTGAGGCCTGCAAGAATTATCCTTGTTTGTTGCTAGCTTGTTGTAATCATCAGCGCCGCTACTCTATATTATCGCCAGACCGGTACCATATGAAACGAAAACAGAGAGGCAATCCCGCGAACCATACGATACATCCACCAGACAACCGCGCCAGCAGCAATGACATAGCCGTATCCGTAATAGACCGTCCCCATTGCCGCCATACTTAAGACAATGGTTATAATGAACGTTCTGAATAACCATAGGTGATGTCCCCAGTAAATATTCACGTCATTCGCCATTGCCGCATATCTGTCCGTAGCCATACGGCGATATTGAATGAGCTTTGATGCACTCAGGGCAAAGCCCAATAATGCCGGGACCAGTAATACATACAGGCTTGTCAGATTGATAACAATGCCCACCAACGCCGGCGCCAGCAGTAAATTGAGTACATATGCCAACCACAGGACGCGCTTTTGAGACTTAAGGAACTCTTCTTGTGTGCTCATTGATGCACCTCCTTTTTTACAGGAAAAATGTATCCTTATATTAATTTTGATACTTATAAATACAGAAGTTCAGTGTATTTAGGGCTGATAAATCATATATTTTTATGCTAATGTTGCATAAAAAGTGAAGGTTTTTGACAAGTTGTATAGGGATTTGTATGAGAAGACTTTTTTACGAGATACATCGGCGCTACTTTTACGATGCAGGTGTTACCTCGCAGGATAAATTGTAATATAATTAAAACAATAACAGGGAGCATAATATGAAAGTCTGGTTATTAACGAAGCTTGCCCATAATGATCCACGTCAAAGCGTCTATATTCTTGGCGCACACTCATCCCTTGGAGAGGCCACCAGGCATCAACATGAAGTCGAGGATCCCGCATTGCACACAACACATCTGATCGAGATGGATGTGGACCAAAGGCAACCACCGATCCTGGTAGGCGTTGCTGATAACGAAACACCCGGCGATTGTAAAAAAAACCTGCCACACGGATAACTGCGGTATCTGATTCTCGCTGTTACTTGAAGCGAAGTCAGAACAACATTAGTATTTATTGAATATGCAATCGGATTCGATTGAAAACTGGCTCAAAACCACAAGGATCATCAGCCAATTCTGCACCCAAAATGGCTGGATTGACAGTGATTCCCTGCGCTATGAGGTCCGTTCCTTTCACGACGGCCAGCTGAATATCAATGTCTATTTCACCGAAATCCTCATGGAAGGTGCGGGCTGCGTCGCTGGTCACGTCAATTGTTTTGGCCAGCTTGCAGTGCAAACTGATCGCGCCGGCCAGGTTGTTCATGCAGAGATAGTCTAAGAGTTCAACCCAGACATCCTGAATTCATATTCTGATGAAATACGGTATTGCCATTAAAACACAGCCCACCGATACCAACACATACACGTTGGATATAAAATAAGGAAATATAAAAAGTGCGATGCCGGTAACCAACGGTACCACCGCCTGTTGCTTCTTACCGTAGATAAAGAATCCGCAGCCTATTCCACTGAATAGGATCCCCCATACGAGTAACGAAGTATCTATCATCGTAGTTATAACTATACTTTATTTATCCAGGCGGGTTTGAAATATTTTTCCAATGACAATTAAATAAAAGGCAAATCCATAAATCAACTCCCCGAATTCCATTCTTGAATCTCATAAGCAACATGAATAGGCGGTCATTGCCGACAATGCTGAGGGCATTGCACCATCGTAATTTCCGGCTCTTTTTCACTGGGCAGGGTATCTCTCTCATCGGCACATGGATGACGCGACTTGCAACTGCGTGGCTGGTTTGGCGTCTTACAAAATCTCCGGAGATGCTCGGCCTGATTGGGTTTGCGAGCCAGTTACCGACGCTGCTGTTCACTTCAGTAGCAGGCGTCTGGGCTGATCGTCTGAATCGCCACCGGCTGCTGCTGATGACACAGGTACTGGCAATGCTGCAATCCTTCGCACTGGCTGCACTTATGTTTTCGGGTGCGATCGAGATCTGGCAGATTTTTGCACTCCAGTTGTTGCAGGGTTTCATCGATGCCTTTGAAATGCCGACCCGACAGGCATTGCTGGTCGAACTGATCGAGGACCGGGCGGACCTGTCCAATGCGGTTGCCCTCAATTCCTCCATGGTCAACGGTGCGCGACTCATAGGTCCGGCTATCGCGGGCCTGTTGATTGCATGGGTGGGAGAAGGCTGGTGCTTTTTTATCGACGGCGTGAGTTACTTTGCCGTGATCGGCTCACTGCTGGCGATGCATGTCGTACTACGACCACATATCGAGAAGAGAAAACGGGTACTTCATGAATTGCACGATGGTCTTCGTTATGCCTTCGGGTTTATGCCGATCAGTGCCATTCTCCTGCTGCTCGCCGTGATCGGTCTGGCAGGGATCCCCTATCGGGTATTGATGCCGATGATTGCCTCGCAAACACTGCATGGTGGCGCCCACACCCTTGGTTTCCTCATGGCGGCCATGGGCGTCGGCGCCCTCTTTGGCGCGCTCTACCTTGCAACCCGAAGTACGGTTCTTGGGCTCGGCCGTTTGATACCGGTCGCCGCCGCACTCTTCGGCGCGGGTCTGGTAGGCGTGGGCCTGTCCCGCTGGCTGTCGCTTTCACTACTTATCATGGTGTTTATGGGAATCGGTTTCATGATCCACCTGGCGGCCAGTAACACACTTATCCAGACACTCGTGCGTGAAGAGATGCGGGGACGCATAATGGCTCTCTATACCACGGCCATCCTGGGGATGGCGACTATCGGTAGCCTGCTAGCCGGTGTTATCGCCGGCCTGATTGGTGCAACCTGGACAATGGTCGGAGGAGGAATCATCTGTGTGATCGGTGCGATCATTTTCAGCTACAAACTTCCGGGGTTGCGCGAGCAGGCAAGGCCGGTCTATATCGAGAAGGGGATCCTGCCAAAACCTGCCGAGGTCCTGCGCGAGGCGACGAAATTGCGAGAGGAAGTGGAACACTGACAAGCTTGCATATGTAGCCTCATGGCTATCAAAAGTGTGATGCAGTTTTTTTCATCCACTCTTATATAAAGGAATCTCTCAGCTGATCTGTAGCGGTTACGGATATACTGCAACATAATGCAATATTTAACTTGATCCATCTCCAGCCATCATCAATCGATCCCGATCTCCTGTATAATGTCACATCATGTGCGGACGCTTTACCCTGACTGCTCCCTATGACGTAATCTACAATTATTTCGGGATTAGTGACCAGACGCCTCAGCCGGTTTTCAAGCCGAGGTACAACATCGCCCCCTCGCAGGATATCGCGGTGGTGATGAAACTCCCCGATCAGCCGTTACGTCAACTTGCGATCATGCACTGGGGTCTGATTCCTCACTGGGCAAAAGACAAGAAGATCGGCTACAAGATGATCAATGCCAAGGCTGAGACCCTGGCCGAGAAACCATCCTATCGCATAGCATACAAGAAACGGCGCTGCCTGATCCCGGCGGATGGTTATTACGAATGGAAACAGCTGAAGGATAGCAAGCAGCCCTATTACATCCAGTACCATCATCATGACCTGTTCGCCTTTGCAGGCCTGTGGGAACACTGGCAAGGTGATCAGGAAGAGGTTTATTCTTGCACGATCATCACAACGGACGCCAATGAGACCGTCAAACCGATCCACAATCGCATGCCGGCGGTGATCGAACCTGATGACTATGATATATGGCTGGATCCGGAAAACCACGAAACCCACGATTTACAGGATTTACTGAAACCCCATGATGGTGATTTCAAATTATATCCAGTCAGTACCCGGGTAAATAGACCTGCCAATGATGATGCGGAGTGTATTGAGAGGTTGGAATATTAAATGGCTGAAACCGCAGCCAAGAGCAGACATAAACGTTGCCCATAAGCCGCGCGAACGCAGCGCAACGAAGAGAGCGTCTGCTTGATGGGTTTGTTAGCTGGTGTCTTCTCCGCGGCCCATCGGCGCGCGAGTGCCTGTTTGCGCTGAAATAATTCTTGCAGCCGCCGCGCCGATCGGGCTAGGTAGGCTAGTTGCCATAGCGATCATGATCGTTTGCGGCGAAGGCGGTAAAAACGGGGACGTGCTTTCTGTACGAAACGCGGCGCACGGGTCAAATCGAATGCTTCCTCGTCACAGATCGTCCATCCGTCATAAGCTTGCTCGATTTCTTCCCGACTGATTCCGCGCGGTAAGGGTCCTCTGCGACCCGGCGAGAATGCGTACATCAGGAGCGTGGCGTCCTCGGTGGCCACCGCCGTGACCTCACGGCTGACCGCCCGCACCTGCTCGGGCGGGAGACCGTGTACGACACCAAAGTCGAGGATCAGACGAAATTCCGAACCGACGCCTGCAGCCGTAAGCGCGGCGACGCTCCCTTGGACGAATAGAACCTCGGCGCCAGCTCCGCGTGCCCGCTCGCGGGCAGTGCGCACCGCCTTCGGTACGATGTCGATGCCGGTTACATCCCACCCGCGCTGAGCCAGGCAAACTGACCAGAACCCAGTTCCGCATCCGAGATCGAGTGTGCGTCCGTAGGGCGGTTCTCGATCTTGCTCTTCTCGCTCAAGCAATGCGACGGCCTGTTCGCCTATAGGAAGTGTCGGCATCTGTTCCCACGGCGTTAATCGGACAAGATACTGAAATTTGTAGAAAAGACTCACTTGGCTCCTCCGACAACGTTTCGGCGGCTAACTAATAATTCGGTTTCACTTTTGATGTATAACTTGGAACCTTACGCCGCCTAATCTGGCTCGTCAATTCTAACTAATTGTTATATTTGTATATAGAAAGACATAGCATGACAATGTAATAACTGGAATTCAAAATGGCTGCAATGGATCGATTGCTGAGTAGTCGCCTTACGGCCATTGCGCGGTCATTAACAACCCCACAGCAGCGGCCGACAAACCGCTACGCGCTTTGCCGAACCGGCAATATGCGTTTGTTGTGTTCTTTGTTAAGTATACTTAGTCTTATAGGTCCTTTTTTGCAGACTTGATGAATCTCCCAAACTCTCTGTCCTTTCTGCGCTTTTCCTCATATGACAAAAGATAGTATTCGGACTCTCGCCTCAATTTTATAAAGTTGTTATAGTGCTCGGCTTCAATCTCGCCTCGTTCCAACGATTTCAGTACGGCACAGCCTGGTTCGTTAGTATGTGTACAATCCCGGAAGCGACACCGCGACGCTAGTGCAAGAATGTCGGAGTAACTTACCTCTATTCCATTTTCTGCACCAAATACACCAAATTCCCTCATACCTGGGTTATCTATTACTATTGCACCATTCTCCAGGAGAATGAGTTCCCTCCGCACGGTGGTATGTTGTCCTTCACCGGTGTCGCTTACTACCATGGTCTCCAGTACTTCTCGGCCCACGAGGCTATTAATGATAGTGCTTTTCCCAACACCTGATGACCCAACAAAGCAATAGGTCTTGCCAGGAGAAAGAATGCCATTCAGTTCATCAACTCCTTCTTTTGTAACGTTGCTTAGTGTTGATACCGGCTCAGTAATACCCGCATTTCTGATTTGTTCAATTTGATCTGACAAAGCTTCTGATGTAACCAGATCAGTTTTGGTAAGAAGGATAAAAGGTATTGCGCCGCCATCCTTTATCATTACTAAATAGCGCTCCAGTCTTTTGAGATTAAAGTCGTAATGGCATGATTGAACGACAATAACGAAATCAACGTTTGCCGCGATCATCTGGTATTCAACTGAATGTCCGGCTGCCTTGCGACGCAGGTATGTCCTCCTTTCAAGAACACTGTGAACAACCCCAAATTGGTCGAAATCAGATATTTCTACACATACCCAGTCACCGACACATGGTCGTTCCGACGAAGACTCGAATTCATACATGGACTTACCGGATAGTTTTGCTCGGAAGGATCCTTCCTCACTCAACAACTGTAACTGGTCACGATCAACCGTTGCCACGCGCGCGACAGAGCTCTTTACATTACAGAGACTTTTAGCTTGTATTTCAAACCAACTATCCCAGCCCAATGAGTCAAGAGTCAATTTCTTCACACGTTTTTCTCAGTTACTAAATTATCATATGCACGCTATAGCTGGTGCTGGCGCACTACAGTTACTATACGGACCCAGCATTTCAATACAACTATTGCCGTAAAATCTATCGCAGGTAAGTCGTATTACAGCTTTGGGTTGTGGGTTCAACTGATAGATGCACGATAATTATTGATTTAAATGTTGACTCTATGATCAATCTTTATAAGGTGGCAATGTCGTTAGCCTTACATCATCAACTGGCCCGCCCACAGTAAAGTGATACAGATCCTGGTATTCACTATCTTTTAAACCTAGAATTGCGTGCATTGCATCATCAAGAAAACAGCCAATGCCAGTACTACGAATTCCCGCGGCTTCTGCTTCTAAATATAATACTTGACCAATAATTCCGGCCTCCCAGAAGATTCGAGGATAAAACCAGGCGCCATATTGTTCCAGAGGTTTATGATATTCAGCTATCATGCCAAGGCTAAAGCAACCATCGCTGGCTATATCCTGGAAACAGGAAATTTGTCGGCTAGCTTCCTGCACATTTCTTTCTGTCAGACAATAAAAGTCTACATGTTCCGGGCAACCATCAGGGCGTACCCACTCATCCGCCTGAGACAATGCGGATTGCAGATTACCTTTCTGACTGGGATCACGTACAAGGAGATATAGTCCGGCAGGCAGGTCATCCACTTTATGAACAAACAATACCATATGAATATATGGCTTCCAGGGTAAAGCATTTAAAGGCGGAGCTTGGATTGCCACTAATTTTTCTAAGATACGATAAAATATTTCGCGCGGCATCCTGGTTTTCCTGTCCATAGCAACCGCGCTACGACGCTGATGGACGATTTTATTCAATGACACTGGACGGATATCAGTATTGTATTCCGAATTGTAGTTTTCTCGAATAATTGGATACACTTCATATTGAACTACCTTACATGGTTTTCGTGTCACCTTAACAACATCGGCTACTCCCCAATCAAGATGAGAAGGACTTAACTGATTTGCAATCCCATTCCACTTCAGTGTCTTAAATTTCTGAATATCGTCGTCTGACACTATAATGTCATTACTCGAATATTTCTCCGGCGAAATGGCAATCAAAACTTCCGGATCCTCCTGCTCGGCATCGTGATGAGTAAAGGTGCCCAGTAACAAGGCCAATTCATCCGTACCCAAGTCATCCAGGATTTTTGCATGCCACCCTAAGCTGGCAGCAGAAATGCTTATGGCACCAATTGCATGACCCACATCATGCTGACAATAACGATAGGCCCGCTGACCGTATTTCCATTCTTCGCGCCAATGAATGGAAGTCAGCCCAATGAAGAATGACCCTTTGGGGAAAGTTGCTGTTAGCTCGTCCCATAATACAGACTCAAACTCTGTACGAACTTCAAGTCCATGTTCTTTCGGAGCGTAATGACACACCATGGGTCTGTCATTGAGACCACTGACAGAACCACACAGCAGATAACCTTCTATTGGATGCAGATTGCCGCTGGATGGATTAACCCGCAACGCCCATCTAACATCGCCCATGGCTTTCCATGCCGAGATCGCCAGACTTTGATAAAACAGTTGTGAAATACTTTGCAGATTTAGCGGTACAGGAGAAAGTCGTTCTGGAATAAAGATTTCGTCATACAGTGCCTCGCCAATTGATACATCTTTCATTAAAGATAATAAGCGTGATCCCGTGTAGCGCCGGAATGGATCAGGTTGATTGACCCAATCCAATCTTCCTGGACCTTTGGCATAAGCATTATGGTGATGCTTGGTAGCCTGATGATAGTTCAAGACTGTTTCAAGCTCATTCAAGCTATTTTCACCGAGTTACGGTCTCAAAATCGTTCAACTGAGTTGATACCACTTTTAATGAAATGTCAGCCTTTTTATTTATCATCAAAGGCGGCATCATCACTTTTAGCTGCCATTATAAAATCGTTAATGTGTAGTCCCTTTATTTTATGTGACCACCATGTCACCGTTACTTTACCCCATTCTGTTAATATGGACGGGTGATGATGCTCCTCCTCAGCTATTGCGCCTATTTTATTTGTGAAATCCAGCGATTTAGAGAAATTTTTAAATGTAAAAGTTTTTCGTAATTGATTTATACCTTCGTGTTCGATGATGTCCCAACCAGAGAGTTGTGGCATAAATTCATTGATTTCTTCCTGTGTCGCCATAGGTGCGCCTGCTTTGCAGGCCTCGCACTTTATAGATCTTAAATCGTTCACAATCGACTCCTGATAATGGTTATTTTTTAGTCATACTGCTTCCTATGACTTTGAATTATTCAAATGTTGGTGGACATACGTGGAATAGCGATAGTAATGCCAGACGAAATTAACTCATATTTTCGAAAAAATGCAAAATTTTTTTGGCATTAAAAGATAGTTTGTCAGATACTGTTTGTTGATTAGAAGGGAATCTACCGTTTATATAACCCGTTTTTTAGCCACTTTTTTCGGGCTTGGTGGCACAGAATGGCGGCTTTCGGCCAACCGCATAAAGTTTCTATATGGCTGATAAGCGTCTTTACTCCAGCGATAATATATATAATTCCAAGAATTAGTACAGGGAAAGTCTTTTCATAAAATGTAATGAAGGCACTAAAGAATAATCCTATACCTACATATGTAAATCCATCTCTTTTTCCCTCGGATGGGTTCTGCATATATCCCCTTTTTTGTGGCAACCAAATAGAAAAATACCAGAACAAGCCGGCAGTTCCTAATCAATCAACATCCAAAATCCTTTTGACGAATGAACGGGTATTATTGGATTAAGAAGAAGAGCAGTTACCACATATACTGCAATAAGTATTTTGCTATATTCTTTAAATGGGATGAGATTGCGTGAGTGCTCATTGCTGAAAATCCTGCAGTGTTTCCTGGGGGTTATGTAGTTAGCTCTTCTTAGCCTGGAAAATCAGTAGTACGCCGCCGATCACGATAGCCCCTACACCAGCCCATACGGGTATATTGACAGTTTCCCGATCCCTGAGCGACATACTTAGTGATCCTAGTTCAGCCGTATGAGTATCCTTGGTGTAGCTGAAACCGCCATATATCAATGCCAGCACGCCTGCCACAAACAACACAATTGCAACAATCTTACCTGTATTCATTACATATTCCTCTTTTAAAAATTCAGAACACACCCGGCATTGTAGCCACCAATCAGTTTTTAGCGGCATTTAAGAATATGTCAAGTAGCCAGCCTCCGTATCCGCCAGCTGAATATATTCAATTAGAGCTATCTACACGATCCGACGACCTTGAATGAAACTAACGAGAATCATCACAACCGCGACAACCAAAAGGATATGGATGAATCCACCCATGGTGTATGAGGACACCAAACCAAGTGCCCATAAAGCAAGCAAAATAACGGCAACAGTCCAAAGCATTTCATTATCCTCCAAAGTTATAATCCAGCAATAATCCAGGTCAGTGAAACAGTCAGTGTGCATTGCACCTGACTGTTCGCACCTGATATTCTGTCATCCTGATGCAGCAAGACAATATTTACATCCGTCTTCACTGGTTCACATTTCAATTGTAAAAACACTTACCTGATTTACGAATGTTCAGCGCGGCGTGATATTTCCATCTTCGTCGGAAAGAACAATTTCCACGCGCCTATTCAATTGCCTACCGGCAGTGGTCAAATTACTGGCAACAGGATACTCTTTCCCATAGCCACGCGTGATTATGCGCGTCCCGTTGATTCCCATGTGTATCAAAGTATCGCGCACCGTATTGGCACGATGATCAGAAAGATCCTGGTTATAATTGTCACTGCCCGTACTGTCAGTGAATCCCTCTATCAATACCTTGCGTTCAGGGTATTCATGGAAAAAATCGGCAAGTTTTTGAATACTGACGTTGCCTTTAGGTCTAAGGTCTGCCTTATTTATGTCGAACAACACGTCGCCGAGTGTGATTACCAGGCCACGCGCAGTTTTCTTTGCATTCAAGTCCTTCAGTTCAGTTTCCATCGCACTGACTCTGGCATTGGCTGCAGCCAACTCTACCGCACTCTGTTCACTGCTCTCCTTTGCCATCAGTGCTTGCTTGTCAGCTTCCGCTGATTGAGCAGCAAGGTTTTGCCTGCTGAGTTCAGCACTGGCATTGGCAGTAGCCAGGTCATTTGCGTTGATTCTGGCTGTTTCCTGAGCCGTCGCTATCTTCTGTCTGGAGGCATCAGCTTCAGCTGTTCGCAGTTGAAGACGGACTTTGTCGCGTACAGTATTAGTGTCTTCAACAGCCACCTCAGCGACCTTCAGGTTTGCAGTTTGCTCTGCGATCGCTACCCGCTGCTTCGCCAGGTAAGCAAGATGATCGACGACCTCGCTGTCTTCACGTTTCTTTTGAGCATCGTCGGCTTTATCCAGCGCTTTACCAGCTTCTTGCAATTCGACTGCTGCAAGATTAGTCACATCAGAATTGCTCTGTGCCAAACTATAACCGCTGTGGGCATCCTCCAGCATAGAGTTTTTTTCCGGCTGCATACTACACGCAACAAGTGCAGTGCCGCCCACAATAATAGTTGGTAATATTAGTTTATTTCTCATAATAACTTCCTTTTGGATTGCCCTCGATAATGTTATTTTTGATTACTGTGTAGTTCTCTTGATCTCTTCAAGCAAGACACGATTTGATTCCTGTGACTCCTCGACAGATTTCTGTACCCTGGCTAAATCGGTTTTTATTTCAGCAAGTTTTGCATCAACCTGTGCTTCTTCTGCCAATCGTTTAGCAAGAGGGTAGTCTTCTTCATCCATTGCACGCTCCGCATCATCCATCTTTTCCATGGCGGACTTGAGTTCCAGTGGCGCATATTCATTGCCACCGTTCCTGGATGCATTCGTCACTGCCGCCTTGGATACTGCCAGTTGTTCTGATGGAGCTGGATTACTCGCGCATCCGGCTATCATAATCGCTGTAACAGTGATAATCGTCGTAACGGATAACCGGTTCATGTTTCGATCTGATCTGGTCTTCTTAATCTTCATAATAAGTTCCATCCATTTTGTTTAACGTTATTTAAGCGCATCTAGTAACTGGCGACTGACCATTTCCGCGAAAAGCAGATTCGCTGGACATTATGTTGTCCGTTACAACTGACCGTGCTGCATTTTTTTGATGACTCAATTTATAGTGGCTTTGGTTGACAGGTATCGTTAGTGCTGTTGAATGAGCCGTTACCCATGCTGTGAAGATGTCTAGATAGACACGCCAAAAACGGCTATCACAGGAGTAGTAATCCGTATTCGTGGTAGCTGATATATAAAAGTAGATTTGTACATCACTTCCCTGCAATCGACGCTCACCGCCATTTCATCTTGAAGTCTTTTCGACGCTAAACAATGAAATACGACGGGGTATCCATTCACATCAATAAGACTAATGGATGTAGTCTAATTGCAATTCAGGACATGGTCGGTACGCTATCACACATAGGAGGACATGCCCCTGGACGTAAGGCTTGACTTCAAAAATTATGCTTTCTTGAAAAAATAGCCGCTAACTGCCTGGGCATCGTCGGATCGTTGCAGGACACACGTAGGCATCTATTCCGCGGCTGATAAAGGCATAAGCTGAGCTCCGAGGATTGAGAAGAAAACGGCGGTGTCGCGTAATATTCGTTCTCGGACGCAAATCCACCGCGCCATCAAAGACTAGGCGAGGCTTTTGTGGCCACCGTCGCGCCAGTGAACTTCCGTATTACCCGGCCCACGGTCAAGCCTTGGACAAGAATCGAAAACACAACCACGCAGTAGGTGAGGGTCAGAATCAGGCTGCGCGAGTCATTGGCCGGTATCGACAGCGCCATGGCCACCGAGATGGCCCCGCGCAGGCCACCCCAGGTGAGGATCGTTATCGCTCCTTTCGACTGTGCCATTACCCAGCCGAGTGGACCGATAATTCCCGCAATACTCAACCAGCGTGCCCCCAAAACGATGGGGATCGCGAGGACTCCGGCCACCAGCCATCCACGTTCAATAGGCAGCACCAGAAGCTCCAGGCCGATCAAGAGAAAAAGAACGACGTTAAGAATTTCATCGACAAGTTCCCAGAAGGTGTCGACATGTTCTTGCGTCTTCTCCGTCATGGCGAATAATCGTCCATGGTTGCCCACAAAAAGTCCCGCAACCACGACGGCGATCGGTGCGGACAGATGCAAAGCGTCCGCCAAGGCATAGAGCCCCATGGCCAGGGCGAGCGTAAGCAGTACTTCGACCTGGTAGTTATCGACGCGCCTGAGCATCTGGAAGGTCACCAATCCCGTCGCCAGTGCCAGCACCAGGGCACCACCCACTTCCTTGAGCAGCAGCATCCCCACCGCAGCGACATCAATTGAATGCGGGGACGTAACACCACTATCGGCAGCTTCACCGAGGCCGGAGAGCTGCAGGAGAACCAGAAAGATGACAACACCCAGCCCATCATTAAACAACGACTCCCCGGCTACCTGCGCCTCGAGCTGCCGGGATGCGCCAACGGACTTCATGATACCCAGCACTGCAATGGGATCGGTCGGTGAGATCAGTGCGCCAAACAACAGCGCATGCAGAAATGGAATGCCCAGGCCCAGCCAATCGAGGACCAGCCACGTCACTCCGCCGACAATGCAGGTTGACATAAGTGTCCCGAAAATGGCGAGCAACGAAATGGGCAGCCATTCACGCCCAAGATCCTCGAACTTCACGTGTATCGCGGCGGCGAATAGCAGGAACGCGAGCATACCATGCAATACAAGCTGGTCGAAGTCGATCCGCGAGACCAATGTCACCGCTTGTTCCCGGATCCCCCCTGCGTAGGGGCCGATAAGAACCAGCGTGAGCGACGCAACAAGGGCCACCAGCATGACGCCGATAGTCGTCGGCAGCTTGATATATCGGTAATTGACGTAGTTCGTGACGGCCGCGAGCGCGATCAGGATGCTGACCAGGGAAAAGAAACTCACCAACCCTCCCGATATGCGCAGCGATTCCGTCGCTGGATCTTCATGGTTTGTCCACGGCGGCAAGGCGCCCTGCCTTCACGAGTCTGTTCGCTGAAGTCAAAAAATTGATGCTCCATCATGCCCGATCATGACTTGTCTCCGAGCACTGCACGCACCATCTTCAGCCGCCTTGCGAGCCGCTCGCGCTCATGGGCCGATTCGGTGGTACGACCAGCCAGTTCGGCAATCCACAGCACCTGTTCGTGGAGTGCCCGCCGCCGGCGTGGGCTGGCCGTAAGATTGGCGAGGGTCTCGATGGCGCCGAGCATGCGTATCATGATTCCGACATTGCCCAAGGCGCTGCCCCTAACCTGGTCGAACGACTCAGCTAACAGCGTTTCGAACGTTGGGGAAATGGTGATCACACGCAGTTCATCACTTTCGTAGCGAAGCGATACAGGAAATTTCCTCGAGGCCAGCTGCGCCAGAATCGCCGTCAGATAGTCCACGCACATCACAGCTGTCGAGGTGTCATTGACGCCTGGAGAAAGTGCCTTCAAGGCCATGTCCACGATCTGCCGGATACCGAAAGCAGGATCCTGCTCCACCGTGCGAAAACGGCCTATGCTGTAAGCAGCGTTAAGTGCCTCGATCGTCTCTTGATCCGGAGGGTCGTCCAGGGCGAGCGATGCCAGGACGGTATTCTGGACTACGAACGCGCCGATGCCACGCTCCATGCGTACGACGGTCTTTCTGTCCCGAGCCAGGCGCAGCAGCGCATCGTTATCCACACTCTGAATGTAACCGTTTACCTCTGCCGGCACCACGTGCCAGGTCATCTCTTCCAGAGACCGGAGCACCTGCTCCTGGTCCTCTTCTTCATCGGGACCATGTCCCAGTCTTTCCGGAAACAGCCGCTTAATGGACCCGATAGTGTCCTTAGCAATCGAGGCGATGATACTGGACGCCTGAATCGACGAGGCGATGTGATGAATAAAGAATACGAGGACACCGATGCCGCCGAGCGCCAGGACAAATGCGAAAAACACCGCCAGGCCAGGTACAAATTCCGTATCACCGTAGCGAATGGTTTTTAACACGACCAGGCAATAGGCGAAAATGCCTGCGAAGATCCCGAGCGTGACCTGCGTGACGCGGCTACCCATGAAATTCCTCAGGATACGCGAAGTGTATTGGCTCGCAGCCAGTGCCAAAGCCACCAGTGTCATGGAGAACGTGATGCCCATAACGGACATTATTGAACCGGCAAGTGTGGACAACATCTGGAGCGCCCCATCGGCCCCTACGCCAAACAAACGTGGCCACTTGGCCAGCCATTGGTCGCTCCCGACGGAATCAAATTCGATCAACCCTACCGCGAAGGCAATGTTAACCATGACGATCAATGTAGAATAATAATCTGAGTTAGCCCACCACAGGGCCACGATTGTAGCTAGCAGAAGAAACCAGCTAGTTGTTGTCTGCGCGCGGATAAAGCTTGAAAAAGGATCGTGTATATTTTCAAGGCCACGTTGCAACACATTCTTTGAGTCATCAGTCATTTTGTTAAGCCAAATTGCGTTACTAAGCTGCGCAGTTAATACTTGAAACCGCAATTAATTTAATACAGCAGTCGTAAACTTTAAATTGCATGAAGAAAACTGATTTCTGTGTAAAAATTAATTTTCACTTAAGATTCGATATAAAACATAACGAGGCTGTAGAAAAACCCAATCTCAACCGAGTCACCTGACTGCTATTCAAAAAATTTAAGTTCATCTATTATTCTTGATTCTGGTATCTCTTCAAAAAAAAGTGCCTCAATTAGGTTGGTGAGTGAAAATATTAACCATTTCTCTCAATATCTTCCCCGTTGGCCAGGGATGTTCTGTCAACTTGTGTCGCCATGTCTCGTCCAGTGGCAACAGCTGTTGACTCACGGGGGTATAATTCACCCCGGACCGGGGTCGATTATGAAAAAGGTAAACTTGAGAGATTGCCCCCTTTTCATGTTGCGATTCCATTTCGATCCTATTGGTTAACGCTAAGGTCCTGTCAGCGCCTCGAAGCCGGAGACGACGTCGAATAGTTCCTCATCGATACCGCTCTGACGCAGGCGGTAAAACGTCCGGTTAAGGTCCTCCTGTAGTTCGTCGATATTTTTTTCTGCGCGCTGCATCGCCGCCAGGCGGCTCGCGTTCTCGCTAGCGAGGGATTCGGCGCACGCCCGGAACAGCGAAACGAAAAGATATTCACGGATAAGTGCCCGCAAGGTTGCAGTGCCGCCAGCGATGACCTCGGGCAAGTTTCCCGTTGGCCAGGACTGTTCTGCCAAGCTGTGTCGCCAAGCCTCGTCCAGTGGCAACAGTTGTTGACTCACGGGGGTATAAATCGCCCCGGACTGGGGGCGATTATGAAAAAGGTAAACGTGGGAGATTGTGCCCTGTTCAAGTTGCGACTCCATTTCGATCAATATTTGACCGACCAACGATGTAATCGCGCTAATCGAATTAGGCAGGATAAAACGTTCTACCGGTAACAGCGTGGTATCCACAAGGCGCGACTCAATGCGCTCACCGACCGCCCAGACATTTTTTTTACCTGGCAATTTTTCCAACGTATCTGCGACATACCCCACCATCACCTCATTGAATTGGCCCACCAGCCCCTGATCGGAACCAAATATGACTGCGCCAATCACCTCAGCTTTTGCCTGCTTTGCCCGTGCCCCGGCAGTCGTTGATTTTTCCTGTCGGAAACATGCGACCAGGCCCAGCTGGACGGTCCGATAATATTCATCCAGCGAACGCACCGCATTTTCGTATTGAGTGATGCTCGATGCAGCCATGGCCTTCATCGTGCGCACCACGGATTCCAGTTCTCCAGCCCTGGCGATCTTGTGACGCAGGCTTGCGACGCTATCGCTCATGTTTTCTCCCTGGCTTCGGACTCAGCTTTGGACTCGGACTTCGACGTGACCGAAGTGTCCTTCGCCTTCGGCTGGAAAGGCGCGAGTGCCTGGCGGGCGATTTCAATGATCGTTTTACGATCCTCATCGCTCAACTTGTCGGCTGTTTCCAAGCGCGTGCTCACTTCTGATGGGATGTCCGCAGCCGCTTCACGCACGGCGTGCTCGGCATCAGTCATCCGGGCAAGCGGCACATTGTCGAAAAGTTCGGCGGTCACTGCCAGCAACACGGTGATTTGTGCAGGCACGGACACTGGCACGAATTCATGCTGTTTAAGACAGGCGCGGATGCGCCGCCCGTGCTCGATGATCTTGCGGGTGTTTTCATCCAGCCGGGCACCGAAACGGGAAAAAGTTTCAAGTTCCTCGAACTGGGCGTAGGCGAGTTTGAGGTCGCCAGCCACGGCACGATAGGCCGCCCGTTGTGCCTTGCCGCCAACGCGCGAAACGGATTTGCCAACATCAATTGCGGGCAGTACGCCTAATTCAAATAGTGACGGCGACAGATAGATCTGTCCGTCAGTGATAGAAATCAGGTTGGTCGGAATATAGGCAGAAATATCCTGCGCTTCAGTTTCGATAATTGGCAGCGCAGTCAACGACCCGCCACCGAGTTCCTGGCGCAAATGCGTTGCTCGTTCCAACAATCGCGAATGGATGTAAAAGATATCACCGGGAAATGCCTCCCGGCCCGGCGGGCGACGCAGCAGCAGGGAGAGTTCGCGATAGGCGCGTGCATGATGTGTCAAGTCGTCGTAAACAATCAGTACGTCACGGCCTTGCTTCATGAAATACTCCGCGATGCTGGTTGCCGAATAGGGTGCGACGTAAGCGAGTCCAGGGGGGTCGTTGCCTTCGGTGACAACTACAATGGTGTTATCCATCGCGCCTTGTTCGCGCAGAGTGGCGATCACTTTGGCAACGCCAGACGCGCGCTGGCCGATGGCACAATAAACGCATAGTACATTCTGGCCACGTTGATTGAGTATCGTATCGAGCGCGATCGATGTCTTGCCTGTCTGACGGTCGCCGAGTATCAACTCGCGCTGTCCACGCCCGATCGGAATGAGCGCATCGATGACCTTGATGCCGCTCTGCAAAGGTACGGTGACGGGAGCGCGATCCATGATGGAGGCGGCCGGGCGTTCAACAGGCAAACGTGTGCTGGATAGCAGCAATCCATTGCTATCCAGAGGTTGGCCCAATGGATTAATAATGCGCCCGATCAATCCATCTCCCACCGGGACATCCATTACGTGACCCCTGCGTTCGACTTCATCGCCCGCATGTAACTGCGAGTAATCTCCCAGCAGAACTACACCGATTTCGTCTTCGTCCACGTTGAAAGCGATGCCATAGACATCGCCGGGAAACTTCAGCACTTCTTCAAAACCCACACCGGGGAGCCCCGAAACTTTTGCGATGCCCGTCGCGATGCTCGTGATTGTGCCTACTTCCTGTGGCCTCAGTTGCGGCGTATATGCTTCCCGCGCCTGGCTTATTCCGGCAAACGCATTGTCGAAAACGTTCTGAAGATTCTCAGGTTCCATCATTATTGGTTCTTTGCTTCGGTATCAGATTCTTGAAATCCAGACCCGGTTTTGGCTGTTGACTTGTCCTTTTCTTTCATCAGCTTGTCGACACTTTTTCTCAAAGACGCCAGATAATCAGCGAGGCTCCACGCCACTTTTTGTCCATTGGTTGTGAGCTCAATGCCGCAGATCAGTTCAGGCGCGGTCTCGAACCGAATGTTGATTTCAGCCGAAAAGGTTTCGTTGAGTGTCTGTTGTATCGCAGTACGCTGGACCGCAGGCAGGTCAAAGGCGCTACGCACCAGTGCGGGTTCAGATGTGGTCTTTAGGAACGCGCCGATGCCTTTTTTTTCCTGCTCGTCCATCTCTCGTAAGCGGCGGGTGAACACATCTGTCATGCGCTCTTCCAGACTCGTGGCGGCAAGATTAGTCAGTGCCTTGCGAGCAATGGCAAATACTTCCTGCTGTGTCCGGTGGCTGATTGCTTGATGTAAGTTATGTTCTTCGATCCTCAACGTTTCCTGCCGTTTTGAACTCAATGCCGCGGCGGCCTTAAGCGCTTCATCGAGGAGCCGCTGACGTTCGGCTTTCGCTTCCTCCGTCGCCTGAGCCAGGAGTTCGGCGCGCTGCTGCTCGAACGCCTCGTTCTTGTGCTGGAACTCGTCGCGCTCTTTCTGGGCCTCGGCCATCTTCGCATCGGCATCTGCAAGCTGTGCAGCGACCCGCTGCTCACGCGCGTCGATGGCGTTAAGAATAGGCTTATAGAGAAAACGCTTCAGCAGCCACACCAGGATGACAAAGTTAATAACCTGCGCAGCGACGGTAAACCAGTCGATTAGCATGGATTACTTTCCTGCAACCTGGGCGATAACATGATTCCAGAACGGGTTGGCGAAAATAATGATCATCGAGATCACGAAGCAGTAGATGGCGGTGGACTCGATCATCGCCAGACCGACAAACAGCGTGCGGGTAATGGTTGCAGAAGCATCAGGCTGCTGGGCCAGCGAGCTCAGGGCTGTCGCAACCGCCCTACCCTCACCAAGGGCCGGGGCCATAGTGCCAAAACCGGTGGTAATGCCGGCGGTAACAATGGATGCCACCGCGATGATTGTCATATTATCCATGGTATCTCCTTTGTCTATGGTAATTCATGCATTAATGTCCTGAATCGGGTTCAGGCTTGGGCGTGCGCACTCGTGTGGCGGCGGCGATGTAAACCGTGGCCAAAATGAAAAAGATGTAGGCCTGCACCATGCCGGTAAGCAGACCGAGCACCGTCATGACGATCGGAAAGAGGAAGGGTGTAATCGTGAGTAGAATACCGATGATCATCGCCCCGCTCATCATGTTGCCGAACAGTCGGATGGCCAGGGCCAGTGTACGCGAAAGTTCACTGATGATGTTAAATGGCAGCATGATGAACGTCGGTTTCGTATATGACTTGAGATAGCCGCCTATACCCTGTTCTTCGATGCCGAACATCGGCACGGCCACGAACACACACAGGGCCAGCGCCGCCGTGGTCGAGAGTGAGCCCGTCGGCGGCTGATAACCGGGGATGAGGGTGCAGAGGGCGGCTGTGGCGACAAACAGAAAGAGCGTACCCAGAAAGCCGATATACTTTTCCGGATGGTCGAGGCCGACTTCCTCGATTTGTTTCTCGATGGCGATGACGATAATTTCGAGAAGGTTCTGCCAGCGGCTGCGTTTCAATCCAATGGAAAGTTTGCGGGTGATGAGTATTGAACCGACGACCAACACGAGCATCACTCCCCAGGTGAATACGATGGTGGAGTTGAGTTTGAAAAACCCCTGTTGCCAGAAGATGACCTCGTCAGGACTAAGGTGCATGACCGGCCTCCTTCTCCGGGAAGTTGTGATGTTCGAGCGGCGGGCCAGCAATTCGGGTCACGATGAAACGTGCAATGACAAATCCGACAAGACATAGCAATAGCCGCTGCCAATGACCGTCCGAAACAACATAAAATCCAGTGACGACGACGACTGTCCGCAACAGCAAGCTACCCAGGAATAAAAACGCCGGTCGCTTGGACGATACACCTCTGCGCACCGTCCACCACAGGCCGCCAAAGAAAAATGCGCCGAGCAACACACCCGTCACCCATGCCATCACCAGCATCAACATTTCATTCATCCTTGTCCTCCTGTTCGTCCCGTATGGCCTGGTCTTCCCTGGCGACCCAATGCCACGCATTGAAACAGCCAATCGTGAGCCCGGCCACCAGCAGTACCAATGTCCAGGAACGTCCGCCCGGATAACGATGGTCCAGCCATAGCCCAAGCACCGCACCTAGCAACGTCGGAATCGCCACCGACCAGCCGATAATCCCCATCATACCCAGGCCGAACCAGACACCCGGTGTGGCGTTGCGCTGTGCCTTGAGCTTGCGCCTCGCCATCTCACCTACCTGCTGGCTAAACTCAGTCTCACCCGGTTTTGGTTTCACTTTTGGTTCAATACTCATGATGAAACTCCACCAGGCGACTAATAAATCCACTCTCCATTTTCGCCAATACCGAACGTACACTCTTCTCCTGTTCATCCAGCGTCAGAAATTCCTGCTCTACTGCCTCGCGTAATTTGCCAAGATCCATCCCGCCAATCGCGTTGCGCACGGAGACCAACACATTGGCGCCGGTTTTGACCAGGATGCCTTCATCGACAGCCAGACACACCTCACCTTCTGATTCGGTCTCGAAAACCAGTATCCCCGGCGCGAGCGCCGCCACGCAATCAAGTCGGTGGGGCAGGAGGCCAAACGAACCCGCACGAGATTCTGCAATGATACGCACTACGCCGGTCTTCTCGGCGTAAATTTTGTAGGGCAGGAGAACCTTAAGATTCATGCGTGTCAGCTGGGGCATGCTCAACCTCCGGGTTGGATTCCGGATCAGGATTCTTTTTTTCCTTCGCTTCGTCAATCGTGCCTATCATATAGAGCGCGCTCTCTGGGTAGTCTTTGAATTCATCGCGCAGGATGCGCTCACAGCCATCCAGCGTGTCCTTGAGGCTGACGAGTTTGCCATTCAGGCCGGTGAATTGCTCGGTGGTAAAAAAGGGTTGGGTGAGAAAACGCTCCAGCCGCCGGGCTCGTGCAACCACATTGCGGTCATCCGGCGAGAGTTGCTCCATGCCAAGCATCGCGATGATATCCTTCAGATCCGCATATTGTGCGAGCGTGTGCCGGATTTCCTGTGCAAGGACATAATGCCGTTCGCCGACGATGCCGGGCGTAGCCATTTTTGAGCTGGATTGCAGCGGGTCGATGGCGGGGTAAAGTCCCTCACTCGCCCGTTTGCGCGACAGCACGATGGACGCAGAGAGATGGGAGAAGGTGTGCACCGCTGCCGGATCGGTAAAATCGTCCGCCGGCACATATACCGCCTGTATAGAGGTAATCGCGCCGCTATCGGTATTGGCGATGCGCTCCTCCAGTTGTGACAACTCTGTGCCCATGGTCGGTTGATAACCGAGGCGCGACGGCATCTGTCCCATCAAGCCTGACACTTCCATGCCAGCCTGGATGAAACGAAATATATTATCGATCAACAACAGCACATCGCGATGCTCGTCGTCGCGAAAATACTCGGCCATCGTTAGCGCGGCATGGCCGACGCGGAAGCGGGCGCCGGGTGGTTCGTTCATCTGACCGAACACCATCACCATATTCTGCAACACGCCAGCATCCTTCATGTCGCGATAAAGTTCCTCCCCTTCGCGGCAGCGTTCGCCGATGCCGCAAAAAATACTCACCCCTGCTTGTTGTCCGACCATGTTATGGATCATCTCGGTGAGCAACACCGTCTTGCCCACACCCGCCCCGCCAAACAGACCCGCCTTGCCGCCGCGTTCCAGCGGCATCAACACATCGATGACCTTGATACCCGTTTCAAAAATCTCGGACTTGGTGGAACGCCGTGACAATTCCGGCGGTGCCCGATGTACCGTGCGCCATTGCACATCTGTCGGTGTCGATTGACGATCGATGGCTTTGCCGAACACGTCGAACATACGCGAGAGAATATCTTTGCCCACCGGTGCTTTTAACGGCCCACCCGTATCTTCCACAGCCATGCCGCGCGCGAGACCTTGCGTCGGTGTTAGCGCAATGCCACGCACCCGATGTGCATCAAGTTGGGACAGAACCTCGATAGCAATTTGGCCCTCTGTCCCCGCGCGCAGTAAAGAATAGATGGGCGGTAAATACGAATCAAAACGGATATCCACGACACTACCGCGCACCGAGACCACAACACCGGAATTCGATAAACGGGTTTTGTCTGCCATTTCCCGGTTCGGTTTCATAACACTATACCTTCTCATTCTCTTCCTCGACGCTCACAGCAGTCTCAACTTTGAGCGTTTCGCGCACATCCGTCAGCCGTCTTGCAAGCCGATCGCGATCATGTTTGGATTCGATGGTGCGACCGGCTACTTCGGCAATCAACCGCATCTGTTCGTGGATCGCCAGCAGACGGCGCGAGCTGCTCGATAGACTTGCGAGGTTATCAAGGGCGCTGAGCATGCGCGACATAATGCCGGCATTTCCTACGGCGCTACCCCTGATCTGGTCGAGCCCCTCAGACAGCAAACTTTCAAACGTCGGGGCGATGGTGATCACGCGCAGTTCGTCTCCCTCGTAACGTTGCAATGCAGGGAATTTCCTGGGGGCCAGTTGCGCCAGAATCGCCGTCAGGTAATCAATGCACATCACTGCTGTCGAGGTATCATTGACACCGGGCGACAGGGCCTTCAAGGCCATATCCACGAGCTGTCGGATACCGAAAGCCGGGTCCTGTTCCACCGTGCGATGACGGCCAATGCTGTAAGCATCATTCAGGACCTTGATCGTCTCTTGATCCGGCGGGTCGTCCAGGGCGAGCGAGGCCAAGGCGGTATTTTGCACAACGAACGCGCCGATACCACGCTCCATGCGCACGACAGTCTTCCTCTTACGCGCCAGGCGCAGCAGCGCCTCATTATCCACGCTCTGTATGTAACCGTTCGTCTCGGCCGGTACAGCATGCCAGGTCCTCTCAGCCAGAGAACCGAGCACCTGGTCCTGATCCTCTTCTTCATCGGGTTCGTGTCCCAGTCTTTCCGGAAACAACCGCTCGATAGACGCGATGGTTTCCTTGGTAATCGAGGCGATGATGCTGGAAGCCTGGATCGACGAGGCGATGTGATGAATAAAGAAAACCAGGACGCCAACGCCGCCGAGCGATAGCGCAAATGCGAAAAACACCGCCAGACCCGGTACAAATTCCACATCGCCACCGATGCGAATGGTTTTCAACACGACCAGGCAATAGGCGAAAGTGCCGGCGAAGATCCCGAGCGTGACCTGTGTGACGCGGCTGCCCATAAAATTGCGCAGGATGCGCGAGGTATATTGACTCGAACCCAGCGCCAGTGCCACCAGGGTCATGGAGAACGTGATGCCCATAACGGACATCATGGAACCGGCAAGCGTCGACACCATCTGGAGTGCACCGTCCGCCCCGACGCCAAATAGGAGTGGCCACTGGGCCAGCCATCGGTCGCTCCCGGCGGAGTCTGTTTCGACCAATGCTATCGCGAAGGCAATGTTGCCCACGACGATCAGAGACGGTGTGAACCAAAAGCTCGACCGTAGATTGCTCCAGAGTTGTTTTAGCTTATGCATGGATCAATCTCCAAATCCGGGGTGATAGAGCATATAAACATTATCTCCATAATCAAGGGTCTGCCCACTCCCCATCCAGAAATAAACAACATCACCGAAAATACGCAATCATAGCTCCATTTTGGTATCATCTTTTCCATTTACGGTTTCAAATCCCGGCAGGTCCTTGACCGTGCTTGTTGATGTATTGCTTATACTCCATCAGCTTGTCCATGAAATGCTGTTTCAGATATATACCCTTGTCCCAAGTCTGCGGCAGACTGCCGATGGTGTCCACCACGAGGTGGAAGCGTTCCACCACCATGATGCCCAAACCGGTTACGATGCGAATGTACTCGTGCAGAGGTTGTTCGCATCGAGCAGGAACACCACTTTGTTCGCCGTTGTCATTTTGCTGCCTTCACCAACAGAGGATTGTGCCAGGCCCCGTCTGCCGCGATGAGGGTGTCTGCTGCTTTGGGCCCCCAGCTACCAGGCTTATAGGGGTGAACCCGGTGGTGTGCATCAAGGACGGGATCGACCACCACCCAGGCAGCCTCGACCGCGTCCTCACGGGTGAAGAGCGCGCCGTTGCCGGCCATGGCATCACTCAGGAGCCGTGCATAGGGTGTTTCCTCTCCCGGCTGTTCTTCCAGCAGGTAGAGCTCTCGCTGATCGCCGATGAACTCCTTGCCTGCGCGCTTGACGCGCGCCGCGAGTGCAACGGCCGTGTTGGGCGAGAGCCGGAAGCGCAGATAATTGGCCCGACCGGCCAGCGGTGCTGAATCATCGAACAGCCTTTGCGGTGGCGGTTTCAACTCCACCAGGACCTCGGCCGCTGTTGCCGCCATACATTTACCGGATCGCAGATACCACGGTACACCCTGCCAACGCCACGAGTCGATAAAGAGCCGCAAGGCGCAGAATGTTTCGACGTCCGAGTCCTTCGCCACACCCTGTTCTTTGCGGTAGCCGGCGTACTGACCGCGCACCACATCGTCCGGTTGTAAGGGACGCATGGCCTGGAACACCTTGGCCTTCTCGCTATGGACGGCGCCATAGCCCTGATAGGCCGGCGGTTCCATGGCCAGCAGTGCGACTATCTGGAACAGGTGGTTCTGGATAACGTCGCGCAGACAGCCGGCACTTTCGTAAAACGCGCCGCGACCCTTCACACTGAAATCTTCGGACAAGGTGATCTGCACGCGAGCCACACAGTTGCGGTTCCAGATCGGCTCGAGGAACGAATTGGCGAAACGGAAATAGAGGATATTCATGATCGCCTCTTTGCCGAGATAGTGATCGATGCGGAAGATCGCATTTTCCGCGAATACCGCTAGCGCGATGCGGTTGAGCTCTCGCGCCGAGGCCAGGTCACGTCCGAACGGTTTTTCAACAATGACGCGCGCCTGATCCGCCAGGCCCGTCGCATCAAGCCCCTTGATCACCGTGGCGAACAGGGTGGGCGGGATGGCAAGGTAATGCGCCGGGCGCCGGGCATCACCCAGCGCCTGCTTCAGCGCCTTGAACGTACCCAGGTCATTATAGTCTCCGCCCACATACCGGAGCAGAGAAAGAAGCTGGTCGAGGGCGTCCCGGTCATCGATCCTGCCGGCTTGCTTGATGCTGTCCGTCGCCTGTTTGCGCAGTTGCGTCAAGCTCAACTTTGGGGCGGCGACACCAACCACCGGCACGTTGAGTGTGCCACGCTTGACCATCGCATAAAGCGCCGGAAAAATCATTTTGCGCGCAAGGTCGCCGGTCACGCCGAAGACCACCAGCACATCCGCCGATG
This sequence comes from uncultured Chromatiaceae bacterium, assembly GCA_964605155.1. Taxonomy (GTDB): domain Bacteria; phylum Pseudomonadota; class Gammaproteobacteria; order SZUA-140; family SZUA-140; genus CAZSAK01. Next base: position 28,635 of record CAZSAK010000005.1, on the reverse strand, counting down.
TCGTGCGTAAATCGGGATTACCCATCCGGGCACCCCTTCCTCATATCATCAATCCCAAACGGCTGACTCATCGCGGAGTCATCCTTTCCATTTCCAGTTGAGAATTTCCGGCATGTCTATGCCGTGTTTTTCGATGTAGGCCTTATGGTCCAGCAGCTTGTCACGCATCAACTGTTTCGCATAAGCGGCACGTGAACCAAGACTTGGCACCCGGTCGATGACATCACCGGCCAGATGGAAGCGGTCAAGATCATTCAATACCGCCATATCAAAGGGCGTAGTCGTCGTGCCGTTTTCCTTGTAACCACGCACGTGCAGATTCCTGTGATTACTGCGGCGGTAGGTCAAACGATGGATCAACCAGGGGTAGCCGTGATAGGCAAAAATGATGGGCTTGTCTTTGGTAAACAACACATCAAAATCCTTGTCAGAAATGCCGTGCGGATGCTCGTTCTCTGGTTGTAGTGTCATCAGGTCCACCACATTGATAACGCGGATTTTCAGATCCGGAAACTGCTGGCGCAATAGTTTTACAGCCGCCAGCGTTTCCAGCGTCGGCACGTCACCACAACAGGCCATCACCACATCGGGGTCACCTCCCTCGTCGTTACTGGCCCATTTCCAGATTCCCAGACCGGCGGTGCAGTGATTAATCGCTGCCTCCATATCCAGCCATTGCAACTCAGGCTGCTTACCCGCGACGATCACATTAATATCATCGTGGCTACGCAGGCAATGGTCGGTCACGGATAATAATGTGTTGGCGTCGGGTGGCAAATAGACACGGATAATCTCCGCTTTTTTGTTGACCACCAGATCGATAAACCCCGGGTCCTGATGACTAAAGCCATTGTGATCCTGCCGCCAGACGTGAGAAGACAACAAATAATTCAACGAGGCAATGGGCCTACGCCAGGCTATATCACGCGCCACATCGAGCCACTTGGCGTGCTGATTAAACATCGAATCGACAATATGAATAAACGCTTCATAACAGGAGAAAAAGCCGTGGCGACCGGTTAACAGATAACCTTCGAGCCAGCCCTGACACTGGTGCTCACTCAGCATTTCCATCACTCGGCCATCAGGTGCAATGTTTTCATCACCGGGTAATATTTCTGCTGTCGAACAACGGTTGGTGACTTCGAACAGTGCACCCCAGCGATTCGATGCGGTTTCGTCCGGACTGAAAATACGGAAGTTGCGTGCCTCGGCATTGAGTTTCATTATGTCGCGGATGAATTCACCCTGGACGCGCGTAGCTTCGCCTTTTACCTCACCCGGGTTCGGCACCTTCACAGCATAATCGCGAAAGTCCGGCAGTCGCAAATCACGCAGCAACTTGCCACCATTGGTATGTGGGTTGGCCCCCATGCGCTGCTCACCTGATGGTGCCAGTTCAGCCAATTCTGCAATCAGCCTGCCCTGCTCGTCAAATAATTCTTCGGGTCGGTAGGATTTCATCCATTGTTCAAGGATTTTTAGATGATTTGGTTCTTTAATAAAATTAGTGACCGGTACCTGGTGCGCACGAAAGGTGCCTTCGATAGGTTTGCCGTCGACAATTTCAGGACCAGTCCAGCCCTTGGGGGAACGCAGGATAATCATCGGCCAGCGCGGGCGTTCAGTAAAACCTTTACTGCGCGCATCGCGCTGTATACGCTGGATCTCGACAACCACCCTGTCCAGTGTTGCGGCCATCAACTGGTGCATCTGTTCCGGGTCATCACCCTCGACGAAATACGACGTGTAACCGTAGCCGTGAAACAGCGCTTCCAGCTCGTCGTGGGAGATCCGCGCCAGCACTGTGGGGCCGGCGATTTTATAGCCGTTCAAATGTAGAATCGGCAACACGGCACCATCATGCACCGGGTTAAGGAATTTGTTGGAATGCCAGCTGGTCGCCATAGGCCCGGTTTCCGCTTCACCATCACCGACCACGCAGGCCACCAGTAAATCGGGATTATCGAAGGCGGCGCCATAGGCATGTGATAGCGCATAACCAAGTTCGCCACCTTCATTAATTGAGCCCGGCGTTTCCGGTGCGACGTGACTGGGAATGCCACCGGGAAATGAAAACTGGGTAAACAGCTTTTTCATCCCCGCCTCGTCCTGGGAAATGTTCGGATACACCTCGCTGTACGTCCCTTCCAGATACGTATTGGCCACCAGCCCGGGGCCACCATGACCGGGCCCGGTCACATTAACAATACTCAGGTCATATTGCTGGATGATGCGGTTAAGATGGACATAAATAAAATTGAGGCCCGGGGTAGTACCCCAGTGCCCCAACAGGCGTGGCTTGATATGCTCGAGGGTCAGCGGTTTTTTCAGTAGCGGATTATCATATAAATAGATCTGGCCAACCGACAGATAATTGGCGGCGCGCCAGTAGGCATTCATTCTGCTTAGCAGTTCCGGTGTGAGTGCGTTTGTTTTCATGGACTAAGTCTCCAGAATTGAACTGAGATTGAGGACGCAGGTGATTGCAGCCGTTTTCTTTATTGTCTTTTGTGCCATAGATAGGATCATCGCTGCCACAGGATATGAGCATCTTCCAGGGGGACCGCTACGCCGTCACGATATGGCAGGATTCGCGCCGTATAGTCTGTCGCCGGACGGGCTGATGGCACCTCTGCGCGATAGGCGTAGCCGTTTGTTGCCCCCACCAATTCCCGCACGCGCTTCATTTCCACGCGCTCCGGCGCAGTACCGTTAGTGCCGTTGGCATAAAGCTCGACCCGCACTGCCTCCGGGTTGATGTCATCGAGATACACCTGCACTTCAAAGACGTGTTGCTCGCTATTGGATTCAAGCTTCACTTCGCCGAAGCGTAGTACGGACCATTTTTGGTCCAGAGCATGCTGCCAATTCACGATGTCCACTCCGATTGTGCCTTTGTCAGTGGCTCGTTCAAGGTAGGCTGTGGCCGCGGGGATATAGTGTTGCTCGGTGTATTCGCATACCGCCCGGTTGGTGGAAAAGCGCGGTGTCAATTGCGCCATACTTTCCCTCATCCGGGTCACCCAGGCATTGGGGATGCCTTGTTCATCACGCGTGTAGAACTCGGGGATCACCTCGCGCTCGAGCAGGTCGTAGAGGGCTTCCGCCTCGATTGCATCCCAGGCAGGATCGCTGTCATGTTCCTGGCCGTCTCCCAGCGCCCAGCCAACCTCCGGTGTGTACGCTTCCGCCCACCATCCGTCCAGTTCAGAGAGATTGATTCCGCCATTGACCAGTACCTTCATGCCGCTGGTGCCACACGCTTCCCAGGGGCGGCGCGGCGTGTTGAGCCAGACATCCACGCCCTGCACCAGGTGCTCGGTCAGGAGCATGTCGTAGTCACTGAGAAAGATTGCATGCGAGCGTACCTCGGGGCGCCGAATAAAATGCGTCCATTGTTGAATCAGGGCCTGCCCGGTCTGATCCGCCGGATGGGCCTTGCCGGCCATAATGAGCTGTACCGGGCGTTGTGGATTGGTCAGCAGGCGTAGCAGTCGTTCCGGGTCGTGCAACAGTAGATTCGGTCTCTTATAGGTAGCGAAGCGGCGGGCAAAACCCAGCGTCAAGGTGTTGGGATCAAACAGATGCTGCGCAGCATCAACCGCCTCGGGTGATGCGCCTGACGCGGCCAGTTGCCTGGATAATCGATCGCGGGCATATTCAACCAGCGCCGCGCTCGCGGCGGTGCGAAATTGCCAGAGTTTGGTATTGGAGACGTGGCGAATATCCTGTTCCAGGGGTTCTGTCGCACCCAGCCAACGATTCTTGCCACAGGCCTCCGTCCAAAGATCATCGGCCGCCGCCGAGTCCCAGGTCGACATATGAACGCCGTTGGTCACGTGCCCGACGGGCACTTCGTCCGATGGCCAGTGCGGAAAGAGCGTTTCAAAGAGGTGACGGCTTACCTTGCCATGCAGGCGGCTCACGCCATTGACTGCTCCACTGCCGCGGATTGCGAGACAGGCCATGTTGAACAGTTCCGATGCGTCGCTCGGATTCTGGCGGCCCAGGGCCAGCAAATCGTGGCGGCTTATACCGAGCATTTGATCGGCATAACCACCCAGGTATTGCTCGATGAGGGCGGGAGCGAAACGATCAAACCCGGCGGCCACCGCCGTGTGGGTGGTGAAAAGATTGCCCGCTCGCGTCACGGCCAGTGCGACCTCGAAGGACTGCCCGGTCGCCTGCATGAAACTTCGCGCGCGTTCCAGAACGGCGAAGGCCGCATGCCCTTCATTTAAGTGGCAGACTTCCGGCTCGATGTCGAGCGCCACAAGCAACCGCCATCCGCCGATCCCGAGCAGCAGCTCCTGTTTAAGGCGCAACTCCGGTCCGCCACCATAAAGCTCGCTGGTGATCCCTCGATGTGCGGGATAATTCGCTGCGTCGTTGCTGTCCAGCAGGTACAGTTGTATACGACCGACCTGCACTTGCCAGGCGCGCAACCAAACCGAGTAACCGGGCAAGGCGATCTCCAGGCGCAACCACTCCCCATTTGCTTTGCGCAAGGGCACGATAGGCAACTGTCCGGGATCGTTATACGGGAAGAGGGCCTGTTGCGCGCCGCCCTTGTCGATTACCTGACGAAAATAGCCTTGTTGGTAAAGCAGCCCCACGCCGATCACGGGGACACCCAAATCGCTGGCGGCCTTGAGTTGATCGCCGGCCACGTTACCGAGTCCGCCCGAGTATATGGGCAACGCTTCACTCAACATGAATTCCATACTGAAATAAGCAACAGCACGCAGCGGTGATTGCGGGTAGGTTTGCTGAAACCATGCCGGCGCCTCGGCTGCATCCCGCCTGGTTTGCACCAGCTTGTCAACGATATTGCGGAAAGCAGGATCGGCTAACACACTCTTGAGTTTCTCGCGCGACACCGTTTGCAGGACGCCCCACGGGTTATGGGTGAGCTCCCAAAGCACAGGATCCAGCTGCCGCCACACCTGGTCGGTGGCATGATTCCACGACGAACGCATATCCAGGGCAAGCTCTGCCAGGGAATCGAATCCCTCTACGTCCGCGGGTAAAAGACTCTCCTTCGGGTGACTGATTCGCGTTTGTTCGCTCATGGATTCTCCTTCAAAGCTTCTGCACCGTCGTTCATTCGTTATTGGCCCGGCTGTTTTCACGGGCGTAGCCGCTGATTCCAATCATCAATCGCAGTAAACCGTAACTAAGCCAACTTACGAACCGTAACCCAGCGGGTTGCTGTTTCCAGTTGTCCGCCAGGATCTGCTGACTCTCCGTTTCGATGGCCTTTTTCAGACTTTGCGCCAGGGTTGCGGCAAATGCTTCATCGTCAACGACCACGTTCGCTTCACGTGAGAGCAGCAGGCTGAATGGATCGATATTCGAAGACCCCACCGTCGCCCAATGCCCGTCGATCACCGCTACTTTGGCGTGGAGGAAGCTCTTGTGGTATTCGTAAATCTCAATGCCCGCATCGAGGAAATTGCCATAGAGCGCGCGCGATCCATAATGTTCTAGAAAATATTCCACCTTCCCCTGCAGCAGCAAAACTACCCGCACCCCACGCCCCGCGGCATCGATGAGTGCATGGCGAAAATTTCGTCCCGGCAAAAAGTAGGCATGGGCAAGAATGATTTCTGAGTCCGCCAACTTGATTGCCTGTAGATACGCCGCTTCGATGTCATGGCGATGGCGGAAATTGTCTCGCTTCAAGAATGCCGCGTTCATGGAACCCCCGGCGGAGGCCGGATCCGACAGCTCATCACTCCGGATCGTACCTTTGTGAAAAGATCGCCAGGCCACCAGTGACCATAAGCGCTGGGCCGAAAGACGGATTACATCCACCAGCGGCCCTTCCACGGCTACTGCGTAGTCATAGCGAAAAGCCATATCGTCCGACACTTCTTTGTCATCTATGATGTTGATTCCACCGACGAACGCGATCTCCCGGTCTGCTACCACAATTTTTCGGTGCATGCGGCGCAGGCGCTTGCGTCGCAACGTCCAGGGGGATATTTTGGGCTTGAAGACGAGTAACTTCACGCCACTCTCTCGCAGGTAGTCGTGCATACTCCGTGGCAGGTCCTTGGAACCGTAACCGTCAATCAACATGTAAACCATAACGCCACGCAAGGTCGCCCGTACCAGCGCATCTGCGATGCGCTGCCCGGTGGCGTCATTTTGGTAAATATACGTTTCAAGATAAATTTCATACCTGGCACGGTCGATCGCCGTTTCGATGGCAGGAAAATAGGCTTCTCCATTTTGTAACAGGGTGACCTGGTTGCCCGGTACAAAGCCTGACCAACTCGCGGACAAGTAGGTGCGGTAAAAACTTCGGCGATATGGTTTACGGTGAGACATAACGCTGACCTGCCTCTTATATCCTCACTATATATACAGAGTACTAGTATGTACGCTGTTGCACATACAATAAAGTGTGCATTGCCAGCCAGGTAGAGCCTATCTTGACAAGCGCCAGGCGGCGCTACGCGTAGTTGGCAGCAAAGGTGATAACGACGAAGGATGTATATATAAATGTTTTAACTAAAGACTGCATGGCCAGATCTCATCTCAACAATTAACAGCAGTTACTGCCTACGTATCATCGGGTCGTTGCAGGACCACTCCCGGTATGCGTCCATTACGCGGCTGAGAGAGGCGTAAACAGAACCCCTCTGCTCAAGACTTATTCTGCCTGACAGCATGCCATTGCTTGTGCACCAGGTAGAACAATTCCCAAGCAGTGAATAGTCGGCTGCTCCAGCGCAATAGTTTGTTCTTAGAGGCGGGTAATAGCAGCGTAGCGCTTGTAAGCGCCATCACCGGATGTTTGCGCAGCGTCTGTACGATAGCGAATCCCGTGTCCACCGGCCGCAAACGCTGCTGCAGGTGTAACGCGATAGAGGACACCTCGCTACGCTGGTCCGCGGCCTGGGATATCAGTAACTCGCGCCTTCGCCTCAGATATGCGACCCGCGCATTCATGACCGGGATCCCAGGTTTTCACGGTCCTTATCCAGCTCAGACAGGGTGGTCGAAAATAACCGTGGCCGCGTTTTAAGCTTGTGCCTGATCATCAGCGCGATAATAGTGCCGATACCCAGGTAAAAAACCGCAAAGCCTCCCAACACATATAGCTGGTTAACATGCGAGAAGGTTTTGACGATGAATAGGGTTAGTATCAACAAACCCAGTCCGAGAAACAAAATCGACGTCAACACGTACAAAATCAGTTGTAGGACTCTCCACCCTTCCTCTTCCAGTTCAGTGGAAATTATCTCCACTCGCGTGTGTAAAATTTCGGAAAAAGTCCCCAACAGCCGTCGTAACGACGCCAGTAACCCGGTCGCATGACCGGGTGTTGTTTCCGTCGCAGCTGCGCCCTCTTTCACCATGTGTTTAGCGCCGACTGATCAGCATACCGAGCATGACACCCACTGCCGTCGCAACACCAACGGATTGCCAGGGGTTGTCATGGATAAGCTGATCGGTTGCCTTGGCCGCGGCCTTGGTTCGATCCACCAGGTTATGCTCCAGTTCTCCCAGCCTATGGCGTGCTTTCTTCAAGTTTTCTTCAGCCCGAGTGCGCACTGCGTTGATTTTATCTCCGGTCTGATCCGAGGTGGCCCTGAGCAACTCCTCTGCGTCATGCACGACCGTTTTGAAATCCTCTATCAATCTGTCTCTTGCATCTTGTGTTTCTGTAGTCATACAGTACTCCTATGTTTTACTGGGTTTATTACAATTTCCGTTCTATGTGTTTTTTCTAATAAATTCGTCTGCATACTCGTGTATCAACACTTCCTATCTATTCTCCAAGCAATTCCGACACTGGCCGCAGTTGCGCAACATGCTGAGATACCACTTTCACGATGACAATAATAGGCATACTCAACAACATCCCCCAGACTCCCCAGAGCCATGACCAGAACAACAGCGAGATAAACACGGCTGCTGTATTCATCCTGGCGATTCTTCCGGTCATCCAGGTAGTAACAATAGTGCCGACCAGCGTGGCGATCGCCAGGGACGCCCCCGAGACCAACAATGTCATGGAGAGCGAATTAAACTGCATGAAAGCCGCCATACCGACACCACTTGCTGTAATCGCCGGACCAAAGTAAGGGATGATATGAAGCAATCCTGCAACGACGGCCCATGCGCCCGCATTTTCCAGGCCGATCCAACGGAACACCAGCCAGGCAAGTAGCGCAACCAGCACGTTGGTCAGCAACAGCATCAACATGTAACGCTGGATAGAACTGTTTATATCGTCGAGGATGTGCACTGTGGTCTTTCGTTGTGACAGCGTTGGTCCCGCGAGTCGTACCAGTTTATGCCTGAAAGTGTCAGCGGCCAGCAGTAGAAAGAACACCAGAAATACCACCATGGTGGCTTGACCGATGGCTCCTATAACGCCCTTGGATCCTGCCCAGAGAAAATTGCCAAGCTTGAACGCTGGTTCATCGACGACAACATGTGTGGCGTTCGGCTCGGAGCCCGATGGAACATCAGCCCCGAGACCGGTCGCTTTTTCCATATCGCTCGCCGCATTTTGTATTTTCTTCATATTGTCGTTCTGTACATGTCGCATACTGGCAAGCCCGGCGGATAACTTGCTTACTGCCTCGGGCAACTGGGTCACTATCGTCTGCAACTGCCCGCGCAACGAGTAAATCCCAAGGACGAGCGCGCACACCACGGCTACCATCACAATGCCGGCACCGATCATGCGTGGAATCTTTATCTGTTCCAGCCATACCACGACGGGATTCAGGGTGTAAGCAAAGACGACCCCTAGCATCAGGAAAATGACAAAACCCTGTGCCCATTCCAGAATGAACACAACAGCGACGCTAGCCAGTATACCAAGTGCTATGCCTTTTGATTCGATAGACCGGCTGGTATCCAGCGAGGATGCACCTAGGCTGACTGTAGACTCTCCATCAATATTATCCGCGTTATCTTGAGGAGGATCCTCGGGTGCTGAAGCTGGAATGAAATCCCGTTGCGATTCAATTCATGCGCCAAGCAT
>CAZSAK010000005.1:0-19612 GCA_964605155.1 uncultured Chromatiaceae bacterium | reverse complement strand
TGTGGGTAAAAGGATTAAGCGCACAGCCAGACGCGTAGTTTCATTCAAGGCTGCTACACGACCCGACGTCCTTGAATAACATTAATCAGAATCACCACGACGGCAATGACCATAAGTACATGAATGAATCCTCCCATGGTGTATGAGGACACCAAACCAAGTGCCCATAGCACAATTAAGATGATCGCAATTGTTCAAAGCATATCCTTATCCTCCTATGTTATAAGCTGGTAACTTTCCAGATCGGGTATGCGGCCAGCGTTTACAGCCGCCTGGCTTTTCGCGCCCCTATGATTTGCAATCGGCATCCTTTCACCGTACTGAAATTACTAGGAAAAGTTTAGTCGCAAAATTTAGTTTGGACTGTACGCTAACGCACACAAGGGGATATGCCCTTGAACGTAAGGCTTGAGTTCAAAATTTATGCTTTCTGAAAAAAATTGCGGCAGTTACCGCCTAGGAATCATCGGGGCGTTGCAGGACCACCCGGTATGCATCCATTCCGCGACTCATAAAGGCGTAAGCAGAACCCCAGAGATAGAGTCGAAAACGGCGGTAGAGCATCTCTCCCCAACGGCTGATAATCTCATCCCGCGCGGTTTCCAGATTCTCGGCCCAGGCCTTGCAGGTGAGATAGTAGCTGTGGCGATCGTTGTAAACTGCCAGCGCTTCCAGTGGTGTTTTGGCAACGTCGGTCAAAAACTCATGCAGACAGAAATAGGAATGATCTCCCGGAAAGATATAACGGGAAACGAAGGTCGGCTTGGAATATTTTTCGCGGAAGGCGCTGGCATCAAGGTATACCCGACCCCCCGGTTTCAGCAGGCGTTGAAACTGCCGCAACACGGCCGGATAATCAGGCAGATGCTCCATCACTCCCAGGATGACAATAGCGTCATAGGGTTCGGGCGAGCTGTACTCCAGAAAGTCCTGGTTCACTACCCGACAGGGAAGTTGTTGTCGTTGAATCAAATCTGTCAAGTACGCCTCCGAGTGGCTCGAGATCGTCAGCGCGGTGACCTCTATACCGCGCCGTCCGGCATGCTCTGTAAAGGCACCCCAACCACCACCAACATCCAGCACACGATCTCCCGGCTTCATACCGCAAACATCAAACGCAAAATCCAGCTTGCGGCGCTGCGCCGTCTCCAGTGATTCGTCATCACGTTCGAATACCGCTTGTGAATAGCAGCGCGTCGGATCCATAAAGGTGAGATAGAATTCGTTGTCATAGTCGTAGTGGCTGGCGATCGCCTGGCGGTCAGTCTTCACACGGCCGATGAACAGCGGAGCTAGCCGTCGCCACAGCAGATGCAGAGGGTGGCGGTCGCTCAACACGCCTCGCAGGCTGACAAACCCCAGCATATCCCCAATAACGTCCAGGCTACCGGCCATGTAAGCCTCACAAATTCTCAGCTCATCCAATCCGCTGAGGGCAGCCAATCCATTGCCATCCTTGACCAGGACCTTGACTGCAGGTTCGCCTTTTCCAAAGCGATAGCTGTGATCGCCCCATAACCGGATCTCAAAGGGGATTTTTATCTGATCAGCCAGGCGCTTCTGAAGCGAGCGAAATATCCGGTCATAAACCGTTACCCATGCAGGTTTAATAGATTGATCCATAGATTGACCTTACACAAAAAACTTCATACATGCCACACCTGATCTTCTTGTGCGGCATCAGTCAGAATATTTTCAATTTAGAGTTTTGGCGTCATGCTAGCACAATAGCCAACCATTCAAAGCTGATGCTCGATATATACCTCACCTGAATTTGTAATTGTTTTGTGCTATGCCACACTCCTGATATTTCCCCAGACCCTGTCTGAGTTCATTTCGTCTTTATCCAGGACATCGTCACTTGCACTCTCCAGTTCTTTGATCATATTGATGGCCTCACGCTTTTTGGCATGTAACATATCGAGCTCCTCAATATACTTGAGTTTCGTGTCCGATTCGGCATTCTTAGCCATTGTATATAATAAATTAATTTGATCATTCCACTTTGCAATTAGAGTATTCATCTTTTGTTTGTAGGTGTCGCTCATTTCCACGAGATCCTCTTGTCATGCTTGTTCCTCCCTGAGAGAAACGTTACAAAATTCCTTTACCAGACATACTCATACTAGGCATAGTCAACCAACTGTCGGTTTTCTAAACCCTTACTCCTGCCACGGCCACTGCTGGTTCCCCAGGTTCAATCACAGCTTGTACAACCGCTAAATAACGTGCGGCCCTTTATAGATTGTACTCGCAGAATACTACGAAACTTTTCATACTTCTGTACGGTACGGAACACAGGCAGTACGGCTGATATTTTATGGTGCATTTACTCACTCATCAGAACAATGGCACTGTTATTGTGGCGACGTGAGATTCCTGATATTCCAGTTCTAAGCAGCCTGGTATACTCCTTTGCGATCATTGGACGGCTGAAGTAATAGCCCTGCGCTTCACCACAACGCTCGGCGCGCAGGGAGGCGAGCTGTTCTCGTGTTTCTACACCCTCGGCAGTGACCCGTTTGTTGAGACATTCTCCCATGCCGATCACCGCGCTGACAACGGCGGCGCCATCCGGATCGATACTGATGTCGCGTATTAGCGATGTGTCGATCTTCAGGAAGTCAAACGGAAAGCGCGTCAGATTACTTAAACTCGAATAGCCGGTGCCGAAATCATCGATGGCAAGCTGTACGCCTATCATTTTGAGCGCCTGCAGTACGGTCGTGGTGGAGTCGCCATCTTCCATAAGGACACTTTCAGTCAGTTCGATTTCGAGAAATCCGGGCTTAAGCCGGGTCTCCTTCAGTATGTCGCGAACTTCCTGGAGAAAATCCTTGCTGCGTAATTCTACCGCAGAGATGTTAATAGCCACTGGGGTCGGTCGAAGGCCGGCGTCCAGCCAGCTACGGATTTGACGGCATGCTTCGCGAAGCACCCATCGGCCGATCGGCACGATGAGGCCACACTTCTCGGCAATGGACAAAAATTGATCGGGGAAGAGGAGCCCTCGCTGCGGATGCATCCAGCGGATGAGTGCCTCTGCGCCGGTAATCTCGCCAGTTTCAATATTGATTTTCGGCTGATAGAGCAATACAAATTCCTGCCTTTCCACCGCAAGGCACAGACCGGCCTCGAGAAAATGCCACTCGACGGCCCGGTCGTGCATGTCTTGCCTGGATAACTGGTTTACGCCACTCATTAATTTGCCTTTCTGGCAGTGCTTTCCGAGAAAATCGTATGACAAAGCTGTCAGCGTGTTCAGTTCGTTATCTAACATAGTGATGAATATCCAGCATCGACATCATGGCAAGCTTAGGTGGCTCGTGAAAAACACTCATTAATATATTGAGTACTTTAATAATAATGACAATGTAATGTTGGCTTGAGTGATCTAACGGGGCAAAAAAAAGGCCCTGCGAGGGGGGAGAGGGAGGGAGGTGCAGGGCCCGGGTAAAGTAAAAGTCAGCTTGCCATCTTGATCCCGGATACACCGCCTCTCAGGCAACTGACATTTTCATCTTTATACATCACTCACATAAGAAGCTCTGTGCGCTATCGCACAGAGCGCGGCTACAATTTACCGGATTATATGCCGGTGATGATATTGGTTTTAGCCGTATTAAACAGTCTCACGGTTACGACCAAACCCAATCCAGGAGACTATAGATGAATAAATTACACCATTTCGCCAAAGTGGCCGGTTGCGGCATCATAACCAGCATGCTTGTTCTGAGCCTGTACCCGCCTGCCTTGAACGCCACCATGGTTGACACCGGGGCAGCGATTAATGCCACACTGAACCAACAAGAGCGCAACCGGATTCGAGACACTCTCAATCGCGAAGAGGTACAGTCGCAGCTATTATTCCTCGGTGTCGATCCTCTGCAAGCACAAGCACGTGTAGATGCGTTGACAGAGAGTGAGGCGCAAATACTTTCTAAACATCTCGATGGGATGCCCGCGGGAGCCGGTATGGTGAACTTTCTGTTGCTGGTCCTGATACTGGTTCTTATCCTCTAGGGAAAACTGATAAAACAGATTAATTCTTGAGAATACCCTGCCACTGCCAGTTGACGGCCTGCAAATAGCAGACAAAATATCAGGACACTATTGTATTAATCAGGCCACAGTAGATAATATATGTTGCGGCCATCAATTCCAAGGAGTGCTGTTGTGAGATTATTTCATAGATATACCAAACCCGTCAGTTACATCGTTACCGTCGGCTTGCTCACCCTGTGCCTGCATCTGCCGGCCGCGAATGCCACCATGGTCGGCACTGAAGCCGTGGTACATGCCACCCAGACACAACAACAACGCGCCCGCATACATGAAGCCCTGAATAGAGAAGACGTGAAAGCAAAGCTGGCGTCACTCGGTGTTGAACCTGCAGAGCTGCAGGCGCGAGTAGATGCGCTCACCGATGACGAGGCCCAGCAACTGGCCAAGAGTATCGACAAAATGCCAGCTGGCGGCGATGTTGTGGGCGCGGTGCTGTTGATCTTCCTGGTGTTGCTGATCACCGACCTCCTCGGCCTCACTAACGTGTTCCCGTTTACCAAGAAAGGCTCCGCACGCCCGTAGGGACTCATTCGGGTTTTTAATCCATGCGTGACCACACAAACACCCGGTCCTGGCCGGGTGTTATACTTTTAGTGTTACTGCCGGTTATGCTGGCCGGTTGCGCTACCCCGCAGACCGATCGAATGATCAAATCAACGGCGGTGTCCCCTCCTATGGTGGAGCTCACAGACGTGCCGTTTTTCCCACAGGAAACCCACCAGTGCGGTCCGGCTGCGCTGGCTACCGTGCTTGACAGCTCGGGGCTGAATATCACTCCCGAAGAACTGATGCCACAAGTCTATCTGCCCGGACGAAAAGGCAGCCTGCAGTTTGAATTGCTCGCGGCCGCGCGTCGCCATGGACGGGTGCCTTATGTGCTACGTCCGCAACTTGAAGCACTCACCACCGAAGTCGCTGCCGGCAATCCGGTACTGGTGTTGCAGAATCTGGGGATCAGTATCATGCCCTTCTGGCATTATGCCGTAGTCGTGGGTTTTGACATGGTCAACACCAAGGTGATACTCCGCTCGGGTCGTAAGCGCAGACTTATCACCTCGATGAGAACCTTCGAGCGCACCTGGCGGCGTAGTGACTACTGGGCCGTTGTAGTATTGCCACCGGACAAGCTTCCGCAAACGGCAGAGGAACTGCCGTACCTGCAATCTGTGCTGGCGCTTGAGGATATCAAACGCTGGCGGGATACTTCCACAGCCTACAGTACGGCGTTGCAACGCTGGCCCAAAAGTCTTGGGGCACAAATGGGATTGGGTAACAGCCGTTATGCACTCGGTGACCTGCAAGGCGCCGAAGAGGCATTCCGTGCGGCGACGCGCGAGCACCCGCAGGCGGGAGTGGCATTCAACAATCTGGCACAGGTCCTGGCCGATCAGGGGCAGTGGGTCGAAGCAGAATCACTGGCACGGCGAGCGGTGGAGCTGGGCGGAGAAAACACCGGCATCTTTCAGCAGACACTGACTCATATTGAGGCACAGACTAATAATTAATGAAATTCGCGGCCAGCACGGCATTATTGAAATCTTCTGGTTATCAGGTCCGCAATCGTATGATCCTTTAACATTCAGGTTCCTTACCCTGTCCAACTCGTGTTGGCAGGGTACAAACCAATCCCAATATAGATATGACTGCGGGCAGTATTGCGTTGATGCTACCGCCGTTATCAGTGCCTGTTTCGGCGGACGCTATTGTCTTGTGGCGTGACCGGTCGTGGATAGCGCGCGTCGTTGGCGGTCTTCTTCCCCAACCGTGTCAGTTCGAAGTTCAGGGCATGGTCGCCGTTAGCCACCAGCATGAACAGGGTGTTTCCGTCAGGAAACTGCACTGCATAGCCGGTATAGTCCGCGCCGGTGAACACGCCGCATGCGCCACTGACCTGATCCTGCAGCGACATCTCAACGCGATAGAGATTGAATTTAGTATTCTCTACAAGGATGTTACCGCTATACAGGCAGCCATCGGTATCCGAAGCGCCGGTCACCGTGCCATTGCCGTCAATGGGGAATACCATTAAATAGTACGGCTGATCGATGGAGATCTGCCATATATCCGTGATCCGCGCCTGCGAGGAATCTTTATTGTAGTCCTTATCAAAAGAAAGGCTCAACTGCTGTTGCGCGAGGATATTGCCGACCGCATCCACCTGCAATGACAGGTGCTTGTCGTCAGGTCTGCTGCCGGTAACGACGACGGGGGCCGACGCCGTCAGCTTGTCACCATAGATGGTGTAGACATCGACGCTGCCCGTGAATGAGTTCGTACTGGTGGTGCCTTCCTGGGGGGCATCCATCGTGAATTTACCATCATAGATCGTATTGTTCTCCATTAAGAATACACGGGTGGCACTGACGATGGCAAAGACATTGCCCAGATTCGGTGTCTGGTTCTTGCCCTCGCCACGCCAGATACCATCGGGCAGAATGATCACCGTACCGTCTGGTATACCCGGATCGATCGTACCCGGATCGGTCGTATTGGGATCGGTCGTATTGGGATCGGTTGTATTGGGATCGGTTGTATTGGGATCGGTCGTACCGGGATCGGTCGTATTGGGATCGGTTGTATTGGGATCGGACGTACCGGGATCGGTCGTACCGGGATCGGTCGTATTGGGATCGGTTGTACCCGGATCAGTGACAACGGCAGGATCATCGGCATCGCCGGGATTGGTACGATCTTTCAATTCCTGCGCGTTGCTGATGCCATCGGAATCAGAATCTATGAAGATATACTCATTGATTTCGAGTGACAGGCTCTCACCCTCGGTGATCTGCTGAGGTTCGCTGGTCCAGTACGCCAGCGGCCATGGCGCACCGTCGACCTGATTGAACTCATGATCGGTATACTCGAACATCACGGTGAAAATATGTTGGCCGGTGGGCGCACTGAACTCGAGCGTCACGCTGTCCGCATTCATATCGATATCAGGCTTTGTGAACAGCGATGTCGTATCGCTGTCCTTGAATATCTGGACGGCAAGCACGCCCTGAGAAGGCAGGCTCACTACCGCGGCCGGCAGAGGTACACCCGCATCTTGAACCTGTGAGGACCTGCTGTCTTGATTACACCCCGCAAGTACAACGGGGAAGAGAAACAACAGTGGATAGGTTTTCCGGAGCAGCGCATGCATGATGTGAGTATCGTGTTGTTGCATTAACTGGCACTATCGACTGGTACTAGGGTTGAGGCACGGGCGCGTTGATGGTAATTGTCCCTATGCCTGTGCCGGTATTGCTCGTTCCGGAGTCTGCGCCGGTGTTACCGATGCCGCCAGTATTCGTTGTGTTGTTGCCGCTGCTCCCGCTGCCTCCGCCGCTGGCCAGGGCTCCCACTGCCAACGCGCCAAGCCCGATCCATATCCACTTGCTCATGCCGCGTTCCTCAGATTGCAGATTCAAACCGGGCTCTTCATGCTCAAGCGGCACGACGTCGGTCTGCATCGTGGACATTACCGGCACTACAATCTCATGGGGCTCATTTATGGCGACATTGCCTGACTTGTCATTCGCCTCGATGATATATTCGATCCGCGGACCAAAGTTGTCGGGCAGGTCCGCCGAATAGATATCGCTGCCGGCTGCCTCGAGCATCTGCGCCCGGGTGTATTCGGTATCACCCGCGTGACGATAATTCAGGATTACTGCGCTGACTTCGACATTGTCGATTACCGTTGCCTGAATTCGCACCGGCATGCCTTCGGCAATATGTGTCATCGGCGTGTGGTAGATTTGGGGTGGTATGGTATCAGCAGGTAACCCAATGGCACGGCCACTGGAAAGGCCCGGAACGAACATGGCGAGGCCGAGAAACACTGTCAGGAGAGTGCGAATGAACCGTTCCGTTCTCATGGTACTGCGCCCCCTGATACCTGACTGATTCCATCGCTATACAACCCGTCCGAATGGTTGATAGCAATCCCCCTTGCTTCTGCCGTATGCTGTATATCCCGTAAGGAACTCATAAGAGTGAGAACTAACGAGGCAACTGCCAACAGAAAACATGTTGAAGCATTCATTTCAACTCCCTGATCAACCAGGGCTAAACGCTGACTAACCGCACCCTTTAGAAAAACATGCGCTCAATCCTTTTCAGAGTAGTGCAATCAACATACAGCACAAAGCAGATACGTTCTGTTCGGAACCGCACATAAACGGCAGCACCTGGTGATCATGTTTTTCATATTGAGCGATGTGCAATAGTGCATAAAAAGCGATCTACTGGATGCCGGGTTATTTAATAGTACTGTTATTTTCCAGCAAGTCGTATTCCGAAACTTTATTTAAATCTACTGGTTACCCGGGCCCGCATCCCTGCAGGTCTTTAATTCTGAGGTTCCATATCCTGCCCATTGGTATTCTTACTTCGCCAACCGGACTCTCTACAAACCTGGCCATACCAGAACCCGGAGTCCCATTTCCCCCGGGGTTATCGATCATTGCTGCCCCCGTAGACATATAAACCTAAACCCACTTGACAACAAAGGACTCAAACGGGGAATGAAGCGAACAATTCAGAGTTGAATTATACAGAACAAAAAAGCGCCCGGCGCTAACATTACCAGGCGCTCGCGAAACCCTCACTTCTTAGCGTGAGGGTTATTCCAATTCTTTTTACTATCTCTTCTATCTTTGTCATCCTTCTCGTGTCTTCCATTGTGCCCATGCTTGTCATCCTTCTCGTATCTTTCATTGTGCACGTGCTTGTCATCCTTCTCGTATCTTTCATTGTGCCCGTGTTTGTAGTCCTTCACCTGGCTAGAATCCTTATATTGTCGTGGTGAACCAGTTGTGGCGTATGAAGGTACCGTGCTCAGCGACATTACTACTGGCGGGATGTAGGCCATTTTTTTAATGAACTTCCTTCTTGAGTTGTCATGCCCTATTTGATTATTTTCCGCATTCATATCACATTACTCCTGATAATTTTATGTTACCGAAAAAATGAAGCGCGGCCGCATTCGATCGCTCTTTAACCGATCATTTAATTCTTAGACAGATTCATATCCATCAGAAAATATGTTGAAGTTTTCATGTCAATCTCCTGATCAACCAGGGTTAAACGCTAACTGATCGCACCTTTTAGAAAAACATAGTGCACAATCTTCTTCAGAGCAGCGTAATCAACATACAGTACAAAGCAGATCCATTCTGTTCGGAATCGCACATAAACGGCATAGCCTGGTGAACATGGTTTTCCCGTTCAGCGATGAGCAATAGTGCATAAAAAGCAATCTACTGAATGCCGGATTATTTAGTAGTATTGTTATTTTCCAGCAAGCCGGATTCCAAAACTTTTTTAAATCTCCTGGTTACCGGGCCCGTATTCCTGGAGGTCTTTAAATATGAGGTTCCATATCCTGCCCATTAGTATCCTTATTCGCCAACCGGACCCTCTACAAACCTGGCCATATCACTATCCGGAGCATCATTTTCCCCGGGTTTATCGATCATTGCTTTCCCCGCAGACATATAAAACCTGATTTCGCCTCCCGGCATGGATTCCTCACCATGTTTGTCAGTGGCCGTTACTACACAGTAACGGTATCCATCGCCACCGCGTGTTGCAAAATCAATCGAGGCCTTTACTACGGGCATTGCTACTTTTTTCTTCAATGTATAAGTGCCCGGTAGCAATCCGCATTTCACGGTATGTTTCTCAATCTCGGAGGGCAATAAGCGTGAACCATCGGTTCGGGTATTCGGGGCCTGCCATATAAATTGAGTTGATGTGGTTTCCGAATTCGCAAATGTGACAGGTGCGATAAAAAGACAGAAAATAAATAAACGTTTCATGTCATAACCTCCTGGGCTATTTTTACAGGTAATTTGACCTGGCCAGACTATACGCCGGGATATTCGCGTCAATTGACATACCCGGTGCTCACGACAGTCAGCCTTATTTCTCGCCTGGACAGCACTCGATGTTCCACAACTATCTGGCATATTTAAGCTATTACCTAAACGTCATACTAGGATGGAAAATTGAGGTTTTCAGTTCGTTATCTAACATAGTAATCAACATCCAGCGTCAGCATTCTGACAAGCCCGGATGGGTAGCGAAAAACACTCATTAATATATTGAGTACTTTAATAATGAAGACAATGTAATCTTGGCTTGAGTGGACGTAGATAGCAGATATAACAAAGCCCTGTGAGGAGAGAGAAGAGGTGGGTTCAGGACCCGGAAAAAACGTTGTCAGCTTGCCATCTTGATGCCGGATAAACCGCCTATCGGGCAACTGATATTTTCATCTTCAGAAATCACTCACATAAGAAACTCTGTGCGATAGCGCACGTTATGGAGGCCGTTGTAATCTTTGTTATGTGCGCTTCTTAACATCGGAAGGGAAGTGAGTTATATTTAATTCCAACGATTGGGGCTTGGATCTCCATATCAAGGGTTTTATCATCTAAACTAAATCAGTCACTGATTTGACATGAAGACATTATCGTTAAATAAATCACCTTCACTTCCAGTAGAAAACAATATTCTCGCTGCCCTGCCCGAATCCGCACAAGCCCGCTTGTTTCCCCATCTGGAATCCATAGAAATGCCGCTTGGCGAGGTTCTTTATGAGTCCGGCACCCAGTTGAACTACGTCTATTTTCCTACGACTTCCATAGTGTCCCTGCTTTACGTCATGAAAAATGGCGCTTCGGCCGAGATTGCGGTGGTGGGCAAAGAAGGCATACTGGGCATTGCGCTGTTTATGGGTGGCGATACCACTCCGAGCCGGGCCCTGGTGCAGAGCGCGGGTCACGGCTTTAGGCTCAAGGCGCAATTGTTAAAGGATGAATTCAATCGTGCCGGCCCTACGATGAATTTGCTGTTACGATACACCCAGGCACTGATTACCCAGATGGCACAGACGGCAGTCTGCAATCGCCATCATAGCATCCATCAACAGCTGTGCCGGTGGTTACTGATGAGCGTAGACCGGCTACCTTCTAACGAACTCAGTATGACGCAGGAACTCATTGCCAACATGCTCGGTGTGCGTCGCGAAGGGGTCACAGAGGCCGCAGGAGTATTGCAAAACGCCGGGTTGATTCTTTACAGACGCGGCCATATCACTGTGCTGGACCGGCCAGGATTGGAAGCAGAGGCCTGTGAATGCTATCAGGTGGTCAAAACAGAATTTGATCGGCTGCTTCCCGCTACCACCGCTGTCTGATTTCCTGCAGAGCTTTTTGCGCTAATCTCAACTCATGGCCTGACTCGCACAATCTGTGTGCTATGTTCGTCAACGCACTGAATATTTTGTCAGCATAGCTTATAAATCACAGGAATAAGTTTGCGGGGCAAACCAGGTTTGTACCCATAACGGATCATTCATATCAGAAGATGAGGATATTGATAGTGAAGGTGCTGGGTGTTTGCGGCAATCGGAACCATATCAGAGCGAATGCGCCCGGCAATGACACAGTATACCGTGATGAGATCGACCAGCGTTTTCAACAGGAAAAATAATCAGCACCCCGAATCGAACAAATAACCAGGCAACACCTTGATTCATCGAGAGCAGGAGATTTCCATCTATGCAACCACGGCATCCAAATCGACTGCTGGCCGCGTTGCCCCGCAAGGACCGACAACACTTCCTTGCGGGATGCGAGACGGTCGTACTCGGATTCGCCGATGTACTCAGCGATCCCGGCGAACCTGTACGTCACGTTTACTTTCCCACCAAAAGCTACATTTCTTTGGTGAGCCCGATCGATAATCATGCCGGCTTGGAGGTGGCACTGGTCGGCAATGAAGGCATGCACGGGATCGCCCTGGCACTTGGGGTGGATATATCACCGCTGCATGCCCTGGTGCAGGGCGAAGGTTTTGCATTAGCCATGAACGCCGCGACGTATCGCCGCGAACTTCGCTATAGCACGGCACTGCGACGGGTTATGGACCGCTACATCTATGTCCGGATGAGACAGCTCGCGCAGGCGGCGGCGTGCAACCGCTATCATGTCGTGGAAGCGCGACTCGCTCGCTGGTTGTTGATGACACAAGACCGGGCGCATTCGAAAAATTTGCATATCACCCAGCTATTCCTCGCCCTGATGTTGGGCGTGCGCAGGGTCGGCATCACAAAAGCCGCGGGTTCACTGCAAAAGCGTGGGTTGATCGACTATAGCCGCGGTAATATCAGGATTCTCAACCGCCGTGGCCTGATAGGTGTATCTTGCAGTTGTTACAACATTGATAAGACAACCTACAACGATATATTGAGCTAGGACCCGAATTATTAGGTAACAACAGCTTAGGTACGCACGACGGAAAATACCGTCCGCTTATGTCCCGATACCCATAATCACCCTGTACTATCACACAAGATCCATTCCCAGGCATGGCTTGAGATTGCGTGACAGATTATTTTATTAAAATGTCTAATTATTAATAATTTGGATCTCAACGCGTCGATTGGCCGCCCTTCCTTCTTTGGTTTCATTGCTGGCTACAGGACGTTCCTTGCCAAAACCCTCTGAGGAGACTCTTGTTGCATCGATTTCACCGACATCCACAAGAAATGCCGCTACTTTCATGGCACGTTCTTTAGATAATTTCATGTTCAATTCGGCACTTCCCGTCGAGTCTGTATGACCCTCAACACTCACTCTGCTGTCCGGGAATTTCCTGATGGATTGCACAACCTTGTTAAGCAGCGGAAAATTCACTGCATCTATTTCACTTTCCCCCGGAGGAAATGCGAATCCTTGCGCCGCGATGATGACATTTTGCCGCTGCAGGAAGACTCTCGCTTCAGCCGGATCAAAAAGGGATTGCACAAACTCAAAACGCGCCTGCAAATCCTTTTGCTGCTGTTTTCTCTGTTCCTGCTGTTTTATCTCAGAACCTATTTCACTTTCGAATTTTTGTTGTAGCTGCGCTAATCTTTCCTGATGCGTCTGTGTCAACTGCTGTTGTTTTTGCTCGGCAAGCATCAAGTCGTTACGTGCTTGATCCAACTGCGCAATCAGGTCAGCATTATCTTTATTCAGTTTCGATATGCTGTTTTGCAGGGTGACAATCACTTTTCGATTGGCTTGATTAAAAGGCAAATCTATACCTAACGGAGCATTAATTTCATCCAGTTGCTGCTGGTACCACAGGACAATATCTTCTAGCTCGAAGTCACGCCTCTCAAAATCCTTGGCCAAATCGGTAATATTAATCCCACGCTCTGCCAGCCAGATTGCGCGGGCCGCATGCTGATTGGCTTTTTCTGTATTCTGACGATTGGCATCGAGCAAGGACAGCGCCACCTGTAATTCATCCTGTGCTAAATTATATGTTGTGGGTGCGTAGTCATCCACATCCATACTCTTTGCCCGAGCAAGCACGGTTTCAGCTTCACTCACAGTATCTTTCTTCAATGCCAGCAGTTCAACCTCCGAGTAACCTTTGAGCAGTTCAGGACGCTTGCTCTTGGCACTCTCCAGTTTCCCCTGTTCCACCAATCTGGTTGCACTATTTAATACTGATTCTATATCTCTATAGTTATCAGGAAACAAGGCAGGGGCATTCGCGGCAATCGCCCTGTCTCGAGAGATCAATACATCCCTAAAAATCTCTCTACTGGTTCGGGCATCGGCTTCTGCCTGATCAAGTATCGTAAGCCCCTTACTTGCTGCCTGTTCGGCAGACTCAGTACGATGGGCCATCGCTTCTTTTAGTGCGGTAGTGTATTGAGCCTGAGCTTTCTTGTAATTATCCGGGGATAGGTAATCGATTCCATCAGACAGGTCACTTGACAAACGGATTTTCAGGCTGGCCAGTTGTGCGCTTTGCGTCAGCGCCTGATCCTGACTGAGTTTTGGCGTGCTGGCACATCCCCAGATAAGAGTAATAACAAATGCCATGATAACGGCTGTGGTTCTGTGTTTCATACTGATACTCCTGATATATAGTCATTTCCAGTGTTTCTGTGCTCGTTAATGAATAGATCCGTCATGGCCTCAATTCCACTGCATTCTGCGTCTGCCATCAAGCCACAGTGTCCTCGTCATTTTGCAAACGCGCCGACTCTTAACTGACTGACGGGGATATGCAATTGCTGCATTTCTTCACATCACAACGAAAGCTGCTGTAAGCTGCAAGTCCGTCCACCGGGTCGCACGCTAATAGCGTCACTATTCACATAGCTCTACATGTAGCGCGCGACATACGGTCGACTTATCTTTCGTGTAATTAATTTTTAGACAGATTCTCATCCATCTTTGTGATCTTGGAGCCCTCAAACGACAGGTCACCTATCAAACCTTTCTCTCCAAAAACAAAGCCAAGGATTGGTTTCTGCAGGGTTTTGGTGTCGTATTGACCGCCGGCACCCGTAGACATGATGGCAATACCCGCATCGACGCCAATCTTCCAGCCGTCACTCTTGATAAACTTGTCGAGTGATTCCTGGGTCATGAACATAATGATCTCGCTACGACTCGCAATACCGAGTGTGAGTCCAATCGAAGCAGACCCGAGGTTGTAGTACCCGACAGTTTTACCCTTGACTTGCAGTACGCCCTCGCCGTATTCACCAGCGATACCTACTCCACCCTTGGTAATACTCGGGAAGATAAGCATACCAGCCGCCTTCTCTGCCAGGCCCTGGTTCTTCGCATTCAGCGAATAGAACTGATTTACGGCTGTACTCACGCCGGTGTCGATCTCTGACCTTGTGTTGGCTAAGACCATGGCACTGACGAACAGACTGAGTACCATCAGGCCAACTGTGGTCATTGGATTATTCCATTTCATAATTAATTCTCCAGTTAAGGTCTATCAAAAATATTGAAGATATAAGGACAGTTCCACTAATATCGTGATCCCAGTCTTCCTTGGCATTTCGAAGGGACAGCCCTGAGGGATTACCCCCCAATGGAACTACCCCCAAAAGAACTACCATAGACTGGAAATAATGCGTCTAAGTCAAATGCCAGGTCTGTACGCTAACGCACATAATGATCACTCGATAGTAAAACTAACATTGAACTCCCCGATTATTCCTGTATCAGCCCATATTCGCAGACAAACGAAACCGGCAGTTGAACGTATCCGTTAATATCGGGCTGGCGTAATGCTGAAGTTTTAACCAGTACACAGGTATCACTGGCAGCAATTGATCTTCAAGGCTTATAGATACCCTGGACAGGCATGCTATTATGTCTTCTTCGATGATAGTTCCCACCGCTTAATTAGACCCGTCGAGTTGACATGTGCTGAACTCGCGCCTATATTTCCCTGTAACAAGCATTCCCCGCCCACATCCTGGATTTAACCACCTCGATTACAATCTGGCATCACAGTTAGGACACCTGAGGTCGCAATGAATACATTCGTTCACTTAAGCAAAACAGGCTATTACGCCGACTTTGTGTTTTATCCTGTCGTGCTGATTGTATTGAGCGGTGCGGCCATGGAGAGTGCCACACCGGCGCAGCGGGTCACGTGGGCTTGCGTATGCTTTACAGGTATTGCAGTTTGGACATTACTTGAATACGGTTTGCACCGTATCCTGCTGCATCACGTTTGGCCTTTTCGGGAGATGCATGCTTTACATCACGCCATGCCAACTGCCAGGATTGGTACGCCTACCTGGTTGACAGCTATTTTGATTTGCGGTTGTGTGCTACTACCACTTTGGTGGCAAGCCGGATTCAATTCGGCGAGCGGGCTGACTTCCGGGCTCATCATCGGCTATCTCTGGTATACCCTGGTACATCATGCCGTCCATCACTGGCGTGCACGGCCCGGTTCATACCTGCATCGGGCCAAGTTACGTCATGCCGAACATCATCACGCACATCAGCCATGCAACTTTGGTGTTACCACGGCATTTTGGGATCGAGTCTTCGTGTGCGTGCAAGAAACTCATGTTGCCCCCTGAAAACAATATCACAGAGGCTCCTGGCCTGTCTCTTTAGTGAAAAGACCCGGTACTCGCGGTTCTACAGCGTTATGATTTCAGACATCCATATTACAGAACCAATACACTGCCGATAAAAAGGCCTGATGGCGAATGCATGACACTCGCGTCATGCATAAGGGGCGACCTCGGATAAATGCCGCCCCTTTTGCTTCATCCTCTGCTTGATTAAGCATTACTACTTTTGATTTTACTGTCTATTACCTTTTGTGCTTGAAGCCAGTCATGGGTGGGGTCGCCATTCTGGAAATGTCGGTCTACTGCCATGTAATAGGCAGCTTCGGCAATCATATGTTCCCGATGCTCTTGACTAATCCCTGCCGATGCATCTGTCCGGTGTTTAAATTCGGAATTTTCCGGATGAGAATGTGAATCGTAACTCTGCGTATCCATATATATTCTCCTGTTGCAATTGTCCATGAAATGTAATGTGTGTTGCCTTATAAATAGTAAATGAAGGGAAATACGACCCGTACTCGTATCTTGAGCTGGAGACAACGATTGTTATCTTGAACCGCCTTGCTATCCGTTGCATTGCGTCTTTATTTACACAATGACCAGATGCTGCAAGAATTGATAGATTTTACACATCGTACTTCCCTGCTCTTGCGGTGGCTAAGGTACCTTCGGTACCTTCTCCCCACCATGGCTTGATGAAGGCAGGTATATTATATTGAGCATAATCATGTCGTGTCTGTACGATGTCGCACATATATTTTTCATTTTTGACCCTCCCACGCAGGTAGTACAAATAGAGATTGCAAGTCGAGTAGCGAACGCCTATAGTCAATCGCTATTGTATCGAGCCAGAATGGCGGGAAACACCAGCAGTCTGACAATTCTTCGAGGCATGGAGAATGACATCAATTACTACTATCGGCTTGGCGATATTTCTGTTCATCGCAACAGGGTTTATTTACTACTTGATTAAATTAAACCGTAGGGCCAAGCAGGAGCAAAGCGAAGTTGATCCGGATAAACTCCGCAAGTGGGGCGACAGCTGAGGTCAAGCAGCATACATCATACGATTCACTTGAATTTATAAATGGCCAAGGCAAGACCTATCCCAAGATCATCCCAGACTTCTTCAGCAGATAGCATGACTGCTTCCCATGCTTCACCGCTAGCGTCCTCTAATTCTTGGATCTTTTTGGCTGCCTCACGCTTTTTGGCGTGTAATACATCCAGTTCCTTAATATACCTGACTTTTGCGTCGGCATCGGCATTCACAGCTATTACATCTAATGCATGAATCTCAGTGCAACATTTCTTAAGCCGTTTAATCATTCTTTGTTTGTATGTGTCACTCGTTTGCATTAATCATACCTTGTAATATTTGATTCATAAAAATCTCCACAAGACAGTCTTAATTGAGCTGGTGCACAATACAGTATTGCATGTCATTTAAATGATTTATGAAATGATTGTTAGTGATCGAGGTGTCGAACTAAAAACTTCCGCCCGAGCGAGTGGCTGACAGACGGAAGTGATAGTTACAATTGACGTGCAAGCTAACGTTTTACGCTGCTTTACGGTCCACATGAGACGATTCAGCAACTGGGGACGTAGGGATGCTGGCATGTGTGGGGGCTTTTGTCTCAAAAGGCTCTAACACAATAGTCGGCTGTTTTTGGAACAATGCGTAAAGTGGATCCCACCCTATGATTGCACTGATAAAGATCGGTATTGATATCAGCGCAAGCAGGACTGTCCATCCCATGTTTGCAGGTGTTATGGTCAGCGTTATAGCAATCAGCGTGATGCCAATAAGATAACGGACGAACTTGTCGACATTCCCAACATTAGGGTGATGACCAAAATTCCATGTAGTAGTGTTCATAGTTCTTTACTCCTTAATATGTTATCAGGCGAATGTCTCTACTGGAGACGCTACCTGACTTGCTCTAACGAGCAGTGTTCTCACAGTGCGCGTTTTCGCGTATATTATCCAATCACGAATACGTATCGGACCCATAACCACTAATCTATGAGTGCCCCAGCCCAATCAAATCGCAGGAATATAGAGCCAAACAGGTTACGCAATGTTTCATTTAGACAACTACAGGTATTCGAATGTGTCGCCCGATTAGGTAACTTTACTGCAGCGTCACGTGAACTCTTCATCACCCAGCCAACAGTCTCCATGCAGATGAAGAAACTTGAAGAGTATTTGAATACACGCCTTTTCGAGCAGGTAGGTCGACAGATTCATCTCACTTATGAGGGCCACGCATTTCTGAAAACCTGTCATGAGATATTCGTCAGTGTTACAAAGTTCGATGAACTTATCTCAAACAGGATCGAGGTGGTGGGTGGACAGCTTACATTCGCCGGTGTAACTACTACTGAATATTTCGTTCCCGTTTTATTGGGCGTATTCAAGAAGCTCTATCCGCAGGTGAATTTTTCCTTTAGCATCGTTGATAGAGAGAATCTGTTTCGGCGCTTGAAAGACAATCTCGATGATTTGTACCTGATCGACCAGGTCCCTGAGGATATCGAAGTCGAGGTCATTCCTTTTATTAAAAATCCCTTGGTGGTAGTCGCGTCGTCGGATCATCCCCTCGCGCAGCGACGTAAATACCTTTCGGTGGATGAGCTCAAGACGGAGACTTTTCTACTGCGAGAGAGGACATCGGGAACACGGATTGCGCTAAAACGATTTCTGGAGAGTCAGGACATAACATTGAATATCAGCATGGAATTGAGTAGTAACGAAGCCCTGAAACATGCAGTAGAAAGCAATATGGGTCTATCAATACTGTCGAAGTATTGTGTCGCGCGGGAATGCGAACGTGGAGAACTGGTCGAGCTGAATGTTGAAGGATTCCCGCTGATGGAACACTGGTACATCGTTTATCCAAAGGACCGGCATATGCCTCCGGCCGCGAGTGTCTTTTTGCATTTTCTCATGGAAGAAGGTCCTAGCGTTATTGAAAGTATTACGCAAGTGTAAAAAAGCGGATGACGATATATGTATAACCGCACCGTAGTTACAGGATCATATTTATGCTGGTATATCTGACGCTTCCATGGAGCCTTTATCAGTGCACATGGAATTACTCTCGGCATAGCGTAGCGCATCCGTGAAGTTATCGTAGATGATGAAAAAGAGTTAAAACTACTTGTTTCAGCCCCGGACTCGTAATCGCTAAAGGGACGCCTGGTACTCGCAGTGATAAACAAGTATGTTGCTGATCACCCCGATGTTACTTATGACGCACTAAAAAGACCTTTCCCGATTCTTTGCAGCTAGAATCAGAATTACAGTTTTCTAAAGTAAAAGTGGTTTTTTCAAGACTAGATGACATTGAGCCAACCGATCAGAAGAGATTTCACATCAATAAAGATGAAATAATTCGATTAAAAGAGTGTACGATTGTGTTAAGCCGAGAATGGAATTACATCAATATTCTGAATTTTATTCAAGCGGCGATAAGCCTGGGTTATAAAATAGATAAGGCGTCATCCGATTGATTGCGCTTGCATGGAAGCTGTTTGGGCATAGTCAGACGATACAAGAAGTTATCTCAGGGCGTTCGTACGAACAGCGGAGAACGGCCGAGGCTGTGTGAAAACTCGTATCTGGCACGTAATAGATATTGGTTGTTG
>CAZSAK010000004.1:0-169492 GCA_964605155.1 uncultured Chromatiaceae bacterium | reverse complement strand
TTATGTCAAGCAACAGGATGAAGGGTGGCGCCACGCTGTTTTGCGACACTAATTTTTACGCTCACCCGTCTATTGAGGGCATTGGTAATCAACATGAGCTTATCTATCGTAAAACGGGAAAGTTCTGCATTGCGAATCCTGGAGAAATCACTGTAATTGTAGCCCGTCACCTTTCCAGCCTGCCGAACAGAAAGCTTTTCTTTATCAAGGATGCGAATAATTTCAGCGGCCAATAATGCTTTGGTTTGCTTTACATCAGCATCTTTTTCGCCAAGATCGCGAAAAACATTGCCACTGCCTTTAACAATTTCCAGTTTTTCACTCATTTTAAACTCTCGATTAGGAGTATATGTTGGTAATTATGCCAACAGTTTGTCAAGAAATTCCAAAGGACATCGGTATTTTTAAATGCTTATTCAAACAGATTATTCTCTTACTTTTTCTACGCTAGAGGTTATCAACTCAGATCGCTTCTTCACAGCATCAAATATTGGCTTGGACGTTGCTTCCGGCATCCCCGCTGATGCAGCGAGATCAGCCACTTTTGCTATCACATCATCTATCTCTGTAGCCAGGCTTGAGAAAATATCGTCTACATCTTGCTTTTTCAGGCCTGCTGCTTGAGCAGTCTGATAAATATGTCTGATCTGTATTTGTTTGATTCGGTAATAACCTTTATCACCAATTGACATTGCCATCTTGATCTTGTGGGGTGAAAATTCAGGGTAAGGGGCCGCTGACATTACGTCGTATAGAGGTGTAAGTTTATAACCACCTGGCGTAATAAAAATAGAAAAATTCTTGGCATGCCCATCGATAGCGGCTAACAACCAGAATACAATCTGTGATTTCATAAAAGTTAGACGGTCTTCGTGTGGATCGACCGCACCATTCAAAAATTCCATAACTTCAATTATTGATGGACCACCATCACTTTGATATTTTCGTGTAGGTGGGACACCTAAAGCCTGGCAAATATCTTCCTGTGGCAATCGATACAGAATGCCATCCTTCCAAACTCGATCAAAGCGTTCAACGACAATCACCGGTTTGTTATCAAAAAGTAGAACCTCCGCATTTGCTGACTCGAGACCGAATGCACGACATAGTTCAAGACAGACCCATTCATTCCATGGCGTGTCTGAAAAATCAGCGCCAGACGGTCCTTCTTTCATAGCTGGTTTGAATATATGCGATGTCGGTGTCACTCCGGTTGGAAGTTGCCACTGATCATTGATTCGTAGAAATGCCGTTTTCTCTTGTACCCCTGCAATTGAGATACGAAAATCATCGTCATCAACGTGAATCCCTAGCGGTGAGGTACTCAATGAGGCAAGTCTGGCAGTAATCTCATCATCACTTACGGGGCGAAATGTCATTTTCGTCGGATCACCCGGGTCAAGGCCTTCGGGGATAAATCGCAAAGCTCCGACACAGTCCCGCCCTATCACTGACAACAGGTCAAATATACCGGCACTATTTGCATGTTCACGCGATGCTATTTTATCTCGTATTGTTTGATCGTCAGGCAGTAGACCATCAAAAAAACTGTTTACTTGCGCTCCTGACCAGGCACGATCAGATAAAGGAAGAGAAAGCGAAATTGGGAAAGATCGTTCTGAGGAAATCCATGTCGGATCATATCGAAATGAGGTTAATCCATTTGCAGCACGAGAATAGGTGCCAACTTTGCTTGAGCCAACATAGACGTCTAGTGCACTTGTCTTCCGCTTACGTCCCAATTTCTAATACTCCGTAGGTTCAAACTTTGCTTTCCCACGTGGAACAACGGATAAATCTAATTTCAATGCGGCTAAAACCTTCAGCACTGTATCAAGCTTCGCAGTGGTCGCCCCATTTTCAAGTTCTGATATTAACGCCTGCCTTACAGAAGCCTTACGAGCGAGATCAACCTGTACTAAATTTTGCCTCAGACGCGCTCGCCGTATGGCTTCTCCCAATTCTTTATTATTACGTATGACCATAGTCTTAGACTCACCGAGAATTATACGTTACTCCGTATAAAAACATATTATACGTTAAATCGTATAAAGTCAATATATACGATTTTCCGTATATTTATAGTTTATACGCTAAAAAGTATAATTTGAACTAGCCCATATGAGTTGAAGTATTACTAGTTGTCACGAGCCAAGACGGACTAAACCTCAGTAAGTATTTGATTATTCTTTGGTGTTGGGATCTTTAAGCTCTATTGCACTTCTCTCCTTATTGCCTAGACGTGCCTCCTCAGGTATTCGAGTTGTTCTTATTGCCAAACAATCGTGCTCAACTCGGGGATATCCTGTCTGAGTTGATCAATATTGGCTGGTTTTGCCTCCATATCAAGTGCATACATTCCCTCCGGGCCACTCACGATGATTGCTATTGGTTTTATATTCCCAATCAAGTGTCCACCGGTGTTCGTTGTGCCGTGTTGAATATCGACAGACTCTACCGTGAAAATCGTCCGCGTTGCGTCTTTATATATCTGTCTCGACCGCAATTTACTCATTAGTTGTCCTACCTCTAGTACATGGCTGGACGCATTTTCCTTATCCCCTGCCAAACTGGCGGTGACAGTAGCAGTGCCACTGTGAGATAGATCAATTGCAAGGGAATGATCCGGATAGCGCCACTACCGTCCAACTCAAAGGTCGCGTCCATGAATTCCGGCTCGATGGTGATCGATGCCGCCTTAACATTGGCAAGCATGCCTGTCACAGGCCCAACAAGGGCCCATAATCGGCCCGTATCCGCCGGATCACCGAGGCCGACACGCATGCGCAGGTTCAGGTCCTGCTTGTAGATCGCATGCCAGATATCGCTGATAAACCGGATGATGCGTTGACGGAATCTCTTTTGACGGATGGCGGCCAGGACATTGGATTTTTTACGTGATTTGGCCTTATCACGTTTTGTTTTCTTTTCCGGTTGTTCGGCTTGTGGTGATTGTGTCTTGTGTTTGGGCGGGCGAATCCGCACGCGCACGAGGCCAAACAGCCAGTGCACCCTGATGTCGTTTTCAAAGTCCTGCTGCCAGGTCACCTTGAAGGTGAGCGTGAACGGTATCGCCAGCAGGGCGATCAACACCAGCAGGAAAACCAGCACGCCGGTCAGCATGGGATCGGCCGGTGCTATTCTTCTGACTTGCCGGCTTTGTTGGATGCCGCCTTGCCGATGGATTCGGCGACCTTTTCCAGCACCGAGGCCGTACCGGACTTGATCGGTTCGACCCGCACACCGTCGGCATTGATGATGACCAGGGCGACGGGTTTGACACCCCCGCCACCACCGGTACCGCCACCCTGGCCACTGCTCTTTTCCTTTTCCGTGCCCTGGCCGGCACCAACACCAAAGCCGAAACCGACGCTGATAAGGGGGATCAGGGTGTTACCTTCGACAGTGATGGGTTCACCGACGACGGTCTTGGTGTTGAGCATGCGTTCGATTTCACCGACGGCCTTGTTAAACAGGTTTTCTATATTTTCCATGGTTACCTCCGTTCAAAATTGCTGCGCTTATTCGGAATGATAAAGAGACAAAGATCAACTTGATTATCCTACCGCAGCATCTTGAAGGCATGCGCCCATTCGTTGTGCAGGAAGCCGGGGATGCACCACAGCATGCACAGCGGTTCGATGGCGCGGGCGGCCTCCATCCCGCCCATGTCCATGGTGTCCCAGCTGAACTGGTGCAGGATCGCGGTCACCTGTTCCTTGGCCATCTTGTCGTTGCCGCAGATGAACATGGTCGGCTTGCCGTCGGCGAACTTGGGATCGACCATGAAGGCGTTGCCGACCGAGTTGAAGGCCTTGACGAACTTTGCATCGGGAAATTCCATCTGCAGGCGCTCCATCAGGGATTCATCAAGCGAGGTGAAGAATCGCAACACACCATTGTCGGGCGACTCGTCCGAGATCGGGTTGGTGGCATCGATGACGATCTTGCCGTTGAGTTGTTCAGCACCTGCGGCCTTGAGGACATCGCCGGCTGCCGTGCCCTTGACGGCGAGGACGATGATCTCGCCGAAGGCGGCGGCCTCTTTGAACCCGTTGACCTGGGCGTTGGGGTGTTTTTCCAGCCACGGGGCCAGCTTGTCGGGATGGCGGGTGCCCAGGGTCACATCGTGTCTGTATTGCAGGAATCCGTCGGCCAGTGCCCTGGCGACATCGCCGGATCCCAGTATTCCGATCTTCATGGGTTTCTCCTGTTTATTTCATGCTTCCCTGTCATTTCATATAGAGGGATTATTGTTGGTCTTCGAGATGAAGACTCCCCGTTTCACTCAAAAGACAAGCAAGACTGTTGAAATGGCGCCTTTAGATGCCATCATTATTCATCAATCGGGAGGGAAAGTCAGGGGGTATATATAGTATACGCCGGGAGAGGGCGGATATCGGGGATGGGAACCGGGGCAGGATGGTCGGGAAACCCGATTCAGCGACTACCCGGCGGGGACAGGGGACAGGATATATCCATTATTTGAGCAATTTGCGTCGCCCTGCTTTACACATTGGGTTGGATTGCTCCCGATTGTCATGCAAGCATCCACAAACTATGGAAAACGCGGTAAAATAGATCAAGTTTCAAGAGACGAGGTGACGGTAATGACATTGCAAGATGAACACAATAAGGTATTTTCGGCGGACGAGGATTTTGTAATCTCGGACGGCTCGCATGAAGTCATGTTTATCAATGAGAAGGTGGCCGGTGCGTATGCCATCAAGGACAAGAAGACCAAGGATATCCTGGCGACGATTAACGGATTGAATGGCAACGTCCACAGTCCATCGAGTTTTTTCCATCAGTCACCGGAGAAGAGCCATGAGGTCGGGTTAGACTTCGCCCTGAAGGCCGCCGTATACCTTGGCCTTGTCAAGGAGAGACGTTACCTCGACGCCTTTCCGGTCGACATGGACGAGTTATCAAAAGTAACGTTTTGCTATGGCAGGGAATTCGATCCCAAGTCCGCCATGCGTGTTACGGATATCGTCGACGATCTCGACTGATGAGCTGATCGAATGACCGGGGAAGGAATGTCCCCGGTCATTGCGTTATCGGTCACCGCGCCGATGCTAGCGCTGTTATGACACGTCCATCAGGTTGTGTCGTGGATGCCGCACCCAGAGGCGTCATAAGAGTCATCATTATCATTTCGTAACCATTCTTTTTCTGAAAACCCCGATTGCCCTGGTTAGTCCTGCCGATGCATGTTTGACGACTGACACGCAGTGGCTGAGTTGTATGATCAAGATGTAGTAATCGGTCGATTCATGCTATAGCATGGCATGCGATGGACTTCCGCCTCCTTTTTAACAATCACCGGGAATCATTATGAGCAACGACAAGACTATCGATGACGATAGTGGCGCGCCGTTGGATGAACAGCGGCGTGATTTTCTCGCAACAGGTACCAAGGTGGTCGCGGCCGCGGGGGTCGCCACCGCCTGCTGGCCGTTCATCTCCAGCATGAATCCCAGCCGTGACATACAGGCACAGTCCGTGACGAGCGTGGATATCGGCGGGCTGACGGCCGGCAAGGTCGAGACCGTGGAGTGGGAGAAGAAACCGGTGTTCGTGTTCCACCGTACCGACGAGGAGATCGCCGCTATGCGTTCTGAACAGACGCAGATCGATCCCCAGCCGGACAAGGAACGCGTGATCAAGCCGCAGTACCTGGTGGTGGTGGGAATCTGCACGCACCTGGGCTGCATTCCGAACCGCGACGGCCAGAAGGGCTGGCTGTGTCCCTGCCATGGCAGTGAATATGACAACAGCGGCCGGGTGATCCGCGGCCCGGCGCCGCGGAATCTGGCCGTCCCGCCGTACCGTTTCGACGGCAAGACCAGGATCATCATCGGCAAGGCATGAGTGAGCAGGACACAAGCCGGCTGCGGCGCTGGATCGACGCGCGCTTTCCGTTGACGCGCTTCATCCGCCATGAGTTGACGGACTACCCTACCCCGCGCAATCTCAATTACTGGTGGAACTTCGGTTTTCTCGCCGGCTTCGTGCTGGTGCTGCAGATCGCCACCGGGGTGTTTCTGGCGATGCATTACAAACCCGATGCCTCCGAGGCCTTCGATTCGGTGCAATACATCATGCGCGAGGTGCACTTCGGCTGGCTGATCCGTTACCTGCACTCCACCGGCGCGTCGGCTTTCTTCGTGGTGATCTTCATCCACATGGCGCGCACGCTCTACTACGGTTCCTACCGCGCGCCGCGCGAACTGATGTGGTGGAGCGGGCAGGTGCTGCTGCTGATGCTGATGGCCACCGCGTTCATGGGCTACCTGCTACCGTGGGGCCAGATGTCGTACTGGGGCGCACAGGTGATCACCAGCCTGTTCGGCGCCACGCCGGTGATCGGTCACGATATCGTGATCTGGCTGCGCGGTGATTTCGCGGTCGGCGATGCGACCCTGACGCGGTTTTTCTCACTGCACTACCTGTTCCCGTTCCTGATCATGATGGTGGTGGTGATCCACCTGGTGGCGCTGCATACCGTGAGGAGTAGCAACCCGTCGGGGATCACCCTGCATGCCAGGGACAATATCCCGTTTCATCCCTACTACACCATCAAGGACTTTTTCGGTCTCGGCGTGTTCCTGATCATCTTTTGCTTCTTCGTGTTTTTCAAACCTGAGTTTTTCATCGAGACGGACAACTCTATCCCGGCCAACCCGTTACAGACACCGGCACACATCGAGCCGGAATGGTATTTCCTGCCGTTTTACGCCATCCTGCGCTCGATCCCCGACAAGCTCGGCGGCGTGGTGGCGATGGTGTTGTCGATCATGATCTTTACGCTCATGCCGTTTCTCGACCGCTGCAAGGTGCCCGGCGGTGCGTGCTATCGACCCGTCTACCGGGTGATGTTCTTCGTCTTCATCTGTGATGTGTTCGCGCTCGGTTATATCGGTTCACAACCGGTCAGCCCGGCCGTGGCGACCGCCGGTGAGATCGCGACCCTGATCTACTTTTTGACATTCATCCTGCTGCCGTTTACATCGCAATGGGAAAATCGCCTGTTGGCCCGCAAACAGGATCTGCCCGAGGAGGCATTGAAACTGATCCGTGACGAGGCACAGGAACACTATGATGCACAGACCTCACCGCCAGGGGAGGGGCAACGGTGATGAGATTCATACGGCGGTGGGCGATGGGTCTGTTGGTGCCGGTCTGGCTGGTGTCGAACGGTGTACATGCCGCACCGCCGGTACCGATCCCCTCTGATGCCGCCAGCGTGCAGCACGGCGCCGAGACGGTGACCTCGCTGTGCATGAACTGCCACAGCCTGAAATATATCCGCTACCGCAATCTGCTCACGCTAGGTGTCGATCGCGACACGCTGGACCTGTGGAAGGGTGACAAGCACCTGAACTCGCCGCTGTTCAGCCTGATGCCGGCGGACATGGCACGTGCGAGTTTCGGCAAGGAGCCGCCCGACCTGTCGTTGATCACCGCTGCCCGCGAAGGCGGCGGGCAGTATGTGTACAGGCTGCTGACCGGTTTTTATACCACCGAGGACAACACCACCGATAATCATGAGTTTCCCGGCATCGCCATGCCGGACGTGCTCGGCTACAGCTTCCAGGGCAGTGACGCGGACCGTCGGCAGATCGAGCGTACCGCCGCCGATGTCGCCGCCTTCCTGGAATGGGCGGCCGAACCCAATGCCGGCTTTCGCATCAAGCTCGGCGGTTTCGTGATCGTCTATCTGGTGATTCTAACGACCTTGCTCTTTCTGTGGAAACGGCGTATCTGGAAGGGTGTCGATCATGGCATCGGTCCTACCATCGGAGGGTCTTGATATGTTGAACACGTTCAGGTTGTACAAACCGGTGATGCGGCAACTGGCGGGTGGCGGTAGGGGTGTTTTGCTTTTGGCCCTGTTATCCGCCGGCTGCTCACAGGGTACGGTGCCGGTGAGTTACAAGGAGGACATTGTCCCGTTGCTGACGGAACACTGTGGACGATGTCACGATAACGACGGCACCGGGACACAGCAGAGCGGTCTGGCGATGGACAGCTACGAACAGCTGATGCAGGGTACGCGGCTCGGACCGGTGATCCACCCCGGGGATCCCGCCGGCAGCACGCTGTTGGCGCTGGTCGAGTCACGCACCGACCCGGCTATACGGATGCCGATCGATGGCCATAATCCACTCTCCGCGGACGAGGTCAGTCAGCTGAGGCGGTGGATTAAAGAAGGTGCACCAAATAATTAGCTCAAGGAGTCTATGATGAAATCCACCACAAACACCAAACACATGATGTTATCAGTCATCACGGGTGCATGGCTTGCTGTCGCAGTGTTGCCGCTCCATGCGGCCGACGGTGAGGCGATCTTTAACAAGTCATGCAGGATGTGTCACGGTACCGGTATGATGGGCGCACCCCAGGTGGGTGACGCCGAGGCCTGGAAACCTCTGATCGCCAAGGGGCGTGAAACACTGTACGAAAACTCGATCAACGGCTTTCGCGGTGAGGCCACCATGCCGGCGCGCGGCGGCAACAGCAGCCTGACCGATGAAGAGGTCAGGGCCGCTGTCGATTACATGGTGGAGCAAAGCCAGTAACAACCGGCGCCCCGGATGCATCGTGGGAGACACCGTGGGATGCGCCGATTATTATGGCCCATGAATATCAACCGGCAGCTCTGGCCGGGAATTCCTTTACATGTACATCCTGTTGCGGGAACGGGATACTGATGCCGCTGGCATCGAAACGTGTCTTGATCTCTTCCAACAGGAAGGCGCGCACGTTCCAGTAATCTGACGATTTGACCCATGGACGCACCGCGATATCGACGCTGCTGGCACCGAGCTCCATCAGCATGATGGTCGGCGCCGGTTCCTCGAGGATGCGTTCTTCTGCATTGAGGACCTCTTCGATGATGGACTTCGCCTTGCGGATATCGTCGTCGTAACCGATGCTGAATATCATGTCGATGCGGCGTGTCTCGCGGGCGGAATAATTGATGATGGTACTGCCGTAGATCTGCCCGTTGGGAATGGTGACCTCGCGGTTATCACCGGTGCGCATCACGGTGCTGAATATCGCGATCGACTCCACGATACCCGCGTTACCGGCCGCCTCCACGTAATCACCCACCTTGAAGGGCCGGAACATGATCAGCATCACCCCGGCGGCGAAGTTGGACAATGAGCTTTGCAATGCGAGACCGATGGCGAGACCGGCGGCGCCGAGGATGGCGAGTGCCGAGGTGGTCTCCACCCCGAGCTGTTCCAGCGTGGCGAGTATGACCACGGCCAGTAATAAAACATAGGCGATGTTACCGATGAACGCGACCAGCATCGCATCGAGCTTGGAGCGCATCATGAGCTTTTCAACAAACCTGACGATGGCCTTGGCGATCCAGCGACCGATGATGAATATCAGCAGTGCGCTGACAATCTTGATCGACCACGGGATGAGATACATATTGATGTAATCCGTTTGAGTAAAATCTTCGAGCATGGCTGCCTCCTTACAGGGCGTGTCCACTAAGCAATAGTCATCATGACCACCGCGGCGGCGGTTTGGGATGATTGATCGTAGGCAATGTATTGTAATGAACTCTTACACATTTGATGAGCAAAATCGCCGCTGGGCCGGCGATGGCCGGGGCACAAGACGCCTCGATGCCACCGGGTCTAAGAACAGGTTGATGCGGGCTGGATTGACGCAGCAAGCGACAAAATCGTGACGCCCCTGATTGATTCTCCGAATAGATCCCACCTGCTGCAATGAATGTTCGTATTCAGGCCGCCAGAAACGGCCGTGACATCGCATTTTATTCGCACGGCCAATTCCCTTCACAAGATCCGGATCTGCCTTTCAGCCGCAGAGGAAAGCCCCAGACGGTGTCCTGGCAGGCCCTTCCGGCGCCCATGACCCCGCGGCCGGGGCTGAATGCGTACCGGGATCGACAAAAAGGTCCCGATTAGGGAACAAAAAACGTCAGGGAGCAAATTTATTTATGTATTTAAGCTTGCCTTAAGCTACCGCTAAGGTTGGCTTAAGAATCCCCCGGTAATCTGTACCCCGAAGTCATTAATTATCCGTCACAACACACAGGAGCAATGACCATGAACAATCCCTACCAGAATATTTCAAACAACGAACGCGTCTTTCGCGTGATTACCGGTCTGGCCGTTCTGACCGCCATCAGCGTCGGCCTGTTCTCAGCCCCGATTGCGATCTTTACCGTTTCCATGATCGCCGTCTACCAGGTGTTGACCGCGATTATCGGCATCGACCCGGTCTATACGGTTGCGAACAGCCTGTCGGCAAGGCTTGGTCGCAGGTCCCCGCATGCCAGACTGGCATCCGCCGGCGCCTGAGACCGGAACCGGAAATTATTTTTTGTCTTAAGCTGGTTTTAAGCAACTCATAAGCTTGTTTTAAGATAACCCTGATATCTTGATCATCGTAGACACATTTAACCGTAATCACTTACAAGGAGTCACTCACATGAATACACACACTGTATCGAACCAGAACCTTAATATGTCAGCCAATGAGCGTGGATTCCGTGCCCTGCTTGGTCTGGGTATGATCGTTGCCATCCTGCTTGGCGCCGTTACTTCACCGGCTGCGATCTTTACGCTGTCAATGGCATGCATCTATCTGGCCATGACAACCATCTCGGGCATCGACCTGGGCTATGACCTGGCTGACAGGATGACACGTCGTCTGTCCCCCGCAATCAATACAGCCAATTGATTCATGTCAATTGACACTGACAGACACGTGTATCATTCAAACATCTTTATACCCCGTTCATTATCCACAACACCGTGGTGGTGCAGCGATTAACCCTCACCACCACGCTTTTTTTTCATAGACATTTCCAGTATTGATACCTGCCCCGGCAGGTTAAGGTTAGTCGTAGAGATTGAAGCACTCTGCATTGGATGCAGGGGTGGCTTCAGGTTGACACAGACAAACTGATTCATCTCATCACCAACACAAGGAGACCGGATTATGTCAAGCACTCGTACCAACGTTCAGAATATCTCGAATCACGAACGGGGATTCCGTGTCTGTTTCGGCATGGCTTTGTTGACCGCCGTCAGTACCGGCCTTTTCGAGACCTCGACAGGTATCGTTATATTTTCCCTGACCGGTATGTATCAGGTATTGACCGCCATCAATGGATTCGATCCGCTATATGCCCTGGCAAACAGGTTACCCGCGATCATAAACCTGCGGACATGAAGACCGTTCACCCCGGGGCTGAGCGCAAGCGAAAAAAAATCTCATTTTAAGCCGTTGTTAAGCGATCTCTAAGCATATTTTAAGAT
Organism: uncultured Chromatiaceae bacterium; assembly: GCA_964605155.1. Taxonomy (GTDB): domain Bacteria; phylum Pseudomonadota; class Gammaproteobacteria; order SZUA-140; family SZUA-140; genus CAZSAK01. The sequence goes on along the minus strand of CAZSAK010000004.1, from coordinate 158,177 downwards.
TGCCCTGATATCTTGTTCACCGTAGACGCATTGAATCGTAACCATACAAAAGGAGTGTTAAACATGAATACAAGCTACGAATCCAATCAAGGATTAAACATGACCCCTAATGAGCGCGGCTTTCGCGTCATACTGAGTCTCGGCATCGTTTTTGCCATATTACTGGGGCACGTGACCGCACCGGCAGCGATCTTCGGCTTGTCGATGGTGACGATCTACCTGGTAATGTCAGCCATCTCCGGTATTGATCTCGCTTATGATCTTGTCAATGGCGTGGCTCGCGGCCTGTCCCGTAATCAGCCATCCAGGATCCAATCGGCGGCTGCACAGGCCCGTGCCTGATACGTCCGTAGAGCATCACGTTGGCCGCACCCGGAAACATGGTGGTGTAGCGAATAAATACACCACCATGTTTTTTTCTGCTCACCAGAGAAGCGTTTTCCATACTATTTCCTGACCACAAACAGGGGCACGATACATATCAAAAAAAACGCCGCTCTATTGAGCGGCGTTTTTCGTATTCCTGACAGTCTATCTACTCTTTATTTGTCGTGCCTGTCGACAAAGAAGCTGTAGATAAACGGAACAATGAAGACCACTGCGATCGGGATCAACATTGCCAATGGTGGATGATCGATATCTATCATGAGTTTACCTCCGGTAATCAGTAGCTGGTTGTATGCGTGTGCTTGGTATGATCCGGCTGCCATGCACTCGGTGGCAGACGCTTGATGGCGATGGTAACAGCCACACAGAAGTAGATCACGTAAAACACGTCGATCGTGTAGCCTTTATCCCAAGTTGGCTGTACGCGGTATTGCACACCGTTTTCATCGAACTCGGTTTCGAAGTTGGCAAGCACTATCTTGTCACCGACAACGGTGTATTCCTCGAGATTCACACCGCTGTTCTGCAACTCGATGACCTGATCCTTGATCAGGCGCAGATCATTCATCGTCGCCGGGTGGCGCTCCTGAAGATGCTCCCACTTCGATCCCTGTTGTTGCACGGTCTCGACGATATAGCGCATCTTATCCTCGTCGGATTTGAGTTTCTGCACCTCGGGGGTATCCATCAACGCAATGTAGGGCGCATAGATCGCCGCGGTCGGCCGTTGCCCCCACAGGGGTGCTGTGACCAGAAAGGCGGTGATAATGGTGATGCCCATCAGCCACACGACCGGCACGGGGACACGGTTGTTATCCTCGGTGATCCCACCCAGGCTTTCACCTTCCCAGACACCTTTGGCCTTGCTGTTGAGATCCTCGTCAGACATTGCGTACAGCGGATTATCAAGTTTCCAAGCCATGTTATTTCTCCCCCCCTTTTATTTGAGGCTCAATACGTAATCGATCAGGTAGCGTATTTCCGTGTTCGGATGATACTCAGGCACCTCCGGCGGATAGATACGCTTGCCCTCGTGATATTCTGTGTATTCCTGACGCCACTTGTCGTAATCGATCGGGTTGCCGTCGGCATCCACGGTACCCCACAGATAATCGAAGCGGGGCATGATGGAGTGCGGTTGGACCAGGCGCGGGTTGAAGAAATGCATCATCAACCATTCGCGTGACGAATTACGTGAGCCAACATGCATCAGGTCAGGCGCCTTACGGTCGGAACCGAAGGCGGTAGGTGATTCACCGTTGAAGTCACCAAGACGTGGCGGTATTCCAAAATACTGCCAGTCCTGGGTCTGCTCGGGTAACAGAGTATGACACCACCAGCATTGTTCACGTACGAACATGATCTTGCCGGCACCGATGTAATGCTTGTCCCCTTCGGAGGCACTGGCAAGGATCCTGTCGGGATCCCAGCCACGCGTAGCCGTTGCATTCTCCACGTATGGATAGGCCTTGCCTTGAAAGTCACCTTCCTCAACGACGAGGAACACGGCGCCCTGCGACTCGCTGGCCTGGCCGATCTTGCCCTTGCCTTGACTCAGGTCCTTTGAACCCACACCGAGGATCCTGGGATGGCGAATACCGCTGGGGAAAGGCACCCCGGCCTTGTAGACATAGGCCAGTGTGGTATCGATCTTCTTGCCCGTCCTGGGATCCTTGTTCAAGGTTACAGTGACTGGCTTGCCCCACCCAAGGTTGAACGGATCCTCGACGCTGAACCCGGAGATCCTCCCGTAGGACAACTCCTTTTCCAGGCCGATGGCCGTTGTACCTACCGACACGATGGTCAGACTTGGCATAAACAAGGTAATCATCATGGACAGGCCAAGTGCACAACCAAACATCCGTACACCTACTTTATATTCACGAAACGCCACTTTAGCACCCCTCCCTTAATACGATTTTGTTAATGATCAATATAACTCTCGAGTGATCTCGTTGTTATCTCTCGTACGCAAGCTCGTGAGGCATACGACCTTCCGGTATCACCGTACCTTCACGTGCGGTCAGCCACATGTTGATCAGCCAGACAACGTTACCTGTAAACACCATGGTACCGCCTACCCAGCGGGCGATCATGTACGGGTGCTCGGCGATGACGGTATCGATATAAGGCACTTCGTAGATCTTGGCAGCACCTTGAATCAATCCGGCGATGGTGATCGAGATCCAGTAGGTACAGAATCCGATCAGCAGGAACCAGAAATGGAAGTTGGCCAGCGATAATGAATAGAGTTTACGGCGCAGTATCGTCTGTATGCCGTAGTACACCGCTGCTGCCTCGAGGAAGGTTGAAAAGCCGAGCAGCGCCAGATGCGCATGCGCCACAATCCAGCCCGTACCGTGGATGTACCAGTTGATCGCGCGGGTCTGCTGAAAGCCACCCTGCATGTTCAACGGGATTGCCAGCAACACGCCGACGACGGTAAAGCGTACCTCGATATTCTCGACGAAGTAATGCCATTTGCCGGTCATGGTGAGCAGCAGGTTGGACACGAAGGCGATGGCCGGCACCAGGATCAGCACGCCTTCCACGGAAGCGAATGACTTCAGCCATTCAGGCAGCGGTGAAGACATGATGTGGTGAGCAGCCGGTGTGGAATAGAACACCACGATCGACCAGAAGTGAACGTGACCAATGCGGTGGGAGTACAGCGGGTTACCGGTGATCTTCGGGATCGTGTAGTAGGCGATCGCCGCGGCCACCGGGGTGATCCATAATCCCAGGATATTGTGTGCATGCCACCAGGTCAGGTAGGCCTCGGTCAGACCGGTAAGCTGGAAATACTCGGGCAGGTTGCCCACCAGCACCACGATACCGACCATGAATACACCGGAACCAAAGAACCAGTTGGTGGTATAGATACCCTGGGTCTTACGATGAATGATGGTCATCCACACATTGATGCCCAGCGGTACGACAACCAGGAACAGGATGTAGAGATCGAGGAACCAGGGAAAGTCGGTATACTCGCGGCCGGAGGTCATGCCGATCCAGAGCAATGTCAGGGTCAGTGACAACCCGAAGTTCCATAAAAAGCAGTTCCAGACGCCCAGCTTCTCAGACCACAGCTTGGTGTTTCCGAGTGCCGGCGTGATGTACATCATCGCCATGGCGAATGCCATGGAGATCCAACCGAAGATCACCGCGTGCACATGAACCTGGCGCATGTGGCCGAAGGAAAACATCTCGGTCCCGGTCACCCAGTCAGGGAAGGCCAGTTTCGCTGCGTTGAACGAACCTAATGCGGTACCGATGATGAACCAGATGATGGATGAAAAGCCGAAATATATCGCGGCAGTACCTGCCGGGATATCATCATTTCGTGCGAACAGATACTTAAACATGATTTTTGACCTCCCCCTGCGTCTCCTGATTTCCTGAAGAAACTACAAGTTTTCCGTTAGTATAAGTAAATGGAATTACAAAATTACAATTTTTCAAAATAAAACTTCGTACTGCGAAAAACCCCGTCCGACTATACCGGTCTTAGTGCTTGCCCGGCATCATCAGATACCATGCGAACCACATGCTCGAAAAGGCCAGTACCAAACAAAAAACCGTTGCAATTGCTGACATCTTTGTATTCTCCCTCTTCGCCTGTATCGTCTATAAAAAATAAAATTGTTTAACGACTGGTTGCACCGCCAGCCTCGGCCTGTGCCTCGAGTTCGCCATGGCGATGCATGGCAAGCATCATGATGATCATGAAGGCTATACCGAAGATGAACATTGACCAGTTTACAAAACCGTTGAAAGAAGATGGCATGTATTGCTGAGCGCCCCATCCGCCCCACATATCGAACTTGCCCCGTCCGAGGGCACACATCATCGCCGCTCCAAACACACTGCCATTTCCCATGCCAGTTGTGACGCCGCCAATAAGGCTAACCCAGAACGTTCTTGCGTAAGACAATTTGTTTTCCATGTGCCCCCCCGTTTGTGCCTAGCTGGATATGAATAACTGCTTACCTATCACCGCATCTGACTGCGTTTGTAGGCTTTTTTTGATTCGTTGGAGTTTTACATAACAGTCATTATTCGTCAAGCCTTAAATATCTGCTGAAAAATAATGAAAACATAGAAAAAATCCGCACTTATTCTATCAACTTTTATGTCACAATAGGCTGGAGTCTCGCCAAATGGTAAGGGTACAATTCATGTTTCGATCAAACGTCAGAACAATGACTCCGGCACCGACGCGACGAAGTTGTAACAGATATTTTTCCGGCTACGATCAGTCAATTGTTTCATGACACGACCGGTTTCGTTTTCATTCAAGGAAATCATCCTCTACACACTGGTCGGCCTGACCTCACTGTTCATTCTGGGTTATTCCGTCCACATGCTGGTAGGTGGTATGGTCAGCCCTGCCACCGAACGTCTGATTATCATCATTGCCTGCCTGATCGGTGTTGCTGCCATCGCCTTTATGGCATGGGATGTGGCACGACTCAGAAAGAAACGCGCCGCGCAAGACAATGATTGAGGATAAACGTTACTTGTAGATATTGAGCCGGGAACACAGTTCCTTGAACGTGGATTCATCGGCAAACTGCCCGCGATGAAACACGTATTGACGCCGTTTGCCGGTCACATCCATGCCGGACAGGCCGAAGGATTTACCTGCATAGTCGGGATAGAACCGCACCTCCTTGGCAAGATCCACACGTCCACCGTCACGCTGCATGACCGTCAACTGTTGTTTGGTTGTCTCCAGTGCAACGGGTGACGACGGCAATACCATCAGGCGCGTCGTGAGTATCCGGTTCATGCCGACGATGAAAAAAAAACTGGCGAGGAACAACAGCAGATAGGAAAACGTCTTGTTGCCGTCATACCAGAATTTGAGGGAGATCGATGCAAGCGCGATGACCGTCGGAACATACAGTAACATGTCCCATATCATGCCCTTGCGGTCCTGCACCAGGGAGTACCGTGATGCCGCCGTCACGTGGTTCAGCTGGCCGGATTCTGCAGCATATTCTGAATGGCCGCGTCCAGTTCCCCGTACAGCATCCGACCCGCGCGTTTGAAACGTACGGTGTTTTTCGAGTCGATCAGGAATGTCCAGGGATCACCCTGCACCTGGTAGGCAATAAAGGCACCGGTATTCTGGTACTGGTCCATGTGCAGGAAGAGCAGATCAGAACCGTATTTGTCGATCAACGCCTTCAACATCTGCAACTGCTTGTCACATACCGTGCAGTGGCCCGGCGTGGCGAATTCCAGCAGGATGGGCTTGCCCGTCTTCATGGCCTCATCCAGTGAATACTGGTACATGCGTGCATCGGGTTGACGGTAAGTGGTGATGCGGCTGAAATCGCCGTTGACATCCTCAAGGGTCTTGGTCTTGAGACTGGGCGCTTTCATGCCGACCCGCAAGGAACTGCCTTCCGACTGGATGTTACATCCGGTGATCGCCGTCATACAAACCAGCAAGATTATGTGTGCTGCTTTCATAGGTACTTCTATCTGTCCCAACCTATACAAGTGCGAAATATATTATAACCCCAAATGATGTTCGCTAATAACACCAGGGAGCCAAACATCCCCATCGCGGCCAGAAAAGGATGAATGAGCGCCTCGACCTGCGCCGGCGAGGCCTGCATGCTGGCCGTACCACCGATCACCCCGGCGGTGGTGAACAGTGTCACCATACCGATCAGGCCGATGTTATGGATCCAGAAATGGACCTTGACCAGCTTGAGGCTGAATATCGGGCGCTTCACAAGTCGTGGTATGAGGTAATAGACGGCCCCGAAGATGGCCATCTCCACCCAACCCAGCAGGTTGATATGGGTATGGGCGCGCACGATCAGGTTGCCATGCAGGCGATGATCGACGAAATGGCGGAAATCCGCGATGCCGCCCATCAGCGCACCCCATGAAAAACCGATAATGCTGTAGATGATACAGGCATAGATAAACCACAGCGTATAGCGTGTATATTCTTTATTCTCCCACGGTTCATTCACCGGACTTTTTCCCCGCCTTCTGCCTGTTCCTGTTGTTCACTATCCGGCTCGCCGATCAGTTCGTGGCTGTCCTTGGTCCTGACATCCTGGAATTCTTCCTTCCAACTCTCCGGCGCAAAGGTACCGATCATCTTGTCGATGAACGGCGAACGCCCTTCCGGCGGTCGCGGCGCGGACGAGGAACCGACGTCCGACTTCAGTTCCGAGAGAAAGACGGCGATCAGGTCCAGGTCCCTGTCGGGCATATTGGCGACGTAACCCGCCTCCTTGCCGATCCCGTGATCGAACGTCGGACGGTCATAGGTCTCTCGATAGGTCTTTTCAGGGTCATGAAGAAAATCGGAGATCCATGCGCGGCTGTATTTTGAACCGATACCGTCGAGCGACAGGCCCATGTTGGTGCCACTCTGCATGGCGCGGTGGCAGGCGGTACAACGACCCTTTTCACGAAACAGCTGCGAGCCCTGCTTGCCCTTCTCGGAGAGATCGAAATGCGTCCTGATGGTAAACATCGGTTTGTCCGAACTCAGGCGAATAGATTCGAGAATGGCGTAGCCGATGACGGCAAAGACGATAAATGCACCAAAGATGGCGAACAGGATCTTTTCGCCTTTCTTGAGAGAGAGTTTTTCAGCCATCCAAATATTATCGTCTACTTATATACAGCTGGCAATGCCACAGACTGCCGCCAAAACGTGTGTATCCACCTTTATGAAAAAAACGAAGGGCGGGATAACCCGCCCTTCCGGCCTGATCGATATAGACGAAGAACTAAATTATCAGTGCTTGAACGGCACGTGACGTGCGGGTAAACCGTATTCACCTGAAACGTTGGCGACACCCTGTGGCCCCGCCAGGTAGGTCGCGGCATCATGCATATCCTGATCCGTCATCTTGCGGGCGACCATCTGCATGGCCATTTGCGGATCGTTATGACGACTGCCGTCACGCCATTTCTTCAACTGGTTGATGATGTAAACATACTTCTGCTGACCGATCATTGGAAAGATCGGATCCACACCGCGGCCGTTGAAGCCATGGCAGGAACGACAGGCGGGGATGCCCCTATCCAGGTTGCCGTAGAGCACCAGCGCCTTGCCGCGATAACCCGCACCGACCTCTGTGCCGTTGGCCTTGAGTTCATCGATGTTGGACGGTTCATAGGGTGCATCCAGCTGGCTGAGATAGGCCGCCACGTCAAGACGATCCTGCGGCGTCAGGCCCAGCGCGTTGGTGTTCATCACGAACATGGTGGTGTCCTGGCGACGGCAGGTGGAGGTGTCTTCAGGATTCTTGCAGGTACCGAAATCGGTCAGCTGCTTCACCAGGAACTGGTAGATCTGACCGGCGAGACGCGGGGTTCCCAGGGCATCGTTGCCTTCACCGTTCTGACCGTGGCATGAGACACAGGCCGGCACATCGCCCTTACCGTTCTCGAATATATTCTTCCCATTTGACATATCGACTTGACCCAGGTCGACGGCACCCGCCGATGACATGGCTGTCATCAAGATACCCGCCGCGGACAGCGGAATCAGCTTTGATAGAAGCGACATATTACCCTTCCTCCCTCGTATTGAATTTTTTTATCTAAGCCTGTCCAGTGTGCCTGTCCAGTGCAGCGCTATTTTGAAGCTTTGAAAAGGATATAAGCCAATCCCCACGCCAGTGGAAACCAGATTGCGTACAGTATCAGAACCTCGCCCGTGTTCAACATAATCCTTCCTCCCGAATATATCTGTCAGACCTCTTTCATTAAGGGTAATTTGTATAACATGAGCGCCGTGAATATTGCAAGTTTTTTAACGGGATTTGACCAAAAGGTCATCGAATTTCCCAAGTAAATTAATCAAATATTCCGGGGTGGATTTTTGATGATGAAACAACGGCTTCAATCAGGTATCCTTCCCGCCTGCGCACGGTCCGGCAGCCAGGCCGCGTTACCGGTTTGTCATGTCCGGCGATTAACCGCGGTTTACACACAGGTTCTGTTGCAAGGGACATTGCGTACATGCATTGTGGCGGAATACGACCCGCAGCGCATCACAGGTACCCTACATTAACGTGATTTCAATTCACCATGCAGATACAGATTAAACCCGTCTATTGGGTATTGTTGACCATGATCACCTGGGGCGGTGCGATCATCGGTTTTCATCTGCTGCGCCTGGACGCCTACGGGATCAACGAAGCGGCGGCCAGGGCCTTACTGATAGGCTGGTCGGTGGCGGACAAGATCGCCAGCCCGGCGGTGACCATGGGCATCCCGGACCTGCGTGCATTGGTATTCATCCCGCTGGGTATCTACTGGCCGGGAAACATTCTCGCCGCCAAGGTGTTTACGTTACTGATTACATTCTGGGCCGCCGTACTGCTGTATAAATGGCACCGGAATTACGCCGGCGATGAAGCCGCGCTGATCGCTGCCGGCCTGCTGTTGATTGCCCCGTTGACCGTGCATCAGGTCGATTCACTCGGCGCAGGCCCGTACCTGTTGTTGACCTTCGCACTGGGAAGATGGATCGACCATGCCTACCGCTCGAAGAACCGTCTGTTCGGCGGGTGGTTTTTTCTGCAGTTGATCGTCGTCATGTTCGCCGTTTCCCTGCACCCCATCGGACTTGCCTATCCCCTGTCGCTCCTCTGGGAATGGCGCAAGAACCCACTCGATAAACGTCATCAGAAATATATGTACATCGGTATCGTGATCGCGGTCATCTTCATCCTGCTGGTCGGTATGGGATGGATAACCCAGTCGTGGCTGGGAAATCCCTACACCGTGTTTACCGACAATATTCTCGGCGTCGAACCCAGTGAGGATTTTTATATCGTCATCGGTGCACTGCTGGGGATATTGATGCTCGTGGCGCTTGCAGTGGATTCGCTCAGGCTGGCCAGGGATCTGATCGGGCGCATGCTGATACTGGGTGTGGCCTTCGGCCTGTTCGCGGCGGACGCCACATGGGTGTTTATCTCTCTTGCGGCGCTGCTTTATTGCGGCATACCGTTACTGATCCGACTCAATCAGTCGCTGGGCAAGACGGGATTCATGGGTCAACGCGGTATCTTTTTTATCGTCCTGTTTCTGGTCGCACTGTTGTTCATGCAGGGCGACAAGGCCTATCGCATCGCCGTCGAACGTAATGCGTTATCGCCCGTCGATAAACTGATCCTGACCCTCAGTACCGAACTCGAGGATGTCCCGGAAGACGAGAATATCTTCGTGATGAGCGAATGGCCGGGCCGCACCATGCTCGCTATCAAACGCCCTTCGATGCCGTTGCCTCCGCCGTATAAAGACAAGGAAACCCTGTTCAGGAACATCAAGGGCGCGACGCACCTGGTATTCGATCCCTACGAAGAGGACAACAAACCACTCGCCGATCAGCTGTTCAGTGTCAGCGGCGCCACCAAGACCATATCCCTGCAGGAAGGCGGGGCGATCATCCGCATCATCGACCCGCAGGAACTGCTGGAAGAACAGACGCCATCCGAATCAACATCGCCTGAACCGTCAACGGATTGAACCGTCCGGATGATTAGGGACGGGACTCAGTGCTGGCATCTGCCACAGTAATAGGTGGATCGTTGACCTTGCGAGATATGCCGGATCGGCGTGCTGCAATCCAGGCAGGGCAACCCGCCCTTGTCGTATACATGCAGATGTTGTCTGAAATAGCCTGGTTTGCCTTCACCGTTGACGAAATCACGTAACGTCGTGCCGCCCTGCTCGATCGCGGCCGTGAGCACTTGTCTGATGGAATGCGCCAGGCGATGGTAACGCTGCCGCGAGATCCTGCCGGCAGGGCGCAGCGGGTGTATGCCCGCAGCAAACAGCGCCTCGTTGGCATAGATGTTCCCCACGCCCGCAAGGATGTTGGCATTCATGATGAATTGCTTGACGGCAACCCGCCGGCCGCGGGATTTTTCATACAGCAGATCACCGCTGAAGCCGTCGGTGAGTGGCTCCATTCCTATATCCCTGAGCAGCGGGTGGCGCAGTGGATCCGCGCACGTCCACAACAGCAGACCGAAACGCCGTGGATCATGCAGCCTCAGACAGTGCCCGTTGTTGAATTCGATATCGACATGATCATGCTTGCCGGGCGGCGCGGTATCCGCAACGATGCGCAGACTGCCGGACATGCCGAGATGCACGATGACCGTGCCGTCGCCGGTTTCCAGTAACAGGTACTTGCCTCTGCGTTTGACGGCGTTGATGCACTTGCCGGGCAGTTGCCTTGCCAGGCTCGCCGGTACCGGATGGCGCAGGTGTCGGTTGCGTACGATAACGCGGCGTACGGTTTCCCCTACGATAGTCGGTGCGATACCGCGCCGTGTTGTTTCAACTTCGGGAAGTTCGGGCATGGGTCATGAGACAAGAGTGTCGTGGATAAATACGGTGTAGCGACTATAGCAACAAGACTACGCGCCGGCATCCGCCGCCTCGTCCCCGGATGCCGGCTGTTGGGGTTTTTGCGGCAACTGCAACAGGTGCTGCGCCTGTTCATCGGAAAAATGATAACGCATGCCGATATCCTTGCGTCCCAGAATCAATTCGGGATCCTGTTGCAGTAACTGCAGCTTGAAGGGCGCAGTGTCCTTGCCCAGGGTGATCCTGATCTCGCCCTGCGGCTTGTCATCCTGGTAACGGCTGACACGCAGCGCCTGCACCTGCTGCCATTCATCCACCAGTACCTGGATATCATCGGACGTGACGTCAGTATCTTGTGACGACACAGTCCAGTGACCGTCATCGGCCATACTGACGTCGAAACCGGGCATTTCGATTGCGGTGATATGGCTGGCGGGCGGCAACACCCGGGTATCGACGTAATTTTCCAGATTGAATTGCAGGTAATGGGCATAACTGTCGGTGATCATCGCCACCTTGTCAGCGACCATGACATAGCGATAATTGTTGAGGGGATCGACATCACCGAAGGCGATGTCGGTATCATTGAAGCGGATCACGCCCTGGGGATGATCAAGCCTGAATTTTTTCAGGTCCGTTTGTGCGACATCATACTGTTTGCGCACCGGGGTATGCGCCAGTTGCAACAATGAATCGATACGAAACGAATTCGCGCGGGCGTCAATCGGTTGCTTGATGCGCCACTGGGTACCATCCTTCGCCAGGACGATTGCCTGCTTTCGCGCCGGTGTGATGGTGATGTGATCGACCATGTCAGGATCGAGGGTCAACAATGACGGTGGTTTTGTCTCCTGCTCAACGCCCGGCTGAAAATAGGCGATCAATGCCAGGGCCACGACCACTGCCAACAGCGCCAGATTGAGAGCCATGCGGGAATTCATCACGATACCTGTCAGAGTATGTTGCCTAACGCCGGCGACGGCGTATCCAGATCACCACCCCGCTTGTCAACAACAGCAAAGGCAATACCAGCAGGAAACCGAAGCTGATCACCATCACGGCGGTATCCGACAGCGACAGTGAACTGTCCGGCGCGGTCTTGACCGGTATCGAGATCAGTACGTCATCACTGCTCAGCCAGTTGAAGATATTCATGCCGAGCTGGAGATTACCGCCCAACCCCAGAAAACCGTTCGAGAGGAAATCACCATCGCCTATAACGACGACGCGTTGTTGCCGGCCGCTATCCGGCGTCGCATCGCTGTCCTCTTCAACCGTGTCAGACTTTGCCGATTCAGCGGATTTTCCTGTGTCATCCTGTTGCGGGTTTTCATTTCCGGTGGGGACATCACGATCAAGCGCGACGCCGATCGTCAATGGTCCATTGATGTCGCTGCCGGCATCGAAGGTGATCGTGCCCTGGGTTTGCGATGTCTCGGACCAGGTATTCGACAGCGTCTGGAGAAATCCCTGTGCCTGCCAGTCGCCCTGTTTCCCGATACTGATGCCGCCGGCAATGGGAAACAGTGTATTGAATGCGAAGTTATGGGTGATCGGATGTTCCGCGTAACGGGTGACCAGTGCGACACGTGGATCATCGGTACCAAATAGCATCATACCGACCTGGGAGATGTTCGGATCGACGATGATGCCAGGCTGGAAGGTGATGTCCAGTGTCTTGGCAAGCGGCTCAAGGCCATGGCGTGATCCGGGATCAGACAGCCACAGGAGATTGCCGCCCGCCTTGACATAATCCTGCAGGATAGTGACCTCACCCGGTAACAGATCCGTCTGCGGTCCCGCGATCACCAGCACACTGGTATTGTCCGCGATACGGGGATCGGAGGCGAGGTTCTGGGTGGCGATCTGGTAACCCTTGCTCTTCAATTGCTGTGCAAAGCCGCCGAGATCGTAACGCGCGTCAGCCTGTGGATTGCGCTCACCGTGACCTTCCAGGAACACCACCCGGCGCTCACCGCCGCGTGCAACGCGCTGCAGCGCGTTGGTAATACCTTCCTCGGAGACGTCCTGAATCTGTTCGTGACTGTCTGCATAATCAATCACCAGTTCGCCGTCGACGGTGATGCCGAGTTCACGCACCTTTTGCGGTTCGAGATCGGGATTGACGAAACTCAGCTCAAGATCCGGTTTGTAGCGTTGATAGCGTGCGACAAGTTCACGGATGCGCTTACGCAGCAACTGTGTTTCACTGGCATAGGCCGTGATCTCGACCGGCCCGTCGAGTTTTCTCAACAGGTCGATGCTCGCCTGCGACAGGGTGTTGCGACCGGTCGCGGTCCAATCGGCCTGGTAGGTATACCGTGTGCTCAGCCACGCCAGCATTCCGATGACACCGAGAAACAGTATCACGAATACTATATTCTGCAGTCGAACCAAACGACGTGAGCGTACGGTAACTTTCATGTTGATTAATGCTGCAGCCGGTCGGCGTCCAGTCGCCGGATACTCAGGATCAGGAACGTTGCGATCAGCAACAGGTAATAGATGACATCGCTGCTGTTGAACACCCCTTTGAGCATCGACTCGTAATGGCGCAGGATCGAGAGATATCCAAACAGGGTTTCTGCCTCACTGCTGCGTCCCTTGCCCGCCCAGTCGAGAATCCATAACAACAGCAACACGCCGAAACTGCTGACTGCCGCGATCGTCGGCTGGGCAGTCAGCGTCGACATAAACAGGCCGACGGCGGCGAAACTCGCCAGCAGCAATACCAGGCCCAGCAGGCCGGATGCCAGCATGCCGAAATCCAGGGTGCCCCCTATCAGCAGTGAAAACGGCATCAAGGTGATGAGCGCCAGCATGATCAGCAGGAATACGACCACGCCGAGATACTTGCCAAGGATGATCTCGGTCATGCTTACAGGCGCGGAAAACAACAGGCTGAGTGTCTGGTTACGACGCTCGTCACTGACGAGGCGCATGGTTACCAGCGGTATCACCAGCAACAGTATGAAGGCGGTGTTACCCAGCATCGGTGAGACGATGATCTGGGTAACACCCGGAGCATCCTTGATGGCGGGCAGGCGCGGCTGGATCTGCATGAAGAAATCGATCTGTACCAGAAACGTGTAGGACAGTATCAGCACTACGACCGCCAGTATCGCCCATGCCAGTGGTGACAGGAACAGACTGCGCAATTCCCGGCCGGCAATCGACAGGATCATCATGCGGCATCCTCCGCCGGCGCGCCGCCCGAAACTGCGTTTGATCCCGGGATCGATTCGTCACTGCAGGTGATGTTGATGAAGATCTGTTCGAGGGACATCTGCTCCGGAGTGAGTTCCTTCAGCCCCCAGCGTTTCGCCACCGCGGTCTCGACCAGGGTATCGGCGGGATCGTGTCCCGGCACATAGCGGAGCCGGATGCGACCGTCGGGTAATGTTTCGACCTGCTCCACGCCATTGAGCGCGGCCAGTTCATCGCCGGACGGTGGATTTTTAAAGCCGACCAGCAGGCTGTTGCCCTGCAATTGCTGTTGAATGCCTTCGATACTGCTCTCGAGGATCAACTGGCCCTTGTGAATGATCTGTACCCGGTCGCAAATGGCCTGGACCTCCGGCAGGATGTGAGTTGACAGGATCACGCTGTGTTCGGCGGCAAGCTCCCTGATCAATGTACGTATCTCGCGGATCTGGATCGGATCCAGCCCGACCGTGGGTTCATCGAGGATGACCACCGCAGGGGAATGGATGATTGCCTGCGCGATACCGACCCGTTGCTGGAACCCCTTCGACAGGTTACCGATCAAACGATGACCGACCTCGTCCAGACCACAACGCTGCTTGGCGCTATCCATCGCCTTGCGCCGCTGTTCACGCGGGATGCGGTTGAGTCTTGCGCAATAGGCGAGATATTCGTCCACCGTCAGCTCACGGTACAACGGCGGCTGTTCCGGCAGGAATCCCAGGTCGGCCTTCGCCGCACGCGGATCATCGAGGATATCGACGCCGTTGATCAGGACACGTCCGGCCGAGGGTGCAAGATTGCCGCTGATCATGAGCATGGTGGTCGACTTGCCGGCGCCATTGGGGCCTAGGAAGCCGACGACCTCGCCGCGACTCACCTCAAAGCTGACATCCTGTACCGCGCAGATCGCGCCGTAATAGCGATACAGATTTTCAACCCGAATCAGACTTGCGTCGTTCATGCAATCAATACAAAGTTATTGTCAGCCGTTGACACGGCGGCCATGTTATCAAAAAAATTCAAAAGTTAAATATACAATCCCAGTCTACGGTCATATTGATTTTCGTGTTCTTCCCGCTGCAGGCACGGCGCTGCATACATGACGAGATGATCATCCAGGCTCCGGTATTCCCGTTCCAGAAGTCGGCAATGATCATTCCAACCGACCGTTTGACAGGAAACATCCGGAAAAGTTTACTCAAACGAAATGATTTCACTGATCCAACTGTAAATTGGCATTTGCAACGGCTTGCGATGACCCCGATGGATCGCCCGGGGTCGAGACACCCGAACTGCCGCTGTGTCATGTGCGATGTGCAGGTATTGACTGAAAAGGACCGCTACAGTCGTGTAGACCGGCAGTACGTGCCGATATCCGCCCGCACTCGGGCTTTGTTGCATATTCCTTGTATTTTGAGTAGACTTTTGTAACTTCGTGCAGTGCATTGTCGGCACGGTTAAAACAACAGATGATTACGGGAGGGTAACGACTATGATGCCAAGTTTAGGCGATATTATTTGGCCGGGGATTCTGGTGCCGATTGTCATGTTTTTCGGACTGACTATATTCCTTGCGTTCTCTGTAACGGGCACTGCGCTCAAGAATCTCGAAAACAGATAACCGGCCGTATCATACGGTTCATTAAAAGCCCGGCAATGTCCGGGCTTTTTGCTGTTTGATGTATAATGCTCCCCTTTAGGAATTTTCCACTCCAACGATGCCGGCATTGAAAGAGCAGTATTATTTACTAAAATTCCTCGTAACCTCAGCCTTGTTCTTTTTCATCGGCACGGTACACGGCGTGCTCCAGGTGATCCATCCCATTCGGGTCTGGCTTGATTCTATCGGCAGCCCCTACGGCGGGCCGGGGCACATGATCGATCCTTTGGCGCACGCCCATATCAATGTCGTGGGCGGTGTTGTGATCCTGTTGATGGCCTCCACCTATTTTATGCTGACGGCGATATCCGGCAGGCCCCTCTATTCCATCCGGCTGGTGAACCACTCTTTCTGGTGGACCGCCATCGGCGTATGCGGTTTTTACACGACGTTGCTGGTGTTTGGAATATGGGAAGGCAACCTGATGCTGGCAGACAACACTGTCCGTCTCGCCGAAGTGCATCACATGTATTCCTATATCATTGCCGGTATTTCGACGGTCATGGGTGTTGGATTCTGGGTATTCTTCGCCAACGTGTATTGCACCGTCAGGCAGATATACAAAGCCCGCCATGCTGCTTGAGTGCGGCTGTCCCTCTGAATATCCCTCCTGGCATAACAAAGACGTCGATCTTGGCGGCACCAGCGTGCATCTCATGCCGATCCCCACGCTGCTGCATATGCCGCTTGCCTATGAACTGTACAAGGGGCGCCAGCAACGTTCCATCGACGAGTTGCAGTTACACGAGACCTGGCCCGGTTTCACTCTCACGCGCACCGGTCTGCTGCGCGGCTCGATCATGCACCTGCTGCAGGACGAAAGTTCGCTGTCACGTTACGTGCAACGGCTACCGTATCCGTTTCACCTCAGGTCACACCTTCATCAGGGTAATCTGAGCACCGCGCGCAAGGCTATCACCGAGATGCAGATGGCAATATTCGACGCCGGCCACAGGCCCAGGGAACTCTACCTGAGTTACCTCACCTGTCCGCGCTGCAGTAACCAACGGGGCGGCGAAAAGATCCTGTTACTCAGGCGCTGGGAAAAGAGCGAACGTCTCGCCAGGCGTCTGCAGTCACATCGCCGAAGCTAGGTATTGGCGTTAGGTATCGGGACTCGGCGGTGGAGATTCGACCTCCAGGGGGAATGTGATAATTCCCTCTTCATCACCCCGCAAGATGCGCATCGAAAGTGAATCTACATCCTCGCCGGTCGCGAGGATCAGGCCACGCCGGTAGATACCGAGTTGGCCGTCCTGGATCGCCTGTTGCCAGGGCCTGGAGTCACTCAGACGGATGTATATGACCAGTTTGTGGGCGGAGCTCCCGTCCCTGTTCAACGCCCTGACGATAAATTCATTGGCGCCGATCCGCAGCGGCGAGGGACGCGTTTCAACAATGAACTCGACATTCTTCCAGTGCTGCACCGGAAGAGTACCAGTGTCAGTACCGCTGCAGGCCAGCAGCGCGGCACACAACGGGATGAGTAGCCATCTATGCAGATTCATGTGCCATATCATTGGGATTAGGCGTAGCGGGCGTGACGGCCAACGTATCGTAATCTCGATAATGCATATGCTGGAAGATACGCCTTGTTAGTGGTTGTTATCTTGAGGTGTGACGCCGCGGGTGGTTATTTCCCGGGCGGCGCCGGCCCGTCCGAATGCACGTCGCCGTGTTTATCTTTTTGCTGTTGTTCATCATCGTTCTTTTCGGCGGGCGGACCGTAAAATTTGACCATCCCGTAGACGAACGAACCCGCGACCAACAGGTACGCCAGGGCCAGCACAAATCCCCAGTTGAACCAGCTGCGCTCAAAACCGGGCCTGTCCCCCCAGAAAGGGAAACTCAGGCCGATGGCGATCAACAACACAAAGCCGATCACCGCCATGAACCATTTCGGTACACCTCTTTGTGCCGAAGGGACCGACTCGACCATTTCCCAGTCTTCCAGCCCCCGCCTGGCCTTGCGTTCCTCATCCGATTCGTAACCGAAATGATCCTCCGGGGTATGTCCCCATTCGCCCTTTTCGGTTGGCGACGGGTGTTCGTCTTTCGCAGTGCGTTCTTCCATATCAGCCACCCCGGGTTACCACATGATTAAACTGGAATACATCCTGCCATCCATCTTCCGACCATGCATGTACCTTCAGGGGATAGATACCCGCTGCCAGTGTATCCTCGACATGGACCATGATGTTTTCCCGGGCCACGCCGTTGAATTTCAGGATTGTGTCCGAAAGGGTAAAATCATCTGCCGGCAGACCTTCGATTCGCACATGTACCGTGCCCGGATGGTAAGTCTTGTGCGCAATCGAAACACGGTAATCCCTGATCTTGTCGCCGTGCAGGACTGTGTCGCTCTGATAGCCGACCATGTGATAGGGTTGGTATGACCACAGACCCCAGACAAACATCCCCAGGCCGATCATGGTGAGCGGGATGGTCCACTTGGTGCGGCCAATCAGGGAGTTGAGGTTCAGCAGTTTGTTATTGCGTTGTTCATCCCGAGCGCCGAATTTGAAATGCAACAGGCTGCCGCCGCCATTGCGGTTTCCGCGTATCTGTTCACACGCGGTGATACAGGCGCCGCAATTGATACAGGCATCATAGGTGACGGTGTTGCGCGGATCGACATCGACAACACAGGCATTGACGCAAAAGTTGCAGCGGGCACATTCATCAGGATGTGATTTATCGTGTTCGATATGCAGGGTGTCCCTGGTCTTGAAGGAATGTTGCCAGACACGGTAGATACACATGAACCGGCAGAGGAAATGACGAATAAAGGCGACATCGAGAAAGATCATCGCCACGAATACAAAATAGATCCAGTGCAACGATCCGGCCAGTCGTTCGTCATACTGGAAGCTGATGAATGACCATATGGCTGACGGTGGATAGAAATAGAACATCGGTATCAGCGCCATCAACATGGAAACTCCGATGAACATCACACCCAGTAAAGTCCAGTTGAACCATTTGCTCTTGCCGGCCGAGACGCGCATCGCCTCGCCGTTAAGGCTGACCTCGGCGTGCTTGCCGAGCAGCTTTTGATTCATCCTGTTGGCCCACTCGGAAACCGTGTTTTGCGGGCACGCCCAGCCGCAGAAAACGGTGCCGAGTGATGAATAGGTCAGCACCAGTCCGCTGGCCAGCGCCAGCCACAGTCCGAAAACGATATAAAAGTCTGAAAACCAGATCTGACGATCGAGCACCACGAAGGCGCCCGCAGGGATATCGATGCGGATCAGTCCCGAGATCGGGATCAGCAGGGCGACGGCGATCGCGCCCAACTGGAATGCACGGCGCTGCCAGTAAAGACGGCGACCGGGTTGCATGCGCCCGTTGACGACGATGGGGATCTTGCCGAGGGCGTTGTTACTGCTCATCGCGTGATTTTAACATAGCCGCCGCAACGAATTCATATGTCATGCAGTCCCACCTGTGTGTGCGACGTGACGCCCTGTGAACGCTGTATTGTCATTGGGCCGCCCTGACCTCCCGGTCCAGCGGACTAATCCTTGCTAACTGTGCCAGATATGCGCGAGCCTGTGCATCATTACCCGCCTCACGTTCCAGATGCCACAGTCTGCGCAGGGTAGCCACATGGTCGGAACGGATCTTGAGGATCCTCTGCAGCGCTTCACGTTCGCTCAACCCGTTTTTGATCGCCTGGGTCAGGGTCGCCAGCATTTTGTCGGCAAGCGAACTCCCCGCCCAGCGATCCTGGGGATTGGCGTTATAGGCCAGACGGATGAGTCTTTGCGCCCTGCCGTCGTCGCCGCGCAGATCCGCCAGCCAACTGCGCATCGCAAGATCAGTGGCGATGTAACCCCGTTCGAAGGCTTCCCTGTCGCGGGCACCGATGCCGAACACACCCATTGCAGAGGACAACTCCGGGCGCCGCTGCAACAGCCATGAGAGGATGTTTGCCAGATCGAACTCGCTGCGGTAGCGTGCGCGCGGCAGATAATATTCGATGCGTGGTGCCCATTCATCCTGCACCGCGCCCGGCCCGACATCCAGCGTGCCGCAGTAACGTCCCAGCCAAGTCCACAACCCTTCACCACCGTTGGCGCGTGACGTGTCATGGTCGGCAGTACCGACGGGAGCAACCGACAGTGCTGCGGCTGCACGAAAGTCTCCAAGCTTTCCAACCATCGCCAGTCGAAACCCGTCGATAAATAACACGGCATCGGGAAAGACTTGATGAAAGCTGCGCATGACGATGGATAACGAAGCTGGATCGAACTGATTCAGCGCCAGCCATTGCACGAACAGCCCAGCGGGTGCCAGGTGATCACGGGCGCGGCGGAATTGTTGTACGGATAACAGGTTCCCGCGGCCGACCATGTCGGGATGAAACACATCACCGATGATGACATCGTAATGTGTGGACGTCGTGCGCAGATAGCGTCGTGCATCGTCACGGATGACATCGATGTGATGCATCACGTCGTCGTTGACGACGCCAAACCAGTCGGATGCGGCAACGATGGCGCCCCGCGAGAGCTCGACCGCTGTAACCGCCACCGCGGGATCGGCCAGGGTACCGGATGCCGATATTCCCGTACCCAGCCCGAGAAACAACGCATTGCGCGGCTGTGGATGTAATAATAAGGGCAGCAAGGCCTGATCCTTCTGCAATGCCACGGCGGTCGGGTCGGATGATGCATCCATGCGCTGCAGGTCCGACAACAACAGGCGTTGACCATCGGGCCTTTCGACCACGTGGGTGATCGATACCGCATCCTCATAGCGGTAGAGATCCTTGCTGCCGGCCTGGATATCAGGTAACAGGTTCTCCACTGACGGCCATTGCGCAACCGGCCATGCGAGTATCAACAACAGCGGTGCGAGAATCCAGATGCGACGTTGTTGACACCACACCATGCCGAAGACGAACAATGCCAATGAGGCCGTCGCCACTGCGGCCGTAGTCCCCATGACGGGGATCAGGACAAAACCCATCACCATCGCACCGAGGGCGGCACCCAGTGAATTGGCGCCGTATAACCACGGACCTGTGTCGGCATCCCTGCCGAACCACATCGACAGCAACGGCAACCAGGCCCCCAGGGCCAGTGTTACCGGCAGCGTCAACGCCACGATCGCTAGACCCTGCCAGGCCAACGCACCGGCCAGGGAGTCAAACTGCAACAGTCCCAGCCAGCGGGACAACACGGGGATACCCCACAGGCTCAGCAGTCCAAAGGTCGCCGTTACAACAGGCAGCGTGTCCATCCAGCGTCGATGGAGTCGGCGTCTCACTAACAGGCTGCCCGTGCCGATGCCGAGCAGGTAAACCGCGAGGATGATGGCGAGCACATATTCAGTACGCAACAGGATCATGCCGAATAACCGGGTCCAGCCGATCTCGAGCATCAATGCCGCCGCCCCCAGCCCGGCGTATGCAGCCAACACCCCGAGACCGGGCCGCGATGCTTGCAGTGCCGTGGGCTGTTCCGGAATCTGTTTTGGGATCTGTATTTGGATCTGTGCAGGGGTCCCGGTCGCTGGGCGCGAAAGCAGATATGCCGTCGCGGCGACGAGCAATCCCAGACCCGCCACCAACTGCACCGATGTCAACCAGCCGAACACGGGCAGGGTCCACAGTGGTAACAGTGCACCGATCGCACCACCCAGCGTATTCAATCCATAGACCTTCGCCAGCGAGAACGGGAGCCTCTCGATCGCCTTGAGCACCAGCGGGAATCCCGCTCCCATGGCGAGCGCCGGCAGCAACAACAGCAACAGTGCGGCGCATGCCTCGAGCGTGTACCACTGTGCAAGACCGGCCGCGTTGCCTGTCATGCTGATCCAGCCGTCGGCACGCTGAATCAGCCAGGGAAGGCTCAATGCGTACACGGCGACACCGCCCTCCAGCACTGCAAATAACAACAGCGGTGAGACGATGCGGTGACGCCATCTCAGCAACAACAGACTGCCAAGACCCAGGCCCGCCATAAACGCGGTGACGGTTATGGTGACACCGAAGATGCTGACGCCGAATTGCAGGCCGAGCATGCGCGCCCACAAGACCTCGTAGCTGAGGGCCGTTACCCCGGAGAGGGTATAGATGAACAGCAGGATTCCGGTACGGTTCCGGTGATGCGGGGAAATCAATGCTAGAAGGGGAAAAACCAGATCATCGCTGCAAGCGCATGCACCAATGCAAGTGTGACTGTCATACCAGCACAGATCATGTGAGCGACAAATACCGGTTTTCTGTATAACACCATCGCAAGTCCCAGTCCCGCCGTCGTCAATACCAGGATCACCAGGGAGATGCCCATGCTAAAGAGGATGACATGCTTTTTCTTGTCACTCATCCCCTTTGACTGTTCCTTTTGCCGGCTGAGTTCGGTGAAGCCCTGCATCACCCGGCTGCTCTCATCGGCCGCCTCCCCGTTGTCTGCGGCAAACGCCGGCAGTGCGGGCAGACCCAGGGATATAATAAGTATCCAGGGTATTAACAGCAGGCGTATGTTTCCTTGATCACACGTTCCGTTCGTGGTCATTCTTGTTTTTCTTGTCTGCCATCGTCCGCTTCTGGCGCCCTGCGTCCGGCGTAACGCCAGTACAATATCGCCATCAGAAAAAACGGAGCAAGTATAAAACCCACCAGAAACAGAAAAATCATATAGGGTGTTTCGATGGTGACATGGAAGAAGCGATAGCTGTCGACTGCCGCGTATGCAGCGCCCGGCAGGGCCGACAGGCCAGACAGGATGATGTAACGCAGCAACCGGTCAGGCATCGGGGGATCCCCCGGGTTTTTTATCGATGTCCCCGGCACACCGGAAGCCGTAAAAATCAGAGGCATAATTCGGGAAGGAATAATTACGGTGATAGGTAGAGGTAGAAAACGGATCACTCTTCCACGAACCGCCGCGCATCACGATATAACGCGCTTCCACCGGCACCAGATCAACGACCTTCAGCGCCTTGTCTACCGGGGTATTGGCCACACCCACCTTCGCCTGGAATATTTCATCGGGGGCGTCGGTTCCCTTATAGGGAAGAAATTCATCCGCGGTCCATTCACTGACGTTGCCGGACATATCGAACACACCGTAGGGACTTGCCCCGTCGGGATAGTGGGTGACCTCGGTGGTGGAACCCACATTGTAATAGGTGTTGAGTCGGTCAGGATCCATCTGATCACCCCAGGGCCAGCGCCGACCATCCGTGCCGCGGGAAGCCTTTTCCCATTCTGCCTCGGTCGGCAAACGCCCACCCATCCATGAACAATACGCCTTGGCATCATACCAGGACACCATCGTCACCGGATGCAGCAATTCCTTCATGTTTGCCTGGCCGCTCTTCCAGTTCAGGGGAGGACGGTGATCGGTATCGGCGACAAAGCGCAGGTACTGGATATTGGTAACCGGATATTTGCTGATCGTGTAGGCCGGCAACTCAACCTCGTGTCTCGGGTGATCCTGAACATCACTCAGGCGCCGGCTGGTTCCCATAACGAAACTTCCCGCAGGGATGTTGACCAGGGTATTGAGTTCCTGCCATTGCTGCGATGGCAGCATCTTGTCCACCTCGGCGACACTGTAGGTGACTGTCTTGCTTTTTCCATGTTCGTTCTCGCGTTGCAGCGCGATCTCCTCGCCGGCCGCGCGGATTCGTGAATCCATCTCGTTCAGATCATAGGTCGCCTTGGATCGCATCTCCTCCATACCCCTGCCCAGTAACTGGATCAGGTGCACGGTGATACCCAGTGCCAGCAGCGCGCCGCAGGTTACCAGGGTTGCGGAAAGATAACGCCTGCGTTTGGCGCGATGTTCTTCACTATCGAGATGAGTCGGTTGATTCAGTACTGCCATTATTCACCGCTTGATGGAGGTACAGAGGGATTTTTGACCTCCTTGTTTTCATATCTGACATGCTTGGGCCTGCGCCCGTATACCTTTTTGATCATGATCTCGCCGAGAAATCCTCCCGCCATCGCCAGTTCCATGGTAACGATCACGGGGAAACCCCAGAACCCCAGCGGCAGCAGGGCGTAACCGTCCGGTATGCCAGTGATGTGCAGGATCTCCCAGTAACTGAAGATACGTGCCAACAGGGCGGCGATCATACACAGTACCTTGCCGCCGAGACCGTATATCGCCGAGACAATAAATCCACCGATAATGGGTACCAGAGTCAGGTCGAGGAACCATCTGGGATCACCGAAGGTAGCGGCAACGTTCTTGAATAATTCGAGCCGGATACCGATCAGGTTATCGAGGGCAAAGATCACCACGGCCCCGGTGAGGATCGATCCCGTTCCCCACATTATCGCCTTAATTCTGTGGGGTACTGCCATCTTGCTTACCTCCATCAGGATAGGGTTTGCCCGTCAGCTTTTCATATTCGCGCTGCCTGGTTTCGTCGAGATACCAGTCCTCCACCTTCAAGCTGGCAAGATAGGCCGCCAGCGTGTGCCGTTCCTGATCCGTGAGATGTGCATAGGAAGGCATCCGGTATTCCTCCTTCAGGCGCGAGGGAAGTATCGACTGGGGATTTTCAGCGGAGAGATAATCATAAAACCATTGTTCGCTTCTGATTGAACCAATCCCGTCCAGCGCCGGTGCGGGCACGAATTCCATCACGTCTCTGATCGTCCATAAGCTGTGACAATGTTTACAGTTCAGGCGATGGTAGAGCTCCGAGCCGTGTTGCTCGAGTTCAGGCGAGGCGGTGCTGTAATAGGGAATACCCGGATCCTTGTTCGCAGGATCCAGTTGCTGAATGAGATTGCGTCCCATAAAGGCAATTACGATCAGGATGATGGCGCCGTAGATCCACTTTTCACCTTTTCTCATGTTTTGCAGCACGACGTTCGGCCGCCGCCTTCAGTTCGGCCTCACGTTTTTCCATTTGATCCTTGAGAACTTCCCTGGATTTTGCGTAATCTTCAGGTGTCATCTTTTCCTTGTCACGTTCATCGAACACCAGGTATTTGATATCCTCATCGAATTGACCGTGATGATAAGCCCAGCGAATGAAAAAGATCGCGGCGATAATCATCGCCGCTGCCGCGACGAGCCATAGATAAATCGTCCATCCATCCGGCAGGGACTGCATGAATTTTTGCATGGTAAGGGTCCTCCTAGAACAGATGGCCGTACAGCAGTTGTACTGTACCGAATGCGGCTGCCACTATCACGCCCAGCACGAGCCAGGCGAACAGAATCTTTTCGCCTTTGCGCATGCCCTCTTCTTTCGCTCGAAGAAAAAAATTATATAAAATAGCTGAAAATACAGCAATCCCCAGCACCATAAAGAAAAAAATCCCGACGCTGTATTCCTTGCTGCGCATGCTCTCGATCGTAAACGGATCGGCGTCGCCGGTATCGGAAGCATACTGAACCTGGGGTACTAAGTGGTTGGTAGCTAGATACTTTTCCGGATTCAGGTAGGCGATGATTGTGTCTGTCTCAGGACGCATGGGAGCGGGGATTGTATACATATAGAACTCTACAGGGCAATCCGGCGCTCAGACGGCCAATACACGCTCACGCATGACGGTCCCCACCGGTGTTGATGCCCAGCAGGGCATAGGGTGGACACCAGCCGATAACGGCGGTAACGATCGGCAATGCCCCGATTGCGCCCCACCAGCTGTGGTAATAGACACCCGCGGCGATGATCGCCAGCCCGATGATAATACGTATCATCCTGTCGATGCTGCCTACATTCTTCTTCATGATGCTGCTCCTCTGCGGTGTTCGTCCAACAAATCCTGCAAGCCACCTCTGCGCATATCAGAGGTTACTTATATTTATCATACCACGTTACCGTCACAAGGTATGTATATTCAGGCGACCACGCGATCCATTACAATGCGAATCCTGTTCTCCGCGAGCTACTATCACCCATTGCATGAATTCATATCAAGGAGTCGCCTATGAAATTATACGGATCATTGACTTCGCCCTACGTACGTAAGGTCAGGATAGTACTGATAGAAAAAGATATCGATTGCGAATTTATCGCCGAACGCCCCAATGTTCCGGGAGGCAATGTCTCCCGTCTCAATCCCCTGGGCAAGGTCCCTGTGCTGATGCGGGACGATGACGAGGTACTGTTCGACTCGCCGATGATCATCGAATTTCTCGATGGCCTGGGTGGCAATCCCTTGATCCCGGACGGAAAGATTCGTTGGCAGGTGCAGCGCTGGCATGCCCTTGGTCAGGGTATCCTCGATGCTGTGGTGGCTCGATTGATGGAAACACGTCGCAGCGAAGAACGTCAAGATCCTGCCGTTATCGATCGGCAGGAGGACAAGATCGCCAACGCCCTGCGTTTTGCCGACGGACATTACACGAAGGGAAAGTACCTGGTCAACGATACCCTGACGGTAGCCGATATCGCGTTGGGTGTGGCCCTGGAATACATCGACTTTCGCTACCCGCACGACTGGCGCGGTCTGTACCCACGGCTCGCCCAATGGCTCGAGGCACATGCCGTCAGCCATTCGTTCAAGGAAACCTCGCACCCGCTAGAAACGTAACGACGTCGTAAACCGGCGCCGGTATTATACTATCGATTTAATCTGCATTAATATTGGCATGCCTGATCACATGCTGGCTAAAGGAGAACAATAAATATGAGCGAAAAAGCTGACTACAAGACACTCTGCAAAACCACCGTGGGAGAGGAACTGAGTGAAGATGAGTGCCAGGTTCTTGCGGGCATCATGGGGGTGCGCAGGATGCAGAACAACGAAATGCTGGTCAAGGAAAATGAGAAAGACGATACCCTGTTTATTCTGACGGAGGGAAAGCTGGCCGTGGTGGGCAATGTACTCGGCAATGAAATCGTTGTCTATACCATGAAGGTGGGTGAGTGTGCCGGCACCCGCGCCTTTGTCGACCGCACACCGCGCAAGGCCACCCTGCGATCCGTCGGTGAGTGCACGGTTTATACCCTGGAACCCGAGCATTTCGAATCGCTGCTGACATCCCATCCGGTTATCGTCTACAAGGTGATGCGCGCACTGTTCAGGATTACGCATACCAACCTGATGCGCATGAACCAGGAAAGCCAGGAGCTGGCGAATTACGTCACCAAGACACGCGGACGTTATTAGAATGAAACTCCCGGTCATACACAATCACCGGTCATCCACGTCAGATTGAAATATATCAATGACGCGCTTATTCACCTGTTGGAAGATAAATATCGGCGTTGCCTGATGCTGTATTAAATTATATGTGTTTGACCGGTATACCGTGGCATATCGCAGGTGTAACACATCGATTCCCATCGATTCCTGGTTCCGGATCTTTCAGAATGGCGTACATTGAATATATATGGTCACTGATGCTGCATTCATGCAATATACGTTTTGAGTCAGAGTGAGGAACACCCATGCAACGACTCGTTTTAATATCATGTCTCACACTCGCGCTTAGTGCATGTGTCTCGATCCCCGCCGAACTGGCGAGCGAGACAGCATTCAGTCCGACGACTCCGATGCAGGCGCAAGACGGCGAGCACGACGGCGAATGGGTACGCTGGGGCGGTGTCATCATCAAGACCACGCCCAAGCCTGACCAGACCTGTTTCGAGACGATGGGCCTGCCGCTCGACAGCCACGCCGAACCTGAAAACGATGACCAGATAACGGGACGATTTATCGCCTGTGCAAACGGTTTCTATGAACCGGCCGTGTATGATGCCGGACGGGTGATTACCTTCACCGGCCGGATCGACGGCACGGAAAAACAGAAGATCGGGGAGTATGAATATAATTTCCCGCGTCTCGAAGTGGATGCGCTGCACCTGTGGCCCAAACAATCCGATGTTGTTTACGTGCCCTATTATGATCCCCGCTGGGATCCCTTCTGGGATCCGTTCTGGCCCTATTACTATCGGCCGTACCACCGCATGCGATGACCAGGCTGATTCACTGCGTTGTCGCTATGGTGTCAGTGGCACTATTGTGTGCATGCGCCACCACCCCGCCCATCCCTGCCGAGAAACTCGCCGGCGTCGACCCGAACCTGACCCCGGAACAGGTGGTGGATGAAACCCTGCAGGAAGGGGAGGTGCTGTGGGGTGGCGTGGTCATCGCGGCCGAGAACAGGCCCGATCAAACCATCCTCACCGTGCTTTATTATCCTCTCGACAACTCCCAACGACCTGATCTCGGCAAAACACCCCTGCGCCGCTTCAAGGTGTATTACCCGGGTTACCTGGAAACCATGGTCTATGCACCCGGCAGGAAGATTACCGTGCTTGGCAGTGTACAGGGCGTGGAACAAGGCAAGGTGGATGAGGCGCCTTATCGCTACGCAAAGCTGAAGGCAGTGGAGATCTATCTATGGCCACCGGCAGACCAGGACTCCCGGGTTCGGTTCGGTGTCGGTGTCGGGATCGGCATTCACTGATAGCGTCTCTCGTAGCCTAGCGCGTGAAGCGGACCTGGCCGTCGAGCAGGGGTTTGAGTGTCTCCACCATGTCCGTCAAGGCATCGTCCGTATAGGGCATGGCGGGTAATCTTCCCCACACCGGTGACGGCCATACCGGGTCATTGCGATAACGCACGACGTGATGAATATGCAGTTGTGGCACGACGTTGCCGAGTGCGGCGATATTGATCTTGTCGGCCTTAAATCCCCGTGCGAGCGCCGACGCCAGGTGTGAAGATTCGCGCATCAATTTATGCTGGTCCTGTTCCTCCAGTTGGTAGATCTCGGAGATATCACCACGCTGCGGTACCAGCACAAACCAGGGATAGTTGGCATCGTTCATCAACAGCATCTGACACAGGTCAAAGCATCCAAGCTTGATGGTGTCTTTTTCAAGTTGTGGATGGAGCCTGAACATGTTCCACCTGTCCCGTTATCCGCTATGGAGCCAGTTGCTGTATAGAATACCCTTTAGTGACTAACACGCTATCAGGTATCACGAATAATTATATCGTGATACCATGGTGTTTCTAACTCTATATATACATACAGTGAGGGTATCTATCATGTTCAGATCATTAAGCGCCGCCCTGATCAGTGGCTTACTGCTCGTGACCTGGCCCTTGACCAGTGCCGCACACGCCCATCTCGAGCGGGCCGTGCCGGACAAGAACAGCGAGTTGAGCGAACCTCCACATTCGATACAACTCTGGTTTTCCGGCGATGTGCAGGCTGAATGGAGCAAGATCGAGGTCGCGGACGAAACCGGCGAGCGTGTCGACAAAGATAAGGTAATGGGCAAGGATGATGATGAAAAATACCTGCAGGTCGAGTTGAACGACCTGGCTGCGGGGACCTATCACGTCAGATGGAGCACGCTCTCCCGCGACGGTCACCGTGTCAAGGGAGAGTACTCTTTCAAGGTTCGCTAGATCCACGACTGTTTCGTGCCCAACCAACTGATAGCCATTGGATTCACTGCCCTGGACAGGATCGCGGTGGCGGTCGTGATCGGAATCGCGACACTCGGTGTGTGGCTGCTTGCTGATCAACAGGAACGCGATCGCATTGCAGGGGGGGCCACCCGGATGCTGGGATTCGCTTTGCTGGTGCTGGCGATCAGCAGCGTGGTGATCCTCGTCCTGAGGACTGCCGTCATGGCGGATGTCCCGCCGCTGGAGGTCTGGCCCTACATCGGCAGGGTCCTCACCCATAGCGATTTCGGCGTGTTGTGGATCATTCGCATGTGCACTCTCTGTGTAATGATCGTTATCCTCATGGCCCTGCATCGACAATCATCCACTCTGCGCTTTACACTCGTTGCCATATGCGGGACGCTGATTGTCTTCCTGATCAGCAGTTCGAGTCATGCCGCGGAAAACGGCACCTTCACCCCGGCCAATGCGCTGAACTGGCTGCACATCACCGCCGGTTGCCTGTGGGGAGGTTCAGTGACCGCATATGTAATCCTGCTGCTGCCGCTGTTATTGCGCGACCCGGATGCCCGGCCAACGATCGCCGTTACGGCGCAGCGCTTGTCCACCCTGGCGGGATTTGCGCTGGCGCTCGTGGTCATCACCGGTATCCTGAATGCACTGCAGCATATACCGAGGCTGTCCGATCTATGGACAAGCAGCTACGGCCTTACACTGACGGTCAAGGTCGCAATCGTTGCGGTGATGGCCGGCATCGGCGCGCTCAACCGGTTCCTTGTCGTCCCGGCGATCCAACGGTGGGCCCGGACATCGAATGCAGGACAAGGCAATGGCGCAAACCCGGCACGGCGTTTTTACAATCTGCTGCGCATCGATACGTTTGTGTTCGCGATGATCATCGTCTGTGCCGCGGTGCTCGGCATGCAGAGCCCGCCATATCACAAGACGTCGGCGAGCCGGGCATTTGTGCCGCTGACTGCAGCGACTGCCATGAGCGGTTAAATCATGATGCTTACATCCAGCCGCATCACTTGAGCAGTGGATGATCCTCGGGCAGTTGTTTTGAATACCAGATGGCGAGTTTGTGCCGCATGGTTTGTTGTGACAACTGGTCCTCCGGTAGCGGTTGAATGATATTGTCCCTGACGAATAACCTGTAGATATAGAGAATCTTGTCACTTTGTGAATCTGTCGACTCGAACACCGCGGCACCCCGGGCCTCGGCGTATCTGACCCCGGCGGCGATGGCGCCCTTCACGAGTTCAGCTTCGTGTTTGAGTTTTTTCATCGGCCGGTCTTGTCAGGACAGGCTCGCCAGCCACTCGTCATCCGAACCCTCGTCTATGCCTTCAAACAGGAAGGTACTGAGATAACGTTCACCCGTATCCGGCAACATCACCAGGATCACACTGCCCTGCTCGGCGCGTTTGGCGACCTCGAGCCCGGCCACCAGGGTCGCTCCGGCGGAGATGCCGACGAATATCCCTTCCCTGCGGGCCAGATCCAGGGCGGCATCCCGCGCCGCTATATCATCGACAGGGACGATCTCGTCCACTACATCGGGATTGAGCACCTTGGGGATGAAATCCGGTGTCCAGCCCTGAATCTTGTGCGGCTGCCATTCCTTGCCCGCCAGCATCGAGGCCGTAGCCGGTTCAGCTGCGATGATCCTGGTCTCGGGACGTGCCAGCTTGATCATCTCGCCGGCACCTGTCAGTGTGCCGCCGGTGCCCCACCCCGTGACCCAGTAATCGAGGCGCTCCCCGGCGAAATCGCTCAGAATCTCGGGGCCGGTGGTATTACGATGATAGGCGGGATTGGCCGGATTCTCGAACTGCCGCGCAAGAAACCAGCCGTGCTGTTTGGCGAGGTCCTCGGCCTTTTTCACCATGCCGGTGCCGCGTTCCGCGGCCGGCGTGAGGATCACCCTGGCCCCGAACGCCCGCATCAGCTTGCGACGTTCAATCGAGAACGTCTCGACCATGGTGGCGACAAAGGGATGACCGTAAACGGCACATACCATCGCCAGGGCAATACCCGTGTTGCCTGAGGTGGCTTCGACTACCGTCTGCCCGGGTTGCAGTGCGCCGCTGTCGCGAGCATCCTTGATGATGGCATAGGCAAGACGGTCCTTGACCGATGCCATGGGATTGAATGCCTCAATCTTGACATACATCGTCACATGATCCGGGCCTGTGCGGTGTAACCTGACGATCGGCGTGTCACCAATGGTCCCGAGTATATTGTCGTATTTCATCGTGCCTCCCCCCCGTAGATTTCATCACCTGACCGGAGCTCCGGCCCCCATGCCGCGATTATGGCCCAGTATTCTATTATATATAACCCGCTGACCGTTTCGGTTTGGCAACCTTGTGGGATGCTTCGAACACGATCAATCCTGACGCCCGACCCTCTCAGTCGATCTCGGTAGTGTCACGCTCCTGTCCTTCACGCTTCCTGTTTGAGGCGACATCCGCCTCGAACAGATCCTGCAGTTCCGTGGCGGCGTCCTTGACGCTCTGGATCAATTGCGACTCATCGTGATGGATGGCGTGTTGTTTGATCAGTGTCGCCTCGTCATGGGTTCTGAATTTATCTATTGATGACACTGCGTCATTCCTCTCAAAACCCAGGCCGCACAATACTTCCTCTGCGAGCTTGAGACTCGAGAGATAGGTTTCCCGTACAAATGTCCTGATACCAAGATCCATCAGCATATGGGCATGATGGCGGTTACGCACCCGCGCAACAATCTGCAGATTGGGAAAATGGGTCTTGACCGTCTCGGCGGTTTTGATTGAAGCCTCTATGTCATCGATTGCAAGCACAAAGACCTTCGCCTGGTCGGCATGCGCGGCACGTAACAGTTCGATCCGGGAGGCATCACCGTAAAACAGTTTGCCACCGTACTTACGTACGAAGTCGACCTGTGTCGGACTGGTCTCCAGCGCGGTAAAGGCGATATTCCTGACACGCAGGATACGGCCGATGATCTGCCCGACCCGCCCGAAACCGGCGATGATCACCGGCGCCGCGGGTTCATCGATACGGTCAAAGGGTGGTGGTTGTTTGCGATCCAGCCACGGCTTCAGCACCTTTTCATTCAGGGTCACCAGCAATGGCGTGCATGCCATTGACAGGCTCACCACCAGGATCAGGGTATCGCTCAATCCCTGATCCAGAATCTGATAGGTCGTTGCCGCTGTGAACAGTACGAAAGCAAACTCACCGCCCTGCGGCAGGATGAAGGCCAGGTTTCTCGCACACCGGCGCGGCAGTTTGAAACCGAGGCCCAGCACGTACAATACCAGGAACTTGATCGCCAACAAGGCCATTACCAGCACGATGATCGAGGCCGGCTGAGAACCCAGCAGCCCGATATTCACGGACATACCAACAGCCATAAAGAACAGGCCCAGCAACAATCCCTTGAAGGGTTCGATATTGGCCTCGATCTCATGCCGGTATTCGGAGTCCGCCAGCAGTACGCCTGCGACGAATGCGCCCAGCGCCATGGACAGGCCGGCCGCCTGCATGACGAGCGTCGAGGTGATAACCACCATCAGGCTGGTGGCGATAAAGATCTCATGACTGCCGGAAGATGCAACCAGGCGGAACACGGGGCGCAGCAAATAGTGGCCGCCGACGACCAGGATGACGATGCCGGCTATGCCGGTAACAACACTGCGTGTCATATCATTTTCAGAAATCACATGATCAGTGCCGGCCAGTAACGGCAATAACGCCAGCATCGGTATGACCGCCAGGTCCTGGAACAGCAAGATGGCAAAGGCTGAACGTCCATGTACCGTGTTGAGTTGTTTTTTCTCCGCCAGTAACTGCAAAACAAAGGCGGTGGAAGACAACGACAGTCCAAGTCCGATGACCATCGATACGGGCAATGACAGCCCCAGCATCAAGGCAAGCACTGCGAGCGCCAGCGCCGTCAGCAGTACCTGTGACAGGCCCATACCGAAGATCGAACGGCGTAATACCCACAGGCGTGAAGGCTGCAGTTCAAGCCCAATCAGGAACAGCAGCAACACCACGCCCAGTTCCCCGAAGTGCAGAATATCCTCGACGCCGGTGATCAACCCAAACCCCCACGGGCCGATCACGACGCCTGCAATCAGGTAGCCGAGCACGGAACCAAAGCCGAGCCTGTTGAAAATGGTAACGGCAATGATGGCAGCGGCCAAAAAGATTGCGGCTTCCTGGGTAAAACTCATAGCGGTCCTCTGGGCAGAATCAGATTTAATCATACTGATTCTTGTCCCAACAGGAAGAAGTTTTACGCGGGAATCCGGTCGAGATCAGGGGATGGTGGAAACGGCATCGAAGAAGAGAGGGAATAACCCCATTCATCAAATGGAGTTAAAGTTACAATAAAATATTCATGGCAAGACTGCATCGCTCCCATATTCAGGCGTGCCGCTTTATAATAGCGTGCCAGATGTTTGCTTATAGCGTATTGTCGCCGTTCGATGTTTAATCCCTATGTCATTATCCTGAGCACCTTCGGCATCTCCGGCGCCGTTGTTACGCTATGGGGTTTGATGATCATCCGCAAGGCCAGAAAAACCCTCGGCTGGCCGAGTGTCGCGGGCGCTATCAAGGAAAGCTCCCCCGACTCCAATACCGATGATCTCATGCCCAACATCCGGTTTCATTATCAGGTTGATGGCCAATCATATACCCGAACACTCGAGCTGCCTGGCAGCGTTTCCCCGTCACAGGAACTTACGCGACGTTATCTGGAAAAATATCCTCGAGGCAAGAAGGTTCGGGTTTTTTACGATCCGCAACATCCCGAGCGGGCAACGCTGGAACCCGGTATCGGCAGCGACTGGATGGTATTCGCCCTGGGGCTGATGGCTACGGTATTTTCGATCGGGGCGTTATTCTTCAGTAATTAACCCGTTTCAATTGTCATCCTGTTTATTGCCGGCACGGGCCGTCAATTGGCGTCGGTATTTTCGCAATACCTCCTTGACCCGCATTGCATTGTCATTGCCCATGCGGATCAATACTTTTTGACCTGCTGATAATGCCTGCAGATCTTCGTCCGCATATTCATACAGCACATTGGGCTGCACCAGCCTAATGAGGTGTTTAACCTCGGGAGTCCCCAGTAACTGGTCAATCACCTCGACAAGCCGGTCATTAAAATACCCCGATGGATAACCCAGGTCTTCATAGGCCTGCTGGAACAACGGGTAAAACCGGCTGTAGAGTGCGACGACCCGTTTTTCATCGAGGGTTTCCATCAATTGCACATAGGGTGTATAGCGCTGGTAATTGGCGATACTGAGAAAGATATCATCATCCTTACCCGTCACGGCAAAGTGTCCCTCTACCGGTTTGGTGGGCAGATATTTTACCGCATACTGTTTACGGGGCAGATTATCGATGGTCACGACAATATGCCGGATCATGTCCTTGACCCTGAACAGATTCATCAATGTATCCTGCCCCATCACGCCGGCGAGTGCAGTGCCGATTTCATCATCGCTCTCATCCAGCGGCGGCAGCGGCCTGGCCGGTTCCGGTTGTTGTTCCTGCTCCTGGTCAGCAACCGGGGAAGAGGCTTCAGGTACCGGGAAATGTACCTCCGGCTGTCCGCCTTCTTCCGGGATTGTCGATTCTTCGGGCTGGGACGGTAGCGGCAGATCCTGCCGCCGATCGGTTTGCCGCGGGTAAAAGAGCACAGCGGCAACAACCACGCCGATAACCAGTATCCACAATATTATTCTCTTCATTGACGATACGTCCTTTGTGTACTCACAGTGTTTGATTCTTCAAATCAGTCCCCGACCGGGAACACCCGGACGCGAGGATCGAATAAAAGTTGTAAGGGATAATGTAATGTTAAATATGACAGCTGGTGTTACTTCAGTAATCGCCGGATTACTTTGAAGTACACACCATCCTAAAGAGCGATAGTGGAATATCGTTTATCACGGGTTATGATAACATGCCGTCGATTTCGGCGGCCGCCTCAAACCAGTCCTGTTCACAGCAGCGACATTGAAAGCCGCGTTGATGCGCCCGGTAATAGGCCGCGACAGCAATCATCCGATGGCGTTCCTCGGGCGTTGTCTTGCTGCCTGTAACCTTGTCCCGCTTTTTCGCGCGTTGTTTGTCCGCGGCTGCCCTTGAGGAGGTGGTTTTCTGCTTCGCAGCCTTTTCCTTTTTTACCTTGGTACCGGGTATTTCAGGTTTTTTGGGTTTTTTTGTTACCACCTTGTCCTTTGATTTGTCCCTTGCATTCGCCATGATCCTTACTCCTCATTCTGCAGCACCAACATATTACACCGTATTGACGGCGGTGATATAAATTCTGCACCGCTTTCCCCGGCATGCCGGATTTTCACATAATCCAACCGCTGATAGTGTTGAATATTCTATATATTTAAAGTCAGAACGCCACCGATCAACTCCCTGCCTGACCACAGGCGCGGCACTTGTGCAACCACCGCTGACGGGCGGCGGGGCTGCCTTCAACCATGCCGATCAAGCTTTCCCTGACGGGATGGATGCCGATGAAACGCAGGATATTACGTTCGAGACTCTTCAGGCTGTGCGCACGAAAGTACCAGCGGTATATTAACGCCGGCATCCCCATAGTCACTATAATGCGTGCAGACTTGCCCGTCAGCAAGCGTTGCCATTTTCTGCCCTGTTCATCCGGTTGCATGGCAAAACCGGGGCGGAACACCTGCTCGAAAAATCCCTTCAATAAAGCCGGCATGGTACCCAGCCACAGGGGATAGATGATCACCAGATGATCGGCCCAGCGTATGTCATCCTGGCATCGTCGGATAACATCGACGGGTTCCCCCTTGTAAAAATCGTCATAGCTGCGCAACAGGGGAAAATCAAGCTCTGCTACCGGGATCATCCTGACTTCATGCCCTCCAGCGCGGGCACCCTCGCCATATGCCTTCGCCAGGGCATGACCGAAGTGCTCTCCGGTCCTGTCCGGATGGCCCTGTATGATGACGATATGTCTGTCCATAGAAGCCGTCAGTTATCCCGTCGGGCTCGATCCAAGCGATCCATCAAGAGCTGCTGTCATGAAATGCTACAAGGTCAATCCCCAGCAAGCGACAGCACAAACGTCACGAGCTGGTCTATCACTTCATCCGAGACCCGGGGAGAATACGGCGGCATCGGGAGACCACCGGTCACATCGGTCCAGTTCCCCTTGCCACCCTTTTTGACCTTGTCGATCAATCTGGCCTTGATGCCGGCCTCACGCTGATAGCGCTTGCTGACGTCCTGCCACGCAGGGCCGACCACCTTCCTCTCGATGCTGTGACACGCAAGACATCCGCTCTTGTCGGCAAGTGCGAGCGCTGCCTCCCGGGACAGCTCACCCGAAACGTCACCGTCCGTAACGTTTTCAGTGGTATCCGATGCTGACATGGCGGTTTCAGCACCCTCATCCATGTCTTCATCCATCGCCGCACCTTCAGTAGCCGGGGCTTCGCTCTCGCCTCCGCTCTCTTCATGATCGTCCATGGTACCTTCATCCTGGGATGGGGCATTGGCGCTTGCATTCGAAGCGGCTGGTTCCTCGCTGCCTGGTTCGGTAACCGCTTGTTGCGCCGCTGTCTGCGCTTGATCACCTGCAGTGGACTGGGTTGATTCCTGTTTGCCGCATGCGGCCACAAGCAACGCCAGCGCGAGCAGTATGGAAAATTTTACGTGCATGATTGTACCTCGTTGTGTTTACTGTTTAATGATTGACAGGGCCGGATTTTCTACAAACTCAACGGCTTTACCGGCGCCTCCATCCAGCTGTGGTTATTGCGCCAGTCATAATCAGGATTATCAACGAACAGTTCAATTTCATTACCATCGGGATCCCTCAGATAAAGGCTCTGACTGACGGTATGATCGGACATCCCCTCGAGCTCATATCCTGCATCGATAATCCGCTGATAGGTCTGTTTCAATTCCGGCAATGACTCACCAACCTTCCAGCCTACATGATACAGGCCGATACGCCTGCCCTGGAGGGGGCCCTGTGCATTGCCGACCTCGATCAGCAGCAACTCATGATGAGCACTGCCCCCGCTTAACACCGCCGCCCGGCCCTGGAATATCCTGCCCTTGATTTGCAGCCCCACACAATCGGTATAAAATCCAACCGATCTGTCGAGATCACGTACATAAAACACCACGTGGCCCAGTGTTGTCATAACGGTTATTACCCCTGGTTGATTTCGTGAACGATCGGTTACCTGGGACGCATCGTACCGAAGCGCAGATGCAGCAGGCGATAGCAGCGGGCGCTGAAGGAATTGAGACCGAACCGCCACTTCTTGCGATAATTGAAAACAGCACCATCCCTGTCATACATGGCGTCGTTACTGTTGCGCTGCATCAGTGCATCATGTTCGCCTTGCAGCGGCCATTCATGCTTGATGATGCATTGCGGCAAATCAACCAGCCTGCCGGTACGACGGCAGACTTCTGTCTGTTCCTTGTCTGCATACAGTGAAACATATCCCGGGTGATATATATAGCCCCATTCCTCGTACAATCGCCAACCCAGCACGGCAAGCGTCATCAGGTGCTGGCTCTTTTCCTTGCGCAAGCCATCATGGTAATTGAGGGCGCCGTTGTAATCCGGAAAGTAGCGCGCCATGTCTGTAGCAATAATATCGTCATAGCCGCGTATCTGCGGAACCATGTCATCGGAGGCCAGCAACAGGATATCCGCGTACTCACCCTCCATATCAGCATTGACGGCCTCGATCTTGGTGCTGGAATCGCCATAATGGTAGACCAGTGATACACGTTGCGCCTTATCATCGAGAAAGGCGCGGATGCGAGCGTTGTTCATGGTGTCATCATCCTTGTCCATGGTGATGACAAACCGGATGTCATGCCTGCCGGAAAGGTACTCGATATATCTGTTCAGCACATCGCAAAACTTCTCCGGCCGGCTGCGGGTAGGAAACTTGATCAGGAGTCGTGTGGGCTTCATGGATAATCTGTGGTTTCTGAATGACGACGGGTCATGACACAGGAGGAAACGCTACTGCGCCGGTGAAAAACTGTCAAGCGTGTCCATCGCCCATCGATTACCGCCGTCAGTTGTCCAGCTCGGGATAATGCCTGAAGATACCGTCCTCGTTAAAGGGGATACGGCGACCGGATTCCAGATAGGCGGCGATGGCTGGTCGTTGCGCAACACGTTCATGCAGCACAGCCAGTCCGGGTATCTCCGGCTCCAGCCTTGCCATCATCTCTGGCAGGGCGTAACGCAATCCCGCAACCAGTTGAAACATCGACAGGTCGACATAGGTCAGTGACCGGCCGATCATGTAACCCGAGCCGGCCCTGTTGCACGCCAACACATTCTCGAAATACCCCAGGAACTGTGCTGCCCGGCCCGTGGTGAAATATTGCGCCCGTCGCCGTGCCTCGCGCTGTTGCTGGTGAAAATACAGGCTGCTGGCAATGGGATGATGGACACCATGGATCTCTCCGATGAAATCCTCCAGCGTGAGTTGTAACTGATGCGCCCACAGACGACCGGATTCGCTCTTCGGTGCAAGGCCCAGTCGCGGACCGAGATAATTCAGGATCTGTGCGGTCTGTGCGATGACCAGTTTCCCGGCGCGTATGAACGGCGGCGCAAACGGGGGCCGTTCAAGTGCCGGGCCGTCCAACAGACGCATCAGAGCCTCGACACCGAGACCGGGGCCCTCTTCACGTGCAACATCAATATAATCAGCGCGCTTTTCTTCAAACGCCAATCGTATGAACTCACCACGCCCCTGTATGGACGGCCAGTAAAAGAGTTCGTAACGCATTGCCTTGCCTCCGCAGTCATGCACGTTAACGGAAAACATACAGCCAACATGAAGCTATGACACTGACACAGCTCCATCTATACCCGGATTCAAGATATACCGGCGTACGTATTATGTACATATGCGGCATGCGTGGATGCGATATTATCCGCAAACAGGTGATTTCACATGCATCACAAAAACAAACCCGGCACACGTGCCGGGTTTGAATAGGGTTGGATTATGATCGGTATCAGGCCACTTTTTTGTGTCTCATACTATGGTGCGAACCCGACAGGCTGTGATCATAATCATTCTCCGGCTCGGGTTCATGTCCGATGGCGGCGTCCACCTCGTAGGGAAATGTACCGCATTGGTTGCGACCGCCTTGCAGACTGCAGGTCCTCAGATTCAGCAGCTGATAAAACGGGTCCCAACCCATGACGGTCGTCATTAATGGATAGACCGCCAGCAGTATGGCAATGGTTGACAGTAGCGCTGATGCACCCAATACCATGCCCAATACACCACCTGCGAGCAAAATACCGCCGCCGAAGAAACGAATCATCCGGTCAGCCAAACCGATATTCTGAACTACTGGGATTTTATCTTTGACTCTAACCATATCGTTCCTCCTTTGAAGTAAACGATTATGGCAATACCTTATAAAAATAGTCAGCTATTGTCAGTGACCATGTTACAAATACAATCATATCTTATTGTTATTAAAAGGTTTTATTTAAATATTGACGAAATTCAGGGACCTAGCCAGCAACACTGTATTCGATGTGAGGCTCACTGATCACATTGGTTATTACGTAGCAGCCCCGAATTACCAGCAGGTAACTCGCAACGCAAACCGCTTTTCAGTGTGTCTCCCGGTAAGGTTCCATCACGAGATAAAGGATCCTCTCACCCAACAGGGCGATTTCACCGCCGTAACGAATGCCGCCGTCGCTGGCAAATTCGAACTGGAACTCGCGGTACATTTTCACACGGCCTTGATCATTCCGCCGCAAACGCAGTCGTGTCAGCATCACCGTATCGTCGAGAAAGATGACACCGTTCTCTTCGCAGCGCCTGCGTCCAGCAAGACGCGCAATCTCCTTGGCACGGATGGCATGAAACCAGTACCACACGCCCCCGACGAGCAGTATTAATCCGGCGAATTCCGTACTTGTCATGTGTTCAATAGTAGCAATTGATGCCTACGGCGACGAATCGGCCGGATAACATACAATAATTTAACTGCGGCAATATTACGAGAAAAAACAACGATATCGAACATTTTCGGACCGTTAAGCTGAAATTAAGCAAACCCTGTTAGTTTATGTACGAAGGAACGCAGACAGGCAACCCAACATTCCCGCCATGCCTGGGTTTTTACAAGGTCGTAGCACTTGCGCTGCCCACTCCCTCCCTCCCCCCTCTTCCGGGCAGCGCAAGTTTTTTTTCGAATCATCCGATTCATGCGGGCAAGCAGCCGTTCACTTCTTATTTCCCCGTCCTATAATAAAAAGGTGACCAGTCAAGATGGCGAATCAACCATGGCCGGGAGTGTTGAAATACGCTTTTATGAGGAATTAAACGATTTTCTACCGCCGGCACAACGCAAGGTTGCATTTCAACACCCCTTCAAACAACAGGGCTCGGTCAAGGACCTGGTCGAGTCACTGGGTGTACCGCATACCGAGATCGATCTTATACTTGTCAATGGACAATCGGTTAACTTTGATTACCTGATTCAGGACGGGGACCGCATCAGCGTATACCCCGTCTTCGAAGCGCTGGATATAAGCCCTGTCAATCACCTGCGACCCGAACCGTTGCGCGATATACGTTTCGTCCTGGACACACATCTGGGCCGTCTCGCAGCGTATCTGCGGATGTTCGGCTTCGACACGCTGTACAGCAATCAATTCGACGATCCGACGCTGGCCGGCATTTCGAGCAATGAACATCGCATCCTGCTGACACGCGACAGGCAATTGTTGATGCGCAAGCTGATAACGCACGGCTACTTCGTGCGCGAGATACATCCGAAAAGGCAACTGCTGGAAGTCTTCGTCCGCCTTGACCTGTTCAGATCGCAGCGCCCGTTTACACGCTGTATACATTGCAACGGTATCATCAGGCCAGTCGCCAAGCAAAAGATCGAGGCACATCTGCTCCCACATACAAAGGCCTGGCGTAACGAATTCTGGCAGTGCGAAAACTGCCGTAAAATCTATTGGCAAGGCACCCATTACCAGCGTATGAGGCAACTCATTGCATCAATTAACCGCAACGGCGCCGGCGATGTTAGAATAAATTAATCCGCAATCACAACGACATCACATCATGCAAGATAAACAAACAGGTTCAGCTCTGAGCAGCAGTCTTCTCACCCTCGTTGCCATCACAGTCCTGCTGGGTATCGCGGTTATGATGCTGCCAAAGGGATACGATGACGATCTGTCAAAGGTGGGACAGGGCGTCAATACAGTGGTATTGATACAGAACAAGGGCGCCCAACAAAGCATGGACCTGCTGAATCTCCTCAACCAGGTCCGCGACGACTATCAAGGCCGGGTCGATTTTCTGATTGCAGATGTTGACACCGAGGAAGGACTGGCATTCAAAAACAGTCAGCGGCTCGACAGCAGCGAGCTGGTCCTGTTCGGGCCAGACGGCACACAGCTTAATGTCCTGAATAACAGTATCGATGAAGCAGGACTGCGCAAGGCGCTGGATAATGCCTTCAGGCTACCACCCTGATTACTGATACTGTCAGACATGCACTGGACACATGCTGCTTCAGATCACGCTGATTAATCTGAACTCTTCCAGCCATTGATCCGCCCACCAGTTGGCGTTCGCCTCGGTGTTTTTATGGTGCAATTGACGCGTATGGCTGAGGAAATGGAAACATTCGTGCGCCAGGGTATGCAGTGCGCACTCCTCGAGGTCGTCGAAGACGAAGGTCTGTTCACCGGAATACCAGCCCTGCTTGTAACGGGTTGATGGAATCCGTCCCCAGTGTTCGAATGTGATCGGCGGCGCCATTTCGACGTTGACACTGGCGCGGATACGGTATCCCTTGACCATTTCATGTTTATGTTTGCGGGAATACACAGGATGAGAACAGCAGCCGTGCAACGCATGGTTCCTGTTTAACGGCAGCAACTTGATCCACTCAAGTTGTGACAGATCATAGACATCGAGTCTGGAGAGGATGAAACCTATCACGTGAGGCATCCCTACCTTGTCGATTACTCTAAACCGCACCTGGAAAATTCGGCATCAATCCGCCGTGAACTCGTAACTGCGCAGCAAACCTTGCTGGTCGAACTTGATCTGCAGGATCTTGAATCTGGCATCCTTCATGGCGTGCAGTCGCCCACTGCCATAGAGATACGTCCATTGTTCATAACGCCGGCCGCCGGCATCCACCGACACCCCGGTACCCTTCGGGTCACCGAGCCAGTCACGCACCTCGTCACGGGTCGTTTGACCCTGCTGGACCCTGTTGGTAAAAACCTGCAGGTCGAAATCCCGGCCAAGTTGCACGCTGGCGCACGCGGCAAGCAGGAATGCCAGGGTGGCAACACCGATCACGCGTATATAAGGCCTGGCTGACATCAGCAAGGTGGTATCCGAATATATCGTTTGTTTAAATGCACCCATTCCGTATATTCATATAACACGCTACGGGCAGGACGATCAACCGCGGCTATTTTACGCTATAACCCCGTCCTTCGAGACAGGCAGTCTCGGCGCGCTGGTAGTCCGCGCGTTTTGCGACGTTGTCCTCGACGGGCACGTTGCCTCCCGGCATGCTCGGATCAAAACCGGTCTGGTCCACCGCCCAGCGATAACATTCGTAACGGTCTTTCGCCTGTTGCTCCTCACTCTGTCCCTGCTTGGGATACACAAACAGTTCCTGCGGCACGGATGATTCGACAACGACCTCAGCGTCGTCAGGCGCCTCGACCACTTCATAACCACGCGCGGACGGGCGCCAGATATAATAGATGCCTCCGGCGTAGTAATAGGGTGTCGCACCCACCCA
Source organism: uncultured Chromatiaceae bacterium (assembly GCA_964605155.1). Lineage (GTDB taxonomy): Bacteria > Pseudomonadota > Gammaproteobacteria > SZUA-140 > SZUA-140 > CAZSAK01. The sequence goes on along the minus strand of CAZSAK010000004.1, from coordinate 115,338 downwards.
CACGGTGGTGTAATACGGTGGCAGGACGGGTACGATCACACCGGTCGGGGGTATCACGACCGTGAAATTGATCCCGCTGCGGCGATACCAGATGCCTGCGTTGAAATAGTAGTTCACGCCCCGATACGGCACCACCCGATAGTGTTTGGGCAGAGTCCTGATGACGCGCCCGCGGGGCGGGTAATAATGATTGTGATGATATCGCGTATCCAGCTTGTAGCCACGTTCCCTGTAAGACCTTTCATCATCGGCTTGTGCAGGCTGTTTCCGGTGTCCATCCCGCATGAGTTTATCCTGCAATCCCGGTTTGTGGGTCGTGATCCGCTTGTTGCGAAAATCACCGTCCCGGTCACTGGAATCACGATCGGCATATGCCGGCAAGATCATAATGCCCGTTATGAGCAATCCAATCATCACTGTCTGTAACTTGCCGCTCATCATCTCTTTATCCTCGCTCAATTCAAATTGTCATCACATTCTCAGGCGGTATCCGCACCCCTGTCAGCGCACACTGTAACCGCGCCCTTCCAGGCATGCCGCCATCGCGCGCCGGTAGTTTCTGGCCTTTTCCTCGATGCTGGCATTGCGCAGCGCCGCCTGGCGATCGTATTGCGCCTGAATACGTTCCGCTTCCTGTTGACGCTCCGTATCAGAGGCGGCACCCGCAATGGCGCCGGCCATCGCACCGATAATCGCACCCTTGCCACTGTCATGAGGTGCCGTAACAATGGATCCGATGACGGCACCTGTCACGGCTCCCGCCGCGGTATCATGACCCGGTGGCGGTTGCGGGATCACCTCGACGCGCTGGTGCGGCGCTAGCAACGGTGCACTCGGGTCGAATCCTGTCTGTTGTCTGGCCCATTGATAACATTCATAACGATCACGGTCCTGTTGCTCCGGGCTCTGGTCGTGCAATGGATAAAAGTAGACCTGGACAGGTACGGGAGGCGGTGCGGCAACCTCGTTTGCGGGACGGGCTACAGATGCAGGTTGCGAGGCACAGGCTGCCAATGTACAGGCGATAGCGATCGCCATGACAACATTCATTCCATCCATCCTTCGTTTCACCGTCGCGTCTCCCCTGTGAATTACCTGAATTATATTTTACCGGGAGATAACTTAACCACAGCTTAATGCAGCGGCTGCTACAGAATGGATACCTGGGATAATACGCCTGCCAAATCAGGTGCTTGCTGTATGAAAGCCGATGTTCCCGTCAACCCTCGATGTCCAGCTTGGTCAGCCGATAGTGGAGTTGCCTGACAGTAAGACCGAGTTGTTTCGCCGCCTGTGTCTTGTTACCCCCGGATTGCTGCAGAGCTTTCATGATACCTTCCCGTTCATGTTCACGCACGCGGGAATAGGGTCTACCGTATAGGCCTGGAAGATATTTGAATTGGGACAGGTGCTCCGTCATGGAATCAACACGTGCCTCCTCCGTCAGGATCTGTTCGATATCCTGAGTTGTGACAGTATTCTTATCCGTCATGACGACGAGACGCTCGATCACATTTTCAAGTTGCCGGATATTGCCGGGCCAGTCGTACTCTTCCAGCAGGGCCAATGCCTCTTCCGGGAGATTGATGTTGCGACCATTGCGTTGATTTTCCCTGTTAACGAAGTAGATGGCCAACAGACGGATGTCGCCCTTGCGTTCCCTGAGCGGGGGCAGGCCGATACGTATAACATTGAGGCGATAATAGAGATCGAGACGGAACTTCCCGCTATTCACGAGATCCTGCAGATTCTTGTGAGTGGCCGTGATAATGCGTACATCCACACTGATTTCATCCCGTCCGCCCACACGCTGTATCTTTTTATCCTGCAGTGTACGCAACAACTTTGCCTGCAGGTCTATGTTCATATCACCGATTTCATCGAGGAACAGCGTACCCCCGGAGGCCTGTTCGAATTTCCCGGTACGGGTATGCGTCGCACCTGTAAAGCTGCCTTTCTCGTGACCGAATAACTCGGACTCCAGCAGGTTTTCGGGAATCGCCGCGCAATTGATGCAAACGAAGGTTTGATCCCGTCGGATACCGGCAAAATGAATCATCCGCGCGAATTTCTCCTTGCCGGTGCCCGACTCACCGACCAGCATTACCGTGGCTTGTGATGAAGCCGCGCGTAATGCATTTTGCTGGGCCTGGAGCAATGCCTGGCTTTTACCGAGGATACCGTAGCTCGCCCCATCCAGATCGCGGGCGATCTTCAGCGCACGATTCTCGTGGATCAACTCACGGGTTCGTTCCTTAACCAGACTGTTAATGCGCAGGATCTGGCCGATTATCGATGCCAGGACCTGTAATACATACAGTCCAACATCAAAATCAGTCTGTTTAGTGTGAACGGGATTGACCGCAAGGACCCCGATTGGCCGTTCATCCTGCATGATCGGAACGGCGATGAATGCAATATCGGTATTATCCGGCAGCCTTGTCCTGCTGAATACACGTGCCAGGTATTCGGGTTCTTTTCTGATATCAGGCACCAGGGCGATGCTGGCTTCGGCCATGACGCGGCCGGTAACGCCTTCCCCGAGGGCATAGTTACCTCGAGCCCGCTCCTGTTTGCTGAGTCCATGGGCATAGCATATACGCAGGATGCCCGATTCCCTGTCCGGCAGTACAACACGTCCCTTGTCGAGCTGCAGTCGATCGGCCAGTAATTGCAGGATACCCCCGATCGCCTGTTCCGGCTCGAGGGTCTTGCCGATCAGGTCCGCTGCGATCAGAAAAACCTCCGCCACGTCTTTGCTCACTACCGGGTGCTCATCGAGCCCGTCGTCCAGTATATCTGTTAGCATAAAATCGAGTATCTATCCATGTATCCTGCTGATGTCCATACTGCGAACTTTATATCTGAATTCGCAACAACCATGCCATGGAAAACGGGCAGCTGGATGCGTCAAGGCTTTGCATTCAGCATCCATGCAGTCAGATATGGTGCGTGTTGCACCAATCATGTCCATCACCAGCACAGTAACGCTGCCTGTCATCGGTTAACTATATGAAAAAAAAGTGAAGCGCCCCTGGGGGGACAGGGCGCTTCGAAGGAGGGCAATTCCTGCGGTTGGTATGATCTAGGTGTTGAGAACCGGCTCGCTTGCCGGCCTGGGGTAAAACCTCGGCACGGGAATCACCGCTTTCACAGTTCCGTACAGTGCATAAATCGGTTCCCAGGCAATCATCGCGGTAAGTATTGCGTAGGCCGCGATGAATGCCAGTACGGGGGGTACATTCAGGTGCAATATTCCCAGCAGTAAAACGCAGCCGAATACGTAACGAATCACGCGTTCGACATATAAAATATTGCCATGTGTCATGTCTGATCTCCTGTTGCTGCGTCAAGTGTCAGGATCCCGGGTATTCCGGAAATTCCCTTGACCAGGTAATTGCAGCTTGCATGCCAATACCTGAAATCGCAAAAAATAAATTGCAACCAGCTGATGTTTATATGATTATCTGTTCGCAGGCGGCAAGCACTGATGCGCATGTGATAAATGAAGGGTTGTCATTGTATGACAATGTCGACAATGATAAGCAGGGACACACTGTGTAAGACTGTGCGCACTTCCAGACGGGGACAGCATCAGCCATATAGTCACATCTGAAGCGGCAACCTTGCGAAGGCCGGCAAAATGTGATCGCAAAATCTCTAACAGCGGGCCTTGATCGGAGGGAGGGGCATAATGATCATCGATATTATCGGAATTCACACATTTATAATGATCCATGTCGTGTTGAGCTTGATAGGGATCTTCTCGGGCTTCATTGTGGTTTTGGGAATGCTCAGGAACAAACTGCTCGAGGGCTGGACTGTACTCTTTCTGGCTTCGACAGTCTTGACCAGTATGACCAGTTTATATTTCAGGGTACCGTTTTTCAACACGACTATTGCGGTCGCCATCATTTCGCTGATTGTACTGGCAGTAGCAATCCTCGCGTTATACGGCTATCGCCTTGCGGGTCCCTGGCGCTGGTCCTTTGTGATGGGTGCCGTGCTCGCACTTTACCTGAACGTCTTCCTCGCCGTCGCACAGCTATTCAAGAAGGTTCAGCTCCTGAGATCAATGGCACCGACATTGTCCGAACCGCCGTTTTATGCCGTGCAACTCGTCGTCATGATCATATTCATAGTGATAGGGGCGAGAGCGCTGCGGACCTTTCATCCTGAAATCGATCTATCCTGAACCACAACGAGTCATCCGATGAGCCTCAGGCCGGCTTCAGACCTGCCAAGATCTCGCGGTAACAGGTACCGTTCGATCAATTCAAACAGACCTTGTACCAATAGTGCCAGCAGTGCCGCCGGGACCGCTCCCTGCATGATCAGGCCGATATCATCCAGCCGTATACCCGTGAGTATTGGCTGGCCGTAACCCCCGGCGCCGATCAGGGCGCTCAACGTGGCTGTGCCCACATTGATCACCGCCGACGTCTTGATCCCGGCAAGTATGGCCCGGGTCGCCAGGGGTAATTCCACGATACGCAGCCTTGCACGCGACGGCAAACCGAGGGCGCGTGCCGATTCGACGATCGGTGGCGGGATATCCTTGAGCCCTGCATAGGTGTTACGAATGATCGGCAGCAGGCTGTAGAGAAACAGCGCAACGATTGCCGGGGGACCACCGATACCGAGTAACGGGATCATGAAAACAAACAAGGCCAGTGAGGGGATGGTCTGAATCAGACCGGCGACGCCCAGAATGATCTGACCCAGGCGCGGGCGACGCGCCGCAAGGATACCCAGCGGCACGGATACAAGGATGGCGGCACCCAGGGATATTGCCACCAGTACGAGATGTGCCATGGTATTCCGCCATAAACGCTGCCATGCATTTTGCTGTTGCAGATCGATGTCCAGTTGCAGAGTATCCTCGAGAAACCCGGCGGCCACAGCGGCCTCGGATTGTCCATCGAGCTTGACCTGTGCATTCATCCTGCTCATGATGTGCGCATCAATGCGTCCTGCAAGCCGGTTGAAAAGCGCCACCAACTCAGGAACTCGCTGCTGCAGATCGGCGCGATACAAGATCACGGCGTTATAGACCGGAAAATAATCCAGGTCATCCTCGAGTACTCGCAGATTGTAATAAGCGATCTCCGCATCGGTCGCATAAAGATCCGTTACCTGTAATGATCCTGACTCGATACCACGGTAAGCGAGGTCATGGTCAAGGCCAGTTACATGGCTTTGCGGGAGTTGATAACGTCTTTGCAACCCGGGCCAACCGTCTGCCCGGTCCATGAACTCATTGCCGAATCCGAATACAAGATCGGGATGGTTGCGTAAATCCGATATCGTGCGTATACCGAGTCTCCCGGCCAGTTTGTCCTTCATACCGATCGCATAGGTATTGTTAAAGCCCAGTGGCGCGGTCATACGCAGCCCACGCGCCGCGAGAGCCCGCTTGAGTTGCGCATCCGTCTGCAGATTTTCTCTCACCAGGATCTCCTGGATCAGGGTGCCGGTATATTCCGGATAGGCATCGATCTCGCCGCTGACTAGCGCATTCCACAGTACCCGTGTCCCTCCCAGTTGCCGTCTGTGACGGGCTTCGTGACCGGTCTGGCGAATCATATGAACCAGCATTTCACCGATGATCACCGATTCGGTGAAGCTCTTGGAGCCAACGGTGATCGTTGCAGGCGATTCGCCGGCTGCAATTGCGGGTAGAGGAGAAAAGCAGAACACCAGTACCCATGCTGTAACACGCGTGCGCCAGGTAATCATTTCAGTACCCTGGCAAGCTGTTCCATCGGATCACGCTGGGCATTGATGAACTGCTCGACGAATGCCTCCGCGGGTGTCCGTGCAAGCGACTTGAAGGTGCCGGTCTGGATAATATGGCCATCCCGCATCAGCACCAGTGTATGTCCGAAAAAGGCTGCCTCGGCGATGTCATGCGTTACCATGACAACGGTCTTACCAAGCCGTGCAAAGATCCCCCTGAGTTCCCGCTGCAATTCGTAACGAATCATGGGATCCAGGGCACCCAGAGGTTCGTCCAGCAGCAACACTTCGGGATCAAGCATCAGGGCGCGCATCAGGCTGACGCGTTGGCGCTGACCACCCGACAACTCGGATGGATAACGGTGCATTAGATCCGATGGCAGACGGACCAGTTGCGCCAACTCGGCCAGCCGCGCATCAATCCAGGCGCTCTCCCGCCGCAGGTAGCACGCCATGACGGTCACATTGTCACGAATGTTTAGATGGGGAAACAGGCCACCGTCCTGTATCACATAACCCATCCGTTGTCGCGCCGTCAGTATATTGTCCGGTGTCAGCGTCATTCCCTCGAGTGTGATCGTACCGCTGTCAGGTTGTATCAAACCGGCAATCAGGCGCAACAGGGTTGACTTACCGCAGCCACTGGGACCGATGAGCACCAGGGTTTCACCCTCCGGTATCCGCAGATTGGTCAGCGCCAACGCTGCTGTATCTCCATAGTGTTTGGATACTTGTATCAGTTCCAGCATGGGGATAGTGTGTGAAATTTATCCGTTACACTCAAGGAATGAGGCGCTTATGCCACTTTTCATCGAGAAGGCGCTGACCAAACCGGCGGGGTTCAAGCTCCATGGCACAGCGCACGGGAGACGCACAGGCAAATGGATCCTGCGCAAGGCGTTCGAAGACCTGCTGCCAAGCGACATTAACCGGCGCGACGAGGAACAGTTCGACGAGGGCAGCGGAACGGTGAATTTACTGCCGGCAGTACTTGAGAATTCGGCCACATTATTCGACGGTATGGATTACAGGACACGACCTGCCATCATCCGACCGCTTTGTTGCGAGGCATATGTCTATCATGGATTATCCATGGAGCGATTCGAACGGCCGCGGTCAATGGTGGTGAACGATGGTCGCTGATGGCGCGATTGACATGGTCACTACCTGACTATGTTGATCCGTGGCCAGGACGAGCAACGGGGTAATTCCCCGCGTGATATGCAACATCATGGCTTGATGAATGCCCATGCGAGCGGATTTAGGCGTATTCGGCAAACGACCTGGGTTCGACCGGTTTGCACTTCTTCGTGATCATGGCAATGTAGTAAAGTGGATCACCCGCCATTGAGTTGCGGTGACGGTAACGCCGGTAACACTGCGGCTGGAGAAAGTCCTGTTGAATCAGCTTACGAATCAGTCGACTGAATCCGCTTTGGTCGCTTTCATGCAAAAAGGTTTCCTTGATGTTAAACGCTGCCCAGGCAGGCGTACTGATAAGATCCAGCGCCTTGAGAAAGGCCAGCGGCGGGATATCACCGTAACCCAGGGCCGCCACGGTGGTCAGGCAATTCAGGCCATGCTTGCGCAATGCCTGTTCGTCTTTTCCGGGCAGCGCGGTCAGGTCGGCCACCCGGTAGTCTTCATATACACCGGGACGATCACGCAAAGTCGCCTGCTTTGCCTCATCGATAATATCCACACCGATCACCTTGCGTACACCACGGTGGTGCAATTCGTCACCTACCATGCCGTTACCCGCACCCACATCCAGTACCTTTAAATTGTTCAGTTCGGTATCCCATTCACGTGTGACGTCATCCAGCAGATCAACGACATAACCGGGCGAACAGCACTCAAGGGTATCGTAAAACAATCGCTCATACAGGCCCGGTATACCGAATACTTCATCATAGTCATGAAAGCGTATACGCTGCTTTTTGTTATTGGTTACGACTTCACACCATTCTTCGTCCTGGTCCGGCTCGTCGGTGATATTCTTCGGGATATGGATACTTTGAATAGGATTATCAATTTCTTTCAGGCGCTTGTGCCAGATATGATTCATTGCTGATGTTGTCATTATCTACCCCTTATTATTTCAATGTGAATGTGGGAAAACCAAAATACCGTTGACTTGAAATCCAGGATCAGCCTGCTGCCACCTCATCGGCATGGGTCCGACTCGGGCCGATAGCGGCCGACCAGCCCAGGCTTTCTGCCTTACGGCGGGCCATCGCGGGAATATCGCCGGCGATAAACTGTTGATGGAGAATTTGTACACCAAGCAGGTGATTGATGACGGCATCGAGTTGTGTCTGGGTGGCTACCGAGGTATCCGTCGCATCATGCAACCGGAACAATGCCTCGACCCCGTCTGCATCCAGCAGCCCGGTCTCTTCGATAACGTCCCTCGCCAGATAGCGTCGCGCCAGGTTTTGCATCGCGGCCCATTTGTTCGGATCGGTATGTGCCGGGGGCGCCATGAAGGCGAACTTCTCTCTCTTGTATAAGGTTTCAGGTAACAGTCCTTTCATGGCCTCACGCAAGGCGTATTTTTCGATACGCCCGTGGATACGCATGGTCGGCGGCAGCTGGGCGGCATATTCGGCAAGCTGATGATCAAGGAACGGCGGTCGCGCCTCCATGGCATTCGCCATGTCGACCCTGTCGCCACCCCAGGTGAGGATCTGACCTTCAAGCATGGTCTTGATCCACACATACTGGGCACGATCCAGGGGATGGCGGTTACGTAATGCATCGGCATCGAGGGTCTCGGCGATGGCGGCACCCGGTGAGTAACCTGCCAGTTCCGCGCGTCGTTCGGGGTTCAATAGACCCGGTACACGTTGACCGCTGGCGAGCCAGGGTTGCAGGCAGGATGGCGTGAAACCGACTTTGGCGTTCAATGCCGGATCCTCGACGATCTGCTCGGCCAGCATCGATCCCGTGAACAGCTTGTTGTTCTCAGCCAGCATACCTTCCCATTCGCTGCGTTCCTCAGCCGGGAGGTGATCGAGACCGTGCAGAAACATATCACGCCGGAAGGCCGGGTAGCCGCCGAACAGCTCATCCGATCCTTCACCAGTCATCACCACCTTGTAACCGGTTTCATTCACGCGTCTGCTCATCAGCAGTTTTGCAACGCCGAGGGTGTTATAGATGGTGCGTTCGGTATGCCAGAGCGTTTCCTCGAAGTAGTCATATAGGTGGGTTGCATCGAGGAACAGCACCTCCTGATCGGCACCGCAGGCCTCGGCCATCTCGCGAGCGATTGGTGTTTCATCATAATCCGCACTGTCGAATCCGATGGTAAAGGTCTTGACCGAACCCTGGGTACTGGCGGCCGCCAAGCCGACAATGGAACAGGAATCGATGCCGCCGGATAGATAACAGCCCACGGGAACGTCCGCCTCGAGCCGCAATTGCACCGCCTCGATCAGGCGTTCACGTACCCCTTCTATATAATCGGACTCATCGAATGTGTTGCTGCGGGTGCTCTCCTCCGGAAACGGCATGTCCCAGTATCGCCGCTCTTCGATATGCAGCCGGCCATCGCGACGGCGGATGGCCAGCATATGGCCGGGCTTGACCTGGTTCACGCCCTTAAAGGCGGTGGTACCCGGTACGATGGTCTGCATCAACTGGTGAAAAAGCCCGGCGGAATCGATCTCGCGCTTGACCTCGGGGTGGGCAAACAGGACCTTGAGTTCGGAGCCGAATACCAACCCGCCATCAGCATCGCCTTCGCCGATCCGGGTCCAGTAAAGCGGCTTGATGCCGAAACGGTCACGCACCAGGTACAGGGTGTCCTCCTGCCGGTCATAGAGGCCGAAGGCGAACTCTCCACGCAGGTGGGGCAGGGTTTTATCGATCCCCAGCCGGGGATACAGGTGCATGATGATTTCCGAATCACTCTTGGTATGAAAACGGGCACCGCGGCTGGTCGAGTCCGCACGCAGGCGCTGGTAGTCATAGAGTTCGCCGTTTTTGGTCAGCATCAGGCGTTTATCAGCGGAGACGAAAGGTTGTTGACCGCGTTGTTGATCCAGATCAATGATAGACAACCGTGCATGACTGAACCCGATCCCCTCCATGGCCTGCCAGCCGAAGCCATCCGGGCCGCGATGATATTGTATGGCCGCCATGGCCACCAGGGTATCCGGGTCTATGCCGCGGTTACGATCTGTATATATATATCCTGCTATACCACACATAATTCTCTCATCAGTTCTCAAACAAAGGTTTTTAAAATGGAAGACAACAGCGCCATGCGCATGAACACCGCGCCGCGTGCCTGGGCGAAATACCAGTTGTGCGGCGTATCGTCCAGATCACGCGCAAGCTCCTGTCCGCGCGCGAGAGGGTGAAGGATGATGGCATCTGTTTTAAGCGGCGAATTCTTGTCCAGCCGGTAATGCCCGCCCAGTTCTTCGTAATCGTCCTCGACCCAATTGATGGTATTGATATACACAACATCCAGTTCCGGCAATTCATCGTTTAACTCGTGACTGAGACGGATGTTCAATCCGGCCTGTTCCAGCTCCTCCCGCTGGCCGGTGGCAAACGGCCTGTCTTCATCACTGATGATGACGACCTCGGCAATGGCAGTGGCGAACAGGCTCAACAGGGTCAGCAAACTCCGCACGGTACGCATACGCCCGGGGACACCAATGATGCCGACCCGTATACGTTGTTCATCATCGATATCCGGCATACACATTGAAGGCCGCCACTTCAACAGGGTATAGATATCGGCCATTGCCTGGGTGGGATGTTCATCGGTACCGTTGCCAGCATTGATGATCGGGATACGCAATGCCTCAAGCATTTCATAGACGGCTCCTTCGTTGCTGTCACGCAATACTACAAGGTCACCGTAGTGATTCAGCATCTCACCCACATCATAGAGTGACTCACCCTTGGCGATACCCGTCGAGGCGGGATCGGTAATGGACATGATATCGCCGCCCAGGCGATGCCAGGCACTCTCGAAAGACAACCGGGTACGGGTACTGGGTTCATAAAAGGCACTGATCAGGATCTTGCCCGTCAGTGGCCTGTTGATCATCTGTGGCTGGGTCTCATAACGCGATGCCAGGCGTGACAGTTGTACCAACTGATCACGACTGAACTGTTTCGATGACACAACCGGACGCTGGGTCAGATCCAGCAAGGGTGCCAGGTCCTCGGCGACCGTTTCCAGTAAATTACGGGGACGTTCGAATCCCTGCACATCGAGCGGTGGTTCCTCGAGCGGTTCATGAAGGCGTGGATCGAGTTTCTCTACCATATACGTCCCTTTATCAAGTCAGTAATCCAGAAAATGATCAAAATGACAGGCACGAACGCCGTCACAAGCGTCGCCGTACCGACCAGCCAGGTAAGTGCGGTTACGGAGATCGTCATGAACTTGCCTCCATCGAGTTGTCGAGCACTCTCCAGTCGAAGTCTGCAGGACGCAGCCAGACACTCAACAGTACGACGGTCATGGAAACCACGGCGGATATCAGGGCGGCGACGTAAAACCCGATCGTAAAGTACGCAATCAGTCCAATTGCCGTGCCGCTGACCATCGCCAGTGTTGCACCCCAGCCGCTGACTCGCCTCCAGAACAATCCAGCTGCAATCGGCCAGATAGTACTGGCCACAAACGCACCCATGAAATACAACAGCCCGGCCAGCGTGGTGATGCGAGGCAGACACAATAACCAGGCAAGTAATCCCAGGCCTGTCACTACCCAGCGGGCAGCACGGGCCAGCTCTTCCTCGCTGGCTTGGGGCCGGATATGACCTTTATAGACGTCCGTCAAAATCAGGTCCGATGTCGCGGCCAGCAGCGAGTCAAGGCTCGATGCCAATGCGGCGAAGATCACGATAAAGACCAGTATAGCGCCCCCCGTGCCCAGCAGTTTGGCAGCCACCAGTGGGCCCACCATGTCCGCTGCCGGTACGTTCAGGCCGAGCGCAGGAACTGTGAGCGCGACAAAACCAGCGACAATCGGGATCGGCATCCAGAAGCAGCCAGCGATGAGATAGGCCTTGAATCCGACGCCCTCGCGAAAGGCGAAGGCACGGCTCCACCATACATTGGAATGGAAGATCTCACCGACGCCGAACAACAGATTGTTGAACAGAAACATGATGGCGGCGGGCATCAGCAGGTTCAGCAGCTCGGGTCGCTTGTCGAGCAGCGCCGCATGCATGCCGTCGAAACCGACCTTTGATATCGCCAGCCAGGCGAGGATTACAACACCGATTAATATAATCAGCGTCTGTATAAAGTCGGTTCCGATGACGGCACGCAGACCGCCCAGTACGGTGTAGAAGACACATACTGCCAGGATCACGGTCATTCCGATGCGATAATCGATACCGGTCAGTGCATTGACCAGGACGCCACCGGCCATGCCCATGGATACCAGCCAGCCGAAGGCATAACAAAAGGAGATCAACAAAAACACCCGCCATGCCGTCTTACCGTAGCGCAGGCGGACGAAATCGCCGCTGGTGAATCCTGACGGCATCAGGGTATGGATGCGTTTTGCCAGCGGGGCAAACAACATCAATCCGACCGAGCCGAGCGAATAACCCAGCATGCCCCACACGCCCATCTGTAACGCCAGCTGCGGCGCAGCCATGGTGGTGTTACTGGTAACCCAGGTCGCCATCGCCGTCGCGGTACCAAGGGCGAGGCCGACCTTGCGACCGGCCAGCATGAAACCTTCCAGGCCCTCTGCACGCCGGCCCAGGTAACCGCCCAGGGCCACCCACAGGACGGAAAATATCGCCAGTATCAGCCACCCCGTCGAGGGATCCAGACTTGCATTTTGCATGCTATTCATGTTCAACGACTTCCTGAATTTCCTTGATTGCCTGCTTGGCCGTCATGACACGCGCATAGCGGTCCTTCATGGTGGTTATCGTTGCACGTTGCAATTCGGGTGTAACGGTTGCACAACCGTCGGAGATGAGCGTGACAAAATACCCCAGATCACAGGCATCCCTGATCGCAGTGGAAACACACTCATTGCTGTAGACTCCGACGACAAACAGGCCGGTGATACCCAGGTTGCGCATGATGTAGGAGATGTTGGTCGAGTTGAAAACCCCGCTCGCGGTCTTGTTGATCACTATCTCGTTTTCCAGCGGCGCGACCTCATCCAGAAACTCGGCCTCCTTGGAACCCGGCGGGGCGTGCAATCCCAGGCGCTTGTGTCCGGGACTGCGGTCCCGTCCATCCTGGGTGAGCGACTGGATGCGGGTATGGATGACCTCCAGACCGCGTCCACGAAAGGCATCCTGCAGACGCCGGACATTGGGCAACACGGTATATTTGAGACGGTCAAAATAATATTCATGGGCCTCGCTGGGGACACCTGATGCCTCGATGTCGGCGAATACACCATAACCGGGAGCGGCATCGAGATATTGCAGGTCGATACACAACAATGCTGTCGCATGAGACTTGAGGGATCGGGTGACAGCCGGAGCATGTGTGATGGATTCACGATATGCATCGCGTAGCGGGTCGACGTTCAGGAAATCGTCGTGCGTCAGCTGATGTGTCTGTTTATCCTTCATCGCTATGCCGCCAACCGGTATAAGGTATTCAATAATGTATTGGCACCCGCCTCGATGTCCCGCCATGCCGTCCACTCGGCAGAGGAATGGCTGCGGCCTTCCTTGCTCGGGACGAAGATCATACCTGCGGGTGCGATGCCGGCGATGATCTGGGCATCATGTGCCGCGCCGCTGCGCAGATGTGTTGCGGACAGCCCAAGGCTGTTGACAGCCGCATCAATGGCCTCCACAACCGGGGCGGCACACTGCACGGGTGCGATTTCACTTAACACCGAGAACTCGAACATCAGCCCCCGGCGGCGGGCGATGGCCGACAAGGACCTGCGCAAGGCATCGGCAAGCGCCCCCAGGGTATGGGGATCGGTATCGCGCACATCGAGAGAGAACACTACTTGTCCCGGAATCACGTTTGCCGCTCCCGGTTTGAGTTCCACCCTACCGATAGTAGCAGTACTGTGCGGACTGCCATATTCCGCCAGCACCCGGTCAAGTTGTGCAGCGAACTCTGCGAGACCCTGGAAGGCATCGGCACGCATATCCATTGGTGTGGTACCGGCGTGATTGGCGACGCCGATCAGGTTGATTTCCCATTTAAACAAACCGGTAATGGCATCGACGATACCGATACTGAGTCCTTTGCGGTCCAGCACCGGACCCTGTTCGATATGCAGTTCCACATAAGCATGAATGCTTCCCGGTGCGCGTTGGGCATGCAGGGCCTCGCGGGCATCGAGTCCGAATTGCGACATGGCGGAAGTGAGAGTGACGCCGTCAAGATCGCAGGCGTTATACAGGTATTCAGGCGTCACCAGACCGGCGACAGCCTGTGAACCCAGCATACCGCCGAACCTGCCCTCTTCATCGCTGAAGGACACCGCTTCCAGCGGTCGCTTGAGTTTTATCCTGGATTCCTGCAGTACCCGCAGGGCTTCCAGTGCGCAGACCACACCCAGTGCACCATCCAGGTGACCGGCACTGGGTACCGTATCCATATGCGAGCCGGCAATAACTCCGGGGATGTTCTCATTCCAGTTGAGACGTGCGTACAGATTGGCCGCGCCATCCTGGTGAAACTCCAGCCCGCAGTCAGAGATGCGCTGGCGCAGCCAGTCACGTCCCGCCCGATCACCCTCACTGAAGGCCATGCGATAGATCCCCTGATCCTTGCGTAGGCCGATCCGGGCAAGGTCGTCGATATCCTTACGCAGACGTTCAGTGTTGACATGCAGTTGAGGTTTGCTTGGCGTATCCATCACAACCCCCTCGAACCGCGGATGACCATCACGACGATGGAGATAAACACGACGACCCCCAGGAAGAGGAACGTGAAGGCACGGTACAGGCTATGATGTGCAACCTTTACCTCCACCGGTTCACTCCAGGGTCCCGGCTGACCGTCTTCAATAGCGCGAAGCCGATAAAACCAGGTACCGTCCGGCTTGCCGGAAATAACTGATGACGTGTCGGATCCGGTATAGAGCGTGACCGGATTGCGAAAATCGTCCCCGCTCGCCTCTTGCAACTCGACGCGATCGGAATCGGCTTGCCACGTCAGTCGAAAAAATCCCGCGGTTGCTACATCGGTATCACTACTCAAACGGGGCGGTGAGATACTGGCACGGCTTAGTGTTACCGAAAACAGGCAGAGAGCCGACAGTATCAGGATGATAAGCCTGAGACTGTAGATGACGCTGTATGGATTTGCAGTGAGATTGTCCTGCAAGATGGCATCGTGGTTGTAGCCGGACTGATCGGGCATCACTGCCGGTCACCAGGCCACGATTGCAACGGCAACCAGGATCAGTGTCAGGGCGACCAGACGGGGGGTAAGATGTGATTGCCGTTTCCGAAACAAGTGCCGTCGCTGCCAGCGTTTTTCGGTCGCGCGGAGGTCGTCATGAAACATGGCGGCCGGATCGAAAGCGGTTGTGAATAAGGGGAAATATGTTTTGTTCCAAAACAAAATATACTCGTATTATATCCATATCTTTTGCTGTAAAACCCATAATTATAAGTTAAATTAACTAATTATTAAAGTCTGGCTAAAATTGGCGCAAAATATAATGTTTACGGCACTTAATATATTCGGCACTTTACCAGGTTAGATTAATATGAAAAAAAACGATGATTTGGCAGATCAGGTCATTATCGCCCTGCGACGGGTGATACGGGCTGTGGATCTGCATTCACGCGCCCTGGTAGAAAGCCATGGATTGACCGGCCCCCAGGCCCTGATATTGAAGGCATTGCACAACGGGGGGCTATCCGCGGGCGAACTGGCGTATCGCGTCAGCCTAAGCCAGGGAACGGTTACCGATATCCTCAACCGCCTCGAGCAAAGGGGATTGATTTCACGTATCCGTGATACGCAGGACCGGCGCCGGGTACGGGTCGAGGCCACGGCTGCCGGTTTGGCGACGCTTGAAAAATCCCCCCCGCTGCTGCAGGAACGTTTCGTTCAACGCTTCCATAACCTGCAGATTTGGGAACAGACCCAGTTACTGGCCTCTTTGCAGCGCATTGCCACTATGATGGATGCAGAAGACATAGATGCATCGCCCGTTCTCTCAAGTGAATCCGAGCTGGCAACGGACAAGGACGCCGACTGATCGCGGTATCTGACGAATAGACACACCCGGTTACGAGATAATTGACTGGCGCGTTCGTCGTTGCTGAAACACTCTTATGCCAGGTGACCGGAAGTTGATCAGGTTGACGACAAACGTGTCTCTTCGCGACTGCCGGCATCGAACATGGTCAATTCCCAACGCCCCGCCGGCTCCTCATGACGGAGTATATAGATACCACCATCATCACTTTTCAATTTGAAATAGCGGTAATCCGGTCCGTACCACTGATCAATAATTTCGGCCACCTCGACTACCCGCTGCCCAAGTGTAAATCGTTGGGGGCGCTGTTCGGCACGATAGCCGGCATAGCACTCAACCTGAATTTCAATTTCAGCCGACATAGCCTAACCCGGTTCAGATCCTTGAACATGATTAAACTATGTCTTTTATACTCAATCAACTCTGCAGTCATAATCACTGCTTTGATTGCGCTGATCGGCGATCGTTTACAGGCGCATGATCCGCCTTATATTACCTCTTTCCGATCATCGCCATCCCCGCAGCCAGTCTGCTCAATAACCTGGCCGCGATATATCTCAAATTGGCGCTGTTTATCTCATTATTACCACTGTTCCGGTCATTCTCCTCACTGTATGTATTCATGAGGCTGACATGCTCACCAAGAAATCGGCGTTTGACATCCTCGTAGACCCTGGCCGACAAGACACCTTCATGCTTGAGACGCCTGTGTTCCCGCAGTTCTGCTCCCAGCCTTTGCTCATGTCTCGGGCTTTGATGGCTGCTGACGGCGTGGGAGGCACTGATCAGCAATTCGACGAATGCCTTGTAGGCACGCCTGTTGGGTTTGTTGATCAGGATCTCCAACCAGTTGACGCGGCCATAGCGACTGTAGAATACCAGCCTGTCCTTGGACCGATAGATCAGTAGTAACAGGGCAATCAGCGCGGTACAAACCAGCGCCACCACCGACTGCAATATGGCCGTGGACCCGTTCGTAAATGTGTTGATCAACATAAGCACCATCGCCGCCAATGATAAAATTCCGCAGGCATACAATGACGGCATGTCGATCTTCAGCACCCGGCGCGGAGTCGGCTCCAGATAGGCCAGGTTCAGCCAGTACTTTCGGGGACGTAGAAAAGGATGTTTAACATACACGGATAAAAAATGGCCATCAAAAAGGGTGTAGTGTACGCTATACGCCTTCAACAGGCTGAACTGCGAGAGCTCGGTCAGCTGCGTACGAGGCGCCGCATTCTCTTCATGAGTCGAAACCAGCTGGATTTCGTCATGGTCATAGGCAGCATTGGCATCCGGAACTGTCATAACGCTGGACATAATGAAACCCTCAATTCTATAAATGAGTAGCGTGCGGATTATGAATACTTCAGTGCAAAAGCCGGGCCGTAAACCCGCGCAAGCGCTATTTGCAAGATAGCGACATCATACATTGATGCATTGCATCGGATTGTGATGCAGCTAACACTTTCATACATCCTGCTTGACTCGGCTACGTGTACGGCCCTTGCCCGCCTCGTATAAAAAATGTCCTGCAGGCTTGAGTGAACACAGTCAGCCCAGATATCCATATCCTTGGATACTGCTGCAGGATATAACGGGTGATATGCATTGCCAGACGTACAAAGAGAGCCTACTCTATGATTTTCATCTGTAATCCATGTGCTCGACAACGTGACAGACGATTGAGGGGTCTGCCTTGCCTGTTAACCGCAAAACAATTCCCGTAATGCCAACATCGGGCATCATGCAACGCCGGCTTGTCAAGACAACGGTCATACTGATAATGACAATTGTCATGGCTGGCTGCGATTTACCTGGTGATGATGAGACATCATCCTCCATACTTGTGTCAGGCAGTATAGAGGCTCGCGAGACAGACCTCGCCTTTCAGGTGCCGGGCCGGGTCGCAAGCCTGCTGGCCGATGAAGGTGACACGGTCACCGACGGACAAAAGATGGCGTCCCTTGAACCGCATGATTATGAACTTGCCCTGGCTCATGCCCGCGCCGAAGCCGAGGCAAGCAAGGCGCAACTGGCCTTGTTGGAGGCCGGAAGCAGGCCGGAAGAAATCAGGGCAGGTCAAGCTGCGGTGGATCAGGCGATCGCACAACTCAAGTTTGCACAATCTGAAACCAAACGAATTACACAACTGATTCCTAGACAGCTTGCTTCACAGGATGGACTGGATCGTGCCCGTCTTCAGGAGAATGTGGCTCAAGCGACCCTGACTCAGGCCCGGGAACAGTTGGCATTGTTGCAGCAAGGGCCACGCAAGGAGCAAATCGCGCAGGCGCGCGCCGATTATGAGGCACACCTGCAAGCAGTGGCGATTGCACAACAACAATTGGCCTATGTCGACCTGGTAAGCCCGGTGGCCGGTAGCATTACGGTGCGAATGGCGGAGGCAGGTGAAGTGGTCACCGCGGGTCAGCCTGTGCTGCGAGTGGCATCCGTGGAAACCCCCTGGGTGCGGCTGTATGTCAATGAAAAGGACCTGTCTCGCATTCGACTCGGCCAGCCCGCTGAAGTTCGGGTAGACGGTCTGCCAGACAAGGTCTTCGATGGCCGGGTGACATTCATCTCGTCCGAGGCGGAATTTACTCCCAAGACCGTAGAGACCCGGGAATTACGGGTTGATCTGGTATATCGCGTCAAGGTGGAGGTGGCCAATCCCGGTGGTGTGCTCAAGGTTGGTATGCCTGCAGACGTGAACCTGGCCATTGCGGCACCATGAGTGAACCCGTATTTGCCACCCGGGACGTGCATTTTGCCTATGATGCCGAGCCGGTATTGCGAGGCATCGACATCTCGGTGGCCGGCGGAGAAATTGTCGGTCTGGTAGGCGCAGACGGTGCCGGGAAAACCACCTTGATGCAAATCGCCGTTGGCCAGCTTGTGCCCGATTCCGGTACCGTGACACTGCTGGGAAAGAAACCATCCGACCCGCAATTGCGGGACGACATCGCCTATATGCCCCAGGGATTCGGTCTTTATCAGGACCTGTCGGTCATGGAGAATCTGTACTTCTTTGCAGACCTGCATGGACTACCACGCGCAACTGCGCGACAACGCATTCGTGACCTGTTGACGCGCACCGGTCTGACTGGTTTTGAGACACGTCGTGCGGGCCAGTTATCCGGTGGAATGATGCAGAAGCTGGCCCTGTCCTGTGCGCTGCTGAGCGAACCGCGGATGATGTTCCTGGACGAGCCCACTACCGGTGTCGACCCTGTATCACGACGCGCCTTCTGGCAGCTACTGGACAGAGTGCGTGCCGAAGGTATGGCAATACTGTACGCCACTGCCAATATGGATGAGGCGGAACGTTGTGATCGTGTTGCATTGCTGCAGGAGGGCCGTATGGAGCGACAGGGAACACCATCGGCGCTGGCGCACCCCGGCAATATGCAACTGCTGGTCGTCTCAGGCAAGACGGTACGTGACTATCGCAAGCGATTGCGACGGCTGCCCAATGTGCAGTTGGTATTCGCAATCGGTCCACGCCTGCACATCTGGCTCGATGCGGGTTCTGATCTCGATGCCTTTACCCGTGAAGTGGAACATTTGTCGGCCGGGCTGCAGGTACAATCTGCAGCACCATCCCTCAACGATACCGCGCTGCGTGACCTTGCCATGCGCGAAAACAGCAACGTTGGAAAAGATGACCGAGAACGCGGCCAAATCTCATCCCGCACCGGTCAACATCGCGCAGGGTTTGACACGTCGTTTCGGCGACTTCACAGCAGTTGATTCCATCGATATCCATGTCACCAATGGGGAGGTCTTCGGACTGTTGGGCGCCAATGGTGCCGGCAAGACCACGGCGATCCGCATGTTGTGCGGTATGCTAACCCCAACTGCGGGTGATATCCATGTTGCGGACATCGATATGGTTCGCCATGCACGGCATGCACGCGGTCATATCGGTTATGTGGCACAACGCTTCGCACTGTATGGAGATCTCACAGTAATGGAAAACCTCGAGCTCCAGGCGGGGCTTTATGGGCTGCGTGGTGATCGCCGCCGTGAACGTCTGCACTGGGCGCTTGATCATCTTGATCTGGAAAGGCAGGCATCGCTGCGTGCTGCAACACTGCCTTTAGGATTCAAGCGACGTCTGGCGCTGGCCTCGGCCCTGTTGCACGAACCGCATGTGTTATTTCTGGATGAACCCACCTCGGGGGTGGATCCCCTGGTACGGCAACACTTCTGGGAATTGATCTATGAACTTGCGGAAAGCGGCATCGGTATCCTGGTAACCACCCACTATATGGATGAGGCCATCTTCTGCGACCGGCTGGCCTTGATGAATGCCGGCCGCATTGTCACCCAGGGGACACCGACGGAATTACTGGAACGCCCCCTGCCGACACCAATCCTTTTGCTGTATTCCAGCGAATGTACGCACTGGATCCATCTGCTGCAGGACCGGGCTGAGATTCGTGAGATCATCCCACACGCCGGTCATCTACGCATCCGCCTTAACGCTGGAAGCAATGCTGATGACATGATTAAAAAACTGCATGAAACGGCGTCGCGATGTGATACCCCGATCACCAGGGTGGAGACGGCATCACCTGAACTGGAGGATGTCTTTGTAGCGGTTCTGGAAGAGGCCGCGACGGTGGACCAATCATGAAGCTGCAGCATGTACGCGCCATGGCACGCAAGGAATGGTGGCACCTGTTGCGTGATCCCCGCAGTCTGGCACTGATCCTGCTGATGCCGTTGATGCTGTTGTTCCTGTTCGGTTATGCAGTACGTCTTGATATCAGCGAGGCATCACTGGGAGTGTTACAGGAAGCACGTGATGCGCAGTCAAATGATATCGTCGCCCGTTTTGACGCCAGTCATGCCTTTCAGGTGGTCGCACGTTATCGCAGCCGCAAGGCTTTACGTGCCGACCTGCAGACTGGTCATATCAGAGCGGGGCTGATTGTCCCTTATGACTATGCGCGAAAACTGCAACAACGCAATGCCTCGCTGCAGTTATTGCTTGATGGTGTGGATGCCAATACTGCACGCCTGCTGCGCAACTATGCAACCGCACTGGTCAATGACTATGCCCTTTCATTACGGGATGCTTCACCGCCGATCCGCATCGAGGATCGCAGCTGGTTCAATGAGGGCAGGGAAAGTCGTCTGGCCATCGTGCCCGGCGTCATTGCCGTGGTCATGGCGGTCATCGGCGCATTGATCACCTCGCTCACCATCGCCCGCGAGATGGAATATGGCAACCTCGTCATGTTGCGCACCACCCCGCTGACCCGTGGTGAATTCCTGATAGGAAAGCTGTTCCCCTATATATTTATCGGCATAGCAGATCTGTTGTTGGCAGTAGGCGCAGCGGTATATGTGTTTGACGTACCCTTGCGCGGTTCTCTCGGAGCGCTGGGGCTGGTATCTGTACTGTTCATTCTGGTTGTGATGCTGCAAGGGGCGCTGATTTCCATGATCGCAGGCAACCAGATGCTGGCCAGCCAGATGTCACTGATCAGCACGTTTCTACCGGCGTTTCTGCTGTCGGGTTTTATCTTCGCCATCCAGAATATGCCGCTGATGCTCCAGTACCTGACATATATCGTACCGGCCCGCTATTACGTCGCCCTGTCGAAACTGATCTTTCTCAAGGGCGTCTCACCGCTACTGGTATGGACCGAGGTGGTGGCCCTGCTGGTTATGGCCCTGCTGCTGGCACGTGTCGCCTTTGTACGTGCGCGGCATCTCGGGCTGTTGCCATGATCGGCAGTATGGTGAGGTTGCGCGCATTGCTGGCGAAGGAGTTCCGTCAATTACTGCGTGACCCGCGGATGCGTTTCTTTGTGATCGTGCCACCGCTTATCCAGTTGATGATATTCGGTTATGCTGCAACATTCGACGTGCGCGAATCGCAGGTTGCCGTAGTGAATTACGCTCACAGCCGTGAAAGTCGTGAGATATTATCGGCCATTGCTGCCGGCGGTCATTTTCGATTACAACATTACGCTGACATGACGGCAGCTGCATATGCCATGGATAGCAGCCAGGTACAGGCCATCATACAGCTTGCCACCGATTTTCCACGCCGACCTGTGGTACAGCTGATAGCGGACGGCTCCGATTCCAACAGTGCGCAGATCGTCATGGGTCAACTGAGCCATATTATCCGTGAGAATGCACAGCAACGAGAGAAGGTGCAACCACCTGTAAGACTCGTGGAACGAACCTGGTTCAATCCCAACCTGGAAGATCGCGACTATTTCATACCCGGCATTATCGCCACGGTGGTGCTGGTGGCAACCATGTTGCTTACCGCCATGACGGTCGTACGCGAACGCGAGATGGGAACACTGGAACGTCTGATGGTCACACCCCTGGCACGCCTTGAGCTGCTGATCGGCAAGATGATCCCGGTAGCCTGTATCGGGCTGTTCGATGTCTTTCTGGTGACTGTACTGGCCATTGTCTGGTTCAAGATACCGTTCCGCGGCGACCTTTCGGCCCTGTTTTTCGGCAGCGTGATATATCTGATGAGCACGCTGGGCCTGGGTGTATTGATATCGAGTTACTCCAGCACCCAGCAACAGGCGATGCTGCTGGGTTTCCTGGTCGTCATGCCGGCCATTATCCTTTCGGGGTTTGCATTCCCTATCAGCAACATGCCGCAGGGCGTGCAATGGCTCACCTTTCTTGATCCACTGCGTTATTTCCTGGTGGTCATACGTGACCTGTTTCTAAAGGGCGGCGGAATCCTTGATCACCTGTTTGAATACGGCATGATGATCCTGCTGGGTACGGTAACCTTGTTACTCAGCATGCTGCGGATTCGCTGAATCAGGAGCCATATGTATAGCCACTAAGCGCAACTGGCAACTGCTCCTCACCTTCTGACTATCATGTGCTCACCCCAGTTCCAGGTCCTCTCGATCGCCTTGCCCGAAAGCGCAAATGTTTGCACACGCATCTCGGGTAGATGCAGGATCGCGCAGGAATGGTTGAAAGCGCTGCTGCCAGGATTGACCACAAGGATATCACCCAGGTACTCCGTAAAAACCTGGTGGGTATGGCCGACGATGATTACATCGTAATCGAATGGCCTGAGTCGATCCGACCAATAGGCAACATGCTCGGGCTGCAGTTCACCAAAGCGGTCCAGCAATTTGATGCCACCGTGACAGGCATCCGGTGGATGGGCGTGCACCATATAAATGCACTTGCCGTCTATCGTCTTCTCGATCACGGTCGGCAGACCCTTGAAATAAGCTACAGCCCTGTCACCAGGATCATCGCCATAATGATCCAGGTATAATACATCATGATTGCCAAGTATCGACCGGCAGTCTTTTTTTTCCAGCAACTCGATGACCTGTTCCAGTTCATCCCTGTACCCGGCGATATCACCGGCACAAAAGATTGCGTCAACTCCTGCCTTTTCAAATATAGAAAAGGCTTCAGCGACCGGTGCAGCTGTGGCATGTATATCACTGATCAGGCCAATCGATGTCATTGTAATACAGTAGTCTCGTTACAGGTTGCGATGCGTCGACGTATCCAGTCCATTGCAGGTATTATCGGCCCGGCCATAACCAGGAATTTCAACACTACGGACACGTCATATGCGCTTGCCTTTCAGGGTGGGAATCTTGTCACTCCGGGTTTCAAGCTTGAGGTAACTTACCAGACGGATAATCCCTTCATGATGCAGTGTGCTATGTATTTCCTCAACGGCAGCCAGGATCTGGGCAAGTTCGCCTTCTATGTCAGTGCCTGATGCGTGTGTCTCGATGATGAAGTCATAGGTGTTGAGGATCTTGACTACCCGTGTGATTTCCTTTCTGACAGAGACACCGCTGCCGATTGGTATAACCTGTATTTCTGCAGTTGCCTTCAAGACGATCTTTCCGCGTAGATCTCAAGGATACTCCTGTTATCCATATACATACATGTTACCGTTGATCGACATACATTGCCATGTAACAAACCGGTAACAGGGTGCTTGCCGACAGTAGTATATTATCTATGTCATAATAGGCGTATGTATCTGATTGCAGCCATTGCGTTTTTCGTCATCGGCGGGATCTGCCTGACCAAACCCGAACGGCTGGTCAACTGGATGAAAGAAAAGGCAAGTCGTGCCCGCGGCACTAAAGACATGCAACCGGACTCATTACAAAACCCGGGACTGTTACTTTTTATACGTGTTATTGGTTTCCTGGCGCTTATCAATGCCGTAATGATGTTCTATATCGCCAGCATGCCGGTCACCCCTACCTGAAGCCGTGTTTCAGCGTGAGTAACGCAAACTGATGTCATCTGGTCCGGGACCGGCCCAGCACTTCATTGGACAGGAAAATGTCCGGGTGTACTGCTGCAGATTTGCAGATAATCGCGTAGTCCGCGAATGGATGCAGAAATGTATTCGGGGGTCAGGAAGTTATTTCAGGAGATTGCCTTGAGTTTGACAGCATCGTCCTGGTACTGTTGCTTCATCATATCTATACAGGGGCCCAGCACCTCACGCCAGACGGCGCCGATGTTCGGATTTACTTTGCCGTCGTAGTTTTCAACAGTGGTAACCAGACTATTCAACCAATGATCATACAGTTCAGGTTTGATGGGCAGTCTGTCCCCAGTCTTGCCGAGCTGTTCCAGTGACGTCATCCCATTCGCGTTGTTATCAATGGACAACATAAGCAGATAAAGGGCATATTCCATCATCTTTATCTGGCGCACTTCCGAAATATGAGAGATATGATGCCGCGCATCGGCAGAAGTGGTGATGAATATCTTGTGGAAGGTCGGGATAAATTCGGGATCCAGTGTACATCTGGAATAGCTCGAGCAGTATTCACTCACTTTTTCTGATGATGCCATCTGATATCATCCTCGTCCCTTTAGCTCAGTCATACTACCGAGTATATCGTCTGCACAAGGGGATACTTGAATACCCGCATCAATAACCAAATTTTCATGAAATTTATCTACATATGTCCGATGTACAGACTGATCATCACCCCGATACCCGTTAACGTGCTTTACTGACTGACATGCCAGTCAGCACGCCAATCACGGACGCAGGACATTGACCAGCTGCGTCAGACTCCGCTCCCCTCCCTGCGTCAGCAGGTAATTCTGTGCAACTGCGATCAGTGCATTGAGGTTGCTCCGTTCGGCATTGTCCATGTCATCGAAGGCCTGCTCCAGTCTGCACTGGAGACGAAAGTATTTATCCTCATCTATCACCTGCCGGACGATATAATCCACGGCATCGGTTGACCCGTCGAACAGGACATCTATAAGTGGAATTGCCCATTCCAGCGCACCCCACTCCTGTGCCTCACTGATGGAGATGCTGCGCGTTGCCTCTCCGGTCCCGAACGACGCTACGACAAAATCCGTCACTTCACAGCGATTGATCCTCCGCCTGCGTTTATTGATGCGAATCGCCTCAGCAATGGCGCATGCGGCTGGATTATTGGCCACCACACCGCCGTCAATGAGTGGAATATTTGCCTTGCCCAAACGCATGACCTGAGCGGGGAAAAAAGTGGGCGCGGAACAGGAAGCCTGACAGATCTGGTATACCGGTATTTGCATATGCTCATGTTTATTGTTCTTGAAGACAATGCTCTGGCGATTAAGCGTGTCGTAAGAAAACACGAGCACAGGTTTCACAGACAGCTGGCCAAACAGGATGTTCCTGCCCTTCTTTTTGAACACCTTCTGTAAGACCTGCTGCAGTCCCTTACCGTCATACTTCGGCGCACTGGGACCCTGTGACAGCAGACGCCGGGTACGGCTCCAGGTACGTGATGCACGTCCGGGAAAGATGGTCCCGGCATGTTCGAGATAAAGGTCGACTATGTCACCGGCACTCATGCCCATGGCTATGGCGCAGGCAAGGATACTACCGGTCGATGTACCTGCAATGAGGTCAAAGTGATACTTAAGCGGTGACCCTGTCTTTTGTTCCAGACGGTCGAGCCACACGGCACTGATAAGACCGCGGATACCACCACCATCGAGAGACAGGATGTGGTATTTCTTCACCTGTGGTGTTTTCTGCTTTGCCATGTATGTACAGGATTATCCAAATTAAAGGTTAAATCAGCAAGGATTGTCCCTTGTAATACAAATCTCTGTTAAGACTGGCTTGCATACTGATGGTCTTCATCGGACCGGCAATGGCCGCTGACAACAATGCTGCAGGAGATGACAAGACCTATCGTCTGTTTGCCAGCAGCGATGCCATGTAAGTTGGCGGTTTCCCGAGCAGGTGTATTTGAATGGTCCGCAATGGCCGTTGCAGCAATTAACGGACTTGATCCAAGGTGTCGACATTGCGATGACCAATTTCGAATGCGTCATAGCCACCAGTGGGCATTCCGGGATAAACACGAACGCAACCCCTGTTACTACCTCGCGCTGGTTGCTGTCAAATGGTGGTGTCGCCGTTCTGTCGCTTGAGCCCGCCTTTTTCCACCGAGCGGATCATACCGAGCTCATCGATATGGACCACCAAGTTTTTTGTCTGTTGCCATTCAGACAGCTGCTGTGGATCAACCAGAAAATATCGGGCCATCGACGGGGTATCCACCGGATGCACATGGGTGCGGCGTTCATGACCACGAAAACGTTGCAGGTTATAGACACCCCAGATCACCAGTAGTGTCCCCATCGTGACGATCACCAGGACATAGGCTGGCAGCGAGGCCACAAATGCATCAAAGCCGCCCTTGACGACCATACGGTCGTATAGCAGGTCGATGCCCAGTACCCAGGCGATGAGACTGATCAATGGCAGCCAGAGATAAAACCAGAAGACCCAGAATATCAATGTAATGATGGTAGACGCATAGCGCTGACGAATGGTCTGCAGATCCGGCATGTCGATTATGAGCGGATTCATGGTGCCTGCAAACCCCTGTCAGGACTGGTCCAGCGTGCTCGCGTGCCACGTTTGCGAAACAGTGCGCGCGGCACAGCCACGACTGTCGTAAACACATTGAGTATCCAGTACACGATCGGATACCAGATGATCCAGTAGTAATACTTGCCAAAGTCCTCTTCATAACGTGAATCGATCAGCATACTGACGAGAAACTGGACCAGACAAGTAATTCCCAGCAATATACCGTTCCAGTTCGGGATCACCGTGGGAAACTGTAACGCCTGTGGCAGATTGATCACCAGACCTGCAAGCCACAATATTATAACGACCGCCATCATATAGGCCCAGAAGACACTGGTGATGTATTCGAGATAGATACCCCACATGCGACGCTTGCGCCAGGACCAGAAATTAGGCAGATAGGCTATGAGCGCCTCCATTCCGCCCTGGGACCAACGCAACCGCTGACGCCACAACCCCTTGAATGTCTCGGGCATCTTGATCCAGCACAAGGCATTCGGTTCAAAGCGGATATCCCAGTGCTTCAGCTGTAACTTCCAGCTGATATCGATATCCTCGGTAACCATATCTAGCCGCCAGTAACCCACTTCCTGCAGGGCACTCTTGCGAAACGCCGCAACCACACCGGATACGGTAAACATCCTGCCGTAGATGCGCTGGGCACGTTTGATAAGGCCGATGATGGATGAAAACTCACCCACCTGGATCTTGCCCAGCAATGTCGAACGTGTACGTATACGCGGATTACCGGTTACGGCACCGACACGCGAGGCGCCAACGAAATTGCTCATCATCCAGGTCGTGGCGCGCGGGTCAAGGACTGCATCGCCATCAATGCAGAGCAGGAATTCGTTGGCCGATAACATGGCGCCCATACGCAGCGCCATCGCCTTGCCCTGATTGCTCGCCAGATGAACGACTCGCAGATTGGGAAATTGTGCACTCAGACGGTCAAGGATGACGCCGGTATCATCGCTACTGCCGTCATTGACTGCGATGATGTCGAAATTCGGATATTGCTGCCTGACCAGATACCGGATGGTTTCCTCGATATTCTGAGCTTCATTATGACAGGGTACGATGATGGAGACAGCCGGATATTCCTTCAGTTCCGGCACATCCTCAACATGATGTGCCCGCCCGACCTCGCGGTGGTAATAATAATAGATTCCGCCGACCATCCACAGATAGGCCATGAATAACGGATAATAAAATTCAAATTTCCACAGCGCCGATATGACATTTGATAATAGCTCCATGGTGTTATCTCTGGTATGGGTATGTGCTGAGTGATATCACCGGCCTTATCGCCGACATCCTCGGATGCCCGGTAAGGAAGTCATCCGGGTAATATCCGAAATTGGTTACACCATGCCTTTGCAGGACATCCATTTGCCGCGCGACAGTCGCCGAGGGCAAGGGCTGCCTGTCACGCCAATCGACGCTTTGCAACTCGAATACCGTTTTATTCAATGCGCCGGGATACTGTGCGACCTTGTCAACCAGTCTTTGCAACCATATTTGCGGTGACCGCACACCTTCCATGTATGGCATGGCCATCACTGCCGTATAGTCATAATGCTCCAGAAACAACGGCAGTGACTGTGCAAACCACTCCTCTGCATGCGGATCCAGTATGACGGAGGCGTATAGATTGCGCGCTGTCTTGATCCGTGGGCGGCTGTAGCGAACGCGGTCCGCAAGATAGTCGGTCCAGTCGATCAGTGCAAGCGTCTTTTGCCTGGACCATTCCGCAAATACATCAGGGTTATTTCTGATCTCATCGATTGAATCCGGCATATTCCATTTCAGCGTATAGTATTCAAGCGCTGCGTCGCTGGCATCTTCGAAATCGTTGAGATAGGCGTCATCATGGAATAACACCCCGGAGAAATCCGCATGTATGGCGAGGTCTTCGTAGATCTCTCCGATTATCCTGCGCGCCCGGTCACTAAACGGTGAAACGCGGTGATAATCGATATCACCATGATCCCCAATATTGGTTTCTCGCTCCACATAGGGTAATTGTGGGTGCTTCGCCTTGTCCAGGTTGAATGAAAAGACCGGCAGCCACGCATATACCCTGACGTTCGAACGTGTCTGCAATTGCCAGGCTACGCGGCTGAAAAGATCGGCGCGCATCGGTAGGTGCCGGTTGGGAAAATACAGGGCATCCGCGTTGCCGTCGCCGTCCGGGTCTGCAAAGGCCTGCAGATAAACGGTGCTGATCTGCATTGCCTTGATACGGTCCAGCAACACGCCCAGATTTTTTTCCTGCTGTGCGTAATCGGGATCATAGACATAATCGAGA
Organism: uncultured Chromatiaceae bacterium; assembly: GCA_964605155.1. GTDB lineage: Bacteria > Pseudomonadota > Gammaproteobacteria > SZUA-140 > SZUA-140 > CAZSAK01. The sequence goes on along the minus strand of CAZSAK010000004.1, from coordinate 86,201 downwards.
TCGACTTGCGCGACACGAATCGGACCGGACCTGCGTGGCTGTCTTAACAAGGTGATAAAATCACGCAACCGGGTGTGAGGCGGCACGAGCACGCGGTTAATAAGGGAAAGATCCCTGAGGTCGTTAACACCCTCGTCCAGGGTCATCGTGATAGGCATACCGAGTTCGCGGGCGATCCTGATCGTTGCCTGGCTGTACTTGCCGTAGGGCCATACCATACAGCGTGGTTTGTGTCCGAGATGACGTTCGATCAAGCGATTGTTTGCTGCCAGATCATCATGGATACGCTTGATATAGGCCGTGGCGGATTCATAGCCCGTCTTGCTGTCATAGCGACGGGAAGTCGCGGCAGGCAGGCTGTTGCGCTGCGGATTGGCCTCGATACCATGGTGCAGATCATAACTGTGTGATGCAATCTCGATATAACCGGAATCGATCATCTCCTTTGCCTGTTTCCAGGTTATGAAATTATTGCGCGATACGGAACTGCCTCCATACATAACCATGCCATCCTTACCGGCTTCCAGCCAGCTGCCGACAACCGCTACTACCGCGGGGTATTCAAACAATTTCAGCAATGGGAAAACATGTGTGTAAACCGAGCGAAACCCGTCATCGAAGGTCAACAACACGGCATGAGGAGGCAGGCTGCGCGTGCCTTTGCGTGCCTCAATGATGTCATCCAGACTCACGGGATGATAGCCGTTCTCCTTGAGCCAGGCGAACTGGGCGATCAACTCCGACGTATCCAGTGATAATTCTGCAAGCCCGCCTTCCTGGTGCCGGTCATCCAGCACCTCATGATAATTGATCGCAATAAAGGTATCCGCATCCTGCGCGGCCGTCACTGCTCCCTGACAAGACAACGACACAAACAGCATACCCATGGTTATGATGCCTCTATCCAACATCAAAATCTCCAAACCAGACCAAGATCGATCTGTGAACGCATTTCACTGTCACCGTCATAGATGTGTCGGCTGCGGGAGATGCCATACAACAGGCTGAACTGATCATTGAGTTCCCAGTCGTGTTCGTAACGCACATGCCAGGTCGTACGGGAACCAAAGTCGGCCTGGTGATAGGTGCCGATGCCAAGGCCAAGGCGCTGACGAAAGGCGCGGGTATAACGGCGCGATGTCAGCCATTCATTGACAAGGGACAATCCCTGTGAACTGTCACGTTGCGGGTTAAAATACGGGGCATTGTTGCGCGTATTACGTGACATGGATAACTCGAGCGATCCGTCCAGTTTGTAGCGCGGACCGGTGACGAGCCGTTCCGTGTAGACAAACGTTCCTCCGGTACGCAGATTATCATCACTGAAATCGATCCTGTTCAGATGCAGATCGATACGTCGTGATTCACTGAAACGATAGGCGGTATCGAGACTGACCGACCAGCCATCGATGTCCGAGAGACGTGCGCGCAGGGGTATATCATTACTGTAACTGTCTGCGGCAAGGTCAAAGCGCCAGTAATCATCAGGCATCCAGCTGAGTTGCGCGCCTATACCCATATCATCCTGGTCACCTGCACCGGTCGTCAATTCGCCCGTCAACTCGATGTCTCGCTGCCGGTATTCCAGCCCGGCACCGTAGCGTCGATAGGTGACATTGCCCTCTGGAAACTTGGCGCGATCAAGCAGCCCATGCACAAACGTTCGATAATGATAGTTCATCGGTCTGGAATACAGATAGGCATTCATGGCCAGGTCATCAGTACCTTCCTGTGCACCTGAGTTCAGGCCACGGGCGACATAGAACCGCAGCTCATGCAGGTTATAGAGTTGCCATTGCCGTTGCAATCCGACAACGCCTTTATTGAGTGGATATTCGTGGCCGATGTCCTGTATCGCGACTTCGGCCGCCTCGAATTCATAAAGGTCCAGCAACGTGCCGGCATGCCCCGTTCGCGCCTCCAGATGCCCGCGGTCTGCGCTGAGTGCCAGTTCATAATCGGACAGCGCATTTCGTGGCCAGCCGCGGAAGGATGAAACATCGGCCAGGGCGGCTCGAATATCAGCATTATGCGGCGCCTGGCGGTTGAGTTCTGCCAGCGTCTGGCTGGATGTTTCAAGGTCATCTGCAAAGGCCCGGGACAGGGCGGCGGTAATGTCCGCCTCTACCCGCTGGGGATTCGGTTGCGGCTGCTCGCCCGTTTCGGACCTGATCCACACGGGTGTCAGGCCCACCAGTTCATCGATCAACGCCTGGGCTTGCTGATGTTCTTCAAGCTCCACATATGTATAAAACAGACCGATTGTGGCATCGAAGTCCCCCGGTTGCAGTCTCAGGACATCCTGATACAGGTCGCGGGCCTGTTCCGGTTGTTCGAGGTAGAGGTAGGCGTCCGCCGCGCTCATCTGCACATAGGCGGGTATGGCCACTCCATCACTCACCAGCTGCTCATGGATGACAAGCGCCTCATCCATGCGGTGTCGATCCACCAATGCCACGATCAGGTCGAAGCGATAGCGATGCGCGAGCGCTGAATCCCCCCGCGCGGTGTCCTCAAGTGATTTCAGCCTGGATTGAAGTTTGTTGATCGCCTCGTCCGTCAGTACGTAACGTTGTGCTGCAGTACCCTGGCGTAATCTTCCCCAGCGGATTTCCAGTGCGATTGCATCCGCTTCGATGACACTCAATTCATCATCAGCCAATAAACCAGGTGATTGCCCTGCAAGCCTCAATGCCTGATGCGGAGCGCCCATGTGTGCGACTGTCAGAATCCTTCCACGTTGTGCCTGACGATTTTCAGGTGATCTCTTCAAAATGGCTTCATAAATCCCGAGTGCAGAAAAATAGTCGCGTTTTTTATCCAGGACATATGCACGTGCGGACTGCAGATCGATATTATCCGACTGGTCCGGTGAAACATCGTCCAGAATCGACAGGCCCTCATCCACCCGGCCGTCATCGGCAAGCGACATAGCCAGGCCTGCGCGGCTTTGTATGCGTCTGGCATCTTTTTTTAGTGCGGCACTGTATAAGTCGACTGAGAGCTGAAACCTGCCGAGATTGCGTGCGGACTTTGCCACCGTCTCCAGGACATAAACTGGCGCCTTGGCGACCTCGATCCTTGGCAGTTGATCGATCACCTTTTGATCCCGCTCCGCCCAGCCGAGGACGGCGATGTAATCGAAGTAATAACGACGATTATCCGGATTGGCGCTGATCAAGTTCTCTAATTGCTGCAATGCGTTGGTGAAATGCCCCTGACGGGCCTGCTCGATTGCTTTTTGGTAGGCTTGCTCATTACTATCAGCCGGAACATCTGTGTTGGCAGCCCGGACAATAGCGGCATTGCCGAGCGCGGCGAGTATGAGGATGGCGATAGCCAGCCATATCCTGCCGTATGCAAGACGGCACGGCACCAAAGACCGAAGATTCATTTATTGTAGCCAGCGCGTCATTGCGCTGAAATCAGACATGCCTGTCTTATCCGCCAATAAACGACCGGAAGACCCAGCTTCATCATGTAATATTCAAAAAATAAATGTCTTGGAAAATAATATCCGCGCATACAAGTATTAGTAGTTCGCGCCGTATATTCTAAATGTTTTTACATTAAATAAACATGGCAAATAACAGAACACAAGCCATGGTTTCATTATGCCGTTGCATGTGATGAGACTACTGGATTGGTATCGGTTGCCCGACTGTCCGCTCGTGGGGACCACCAAGCCTGGAGTAAGCCCGTGATTTCCATCCATTCCAATGATTTACTCTGAAATATTACTAATCCAATAGAGATTTTGACCGAAATAGTATTATCCGGCGGATTATTTTCATGGCTGTGATTAAAACCGGGGCACACACGTAGGGATACCATGCACACCACGGCAATCGATTCTCATAACAATCTGAAACAACACCTTCCATTAGATGCATCGGGCTATATAGATACAAAATCGGCCCATACCTGGAAGCCGCTGCGTTTCCTCAATCTTTACCGCTTGAGTCTGGCCGGCACGACCGCAGTGTTCAGTATGACAAACATGCTGCCCAATCCGCTGGGTGAGCGTGATTTTGAGCTGTTTTTCATCGTCAGCGTGTTGTATCTCGCCATCAGCATTATCAATATTACGACCATCAAGTGGCGCCAGCCGGCCTTTAATACCCAGGTCTATACCCATGTGCTTATCGACATCACGGCCATCACCCTGTTGATGCATGCCAGCGGTGGCGTGAGCAGCGGGCTCGGGATGCTGTTGGTCGTCGCGATCGCCGGCGGCAGCCTGTTGATGGCAGGACGTACGGCAATGCTGTTTGCGGCCATCGCCACCATGGCGGTGTTGATAGAACATGTCTACACCATGTACGAGGGCGATCTGATGGGTACCAGTTATACACAGGCTGGTCTCCTGGGCGCCAGTTTTTTCGCTACCGCAATACTTGCCCACGTACTGGCCCATCGCCTGCGCGAGACCGAGGCACTGGCCGAACGCCGTGGCGTCGACCTTGCCAATATGTCACAACTGACCGAATACGTCATACAACGCATGCAGACAGGGATCGTCGTGGTAGACACTTCAGGTAAAATCCGGTTGATCAATGAGTCGGCCCGTTATCTGCTGGGTATGCCGGCGGCAGCCAACGGCAAGGAACTCTCGATCACCTCCCCGCAACTTGCAACCCAGTTACAACAATGGTGGCAGGATACGAACTATGAACCCAGGATTTTTCGTGCCGACGATCCGGCACCCGAAATCATGCCGCGCTTTGCCCGCCTCGGTGGAGATGAAACCGCCGGCGCCCTTGTCTTTCTGGAGGATACGGCAGCGATGGCGCAACAGGCTCAACAATTGAAACTGGCCTCGTTGGGCAGATTGACCGCCAGTATTGCGCATGAAATACGCAATCCGCTGGGCGCCATCAGCCATGCCGGGCAACTGCTCGCAGAATCACACCGGCTCGATTCTGGTGATACACGCCTGACCGAGATCATCCAGGAACATTCACAACGTGTAAACACCATTATTGAAAACATCATGCAGCTCAGCCGCAGGGATCATGTGCATGTGAAGGAGTTCCAGCTAAAATCCTGGCTACAAGGATTCATTCATGACTTTTCCACCAGTGAGCGGGTCGCTGATGAACAGATCGACATCGTCATCAAACCTGAAGATACAGTAATACGTTTCGATCCCAGTCAGCTACATCAAATAATGTGGAATCTTTTCAGTAACGGTATCCATCACGGCACAAAGAACGGACAACCTTCACTGCTGGTGAATGGCGGTGTGACCCATGAATCTCGCAGCCCTTATCTGGATATCATCGACAGCGGTCCCGGGATCGATCCCGAGACGGCCCAGCATATCTTCGATCCGTTTTTCACGACCGAATCTCAGGGCACCGGTCTCGGCCTTTATATCGCCAGGGAATTGTGTGAATGCAACCAGGCGCGGCTCAACTACATTTCTGGAACCGGCGGGGGATGCTTTCGTATCAGTTTCGCCGATCCGAGAAGGCGGCAGGTCATATGAGCAAGTCGCTGGCACTGGTAGTGGATGACGAACCCGATATCCGGGAATTGCTCGAACTTACACTGTCGCGCATGGACATCGACACCCATACAGCAGAAGATGTTGCACGGGCAAAATCACTGCTCAAGAAACACCGCTTCGACCTGTGTCTCACCGACATGAAATTACCGGACGGCAACGGCATTGACCTGGTTGAATACATGCAGCAATACCCCGATATCCCGGTCGCGGTGATCACCGCCCACGGCAATATGGAATCCGCAGTGAATGCGCTCAAGGCGGGGGCGTTTGACTTCGTGTCAAAGCCGGTCGATCTGCAGATGCTGCGCAATCTGGTTACGACGGCACTCAAGTTATCCAGTAAGCGATCGGCTACGGCGACAAAGCCTTCACTGACCCTGCTCGGGGAATCTACCGCGATACAGGCCACCCGGGCAACCATCGCCAAACTGGCCCGTAGCCAGGCCCCGGTCTACATCAGCGGTGAATCGGGTACCGGCAAGGAGCTTGTGGCTCGCCTCATCCATGATCAGGGCCCGAGAGCCGACAAGCCCTTTGTGCCGGTCAATTGTGGTGCGATCCCGCAGGATCTGATGGAAGGTGAATTCTTCGGTCACAAGAAGGGCAGTTTTACCGGTGCCGTTATGGACAAGGCCGGACTGTTCCAGGCGGCCGGCGGGGGAACGTTATTTCTCGACGAGGTGGCCGATCTGCCCCTGCACATGCAGGTCAAGCTGCTGCGTGCCATCCAGGAAAAGGCGGTGCGGCCTGTCGGTGCGCAAAAAGAGGTGCCTATCGACGTACGTATCCTGAGTGCCACGCATAAGGATCTGATGGCACTGGTCAAGGAGGGCAGTTTCCGTCAGGACCTGTACTACCGCATCAACGTCATCGAGTTACACGTGCCGAGTCTGCGTGATCGTCCCGAAGATATCCCGCTACTCGCAACGCATATCCTGAACCAGCTGGCCGAAATCAATGGCATCAGGACGCCCGCGCTCACGGATGATGCGTTGAAGGACCTGGGCCGCTATCACTTCCCGGGCAATGTCCGTGAACTGGAAAACATCCTCGAACGGGCCATGACCCTGTGTGAAAACCATCATATCCGCGCGGCCGATCTGCAACTTTCGCATCCCGAGGCCAAGATGGCCTCGTCGCCCTCAAGTGGTGAGGTACCGCTCGAACCGCTGCTAGGCAATATAGAAAAGGAGGCCATCATCAAGGCCCTCGAACAAACCAGACACAACAAGACTGCCGCCGCCAAACTGCTCGGTATCAGCTTCGGAGCGTTGCGGTACCGGCTCAAGAAACTGGGGCTGGACTGATCCAATCGAAGTCGGCCGTTTTGATCCATCGTCAAAATCCTAACAACAAAATATGTTGATTTTCAGCAGAATCTGCGCAAAATGCTCACTATCCTCCTGTGAAAATCCTCCCTGCTTGACCTGTATCCCATTGATCGAGGCGGTTCTGTATAGCTGAATCGACTGATTTTTGTGAACGGGTTCACACTTTCCTGGTTTTCAGGACCTGAATTCGGGCTATTTACGGTTCAGGTTTAAAACCTGGCACGCAAACTGCATTTACGTGGGCAAGGCAAGCGAAACTCTCAACCTCACTTTGAGAACGTGCGTAGCCAACTACTTGAACAGATCATTGAACAACGTTTAGGAGAGACAAAATGAAGACAGCACAAAAAGGTTTTACACTGATTGAATTGATGATCGTCGTAGCGATCATCGGTATCCTGGCAGCGATCGCCATACCGAGCTACCAGGACTACACGAAAAAGGCGCGTTTTACGGAAGTCGTCAACGCGGCTGCTCCCTATAAACTGGCCGTGGAAGAATGCGCCCAGGACGGTTCCTGTATCACGGCCGGTGCCATTGCAGGCATTGCGTCGGGTGCAGGTGGTTACCCCGTTTTCCCACCCCCGACGTTGCCGCCTAATCTTGCTGGTCTCACCGTCTCCGGCGCCGGCGTTATCACTGCCACGGCCTCCACCAATGGTGGTCTCAATGGTGAAACCTACATCCTGACACCAGCCTATAACGCTAATGCCAGCGTAACATGGACTGTGTCAGGCACATGTCTGGGCGCCTCATTGTGCAAACAACCATAATTATCTGTTACAAGATAAAATAAATGCGGACAGGCCCCTCACTCGAGGGGCCTGTTTTTTTACGTTTCCCTTTTCATTTTCCAATACTGATTGGTCCTGGTTTTTTGCCAATCCAACCTGTTGACAGGGAGATCATTCAGCCGGAAATAGAGACCGGACTGTGATCCCTGTCACGTGAAATATCCTGCTAAATGAATGAGCTTGATAGCCGATACCTTCATTGATAACACTATAAGGATCACCCCATGAGCATGCCGGCTACCGAAGCCAAGATCAATCTGAGCGGACTCGCCAAACGGCTGGTGATGGACGGCCTGTTGGACGCATCCACGGCGTCCGAGGCCGTTGAGACGGCCACCAAGGAAAAGACGTCGTTTGTCAGGTATCTGGTCCAGAACAAGATGATCGACGGCGCTACCGTGGCCACAAGCGCCTCGAGGGAATTCGGTATCCCCTTGTTCGATATCGATGCCATGGATCTGGAACTATCGGCATCCAAGCTGGTGGATCAGAAACTGATCCACAAACACAGCGCCCTGCCACTGTTCAAACGCGGCAACCGTCTGTACGTGGCGGTATCCGACCCGACCAACCTGCAGGCCCTCGACGAGATCAAGTTCAACGTCGGGGCCACCACAGAACCAATCCTGGTCGAAGAGGACAAGCTGATCACCGTCATCGACAAGCTGATGGAAGATCAAACTTCCACCATGGATGGACTCGGTGATACCGACCTCGATGACCTCGATATTTCCAGTGGCGAGGAAGTGGATGATGGGGGAGATGTCAACGAATCCGAAATTGATGACACACCGATCGTCCGTTTCGTCAACAAGGTCCTGCTCGATGCCATCAACAAGGGGGCATCGGACATTCATTTCGAGCCCTATGAAAAGAAATACCGCGTGCGCTTTCGTACCGACGGTATCCTGCACGAGGTTGCGGCGCCGCCCATCACGCTGTCCAACAAGATGTCGGCGCGCATCAAGGTGATGTCGCGGCTTGATATCTCCGAACGTCGTGTCCCACAGGACGGGCGTATGAAGATGACATTATCGAAGAACCGCGCCATTGATTTTCGTGTCAGCACCTGTCCGACACTGTTCGGTGAAAAGGTCGTGATGCGTATTCTCGATCCCACCAGCGCCCAGCTGGGGATCGATGCCCTGGGTTACGAAGAGCACCAGAAGAATCTGTTCATGGACGCCATTCACCGTCCCTACGGGATGGTACTGGTGACCGGTCCGACGGGAAGCGGTAAAACCGTATCGCTCTATACGGCGTTGAATATCCTCAATACCGATGACAGAAATATCTCGACCGCTGAAGACCCTGCGGAGATCAATCTTCCTGGTATCAATCAGGTCAACGTCAATCCCAAGGCCGGCCTCACCTTTGCCAGTGCCCTCAAGGCCTTCCTGCGTCAGGACCCTGATATCATCATGGTGGGTGAGATTCGTGACCTCGAGACCGGCGAGATCGCCATCAAAGCGGCGCAGACCGGTCATATGGTATTATCCACCCTGCACACCAATGATGCGCCAAAGACGCTGACACGTTTGGTCAATATGGGTATCGCCCCGTTTAACATCGCCTCCGCCGTCAACCTGATCATCGCGCAGCGCCTTGGCAGGAGGCTATGCAGTTTTTGCAAGCAACCGATCGAGGTCCCCCATGAGGCCCTGTTAAAGGAAGGCTTCAAGGAGGGAGAACTTAAAGAGTTAACGATTTACGGTCCAGTAGGATGTGATCAATGTAATAACGGTTACAAGGGACGGGTCGGTATCTATCAGGTGATGCCGATATCCGAGGAAATGGGTAAACTGATCATGTCAGAGGGCAATGCCATACAACTGGCGGAACAGGCCAAGGCGGAAGGGGTAGCGGACCTGCATGAATCCGGTTTGAACAAGGTACGGCAGGGCCTGATGGGCCTTGACGAACTTCACAGGGTCATCACAGAGTAAATCATATGGCAGAGAAAGCACTCAAGAAGACGTTATTTACTTGGGAAGGCACCGACAAACGCGGCGCCAAAATCAGGGGTGAAACCAAGAGCGGCAGTCTCGCGCTGGCCAAGGCCGAGCTGCGTCGTCAAGGCATCAATCCGATCAAGGTAAAGAAAAAGGCCACCCCACTATTCGGTGGAATGAAAAAGAAACCTGTTAAACCCAAGGACATTGCCATCTTCAGCCGCCAGATGGCCACCATGATGGCGTCCGGCGTTCCCCTCGTACAGGCTTTCGATATCATCGGCAGGGGTCACGAGAATCCGTCGATGCAGGAACTGATCATGGCCATCAAGGGGGATGTTGAGAGCGGTAATGCATTTGCCGATGCACTGGCCAAACATCCCAGACAGTTTGATGACCTGTATTGCAGTCTGGTAAATGCCGGTGAACACGCGGGTATCCTTGAGACCCTGCTCGACAAGATCGCAACCTACAAGGAAAAGACCGAGGCCATCAAGGGTAAGATCAAGAAGGCCATGTTTTATCCCGCGGCGGTCGTCGTCGTAGCGTTTATCATTACATCGATATTGCTGATTTTCGTGATACCCCAGTTCCAGGAGTTATTCAGCAGTTTCGGTGCGGATTTGCCTGCATTAACGCTATTAGTAATCAGTCTATCCAAGATCTTCCAGCAATGGTGGTGGGCTATCTTCGGTGGTATAGGTGCGGCGATTTATGGCTTTATCGAAGCTAAAAAGAAATCACAGAAACTTAGAGACGGTATCGACAAGGTTATGCTGAAACTGCCCATTCTGGGCCCTATCCTCACCAAGGCCACCATAGCCCGGTTTGCACGCACCCTTTCGACTATGTTCGCGGCGGGTGTACCGCTGGTCGAAGCCATGGCTACCGTTGCGGGCACTGCCGGCAACGCTGTTTACTCCAACGCCATCCTGCAAATGCGTGATGAAGTATCCACCGGAACAACACTCAACCAGTCGATGCAGGCAACAGGCCTGTTTCCCAACATGGTAGTGCAGATGGTCGCAATTGGTGAAGAGGCCGGCTCTGTCGATGCCATGCTGGCCAAGGTCGCAAGCTTCTTTGAAGAAGAGGTTGATAATGCAGTCGACAGTTTAAGCAGCCTGCTGGAACCCATCATCATGGCCTTCCTTGGCGTCATAATCGGCGGCCTGGTGATCGCCATGTATCTGCCAATCTTCAAAATGGGCGAGGTCGTCTAGCAGCGAAGGAAAGATAAAAAAAGAACAAAGCCTTCTTATAATCCATGCATGACTCCATCAGGGATGATGCTTGAATGCTTGAATCGATGACCGTGCTGGTGACGAATCAATGGAACTGATCGATTATCTACATAACTCACCAACATCCTTTGCCATTTGCGCCGGAATATTCGGCCTTGCCGTCGGTAGTTTTCTAAATGTCGTGATCCTGCGAATACCCGTCATGATGGAACGTCAATGGCGCAACCAGTGTCATGAATTTCTGGGTGCCGGTAATGACATGGCGACTACAGACGCCAGTCAGGAAAGATTCGATCTTATCTATCCCCCGTCCCATTGCCCAAAGTGCGGCCACAGGATAACAGCGCTGGAAAATATTCCCGTCCTTAGCTATTTGTTGTTAAAAGGCAAGTGTTCCGCCTGCGGCGTACGTATTCCGTTGCGCTATCCGTTGATCGAAATCATCACCGGATTGCTATCGGCGGTGATCGCCTGGTATTTCGGTTTCAGCTGGCAGGCCGGTTGCGCACTGTTACTGACCTGGTCGCTGATCTGCCTTTCGGTTATCGATATCGATCATCAATTGCTGCCGGATATCATAACATTGCCGTTATTATGGGGCGGTTTGTTTGCCAGTCTGTATGGAATCTTTATCCCGAGTTCTACCGCAATCATCGGCGCTCTTGCGGGATATCTCAGTCTATGGACAGTATATAAACTCTTCAAATGGGCTACCGGCAAGGAAGGTATGGGATATGGTGATTTCAAACTGCTGTCCATGCTCGGTGCCTGGATGGGCTGGAAGATGATATTGCCGATCGTCCTGCTCTCCTCCCTGGTCGGAGCAGTGACAGGGATCAGCATGATTCTACTGCGTGGCCGCGACAAGAGCATTCCCATCCCCTTTGGGCCTTACCTCGCCACTGCGGGGTGGATCTGTCTCCTGTGGGGGGATGGCATCATACATCTGTATATGAACTGGCTGGGCATATAACCGACCCTGCCGGCATTATGATCAGCCTTGCATTGCCAAGGCCCTCGTCCTACGATCTCAGGATCATCGTCCAAATTCATGATCAGTGTTTTTGAAGGAGGGGCAATACTATCCCATGTTGATTATCGGCCTGACAGGGGGTATCGGAAGTGGAAAATCAACGGCACTGAAACGCTTTGTCGAGCTTGGTGTTCCGGTGATTGATGCCGATGATATTGCCCGTGAACTGGTGCTACCCGGCCGTCCCGGACTCAAGCGTATAATCGCTGAATTCGGGACCGATGTTTTAACGGACGAAGGTTTACTCGACCGCGCCCGATTACGCAAGATTGTCTTTGACAATTCACAAAAACGCAAGGCGCTCGAAGCCATCCTGCACCCGCTTATTCGCGCCGAAATGCGGCGTCGTGCGGAGAACATCAATGTACCGTATTGCGTATTCTGCATTCCCTTGCTCGTCGAGACCGGCCAGAGCGGAACAGTCGATCGTGTCCTGGTTATCGACAGCAAGGAAGAATTACGCTATCAGCGTATCAAGCGACGTGACGGCTTGCCGGATGAGCAAATTAAGGCGATACTCGCAGCCCAGGCAACTTCCGAAGATCGTCTGGCGGTAGCAGATGATGTGATTGTCAATAACGGGGACGCGGGTGAAATCAACCGGCAGGTCGACAAGCTACATCAAAAATACCTGGAACTGGCAGACGGATAGCCCCTATTTGCCTTAACTCTTCAGGTAACGGACAATGTTCCGATATAAGTCATACACAAAAAGGGATTTTGATCCGATTTTGCGGCTTACAGGTTGAATATACCCGGATAATTCAGGATTACTGTGTATTGATGAGCCAGATCACCTATGAACAACCACTCAATGAAAGGGTCCGTACTTTTTTACGGCTTGAATTCCTGTTTACCCAGATAGAACATACCCGTACGGGTGAATCACCATGGGACAGCCGTGCCACGCTCGCAAGCCTGATTGACATCCTCAACATCCTCAGCCGTACCGATCTTAAATCCGAACTCATAATGGAACTGGAGCGCCAGATCGCAAATCTGAGTCCACTTGAAGATAGCCCGAATGTAGACCGTGAAAAGCTCGGACAGATCCTTGACGAAATGGATCTGGTGGTCGACCAACTCCATGCCACCCAGGGTCAGATCGGCCTGCACCTCAGACAAAATGAATTCATCAACAGCATCAAGCAACGCAGCAGCATTTCCGGCGGAACTTGCGGGTTCGACCTGCCTGCCTATCATTATTGGTTACACCGGCCCGCCGAAACCCGCATTGAAAATCTGCAACAATGGATAGCGGTATTCGAAAACATACGCTCATCCATTAACCTAATCCTGCATCTCGTACGCGACAGCGCCTCTCCAACAAAAGAAACCGCTATCGGCGGATTCTTTCAGCAATCTCTCGATATCAATGCGCCATATCAATTGATCCGCGTTACACTTCCCGCCGACAGCCCGTATTTTACCGAGATCAGTGGTGGCAAGCATCGTTTCACCGTGCGTTTTATGCAGATGTCACTTGATGAGCGTCCTACCCAGACCTCGGCAAATGTCGATTTTGAATTGACATGCTGCATGATATGAGACCACAGGTAAAATGCCCGACCTGTGGTAAATTGATCGAATGGTCCGAGCGACAACGATGGCGACCGTTTTGCAGTGAGCGTTGCCGCATGATTGATCTTGGCAGCTGGGTAGATGAGGATTTTCGGATCAAGGGCGATGAGGTACCGCCGGAACACGAGCAAAAAACAGAATAAGCCGGGTCAGGAAGGTGCTTGTATATCGGGCCCGCCATCGACACAATCACGAATATCCCGCTCCAATGTCGATAAATCCCAGAATGCGCTGATGGCGGCAATCCCTTGCGCCCCCGAACACCAGGCAGTTGTCATGTGCCGCGGGGCCATTCCACCGAGTGCATAAGCGGGTATTGATGCCTGGTCGCAAAGCGCCTTGAAGCCCTTCCAGCCGAGCAAGCTTGCAAATGGATGACTTGTTGTGGCCAATACCGGCGATATCACGACAAAATCCACACCCAGCAACATCGCCTGCGTCAGTTCCCGATGATTATGACACGATGCCGACAACCATCTGTCTTCAGAGACGGGGCGCCGGCTCATCGCCATCAATCGTTTGCTGTTTAAATGTACCCCGTCCGCATCAAGCTCTGCTACCAGTTCAGGTTCGGTGTTCAACAACATGATGGCTTCATAACCCCGGCACAGGTCCTGCGCCCTTCGGGCGATATCCATATATTGCCTGTTCGTTGAGTTGCGGGCGCGTAATTGCACCATCCGTATGCCCGCCTTTAAGGCGCGTTCCAGTATCGTGAGAAACCGGGTGCTGTCTTCGCCGGGGTCGGGCGTAATGAGGTAAAACGGGGGCAATCGTATCGAATTAATGACGGGAACATTCGCGGCAGGAAACTTCAGGTTGATCAGCTCGTCGGGGTTCACCCATTTGATTTCCTGCCCTTCTCTTCCATGCGGTTGCCCGCTAAAGGTATCGACGTGCCACACATCCAGCATCACTGATTTATCAGGATAATCATGCAGCAGGCAAATCTTGGGACGGGCGGTAACCGGCACAATCCCGAGTTCCTCCTCAAGTTCGCGATCCAGTGCCTGCCTGGACTTCTCACCCGACTCAACCTTGCCGCCCGGAAATTCCCACATCCCGCCTTGATGCACGTGGGGTGAACGGAGTGACACCAATACCCCGTTTGAGTTATTGGTAACAACGGCGGCTACGACATGCTCTACCCGTAATGACTGACCGCGCTGCAGGATAATGTTCTCCATGCGGATTCAGGAATGAAACATTCCTTATTGCAGTGAGACGATAAACGGTCAGACGTATATATCAAGAATATTGCTGAAACCGTATAGATTGGGCCCAGTTATTCGCGCATGACTGAGATACGACTCGATGGCATACAGGTTGGACGTCGGGTGATTCTCATCCGTAAAACCCGGCTTCTCTCTTTGCTGGGTATACAATCTGTTTATCCGCTCTCTTGACCCGGCGTCGGTTGCAGCCTCTTTCTCTATCAGCTCGCCTTCATAGACACGTTCACGAGGAAATGTATTTTTTGACAATGTCGTTAGGTTCGCGCGATGCTGACCGCCGGACACGAAGGATCCATTATGCTGGCCGGTCATTCTGCCCGTACTGTATGGAATCAATGAATGCGAAACACGCATTTTTAATCCACTCCTCCAGCCGCAGGACTTATGTAAACGGGGGTTTCCTGCCAGGGGCGTTTGACTAGAACAAAAACTGTATCCCTAGATGAGCACCATTATCTATGGATACATCTCCTCCCCCCGCAAGATTTGCTCGGATCTTGCGGTAACCCAGGTAAACAGTAGCCTGTGGCAAAATTTCATACTCTAGACGACTATTAATATACAACAATCGCTCGGTATCTCCAAAGGTTACGACGTCCGGGGCGAAATGGACTGCCCCAAAAACGGCGAATCTATTGAAGGCTGGCGGTGTATAGCGCGCCTGCCCCCCCAAAGTAACGGCATAGACGTCGTTTTTATCGATTGTCCCGGCAAAGCCCTTTATACCAACCCCCACTTGCAGACCCGGCGATGCGCTGCCGGCCTCATCGATCACCTGAATACCGAAAATCCCCATGACATCATCCGTGGTTGTATAGAGAAATCCCATATCGAGCTCGGTACCGCCGAAGGAGTTCTCGAACCCGATCGGCGTTATATATCTGAACTCTGCAGTATCATCACTCAGATTGATATCCAGTTCCTGGGCGCGAGCACCGGATGAAAATATCATGGACAGTGCGATACCTGCTGTTAGACCTTTGTACAGTGACCTGGTCAGATCCTGAAACATCATTGTTCCCTTTCGTTATCGCCAATTACGGCCATTGCGCTGTCGAGACTGGTGCAATTAGTTGCATATTCTAGGTTGCCGGTCGTAAAACTACCATAACACAGGAGTTTACCCAACAGCTTTTAGCATCATGGTATTTATTTGAGCGGTATATTATGCCGTCATCAACTCATGAAATGCTATTTGACTTACGAAGCACGTGCGCATGTCCAGACATCGATCCTATCAACTCCGCATTTGCGCATCATACGGGCAAGCTCATTGACGGTGTGTCCTGTTGTCATTACATCATCTACGATAACTGCATGGTCAGCATTGATACATCCTGTCTGAAATGCATCTTTGACATTTTTACGGCGTAGTGCTGCCGGTAGATCGGATTGCAGCGCAGTGTCGCGGTTGCGGACACAACATTGATAATCCACAGGAATATTGAAAAATGCGGCAATCGGGCGAGCGAGTTCCAGGGCCTGGTTATAACCGCGACTGCGAAGTCGCGATTGATGCAGCGGGACGGGAATTATCACATCCGGCAGACCGGATGCATCGGGATATCGTCTTGATAATTCCTCCGCCATCAATCGTGCCAGCAATCGGGCATAGTTGAGTTTTTTATTAAATTTAAGGCGCTTGATAAAAAAATCCACCGGCGAGGCATAATGGAAAACCGCATGGGTGCGGTCAAAACTCGGCGCCTCTCGCAGGCAACGACCGCAGATTCCGGGGCTCGGTAAGGGAAGGGCACAACACCGGCATGCGGTGTGCAGATAAGGCAGTTCGGCACAACAATCCTGGCACAGGTCATACTGATGTGTTGACCGCACGCCACACAATGCACATATCGAAGGAAACAGCCATGCCTGCCCCTTTTCTAACCAATTGTTAACCCATGGAGATTTCAAGAGTTGACAGTCCGCGGTTGCTCCAAGCATATTCATTACTTTTGCTGTAGTAAACCATATTAATCCCTGTGGCGACCATGGGGATACCAGCAATGAGGGGAGAACCGGATGAACATGGATACGTATGAGCAAATCGATACGATTACCCAGAGGATACTAAATGGTGGAGAGATGAGTCCCGCAGAAGGATGCTGGATGATACGTATTGAAGATGACTATCTGAGCTGGCTGATGGCAGGGGCGGACCGGATACGCAGGTCCTTTCGCGGCGAGGAGATCGAGGTGTGTGCGATCTCCAATGTACGCTCCGGCAATTGCTCGGAAAACTGCAGTTTTTGTGCACAAAGCGGCCACTACAAAACCAATGCACCGGTATATGACTATATTACGGAAGATCAGGTGGTTGCACAGGCAAAACGGGCCCGTGAATGGGGGGCCAGTGATTTCGGCGTGGTATCAAAAGGCTGGGGCGTGCGTTCGAAAAAGGAACGGGAACAGTTAACCGATTATTTCGCTGCGCTCAAGCAGAACTCCGATATCGGGCGATGTGCAAGCCTCGGTGCACTGGATAAGGATACCGCTATGATGCTCAAGGATCTGGGTATGGAAAACTATCACCATAATCTGGAGACTGCCGAGAGTTTCTTCGACAACATCTGCACCACGCATACCTACCAGGAGAATATCGATACCGTTCGCAATGCCATGGAGGCGGGTTTACGTGTATGTGCCGGTGGTATCCTGGGAATGGGTGAAAATCCTGACCAGCGCATAGAACTTGCCGTCACCTTGCGCGATCTCGGCGTTGAATCGGTACCGCTCAATTTTCTTAACCCACAGCCAGGGACACCGTTTGGCCATCTGCAAGCTATGACACCCCTGGAGATATTGAAAAATATCGCCGTCTTTCGTTATATGCTGCCGAAGGCGGAGATCCGTATCGCTGGCGGACGCCAGTTCCTTGGGGATTTGCAGGCGATGATCTTCATGGCCGGGGCATCCGGTGTCATGATTGGCGATTACCTCACCACCAAAGGCCGGCGGGTCGAAGATGATCTGCGCATGCTGTACGATCTCAAACTAAATGCACGGGGTGATACGCAGAAACGTCGTGCCTCTTCATATACAAAATCCGAGAAGACGGCAACTTCATGAGAGATCTCGCCGCCGATCTTGAGCGGCAAGCAACTCTGAATCTGTACCGGACCCGGAATATTATCGATGGCCCGCAGGGTCCGGCGGTAATCATCGACAACCGGCGTTATCTGTCGTTTTGCAGCAATGATTATCTTGGCCTTGCCAATCATCCCAAGATCGTTGCAGCCCTGCAACAGGGCGCGGTGAAATACGGCGTCGGCAGTGGCGCATCACACCTGATCAGTGGTCACAGCAGGGCCCATCACCAACTGGAGGAGCGCCTCGCGGAATTGACCGGACGACCCCGCTCGTTATTATTCTCGACAGGTTACATGGCCAACCTCGGCGTCTTGAGCGCCCTTGCCCGGCGCGGTGATATCATATTTGAAGATCGCCTCAATCACGCCTCCCTGATTGATGCCGGTCTGCTATCTGGTGCGCAACTGCAGCGTTATCCTCATGGTGATACAGAGGCGCTGATGGGACGGCTGGCCGGTGCAGGCAAACGACTACGGTTTATCGCCAGTGACGGTGTCTTCAGCATGGACGGCGATCTGGCACCGCTGCCCCGGCTTGTAGATCTTGCACAGCAATACGATGCATGTCTCATGATCGATGATGCCCACGGTTTTGGCGTGATGGGCATCCATGGCCGCGGCACCCTGGAACATTATAATTATGGTGTCATGGAAGTTCCGGTGCTGGTCTGTACACTCGGCAAGGCCCTTGGCGTTTTCGGCGCCTTTGTCGCGGGCAATGAGGCATTGATCGAAACCCTGATCCAGCATGCGCGAACCTATGTATATACCACTGCCCTGCCACCCGCTGTCGCCTTCGCAACCATGGCCAGTCTGGAGTTGCTGGAGCAGGAATCATGGCGTCGCAAACAGCTGTTCAATCTGGTCAAACAGTTTCGGGATGGTGCCAGCCAACTGGGCCTGCCGATCCGGTCATCGATGACACCCATCCAGCCACTGATCGTCGGTGATTCCGAAACTGCCCTCGACATCAGCCGTACCTTGCATAATCAAGGTATTCTCATCAGCGCGATTCGCCCCCCGACGGTACCTGAAGGTAGTGCGCGACTTCGCATCACCCTTTCCGCGGGGCATACTCAAAGCGATATCGAGCAACTCCTGGACGCGCTCAACAAGGTGATGAAAGAGCGCTCATGAACCTGCATGTATCGACAATCGGTGATGGCCCTGACCTTGCGTTACTGCACGGCTGGGGACTGCATGGAGGTATCTGGCAGGATATTGTGGACGATCTCAAGGGAAAGTGGCGTATTACCGTAATCGACCTGCCGGGACATGGCGCCAGCAGCATGCCGCAAGACGATTTCACCCTGCCAACCCTGGCTAAGGAAATCGCTCAAGCATTGCCGCCGTCGACATCACTGATCGGCTGGTCGCTGGGCGGCATGGTGGCGATGCAGCTTGCCGCCGATTTTCCGCAACGGGTTAGACGGTTAATACTGGTCGCCAGCTCACCGCAATTCGTCAAGACTGGCGATTGGCCCCATGCCATCGATCCACAGATCCTTAAGGTCTTTGCTGATAACCTCGCCAACGATTACCAGTCCACCATCAAACACTTTCTCGCCCTACAGGTGTTAGGCTCCGATAATGAACGCAATACATTGCGCCGGTTGCAACAACTGGCGTTTTCGCACGGCGCCCCGGATCCGCATGCACTGAAAGGAGGCCTGGCAATCTTGTCGCGGGAGAATATCCGCCAGCGACTGCCCGATATCAAGTGTCCAACGCTATTCATATACGGACAAAATGACCGACTTGTCCCCAAAGCCTCAGGCCGGGACGTGTCGGCCCTACTGCCCGATGCGACACAACATATGATAAACAGGGCGGGACATGCGCCGTTTTTATCGCATCGCCCGGAATTCGTTCAAACAATCACAAATTTCCTCGATGAATACCGGCCAACATAAGGTTCATAATGAATTTCACCTGGACAAGCATCAGGTACGCAGCGGTTTTGACCAGGCGGCCTCACGCTATGACGAGGTCGCTGTATTACAGCGTGAAATCGGTCAGAGGATGATTGAAAGACTTGACCTTATTCGACTCCAGCCGCACATGATTCTGGATGCTGGCTCGGGAACCGGGAACTTCAGCATCTCCCTGTCGCAGCATTATCCCAAGGCCCGCATTATTTCCATGGATTTATCCCTCACAATGCTGAGCTATGCGCAGCGGCGCACAACTTTGCATTCTGTCTGGCGCCGGTTGCCTGTTATAGGTACCAGGTTCAGTAAACAGATGCCTGTCTGCGGCGACATCGAACAACTTCCGTTGTCGACGGGCAGTGTGGATATGATCTTCTCAAACCTTACCCTGCAATGGTGTAACGATCTTGACCGCGTATTCGAGGAATTTCGGCGTATCCTGAAACCGGGAGGATTATTGATGTTCAGCACGTTCGGGCCTGATACCTTGAAGGAATTACGCGACTGCTGGAGGCAAATTGATCAGTTCACACATGTCAATACCTTTATTGACATGCACGACATCGGCGATGCCCTGTTACGTCACCGGTTTAGCGAACCGGTGATGGATGCCGAACGCTTTACACTGACCTACAGGGATGCAGGCGCGGTCATGAAAGATCTCAAGATGCTTGGCGCCCACAACGTTACATCCGGAAGACGCCAGACTCTCACCGGCAAGGGACGTATCCAGGCTCTCATAAAGGCATATGAAACATATCGCCGCGATGGCGTGCTGCCGGCAAGCTACGAGGCAGTCTATGGTCATGCGTGGGCAGGTGACAATCAGCCGCCAACCCCGGATAGCGGTCACGAAGCCAGGATCCCACTGTCACAACTTCACAAACCCATGCAACGGAAATAGATTATGACACGCGCATACTTTGTCACCGGTACCGATACCGATGTAGGCAAGACTTGGATTTCGCTGGGCCTTCTGGCCGCATTGCAACAAAGAGGATACAGCACTCTGGCCATGAAACCCGTTGCCTGTGGTTGCACGGGAAGCAATAACGGTTATCGCAATGACGATGCTCTCAGGCTGCAACGCCAGGCAACAGTGTCCATTCCTTACGAGGCGGTCAATCCCTATGCGTTACCGGCACCCGTCGCACCACATCTTGCCGCAACAATGGCCGGGCAACAGATTGACATCGAACATATCAGGCTGCTGTATGAGAAACATAGACACCTGGCGGACTATTCCATTATGGAAGGCGTAGGTGGATGGTTGGTACCGTTGAACGCCCACCAGAGCACCGCCGATATGGTGATGTCATTGCAAATACCGGTCATACTGGTGGTCGGGATCCGCCTCGGGTGCCTGAATCACGCCCTGTTGACGGCAACCACTCTGCAGCAACAGGGTATTCGGCTTGCCGCATGGATCGCCAATTGTATTAATCAGGAATGTCTTGAAATCGAGAACAATATCGCTGCATTGCATGAGCGTTTACATGCCCCGCTGCTTGGTATCGTGCCCTATCTTGAAAGTTTCGATGCCCGGACGATCGCCGGGCATCTTGATATCAGTGATCTGATAACGGAATGATCAAGCTTCCAGGACGCTCTGGAGTTTTTTTATGGCGCTCGATTCCAGTTGGCGTATCCTCTCGGCGGAAACCTGATAGTGGTCGGCCAGATCCTGGAGGGTTACCTTTTCTTCAGCCAACCAGCGTTTACTTAGGATATCCCTGCTGCGCTCATCAAGTGTATCCATAGCATCATGTAAACGCTCCGCGTTATGGGTTTCCCAGTCATCCTGTTCCAGGGTAGTGGTGGGATCCATCCTCAAATCCTGCAGGTAGGCGGCCGGTGCGAACGGTCGTTCCTCCTCTTCCTCATGGCCGGGGAATGGATCGAAAGAGGCATCGTAGCCACTCATCCGCGCTTCCATCTCGATGACATCCTCGGGACGCACGCCCAGATCCCTGGCGACCGTATTGACCTCGTCCTGGTTGAACCAGCCGAGACGCTTTTTTCTGCTGCGCAGGTTAAAAAACAATTTGCGTTGGGCCTTGGTTGTTGCCACCTTGACGATCCGCCAGTTACGCAGGATGAATTCATGGATTTCAGCACGTATCCAGTGGACAGCGAACGAAACCAGCCGGACGTTCATCTCCGGATCAAAGCGCTTGACCGCTTTCATCAGGCCGACATTGCCTTCCTGTATCAAGTCGGCCTGCGGCAATCCATACCCGCTGTAGCCACGGGCGATATGGGCGACAAATCGCAGGTGTGACAGAACCAGTTGCCGTGCTGCATCAAGGTCATGATGCTCGCGCAGGCGCACGGCCAGACGATATTCTTCCTCGGCACTCAGTACCGGGATGCGATTCACACTCTGGATATAGCCCTCGATGCTCCCCGTGGGGACGATCATCGTCAATTCCTTACCTTTAATCATGGATAAATATGACCCCAAATCATTAAGTTACAATAGTTTAGCACTCATATTATAAGAGTGCCAATAAGTCTAAAAGTTCCCTCGCCCGTGGTTATTGATCCTGACACAAGCTGTAAACCCGCCGATAAAAATTCATTACTTATTGTTTATGTTAATATTTATTACTCCGACACAGCACCGTAAATGATGGCGTTTGCGATCTGCGCCCCTCTTGTATACAGCGATACATCCAGCAACAGACGTCCAGTTGACGGCTTTTTACTGACATAGAAGGGCTCGCAATTGCGTAGATATGTGATCTCCGACCCCTGTCTTTCAATTCGAAAGAGATCGTTATTGTGGTAGGTGCCAAAACCGCCCTTGTTGAAGCCGTCTTCATAGACATTAAAACTGCCATTCGACGAGACGTAGATGGCATAATCGATGTCCTTGTAACCGGCATTTTCATTCGTCCTTGACAGCCCGAAGACAAGGGTGTCGTTATCATCACGGACCGTGAATTCGACGGCACCGTCACCCGGCATATATTGCAGTGATGCCGCACCGCTTTGCCATCCCTTGCCGCCCGTCTTCTCTAGGGCGTCCGTCCTGATTTCAGTATCAACCTGGTCCAGCCATGTAACCCGCTCTGTCAGCGTGCCGGCGCCGTAGATCCTTGCATCATTCACGGTCGTATTCTCGGAATACAAAGAGACATCGACATAGAGGTCACCAATGGACGGCACACTGCTGGTGTAGATCTTTTCACCATTTTTCAAATAGGTGACGACGGTGTTTTTGCGCTCGATTCGTATTACATCATTGTCGCTGTATGTCGTGAAATTGCCTCTTTGCACGCCGTTTTCAAAGATATACAGCCTGCCATAGGATGTCAGGAAGACTGCATAATCGATCCATTCATACCTGACATCGGTATTCACATAGGCAAATCCCACCATGCGGGAAGATATCGCCCCCTTGACCGTGAATTCGAATGCGCCATCACCGCTGATATGCTGGGTTGAAAACGCAGCACTGTTCCAGCCTTCGGGTCCGGTTTTTACCAGGCTGTCACCCTGCTCCTTGACACCGATTATGTCAGTCCACAGAATTTCCTTCCCCGAGGACTCACCGATAAATGCGCAGTCCATTGCTGCACTGGAATTTAAAGAAAACAGCAACATTAATAGATTGATGATGATGAGAAACTTCATAAGATCGCATAACAGTTTCACTGCCCGATATCCGCCAGTTGTACAAACCGAACAGGCGCATGGATCAACCTGGCCCGTACTAGCCCGGCTCTATCTCCCGCAGATGTTTTCCAACGGCAGCCCATGCCCCCAGGAGTCCCAAAAAAATACCGGTGGTCAATAATAATGCCGATGCTCCGAACCCCAGAGATCCCAGTCTGAAATTACTGTCATACAACATCGATAACCGATGTACCGGACCATTGAGCAGCCACAGAGAGATCGCCACCAGCATCCATGCAATTAACGCACCTAAAACCCCGTGCCACACCCCGCTATAGAGAAAAGGCCGTCGAATAAAGGCGTCTGTAGCTCCGATCAGCTTTTGAACCTCGATCTCATCCCGCCGATTTTGTATGGCCAGACGAATGGTATTGCCGACGATCAGGAGTACGGCCATTGCCAGTATTGCCGCCAATACCAGTACTCCGCGTCTGCCGATCTCCATCAAAGCATACAGGCGCTTGATCCATTCCATATCGAGTTGGGCGATATCGACCTCACTGTGGGTACGCAGTCGATCGAGAAGATGTCCAACCCGCGCGGGTGCGCTGAACTCGGAGGCAGGTTGCACAATCAACAGAGAGGGCAACGGGTTTTCATCCAGCGCATTCAGCGCATCTCCGAAACCGGATAACTGCCTGAATTCATCCAGGGCGTCTGTGGAAGAGAGAAATTTCACACTGCTGATCTCGGGCATGGTCTCCAGATCCCGCGCCAGATTCAGGGCCTGTTCGTCCGCGACCTCCGATTTGAGAAACAATGAAATCTGTGTCGCATTCTCCCATCCTGAGCTGATGCCCTGGACATTCTTTAATATGACATGAAGTCCGCTCGGCAAGGCCAGTGCTATACCAATTACTGCAATTGTCATGAAACTGGAGAATGGATTGCGCCACATCCTGCCCAGGCTGAATACGAGTGCCTGCAGGTGAAGCACAAAATAGGATGTTAACATCCTGGCGCCGGGAATCCTTGCCGATGCACCACCAATCCTTGCTTTATGTGAAATCAGAGGTGCAATGGATTGCTCTTCCCTGCTGATTGCGCCTGCGCGTTGCACCCGTTGCGAGACCTGCTTACTCATCCGACTAATGCCCCGGGCTGCGGTCAATCAAACGGCCATGATCCAGTATCAACCTTCTATGTCCCATTCCGGATATCAGATCGATGTCATGCGTTGCAATCAGTACGGTAACCCCGACCTGATTAAATTGTTCGAACAGGTTCATAATCTCACGCGATAAGTCGGGGTCAAGATTTCCCGTTGGCTCATCGGCCAGTAGCAATAGCGGCCTGTTGACAACTGCGCGCGCTATTCCGACACGCTGTTGTTCACCGCCTGAAAGGCTGACAGGGGCCTGTCTCTCCTTGTCGAGCAGTCCGACCTTGTCCAGTGCTGCACGCACCCGGCGCTGTATTTCACGATGATGATGGCCGCATATAACCAGCGGCAGGGCAACATTATCAAACACAGTACGGTCATAGAGCAGTTTGTTGTTTTGAAAAATTACACCGATCTTACGACGTATATACGGTATACCACGCCGCCCGATGCGCATCAGGTTTTTGCCATTGACAATGATCTGCCCGCTGGAGGCACGCTCGATCAGGGCGATCAATTTTAACAAGGTACTTTTCCCGGCGCCGGAATGGCCGGTCAGAAACGCCATCTCGCCCTGTTCCAGCGACATGGTTATGCCATTCAGCGCCTCGTGTCCGCCGGGATATCGTTTGCCGACGTTATTAAATTGAAGCATCCTGACTGGCCCTGCAATTCAAGAAAAGGTCCTACTTTGTGAATAATGCGTCAATGAATTCATCCGCATCAAATTCGCGCAGATCATCGATTCCTTCACCTACACCGATAAAGCGAATGGGTATGGAAAATTTTTTCGCCAAGGCGAAAATAATACCGCCTTTTGCCGTACCATCAAGTTTCGTCAATGTGATACCGGTCAGATTTACCGCCTCATGGAACTGTTTCGCCTGGGCGAGTGCATTTTGTCCGGTGCCGGCATCAACCACAAGCATGACCTCGTGTGGTGCGGTCGCATCGATACGCGACATCACACGCCTGATCTTTTTAAGTTCTTCCATAAGATTGGACTGTGTGTGCAAACGTCCGGCCGTATCGGCAATCAACACATCGATATCACGCGCCTTCGCGGCCTGCATGGCATCAAATACAACCGATGCGGGATCCGAGGCCCGCGGCTGGGAAATCACACTGATCTGATTGCGTTCTCCCCACACCTGAAGCTGCTCGATTGCCGCGGCTCGAAAGGTATCCCCGGCAGCGAGCATTACCGTCTTGTCCACCGCCTGGAGTTTCTTCGCAAGCTTGCCAATGGTGGTAGTTTTGCCCACGCCGTTGACTCCCACCATCAAAATCACGTACGGCTTGTGTTCCCCCGGGATATCCAGGGGTTTAGTGCATGGTTTAAGAATATCGAGCATCGCGGTGCGTAATGCCTCAATCACGGCATTACTGTCATTGAGTTGTTTGCGTGAAACGCGTTCCGTCAGGTCGTCGATGATTTCCTGTGTCGCCTCTACACCGAGATCAGCCGACAACATTACCATTTCGAGTTCTTCCAGGACCTTTTCATCAATGACCTTCTTGCCCAGCAAAAGGGCAGCCATTCCATCCATCAACCCGTTTCGGGTGCGGCTCAACCTGTCTTTTAATCTCCCCAGCAAGCCTGCTTTTGGAACATGAACTTCCATCGTCTCTTGGTTTTTTCCGGATCTAAACATATCATGTGTACCCTACTGGAACCGATAGTTCATCTTGTTCCAGGGATGTAATGTAATTTGCATCTAGCCTGCGGCTATCACCGCACTCAAAATCCTGTTGAACCCCTGGCATTGTTTCAGGGTCTAATGGTAAAAAATATCCATCAACTCGTAACTGCGCAACAGTCTATCATGTTACGATACCTGATGATCCGTCCGCTATTTATTAAAGGCAGGTAAATAATGTTCAAGACTCTCATTCTTACCCTGGCACTGCTGTTGCCCGCGACCAACCTTGTCGCCGCTGAATCACAGGATGTACATGAATATATGCTGAAAAACGGCCTCAAGGTGCTTGTCAAGGAAGACCACCGCGCTCCCGTTGTTGTTTCACAGGTATGGTACAAGGTGGGTAGCAGCTATGAACATGACGGCATCACCGGAATCTCCCATGCGCTCGAGCATATGATGTTCAAGGGAACGTCCAAGCATCCGGCAGGTGAATTTTCGCGAATTATCAGCGAAAACGGCGGTCGTGAAAATGCATTTACAGGACGTGACTATACTGCATACTTCCAGCAACTGGAAAAAAGCCGACTGCACGTGAGTTTTGAACTTGAATCTGACCGCATGCGTAATCTGCTCCTACGCAAGGAAGATTTTGCAAAAGAAATACAGGTGGTCATGGAAGAGCGCCGCATGCGCACCGATGACAGTCCCCAGTCATTAACCTATGAACAATTCACCGCCGCAGCCTTTGTCAACAGCCCCTATCATCATTCCGTTATCGGCTGGATGAATGATCTGCAAAACATGACCGCCGATGACCTCAAGGCATGGTATGACAGATGGTACGCCCCCAACAACGCAACCCTGGTCGTGGTGGGTGACGTTGATCCCCAGGTGGTACTCAAGCTGGCTAAGAAATATTTCGGCCCGCTCAAACCAAGCAAGCTCCAGCCACTCAAACCCAGAACTGAAATACCCCAGGTCGGTGAACGCCGTATCGTTGTAAAAACGCCCGCCGAACTCCCGTTTATTATCATGGGTTATAAAACCCCGGTTCTGACCACTGCTGATGAAGAATGGGAACCCTACGCACTGGAGGTGCTTGCGGCGGTGCTCGACGGTGGCGACAGTGCACGATTTTCCAAGGAACTGATCCGGGACAAGCAGATCGCGGCCAGCGTGAGCGCCGGCTATAACATGACGTCCCGTATTGAAGACCTTCTGACGCTTGATGGTACGCCCGCTCGTGGCCATTCGATCGGCGAGATTGAAGATGCACTGAAGGCACAGGTCAGGCGTCTGCGCGAAAAGCCTGTTTCGGACAACGAACTTGCCCGCATCAAGGCACAGGTCATCGCATCGGACGTCTACGGGCGAGACTCGGTATTCTACCAAGCCATGCAAATAGGTATGCTGGAAAGCATCGGGCTTAGCTGGAAATTACTCGACGAATACGTCGACCGGATCAAGGCCGTAACGCCCGAACAGATACAGAAGGTTGCACGCAAATATCTGATTGATGACAATCTGACGGTGGCAATCCTCCAACCCCTGCCGCTTGAAGACAAACCCATGCATCGCCCGGCCATGGGTGGAGGTCGCCATGATTTTTAATTACAGGAAAATAAATCACGTGAACACTCTAAGGCACGACACCATGAAATCTCCTCATATTCCATCGAACAAACTCTATTCGTTCTCCCTGTTGCTTGCAGTCATCTGTCTATCGATTTTACCCGTAACTTCGTACGCTGCCCCCGCCATCCAGCATTGGACCACCGCTAACGGCGCACGGGTCTACTTTGTCCCGGCACCAGAACTACCCATGGTCGATGTGCAGATCATATTTGATGCCGGAGGTTCTCGCGATGGTGACAAGGAAGGGATCGCCCAACTGACCAACAGCATGCTTGACGAAGGCGCCGGTGATCTCAATGCGGATGAGATAGCAGAGCGTTTTGAAAATCTCGGCGCACAATTCGGCACAAGTTCGCATCGCGACATGGCTGTAACCAGTCTGCGCAGCCTTACCGATCCCAAGTTGCTGAAGCCCGCTCTGGAAACCTATGCGCTTATTCTGCGCGATCCCACCTTTCCCCAGGACAGTTTCGATAGGGTGCGCAACCAGATGCTGATCTCCCTGCAGGCCGAACAGCAATCACCCGGCGCCATCGCCAGCAAGGCCTTTTACAAGGCCTTATACAACGCCCATCCATATGCCTCTCCGATACTCGGTACAGAAGACTCACTGATTGAACTTGACCGTGACGATGCGATCGACTTTCATAAACGCTTTTATGTGGCGCGAAATGCGGTTGTGGCCGTTGTCGGCGCGCTGGACCGTGCCGGTGCCGAGGCGCTTGTCGATACCCTGGTATCAGGATTGCCGGCTGGGAAAACACCTCCGCCGCTACACAAGGTGGAACCACTGACAGAGGCCGCTACCATTCATATAGATTTTCCCTCAACTCAGACCCACGTCCTGATCGGACAGCCGGGGATGACCCGCGATGATCCGGATTATTTCCCTCTCTATGTTGGCAATCACATCCTCGGTGGAAGCGGCCTGGTATCGCGCATCAGTGAAGAAGTCCGCGAAAAACGCGGCCTTTCATACAGCGCCTACAGTTATTTTACACCCATGCGCTACAAGGGACCGTATACACTTGGTCTGCAGACGCGCAATGAACAAACGCAAGAGGCCATCGGTGTCCTGCGTGATACCCTGCGGGACTTCATCGACGATGGCCCCACGGAAAAGGAACTCAAGGCATCCAAACAGAATATTACCGGCGGATTCCCATTGCGTATCTCCAGCAACGGCAAGATAGTGGATAATCTATCTTCCATCGGATTCTATAATTTGCCACTCGATTTTCTAGATACCTTCAACGATCATGTCGATGCGGTAACCGTCAAGCAAATCGAGGATGCCTTCGACAGGCGTGTCCATCCGGACAAGATGGTGACCGTGACCGTAGGACCTGGCACGACTCCCTGATCGGGTCTATATCTGCACTGTGAAAGCGCAGCGTAAGGCGGGATATTTACGCATCATCGGAGGTACCTGGCGCAGCCGCAGGATCCCGTTCGCCGTGGAAGCCGGTGTACGTCCCACCCCCGACCGTGTGCGTGAGACCCTGTTCAACTGGTTACAACCGGTCATCCAGGGTGCCCGCTGTCTTGATTTATACTGCGGCAGTGGCGCCCTTTCCTTCGAAGCCCTGTCACGCGGCGCCGACCTGGTCCTCATGGTAGATGAAGACCTGCGCGTGATTCAGCAACTACAGAAAAATATCGAATTACTCGGGGCTGACCACGCCCGGATAGAATGGAGCGATGCTTTGCAGTTCCTGTCCGGAAATCCACAGCCTTTTGACGTGGTATTCCTTGATCCTCCGTTTCGTGATAATGTCCTGACAACATGCAGCCAGCGACTGGAAAACCACGGCTGGCTGGCACCCGATGCCCGGATCTATATTGAGGTATCCGCCGGGCATGAGTTGAGCGGCCTGCCCGATAACTGGGAAATCACCCATCACAAGACCGCCGGCCAGGTCTCCTATTACCTGGCCATGCGGAACACCCGGCAGGATGATAATATGCGAACAGGTTCCCCACGTCTCAGCATGTAATATGAAAGTAACCGCAGTCTATCCCGGCACGTTTGATCCCATTACGCACGGCCACAGTGATCTGGTGCAACGCGCTGTCCAATTGTTTGATCAGGTGATCGTGGCCGTTGCCGCCAGTCCGTCGAAGACCCCGGCATTCACACTGGCAGAACGCCTGGAAATGGCACGCATGGCACTGGCCGATCTGAAAAACATCGAGGTATGCAGTTTTGACTCCCTGCTGGTTGATTTCGTCAAATCACGTAATGCACGGGTTATCCTGCGCGGTTTACGCGCTGTATCCGACTTTGAATATGAATTTCAGCTTGCCGGCATGAACCGTAAACTCTCCCCGGACATCGAGACGTTGTTTCTTATGCCTGCAGAGCATTATGCCTATATTTCCTCGAGTCTGGTGAGGGAGGTGGCCTCACTTGGAGGTGATATCTCAGCATTTGTGCATGCAGGCGTCAAGGCTGCGCTTTATGACAGGATGCGTTAAAATCAGACTGGATTACTCAAGTTCTTGAGAAGGCAACCCTATGGCATTAATGATTACTGATGAATGTATCAACTGTGATGTCTGTGAACCGGAATGCCCCAACGGCGCGATATCACAGGGTGAGGAGATTTATGTGATCGACCCCGGTTTATGCACCGAGTGTGTCGGTCATTTCGATACACCACAATGCGTGGAAGTATGTCCTGTCGATTGCATACCGCTCAATCCCGAATTTCAGGAATCCAAGGAAGAACTATACGCCAAGTACCTGAGAATCAGCGGTGAAAAAGACTGATATTAACAGCCTTTCCATCACGTATCCGGATGTATAGTTTTGAGTAGATTCAGTCTGTTATCGATAATCTGTGTTATCGCGCTGCTCTGGCTGAACCCGCTGGATGCCGCTGAACCGCCTGCAGTGGCAGTAGCCAGTGCCCATCCACTGGCAACACAAGCCGGGCTTGAAGTCCTGGAATCCGGCGGCAACGCATTTGATGCCGCAGTTGCGATCACAGCAGCACTGGCCGTTGCCGAACCGGCGAGTTCGGGACTGGGCGGCGGCGGCTTCTGGCTGTTGCACCGCGAAGACGACCATCTCGATATCATGCTTGACGGTCGTGAAAGGGCGCCGCTTGCCGCCCGCAACAATATGTATCTCGATCAGGAAGGCAAGGTCATCCCAAGGCTCTCGATCGATGGACCATTGGCGGCGGGGATACCCGGCACGGTCGCTGCGATTGATCACCTGGCAGAGAAGTACGGCCGCCTGCCGCTATCAAAATCCCTTGCACCGGCCATCCGCCTGGCTCGTGAAGGTTTTACCGTCGATGAACGCTACCGCAGGCTGGCGTCGTTCCGCCTTGAAGTCCTGCGTAAATCACCGGCTGCGGCCCAAGTATTCCTGCATGACAACGACGTACCGCCGCCCGGTTTCGTCATCAAGCAACCGGATCTTGCACGAACATTGGAAGCGATCACGCGAGAAGGCAAGAATGCCTTTTATCGAGGCGATATCGCCAAACAACTGGTGGCGGCCACCCGCGATGCCGGCGGTATCTGGTCACTGCAGGATCTGGCCGAATATCATGTCCTTGAACGTCAACCGATAAGGGGTAAATACAAGAATATCCAGGTCACCTCCGCTGCACCGCCTTCGTCAGGTGGCGTAGCCCTGCTGACCATGCTGAATATCCTGGATGGTTATCAGCTCCATCAACTGAAACCTGTTTCACAAACCCATCTCATCATCGAGGCCATGCGCCGTGCCTATCGCGACCGCGCAGAATATCTCGGTGATCCGGATTATGTCGATATTCCGGTTGATCGCCTGACCAATCCCTATTACGCCGCCGGCCTGGCCGCCTCGATCAGGATAGACAGGGCAACGCCCAGCAACACGCTGCCCGGTTTGCCTGCAGACGAGGAGGCAAACCATACGACACATTTCTCTGTACTCGATAAACAGGGCAATCGTGTAGCTGCAACACTGACCATCAACTTTCCCTTCGGATCCGGTTTTATGCCATACGGGACTGGAGTCCTGCTCAACGACGAGATGGATGATTTTTCCGCCAAGCCCGGCGTACCGAATGTGTACGGTTTGATCGGAGCCCAGGCCAACGCCATTGCTCCGGGCAAACGCCCGCTATCAAGCATGACCCCAACCTTCCTTGATGACGGTGAACGGGTCGCTATCCTCGGGACACCCGGTGGGAGCAGGATCATCACCATGGTTTTACTGGGAGTGCTTGATTATGCCAAGGGCAACGGACCGGCTTCCTGGGTCAGCGTGAAACGATTCCATCATCAATACATGCCAGACTTCGTCAGCTATGAACCTGGAACCTTTAGCCTGGATGAAGTGGCCGAATTGCGGGCCCTCGGTCATAACCTCAAACAAAGTGGCCGCAATTACGGCAATATGCAGGCGGTGCTATGGGATCGCGCCCGCAACGAGGTCAAGGCGGCCAGCGACCCACGCGGGATCGGTCTGGCCGTGGTACGATAAGATTACCAGTCGGCCATCTTGTCCTTGTTTCAGCGATATTTCAATAAATTACATAAATCAAGCGAGGGCGCCATATGTCCTACCCATATGGTCGGTCATTACCATGCTGATCGGGCCATACACCAAAGATATACATACATGACATATGTGAACGAAAAGAATTGTCCCGGATCAGCGAGTTAGTATAATATAAAGCAACTAGGTCAATGACAGACAACGACGGGGGGATAAAGATGTCTAATAATAATTGGGTAGATATCACCAAGCATGACACGGTAATCATTATTGCGGCCTCAATCATCATATTGTTCCTGGGTTTTCTCGGCTACAGCATGGCTTAATAGCCCTGCAGATCCACAGCAATATCCGGTCGATATCACATTTTTGTTGACGACCGGTTGATAACGCGCTTGCTGCGAGCCACCGTTGACGAGGCCGACGCAAGTCTGAAATCCACGCTACGCAAACGACAACACGGCTGAATCGAATACGTACCGTGTTGTCGTTTGCGTGCCGCCTGCCACCTCCATCCTGTTGGGAATCGCGATTCTTGAATGGCAGGTTATCAATCAACCATCACGTTTTATATTCAATTTGCCGCTGCTTGCAAACATGCAAAAATCGCGCTGATCCATTATCATGAGATCGATTACAGTTCAAAGTTCAAAACCCCCTGATTGACATATCTCGTTGATAGTTACGTAAGTGCGCAGTATTCCATAACAGTCGGTAGCACCACAGATGGCCGCCAAGAGACAACCCATTTATGAAAAACCCTATCGTACCCTGTTGTTATGGCTGTTTTGGGCAGCAGCAGCGATCGGGGTATATCTAACCCTGTACCTTGATACCGATCTATGGATTCAGCTACAGCAGGATAAGAGCAAGATCACGTGGATTATCATAGGACTTTTCATACTGGGTTTAATCGTCAGTGTGGGACTTGCCATCACGATCACAACCGAGGCCCTGCATGCGACACAACTGGGTGATGTTGCCAAAAAGGAAGGCCTCAACGGTATAGATATTCCCCACCCGTTTCATGCCGTGGAGCAATTCTTTGTTTCACTCAAGGATATACTTGCACAGAATGTGCAACCGGATATAGAGGCGTTGCTTGATGTAGAGCTTGCCTCATACCACCGCACCAGTAATTTTGTCGAGGTTCTTGGCAACCTGCTCATTACGCTGGGTCTGATAGGTACAGTCATCGGACTCACCTTTACCCTTACCGGTCTTACAAGCTCGCTGGAGGCCCTCGGGGTTGATCAGGAACGTCTGGTAGAGGGACTCCGCCGGGCGATGGGCGGTATGGGAACTGCCTTTTACACCACCTTGCTGGGTGCCGTACTCGGTGGTGTATTGCTACGCGTTTTCGCCCTCATCACGGAACATGGTGTCGAGAATCTTTCCGATATCCTGAAAAAAATATGTATGGTCTATTGTTCTTCCGACTGCAAACCCACCCTGGAACGGGACATGAGGGTGCTGAATGCAGAAATTGCGACGTTGGGCTCCAATGTTAATTACCTGAAACAGGCCATGACCGATTCCAGGGATATTATGTCCGGCTTCAGGGAGGAGGCCCGGCGATTAAACGACCTTGCTGCAGAGGGAAGTGACGAAGACAGGCCCACGTTAAGGGATTCAGTCATTCTCCAGCAATACTATGCAAAACTTCTCAAGGAAGAGATAAAAATGATGAATAAAGTCAATCGGTCATGGTGGCCTAGATTGAAACGTGCCATGCGAAGCAAAAAAACCCCCTGATGGAGTTTCCTGATAATGGCTCGTACACGTAAAACATCTACCAATAGCATTCATGAGAGTTTCTCCGACGTCGCTCTGCTGATGCTGGCCACATTCATTTTCCTGCTGGTTACTATACTGATCACCAGCCGGGTGTCTGAACAGAATGAACTGCCAAGACTCAAGGCACAGCTTGAAGCACTAAAGGAAAAGCTGAATATCGCCGAATCCGATAAAGACAGGGTACTGGCGGATTTTCAGAGGATGATTGTCACCGACTCCGAAGGACAATTGAATACCATCCTTGACACTGCCAATATCGGCCGCAAGGATTTTGATCTGTTTGTCAAAGGACTGAAGGATATTCCTGGTAAGGATATTCATATGATCGTCGATGCAACCGGATCCATGCACGGGGTGTCTGCATTCCTGATCCCTGTATTGCGTATGATTGTCATCCGGGCGGACAAACAATTAACAGCAATAACATGGTTTTCCGATAAATCGACCAAGACCTATACCGGCACAATGGCGGAGATGTTCGATCTGCTGATGGTAGGCGCCCCGTTCGTGGGCAATGTGGAGAATATCGGGCATACCTTCCGGGTTGCAAGTCAGAATGCTGCGGCACCGGGCGCATATATCCTCATCGGTGACGAACCCTCTGATGACACCATCGATTATCAGAGCATACCCAGCCCCGTGTTTACCCTGCCCATGGGTCGCTCCGATCCGGATACTGAATATGAATACAACAAGCTGGCGGAAAAAACCGGGGGGAAGATGCTGGTGATGAGTATCAAGTAAAGCCCTAAGACAAGCCGGACTTTATTCGCCATCCTGATGTTTTATCTTGTCATTTCGTACCTCTATATGGAGAGGTCCAGCCCGAACACTCTTGAACATGATCAGCATTTCCCTTACGTCTGCATGTGCATATTGCAAGCGATAGGTGAAAATATAACGTTTACCACTGAATATCGTATTTACGATGGTGTCCTCAAGTTTATAACTTTTCAGGTCACCTAATGAATCTCGCTGTTCTTTCAGTTCCTGCACACGGGCATCGACGGGCTCATTGCCGCCGTAAAATGAGGCAGCAGTCTGAAAGTCTTCATTGATGATTGCATCATAGAATTTACGCCCCAGCTCATCCGGTGCCATGCCTGTTGATTCCTCGCTGCACCCCATAAGCGCGGCAATAACCAGAATTGCTCCGATTATATTGCTCATCAGGAACTTCGGCACTGCCAGGGTAATGGTATATTTGTCAGCAAACATCACTGTAACCTTGTTTATCAGGGTAGTTGGTGCAATAAAGCCGTATCTTGAAAATATCTGCATACCCGCAAAGTCATGCGGCTTTGCACGGTGGTTTCTCAAGTTACTTTACACTACCTCGCAACGGGTAGCAAAATGTCATATACGGATAACGTTTATATTATCGATCGGATAAATGCTAATGCGGATCTACAATAACGGCCTCTCTTCCCAGGCTACGGCTTATTCTGTAAATATTCATGCAGTATGGTTCGATATATTGCTATCCATGGGTAGAATACTGGCAGGGATATTGTTGTGTTCCTCGATAGCAGTCATGGTTGGTTGTGGTAACGAAGCGGGCAATTCCACCGGACAATCGATGCATACACGGTACCAGCAGACCACCAACGATGCCTTGCGTCAATGGTGCGCTGATTGCCACGCCCCTCCATTGCCATCCGCACATCCGTCAACCGAATGGCCGTCCATTGTGTTGCGTATGCAAAATCATCGCGTCGTAGACGGGCTGGAACCCATACCCAAGCAGGAACTGGACCGGATAATCACCTATCTTCAAACCCGTTCAAATTAAGTGATCGCGTGTTCAAGCATGTTTCTGGATTATGTCTACAGTCACCTCGCCATTGTTTTCTTTTCACGTTGATAGACTACGACGGCAGCTGTTCTGATCGCCCCCAAAACCAGTAACAGGGCACTCAGTGAAAAGATCTCATTGGGTACGACCTCGTGCTCGAAAAGACGTATCATCATCTCCCGTAAAACAAATACGATCGTGGCATCCACAATGAACGTCAAACGCAAGCGATTGGTATCAAAATACTCAACCAGAGAGCGTGAAAGCTCGATCAGGATAAACAATGTCAGCACGTCGGATATAATACGCTGGTAATCATGTACCAGCTCCTTATGCACGATCAGCTCACCCAGCATAAAGAACAGACGAAAAACGCCAATGATGATGCTCAGGGTGAGAAATATCAGCATCAAACTGAAAACGATGCCCACAACCTTGTTGAATATAAACCTGAAATCTATCTTCATCTTGCTGATTGCCAATATAGTCACCAGTTATGTGTTATACATAAACCTTTTTACACGGAACATTATTATACATAAGCAGGGACTGAGAGTTTAACATGCTGCTTGGCATAGATACCGGAGGTACCTTTACCGACTTCGTGCTTTTCGATGGTTCCGGATTCAGGATCCACAAGGTCTTGTCGACGCCACATGCCCCCGAGCATGCCATCATACAAGGCATCCATGAGCTGGGACTGGAAAGGTTGCCACTCTCCATCATCCACGGCTCGACGGTCGCCACCAATGCTGTACTTGAAGGCAAGGGAGTACGCACGGTGTTTATAACCAACCACGGATTCGGGGATATGCTCACCATCGGTCGTCAGGCGCGGCATGAATTATACAACTTGCAACCGAAACCCTTTACGCCGCCCGTACCACGGGAATTGTGCCTTGAAACTACAGGCCGTCTGGCGGCCGACGGGACAGTTATCGAACCAATCACTGAAGCAGCACTTGAAAAACTGAAAACACAAATACAGGCTTTGGCACCGAACTCGATCGCCATTAATCTACTATTCTCGTTTCTCGATGATCGCTTTGAAAAGAACATAGAAGCGATTGTACCTGACGGAATCTTTGTCTCGCGGTCATCGGCGGTCCTGAGGGAGTACAAGGAATACGAACGTGGCATAACCACCTGGCTAAATGCCTGGGTCGGTCCGATAGTGGAAGGATATCTGAAAAATCTGTCAAGTGAGCTGGACAATGCCAGTATATCCGTTATGCAAAGTTCGGGTGGAACCATGGCAACCGGCCATGCCAGCAGGATGGCCGTACACATGCTGCTTTCAGGCCCCGCCGGCGGTCTGGCCGGCGCAAGATATATCGCCGATAGTGCAGGCCGTCACCGTCTGTTGACGCTGGATATGGGCGGTACCTCAACAGATGTCGCCATGATCGATGGCGATCTGCGGCTGACCAATGAGGGACGTATCGGTCATTATCCCGTGGCAATACCCATGGTGGATCTGCATACAATCGGTGCCGGCGGAGGATCGATAGCTACTGTCGATAGCGGCAATATCCTTCAGGTCGGTCCACAATCGGCGGGGGCTGATCCTGGTCCTGCCTGTTATGGACGTGGCGGTGAATATGCTACGGTTACCGATGCCCATCTGGTAATCGGACGTCTCCGGGCCGATGCCTTTCTGGGCGGACATATGACACTGGACATTGCCGCGGCGCAGCGGGTGATGAAAACGGTGGCCATGAAAATCGGCGTCACATCCGAGGAGGCTGCCATGGGAATCCTGCGACTCGTCAATACGCATATGGCTCAGGCATTGCGGGTCATATCGGTGCAGCGTGGGTATGATCCAAAGGATTTCACTCTGGTATCATTCGGTGGCGCGGGCGGGTTGCACCTGTGTGAACTCGCCGAGACACTGGGGATACGACATGCCATTGTGCCTATTCACGGCGGCGTGTTATCGGCGCTTGGTATGCTTGTCGCACCGCGGGCAAGACAATTGTCCCATACATTAGGTGGATTGCTTGGTGAATTTACCACCAGCCAACTGGCATCAAGATTTGATGTGCTGGAAGATGAAGGACGCCAAGCGTTGATGGCGGAAGGGATTGCAGAGGAAAATATCACCGCGCAACGTTCCCTGGACTTGAGATACCATGGTCAATCCTACACCTTGAACATACCGTGGCAGGAAATTGAGCACTGTGAATACGCCTTCCACCAGGCCCATCATGCACGTTATGGCCATCGTCTCGACCTGCCGATCGAGTTGGTGAATATCAGGACGGGTATCAGTGGACCCGAGACCAGTATCAGGATGACATCTGTATCAAAGATAACCGGCAATGACCAGACGCCTGACAAGGTTAGGCTGTATGATGTCGAAGGTTATACCCGGGTATACAAACGTGGTTATCTGCAACAGAAACAGCTCATCACGGGCCCGGCCCTGATCACCGAGGCAATCTCGACCACCTATATCGCTGCAGGGTGGAAGTGCCGGCTTGATGGATACGGTAATCTGTTGGTGGACAGGATAAAAACTTAATTTGATGAATGGGCTGTTTCTTGCAGAAAAAGGTACAGGGCTAGATGAGGAATATAGTCGCCAGGCCGAGGAATACCATAAAACCGACTACATCCGTCACAGTGGTCAGCAATACGCTCCCTCCCAAGGCAGGATCAGCTCCCAGTTTACGCAATATGATCGGGATTAGCACGCCGGTTAACGCGGCAATCACAAGGTTAATAACGATAGCCGCTGCGATTATCCAGCCGATTTGATAGTTATCAAACCACAGCACCGCTATAGCCGCGACCACCAAAGCCCATAACAGGCCATTAATTAAAGCGACCGCCAGTTCCTTGATCAACAGATAACGGGCATTCGAATCACCAATCTTACCAAGTGCGATTCCACGTATTACCAGTGTCAGGGTCTGGCTCCCGGCGATACCACCCATACTTGCAACAATGGGCATCAATACCGCCAATGCCACAACCTTGTCGATTGTGGCTTCAAACAAGCCGATTACCCAGGATGCCAGGAATGCCGTTGTCAGATTGGCGCCCAGCCATACGGCACGATGGCGAGCACTGATGAAAACCGGGGCGAACATATCATCTTCTTCATCAAGACCGGCGAGGCTCATCAGTGAATGATCTGATTTTTCCCGAATAACATCCACTACGTCATCGATGGTGATACGTCCCAACAGCCGCTTATCCCCATCGACAACCGGCGCCGTTACCAGATCACGATGCTCGAAGATATTAGCGACTTCATCGGCCGACATCATCGCAGGTATACCCTCGATGTCTTTTGACATCAGTTCCGATACGGGCGATGTCGGTGAACTGGTCAGTAAGGATGTCAATGAAAGGGCCCCGAGATAATAATCATCTCTATTGACCACGAACAGATTATCCGTTGTTTCCGGAATCTTGCCGCGCAACCTCAGATAGCGCAAGACAACATCCACGGTCACATCAGGCCGTACCGTAATGGTATCGGTATTCATCAGACCACCGGCGGTATCCTCCGCGTAGGATAAAACCGCCTCCAGCCGATGTCTGTCCTGAACCGACATCGACTGCAACACTTCCTGAATTACAGCATCGGGGAGGTCCTGGAGGATATCGGCCAGGTCATCGGTGTCCATGCCTTCTGCAGCCGCAACCAGTTCATGAGGCAGCATGTCACGTATAAGACTGGCTCTGAGTTCATCATTAACATGCAGCAGGGTATCGCCATCAAGTTCCGGGTCGACAAGTTCCCATACCAACTCACGTTCGTCCGGAGGCAATGATTCCAGTAAATGGGCGATTTCAGCCGGATGCAGGCTGTTGAGCATATTACGGACATTGACCAGGGTGCCGCTCTCGAGCGCTGCCGTAAAGCGCTGCAGTCTTTGCTGATGTTTTTCTTTATCGTTGTTATTATCCGGCATGGCCCTGCCCTGCAATATCCAAACTTATGGTTCCGATGATTGAATTGTAAATATGTATCGAATGGCAATGCCGTAAGTGTAATATCCCCGGTCAACACCCTCAATCGGAATATGGGATCACACGGCAAAAGGGTGTTTATACACCCTTAATCATGACTATATCAATGGATTTCAATCGGCGGCGTTGATTTTCTCTACGAACTCCAATATCTCCACCGGGTTGGACATCTTCATAACCTTTCGAACACGTCTAGACAAGACAGAGGCATCACTGCTAATTATGATACGCTTTACCTCCAGCAGTGAACCAGACAGCATGCTGAACTCCCTCAATCCCATGCCCAGCAGCAATCGGGTATAAAGCGTAT
Organism: uncultured Chromatiaceae bacterium; assembly: GCA_964605155.1. GTDB lineage: Bacteria > Pseudomonadota > Gammaproteobacteria > SZUA-140 > SZUA-140 > CAZSAK01. Next base: position 46,045 of record CAZSAK010000004.1, on the reverse strand, counting down.
CACCGGCCATTTCACCGCACATCGTAACTGGAATATTGGCCTTTTTGCCCGCGACCATCGTCATATTGATCAATTGCAGGATTGCCGGATGGAGGGGATTATAAAGATAATTGACCTCTTCATCGAGACGATCCACCGCCAGAGTGTATTGAATCAGGTCATTGGTACCTATAGAGAGAAAATCAAGATGCCGGGCAAAGGCACTGGCCGCCAAAGCGGCGGCAGGTATCTCCACCATTCCTCCGATCGGAATCTTTTTATCGAAGCGAATACCATGCTTTTGCATGGATGCTTTTTCCTGTTCCACAATACGCAATACCTGGGTCAATTCCTGTATAGTGGACAACATCGGGATCATCATCTTTACCGGGCCATGTGCCGAGACCCTGAGTATCGCGCGGATTTGCGGTATAAACTGCGCGGGATCTTTCAGACACCATCTGATCGCGCGCAGTCCCAAAGCCGGGTTGGTTGCCATTGAGCCGGATTGCCGTCTGCCTTGGGCCTGTTTATCCGCACCAATGTCTATAGTGCGTATGGTAACCGGTGCGCCCTTCATGGCGCGCACTATTTTCAGATAAGTCCGGTATTGTTCTTCCTCATCAGGTAATGAATCATGGCTCATAAACAGCATTTCAGTGCGATACAGTCCGATTCCGGCGGCGGCGGCGCGCTTGATTGCCGGTATGTCCTCGGGTAACTCAGCGTTGGCAAGCAACGAGACCTGTTGGCCATCACTGGTAACAGCGGGTTGCTGTTTCAGTTTCTTGAGTCCGGCATGCCGGAGTCTTTCAGTACGTTGCAGGGAGCGGAAATACTCGAGTTCCTGTGGATCAGGGTTCGCCAGCACGACACCTCTCTGGCCGTCGAGGACCAGGATCTCATTCTGGACAAGATAACCGCGGATATGATGTATGCCAACCACGGCCGGTATCCCCAGACTGCGCGCAAGTATTGCCGTATGAGAATTCGGCCCGCCGTATTCCGTTACAAATGCGGCTACACCCTGATGTTGCAACATCATCATTTCTGCAGGTGAGAGATCCTCGGCGACGACTATGCTGTTCTTCAGCCACCCCTCCGGGGCATTGTGAGACTGGCCGTCTTGATTGATCAGATAGGATTGAATGCGTTTAACTACATGATCAACATCATCCTTGCGGGTACGCAGGTAGGCGTCATCCATGGCATCAAAAACGCTGACAAGGGCATCCCGTTGCAGTTTCATTGCCCATTCAGCATTACACTGTCTGGTTTTGATAATATTTTTGGGAGCCTCTGAAAGAGCGGCATCCTCAAGCATCAGCAAATGGGCATCGATAAAGGCGGTAATCTCCGTGGGGGTGTTGATCGGTATCCGGTTACGAATATCGTGTAATTGTTGTCTTGCCTTTTCCACAGCAGTTTTAAAGCGGGTAATTTCATGCTTGATGAGGTGCTGCGGGATGCTGTATTCACTGATCTCAAGATCATCGTGTTCCAGAAGATATGCCTGACCGATGGCAATCCCCCGTGAAATACTTATGCCGCTCAGCACCAAACCCATAATGCTTCAACACCTGGAATAACGGCAGACTGGTAACATCGGCATGCGTCCTTTGCTAACGTTGCTGAATCAATAAAAAATTTATATCAGGCAGTGTGCTGAATTTATACTTCCTCTCCAAAACGCTGATTAACCAGTTCTTCAAGCCGGTCAACAGCAGCTTGTTCGTCCGGGCCGTCAGCACTGATTTCTATGAGAGTGTTCTTGCCCGCTGCCAGCATCATGACGCCCATGATACTTTTTCCATTGACCTTTTTATTGCCACGGGCTACATATATGTCACTTGCAAACTCCGACGCCAGGGTTACGAATTTAGCCGCCGCACGTGCATGCAGCCCCAGTTTATTGACGATCAGCGCTTCCCTCGATTTCACTTGTTATCCATCATGGCGGTTACTACAGAACAGAATACCGTCCCGTCCGCCGCTCAGGGCCTTGTCAATCAATTGTTGCAGGTTCAGGTTGGGATAATTCAACAAGCGCACCAGCATCGGCAGGTTGACACCCGTGATTACCACTGCATTACCGCGCTTTTTATTTTTATCATGATTCTCACATATCTGGATTGCAATATTACTCGGTGTTGAGCCATACATATCGGTTAAGACAATGACACCATCGCCCTGGTTGATCCGTGCAAGTTTCTCTCCGGACTGTTGCAGAATATCCTCAGGGTTATCCGCTGCAGTTACTGAAATTACCTCAACCGGCATCGGACAGCTGTCCAGCATCCTGGTTGCAGTTTCTATCAAGGCCGCGCCTATCTGATTATGGGTAATAACCATCAACCCTACCATCAGGTCAACTCCCGATGCCTTGTCAGGACATTATCATATGTTTTCCTGAAATGGGAAGCCAGCGACTCAACAAGATAGACGGATCGGTGATGTCCACCGGTACAACCAACCGCGATCGTCATATAACTGCGATTTTCAGTCTCGAACTTCGGTATCCACCGTTCCAGAAAGGATTTGATGTCTTCATACATGGTGAGGACTATCGGCTGTTGTTCAAGAAAAGTTATAACATCAGGATGCTTTCCGGTTGATGCCTGCAAACGCGGATCCCAGTGCGGATTGGGCAGACATCGCACATCAAACACAAAATCCACATCAGCAGGTATCCCGCGTTTATAGCCAAAGGATACAAATTGTATCGACAAGGGCAGAATACCCTTTCTAGCAACCCGCTCACGGATAATATCGCGTAATTCATGCACATTTGTCTTGCTCGTATCGATGTGCAAATCGGCGTTACTGGAAATTACATTCAGTAACTTTCTTTCTGCGGCAATGGCTTCTATCAAGGGCATATCGGGGTTTGTTAGCGGATGTTTCCGGCGGGTCTCACTGAAACGGGAAAGCAAGGTGGAATCATTCGCCTCGATAAAAATCACCTCGCAGGAAATCTTCATCTGTTTCAACTCACCGAGTATCTCATGAAAATATTGCAAATTATGTGTTACGTTGCGAGCGTCAATACTGACGGCAATATTTTCAGATCTTCTTTGTCCCGCCGTATTGATCATCTGGCCGGCAAAATTTATCAACAGGGAGAGCGGAAGATTATCAACGCAATAATAATCCATGTCTTCAAGCGCCTGTAATGCGATACTCTTTCCGGAACCGGACAACCCGCTTATCACAAGCATTTTCATCAATCTTCTTCCGACATCAGGCGCTGCTGGAGAGCGGCAAAATCCTGTGCCGCATTATATCCTTTTAGTTGCAGGATGTGATTTCGCACTGCGCCTTCCAGCAGAACGGCAAGGTTTCTTCCGGGGGCAACAGGCAATATAATGCGTGGAATCTCGACCTCCAGTATAACAATACTCTGTTTGCCACCATGGAATCGGTCAATCTCTCGTACTTCGGTATCATGTATATGCTGCAGATGCACTATCAGTCGCAGATTCCGATTTTGTTTAATCGCACTGTCACCGAACATGGAGCGGATATTCAAGATACCGAGACCACGTACTTCAAGAAAACCAGTTAACGCCGCGGGACAAACGCCATTCAGCGTATCCGGTGCAATACGGGAAAACTCGGGCGCATCATCGGCAATGAGGCGGTGCCCGCGTGTAATCAAATCCAGGGCGAGCTCGCTTTTACCAACGCCACTCTCACCTGTTATCAGAACACCGATACCCAGCACCTCCATGAACACACCATGTACAATCTGCCGCTCGGCAAGCATGTTCGACAAATAATATTGCATATGGGTGATTAATTTATGCCCCGGGAATGAAGAGGACAATAATGGTGTATCACTGTCTTCTGCAGCCTGCCTGATATCATCCGGCATTTGCATGCCATCGGCGATTACAATGAACGCCGGTTCATTCTCGAACAACTGTTTAACGGCGTCATGGTAGGAATTTTTCCTCAGACCATTTAAATAGTTGAGTTCCATAAGACCGATAACCTGGATTTTGCTCGGATGTACCAGATTCAGATGCCCGACCAGAGCATCGGAAAAAACGTGCTTGTCGTCCTGAGAACCATGTATCCGTATGGGGCGGTTTTCACCTGCCCGTCCGGCCAACCATTTCAGATCGAGTCTGTGCTGGTAAGCTGTGATAAAAGCCCCTGTAGATAACGGGACGGATGGCATGTTTAACTGTGTGCGCGCTTCACAGCCGGTGGCATTTCAGCAGGCTGCCAATTTATCAGAAGTGTATGGATGTCGGAACTCGATTCAGCCGCCCGTAACCGGGCACATAAATCATTATCGCTGAACATTTCAGCCAGCAACGCCAGGATCTTTAAATGCTCATCCGTTGATTGGTGCGGCACCACCAGTGCACAGAATAAATCGACCGGTTCACCATCTATGGCATCGTAATCAATGCCTTCCTGCAGTTTCAGGAAGGCCGCAATAGGGCCAGAGACGCTTTTCAGGCGTGCATGCGGGATGGCAACACCGTGCCCCAGACCGGTACTGCCCAGCCTTTCGCGATTTACCAGACTGTCGAAAATTTCGGCTGCTGTTAATTCGGGTATCTTCCCGGCGACATTTTCACTTAATAATTCGAGCACGCGCTTTTTGCTGCTAACATCGTTGGCCAGCAATATATGATCTTTTCCGAGCAGTTCTGACAGTCTTATCATATTCTTATTTTAATCTCCCGCTGTTACGATGATAATTTGTCTGTTTTTCCTTATGCTTGATAATCTGTCTGTCAAGCTTGTCGATCAAGGCATCAATTGCGGCATACATGTTCTCTGCCTTTGCATCGGCAAACAGATTGCCGCCACTGACATGAATGGTTGCTTCTGCCTTATGTGCCATCTTTTCAACACTTAGGACAACATGGACACTACTGACATTATCAAAATGCCGTTCCAGCTTTTCAAACTTGGTGGTTACATAATCACGCAACGAAGGTGTGATATCGACATGATGACCTCCCAGGTTTATCTGCATATATTCAGAACCTCATCATTAAGTATTGTACTATGCCAGTCTTTTACGTTCGTTTGATGAAGGGATTGTGATTGATTCCCGATATTTTGCTATTGTTCTGCGTGCAACTTTTATACCCTGTTCTGATAATATCTGCGCAAGTTTACTGTCACTGAGAGGTTTACACGGATCTTCCGCAGCGATCAGCTTTTTCAATAGTGCCCTTATTGCTGTTGCCGAGCACTCTCCCCCGTCCTCGGTACTGACATGGCTGGAAAAGAAATATTTAAGCTCGAATATACCACGCGGCGTGTGCATGTATTTCTGTGTGGTAACGCGCGAGATGGTCGATTCATGCATATCCACCACCTCTGCTACATCATGTAACACCAGAGCTTTCATCGCTTCCTCACCATACTCGAGAAAATCGCGCTGGCGCTCAACGATACATGATGCAACCTTGAGCAGGGTTTCATTGCGGCTTTTAAGGCTCTTGATAAACCAGCGAGCCTCTTGCAGATGGTTCCTTAGATAGGTGTTGTCACTACTGTTATCGGCACGTTTTACGAGAGATGCATATTGCAGATTTATCCGGATTCTTGGTATCGCCTCGGAATTGAGTTCGACTTTCCAGGCATCCTTTTCCTTTTTGACGATGACATCGGGCACGATATATTCGGCCGTCTTGCTGGAAATAAGGCTCCCAGGCCTCGGATTCAGTGACTGCACCAGACTTATCATCTGGCGCAAATCATCCTGAGAGATTTTCATGCGCCGCATCAGCTGGGTATAATCGCGGTTCGCCAGCAATTGCAGATGATCTGCAACCAGCTTCCTGGCACCTTCCAGACACGGCGTCTCGCTCTCTAGTTGCTGCAATTGAATCAGCAGGCATTCACGCAGATCGCGTGCTCCGACCCCTACCGGATCAAAGTTTTGTATACGATGAAGAACGGCCTCGACCTCATCCGGATCCACCTCATAATCATCGCTGATACTCTCGATGAGCTCATCAAAAGCGGCTGTCAGATATCCATGCTCGTTTATCGCGTCGATGATTGTCGTGGCAATCTCGGTATCCTTTTCGGAGAATTTGGATAAACGCATTTGCCACAGTAGATGTTCACGCAAGGTTTCCGATGAATTATCCTGTCCTTCATTTCCCCTGAATTCCGGCTGAACTCCCGAGGTCGTGGTGACGGGTATATCATAGCTATCCTCCCAGGCACTATCGACGGGTAATTCATCAGGTATGTCCGCCTGTAGCTCGGAATCCGGCAGGCGAATCTCATCCTGATTAGTATTATGTAAATCCTGCTGGGTTATTTCGTTGTTTAATGATGACGCATCCCCTTTGGTATCATTGAGTGCATCCTTTTGCGTATGTTGCCCTTCGGAATCCCAGTCCCCTTCCGCCGCGATACCGTCATTATGATCCTCCTCGGCCTGTTCCAGCATCGGGTTTGAATCCAGCGCCTGTTGTATTTCCGCCTGTAAATCGAGGGTGGACAGTTGCAACAGGCGAATCGCCTGTTGCAGTTGCGGTGTCATGGTCAGATTCTGACCCAGGCGAAGTTGAATTGTCTGTTTCATAATATACTTTTAATCACGATATCCATGCTCTTCCGGGCCCTGCCTCGGGCAACCAGACTAATTTTAACGCAAATCAACCAGCCATTACACGCTGTCATTCACAGGTTAAAGCAACGCCATTTCAGGCCGTATTTCACGAAGCCATCGCCTATAGTTGGAACTGTGGCCCCAGATATACCTCCCTGACCCGCTCATTGCCGAGGATTTCCTGGGGCGTTCCCTCGGCTATTGTCTCGCCATCACTCATGATATAGGCACGCTGACAGATACCCAGGGTTTCCCTTACATTGTGATCGGTAATCAGCACACCGATGCCTTTCTCAATTAGGTAATTGATTATTCGTTGAATATCAATGACAGAGATCGGATCGACACCGGCAAACGGCTCGTCCAGCAGGATAAACAGCGGTTTGGTTGCAAGGCTTCTGGCTATTTCAACCCGTCTGCGTTCACCGCCGGACAGGCTCATACCGATATTATCGCGCAAGTGGCTGATATGTAATTCGTGCAATAAATCCTCCAGCTCCTGCTCGCGCTGATGGCGATCCAGTGACCTCCGGGTTTGCAGGATGGCAAGAATATTATCCTCAACACTCAACTTGCGGAATATCGAGGCCTCTTGTGGCAGATAACCTATTCCCAGCCTGGCCCTGGCATGCATCGGGTAGGCGGCAATATCCTTGCCGTCAAGTGAAATAGTCCCTTTATCACACGGGATCAGGCCAACGATCATATAAAAGCAGGTGGTCTTACCTGCCCCATTCGGTCCCAGCAAACCAACGACTTCACCACTACGGACATTCAATGACACGCCATTGACGACATTTCTTAATCGGTAGCGTTTGGAGATATGTTTTATGCTGAGGACATGCATAGCAGTTTACGCTGCCGAGCGGCTATTTTGCATTCTGCTCAGATGATTGTTGACGTGGCTGAATGATGACCTGCACCCGCTCCTCCCCCGATTCAGCCTTGCGGGCGCTGACGATTTCATCCCGGGTACTGTATTCGATGATATTACCGGTAAACACATCCTCGCCCTTGACAATACGTACATTCTCCCGCAGGACCAGCTTGCCGGTATCTGAAACATATTCCATGGATTTCGCCTTGGCGCTTAAATCACCCTGGTTGTTATCAAGCTGCTGACGGTATTGGGCGGGATCGCCGAACGCCTCGAGCTTATACACCTCCCCATCCCGGCTATGCAAAACCAGTATATCCGCATCCAGGATGATTGTGCCCTGGGTATAATGAACATTGCCCTGGTAGGTACTGATCCCTTTTTCTTCATCTATATCAAGCCTGTCTGATTCGATATTAATAGGCTGCTCCCTATCACTGGACAGCGCCATGGCGGGCAACGGAGCGAGTAACGACAAGCAGGTGGATATGGCCAATACGGCGAATAAAATGGAAACAAAACTTGCTGGGCCAAGGACTTTATTGATACACGCTATGATGTTTTCGCGGAAAAACTTCAAACAGAATATTTTCTGACGATCCATAACTGTGGCTTTTTGTTGTGAAATTCTATAGAAACGGACGATAATTGCCACGCACCTGTGACATCAGCTGCAGATGGTGTGCTTTCAAATCTACCTGCATGCCTACGGCCTCTGTCACACCATAATGATCCCTGATGAGGATTGGCTGTTCCGTGCTGGCGAATTCTTCCTCGGGACTGATATGCAGATCCCGGGTAACAATCTCCATACCCTGTTCGATATCAGGGTCGATTTGCTCTATAAATACGTCACCCTGCAACTGGACGGCCTGCCCTGCTTCCGATACCAGGCCCCGTTCAGCCTGGATCTGCCATGAATCCAAATCCGCTTGATAAATCACGAGCAGAGGGTTCTCAAGTGTTGCGGTATCGTTATCCGGGAAATGATACATATTATCTGCCGAAAGCCGGTGTTTCGGACTGCCGGTATCCCCCATGGTCGTCAGGGTAAAGTTGATAAGGTAATAATCAGGTTCATGCCGTTGTTCAATCAGGCGCGGTACAAACGACGGTCCGGTACTCGACAACCACCAACTGAGGAATGCGGCGAGCGCCAATATAAATAAGATCAATACCCGTCTGTTTAAACCCCGTTGCATTTGTGTCTCTTTATCTGCACTACATAATCACACGATCAGAATACATTCCCAAGGAAACATTGCAGTGTCACGCATAAATAAATATCAATATTATAACTGGTCGATATACCTGGACATCTGATTGGCAAACGTTCCCTGGGCTTCCATGATCAATTCGCATACGTCGCGGGCAGCACCTCGCCCGCCCTTGTGCTGTGTCTGCCAGTGGGCGTGTTTCTTTACCCATTCATGGGCATCCTGTACGGCGATTGCAAGGCCGACTCTTTGCATAACAGGCAAATCGACGACATCATCACCAACATAGGCAATCTGATCCGGCTGTAACTCCAGTTGCCTTGCCAGCTCGTCAAATACGGGTAATTTTTCCTGCCTTCCCTGATAGACATGTTCGATGCCCAGGCTTGTCATACGATGAGTAACGGCTTCTGACATGCGCCCGGTGATAATTGCAATTTTGACACCGCTGTCTTGCAGCATCTTCATGCCATGTCCATCACGGGAGTAGAATACCTTATGCTCGGCACCATTGTCGTCTATATGCAGGCCACCGTCGGTAAGCACGCCATCGACATCAAAGACGACGAGCCTGATTTGCCTGGCCTTCTCTAGAATATCGCGCATGGCTTTGAATTGATCTGGCACCGGCACCGGCGTCGATCACACTGTCCAGTATATTTCATAAAACTTACACCACTCCAGCTTTGAGTAAATCGTGCATATTGAGAGCCCCTGCGAGGGTATTATCCTGATTGACGACAATCAAGGCGTTGATCTTGTGTTTATCCATCAGTCGCAAGGCCTCTGCGGCCAGCAGGTCTGGGGTTATGGTCTTGCAGTTACGGGTCATCACGCTGGATATGATTTCCTCGTGCACATCAACCTTGCGATCAAGGGTACGCCGCAGATCTCCATCGGTAAATATACCTGTAAGGTGCTGTTTATCATCAACGACCGCTGTCATGCCCAATCCTTTCTTGGTCATCTCCACCAGTGCTTCACTGAGCAACACCGACTCATGTACGCAGGGCACATTATCGCCGGTGTGCATGATATCCTTTATCAGTAACAAAAGTCGCCTGCCGAGACGGCCTCCGGGATGTGAACGTGCAAAATCTTCAGCGGTAAATCCCCTCGTTTCCAGCAAGGAAATCGCCAGTGCATCACCCATTACCAGTGTCGTCGTGGTGGATGAGGTCGGCGCCAGGCCGAGCGGACATGCCTCTTGCTCCACGCTGATGTCGATATTTGCATCCGCCGCCTTTGCCAGGGTTGAAGACGGGTTTCCCGTGAGCGTGATGAGTGGAACCCCCAGGCGCTTTATCAAGGGTAATATCGTCAGGATCTCCTCCGTTTCCCCTGAGTTGGATATGACGAGCACAACATCCTTTTTTGTAATCATCCCAAGATCGCCATGACTTGCCTCGCCGGGATGCACGAAGAAAGCCGGGCTGCCCGTACTGGCCAACGTTGCCGCAATCTTGCTGCCGATGTGTCCCGACTTGCCCATACCGATAACCACAATACGCCCCTCACAGGCCAGCATATACTTGCAGGCCTTGACAAAATCTGTATCGATTCGGGACAACAAAGAGGAAACGGATTTTGTTTCCGTCTCAATGACCGCCTTCCCCAATCGCTTGATCTTTTCCGCCTCATCGGTTGCGGTTATGTGCTGACTTGGTGCTGTGCTCATCTGATCGTTAACCATGGGATAATTCGATATCCGGTGTTTAGCCTATTTTCTCAGTATGTCATATATTACGCCACGTCTGTTTTACGTCGCCGCCTCAATATCCCGGTAGATTGTTCTCATCGCGATACCGTATCATACAGGTAGTAAATATAGATTATATAGACCATCAGCATAATCATCGCTTCCGGGCGATTGATGCGGCCGTGGCGGCCTCGAAAGCCATATGCCATGGCAAACAGGGCCACAGACACCCCGATCATTACCGGATAGTCGCGTGACAGGGTTTCCCGCGGTACAACTCCGGGCGAGATCAAGCCCGGCATTGCCAATACACCTAACAGGTTAAACATATTCGAACCGATGACATTACCGATAGCCAGGTCATGTTCATTCTTGAATGCGCTCATCACTGCTGCTGCAAGCTCCGGCAGGCTGGTACCTACCGCTATGATCGTGAGCCCGATAACCAGGTCGCTGATACCATAATAATGGGCAATACCGACCGCACCCCAAACCAGAACCCTGGAACTGGCAAACAGCACTATCATGCCGATAATCAGCCAGAATACGGCCTTTGACATCGGCATCTTTTCGGGTATCTCAACATCAAATTCCCCGAGTATCGGGTCACTCCCACGACTTTGCAGTCCGAGCATCGTTACCCAGTAAATCATCATGCCCATACCCATGATCAGCATCAATCCGTCACCGCGACTGAGATAATCATCCAGCAACAGGGCAAAACTGAATAACATGATAAACAACATTATTGGTAATTCACGCCGCAACACATTGGATTTCACAACGATGGGCGTCACTAGCGCCGAGACGCTCAGCACCAGGGATATATTCGCGATATTTGAACCGATGGCGTTACCGATGGCCAGAGGCGGGTTGCCGCCCCAGGAAGCGATGGCGGAAACCATTAATTCCGGTGCCGAGGTCCCAAAACCCACGACCGTAAGCCCGATAATAAGAGGGGAGACACCGAGATTGCGCGCTGTTGCCGAGGCACCCAGTACAAAACGATCAGCACTCCATACAAGCAATAGAAAGCCGCCAATTACCGCAATAATTGCATACAGCATCAGAAAAGTTCCGGAAAACAGTCTTAATGTAAAAAGGAAGCCACTAGAGTGTCATATAATGCAGCACGATACCAAAAAAAATGACAGCGCCAAACCAGTTGTTATTAAGGAATGCCTTGAAGCAACGTTGCGCATCCCTGTCCTTGATCAGGTATTGCTGGTATACGGCAAATGCTGCGGCTATCGCCATACCAAGATAGTAAAAGCTGCCCATCGTCGCTTGATGCCCGATAATCAATAAAACAGCAAAGAACATGATCTGGATAATGGCAATAATCACCCGGTCTGCGTCGCCAAACAGAATGGCGGTTGATTTTACTCCGATACGCAGATCATCCTCTCGATCGACCATGGCATACATGGTGTCATAAGCGGTAGTCCACAGGATGGCGGCGATAAACAGCAGCCATCCGATGGTGGAAATTGCGCCAGATTGTGCAGTAAATGCCATGGGAACTGCCCACCCGAATGCCATGCCCAGAAATATCTGGGGCAAATAGGTATAACGTTTCATAAATGGGTACATTGCAGCGAACAGGGCACCGGCAAACGATAGCATTATGGTCATTAAATCCAGGGTCAGCACCAGTAAAAAAGCTATCAGGCACAAAATACCGAATAATATCAACGCCTCTTTCGGGGAGATGCGTCCCGCGGCGATCGGCCGGTCATGCGTCCGGCGGACATGCGGATCATAGTTGCGGTCGGCGTAATCGTTGATTACACACCCTGCCGAACGCATCACAAACACACCCAGGACAAACACCAGCAATACATGCAGATCGGGGGTACCCTGCGCGGCAATCCAAAGTGCCCACAACGCAGGCCATAACAGCAGGAATATCCCGATCGGCCTGTCAAGTCGCATCAACAGGAGATACTGATATAAGCGCGCCGGTTTTGTTTCCACGTCAATTGTCATAGCCGTATCCGGGCCCTGTATCATTTACGCGCAGGACATTCTCATGATATCCGGCTTAATGGGGGAAGGAATACCTCGCTGACCAGCAGCGGCCTGGCATCGCGGTAAAATATAGAACGCCTGCCCCATACCGGACGGTTTTTCTCCCGCAGGTCACGGGTTGCAATATCATGGATGCTCTGCCCGGGAGTTATACACGCCACTTCCATCTGCCCTCGATACACTGACTTGTCGGCAAACAACAATGCGCCGAGGGGCTTGTCGCCGAGATATGCCAGTCTGCGTTGCGTTCCACTCAGGGTGCGCATAGGTATCACTGTACGGGCATATATCCACGGTTGTTGATCGCATAATAGCTGGACCTGGCGTACCACGCCATATTCACCATCACGCATTCCCAACATAATCCGCTCATTGAACATCGGACGCTGCCATTGCTGGCATAATACGCGCACCCTGAACATGCCGTTACAAAGCTGTTGCATTCGCCGGGTCAGTGAAGGCGTTTCAAATATCCAGCTTATCAGTTGCCTGGGTATGTGCTGTCTTTGTTTGCGACGAGCCGGTTGCCAGACCGGCTCCCGCTTATGAGAACCTGCTCTGAATCGCGTCATGGATCAAATATACAAACTATACACTGCCGTATTGTGCAGCATCTCCCAGCCAACGACGCACGATCAGGCCTGCCTTGCGGGGATACCTTTCCAGCAACATATCGGCCGTGCGGCTGACCTGTGGTATCAGGTCCTGGTCACGCAACAGATCGGCCACGCGCAACTGCAGCATCCCGGTTTGGCGAGTCCCCAGTATCTCACCAGGACCGCGTAATTCCATGTCACGACGCGCGATGACAAAACCGTCGGATGTATCGCGCAAGGTGGCGAGCCTTGCCTTTGCATGTCCGGACAACGGGGGATGATACATTAAAACACAACTGCTTCTATCACTGCCTCGCCCGATCCTGCCGCGAAGTTGGTGCAATTGCGCCATACCGAGTCGCTCTGCATTTTCTATAACCATCAAACTGGCAGAAGGCACATCCACTCCGACCTCAACCACGGTGGTTGCGACAAGCATATCGATTTTGCCCGCCTTGAAAGCTGCCATTATCTGTTCTTTATCCCGCGCCTTGATTCGCCCGTGAAGCAAGCCGATATCAAGTCCGGGGAAATCCCGGCGCAGTTGTTCAACTGTATCGATTGCAGCCTGGCATTGCAACGACTCGGACTCCTCTATCAGCGTACAAACCCAGTAACATTGTCGTCCTTTCGAGCATACCTGTTTTACCCGTTGTAATACTTCGTCGCGTCGCGCATCCGGTATTATCACCGTAGTGACGGGTTGTCTACCGGGCGGCAATTCGTCAATCACAGAGATATCCAGATCGGCGTAGGCCGTCATCGCCAGAGTACGCGGTATCGGCGTGGCGGTCATGGTAAGCTGATGTGGATAATGGCCCTGTTGCTGACCCTTTTCACGTAATTTCAGCCGCTGATGGACACCGAACCTGTGTTGTTCATCGATGATGACATAACCCAGCTTGTTGAAAACGACATCATCCTGGATCAGGGCGTGGGTACCGACTACAACAGCCGCCTTTCCGGTCTCTATGCGCTCGAGGATATTACTTCTGGTTTTTCCCTTTGATTTTCCGGACAACCATGCAACCTCAACATCAAGCGGACGCAACCAGTTGATAAAATTTTCATGGTGCTGCTCGGCCAGCAATTCCGTTGGAGCCATTATTGCAGCTTGATAACCCGCTTCAACGGCATGCAGGATCGTTGCCGCGGCAACAACTGTCTTACCGGAACCCACATCTCCCTGCGCGAGCCGCTGCATAGGATGCTGCCTGTCAAGATCTTTTATGATTTCCTTGATCACCCTGTTTTGTGCACCGGTCAGTGAAAAAGGCAACCGGCCAAGAAACCTTTTCATTAATCTGCCTTGAACAGCGATTCTCGGTGCCGACAAGCGCCGCATCTTTTGTCGTAATTGTTTGCAACTGAGCTGCTGTACCAGCAATTCCTCAAATGCCAGGCGTCGCAGCATGGGATGTGTACCATCCTGCAGGGATATGATGGAAGTTTGCGGTGAAGGCCGGTGCGCAAACTGTATCGCCTGTTCCAGTGGCGGCAAAGCAAGTGACTTGAGGATTTCGGCAGGCAGGCATTCACACATGATATTTGTATCACCCTGATTATCATCTGTGTTGACATAGCCAGTGGAAGATTCACGTGCCAATATATCAAGCGCCTTCTTTATCAGCATGCGCAGACTCGGCTGACGCAGTCCTTCTGTCGCAGGATAGATCGGTGTTAGATATTGATCGGTCGTTATAACTGCATTCCTGTCGATGTGGCGATATTCGGGATGTATCATCTCGATAGTGTCGCCGTTGCTGCGAACCTCGCCAAAACACCTGATCCAGGAACCAGCGGCGAGATTATTCTTTTGCGTCGCGGAAAAATGAAAAAACCGCAATGTCAGAAATCCGGTCCCATCGCCGATGCGGGACAATAACATGCGACGTCTGCCGTAACGGACCTCGGTGAGCAAAACCTCCCCCTCGACGACCGCTTCCTGGCCGATTTGCAACGACCCGATGGGCAGGATACGAGTGCGATCCTGGTAGCGAACCGGAAGGTGAAACAACAGATCTTTGATCGTTACTATGCCGAGGCGGCTGAGCCGGTCTGCAATACGATTACCTACGCCGCCAAGACAATGGACGGGCGATAGCAGGGAAATCCCTCCCGTTCCGGGCGACATATTGTCCGTCATGCCGATATGACGCCGGGAAGCGGACTGCCGAATCTTGTTTAACGGCATTTCGCACTTCTCACGCTTGTAGCCGAGTATTTTTTGCCGAGAATAATCGCAATACCCCGCTCACTATGTATCAAGATGCATGACAGCATCCATCTCAACCTTGGCGTCTTTAGGCAATGCCGTGACCTGCAACGCTGCACGTGCGGGATAAGGTTCAGTGAAATAACGCGCCATTATTTCATTGACATGAGGGAATGCTCCCAGATCGGTAAGATAGACGTTCAGTTTGATGATATCCGCAATTTTTCCTCCAGCGGCCTGCGCCACGGCCTGCAGGTTTGCAAACACGCGGTCAATCTGGACCGTGATATCACCTTCCACCATTTCCATGGTTTGCGGATCCAGCGGTATTTGCCCTGAAATATAGACGACATTATCCACCCTTACGCCCTGTGAGTATGTGCCGATAGCGCGCGGCGCCTGGTCGGTGTTGATTATTACACGGCCCATGATATCTCCCCGTATTAAATTACAATCAATTGTGTTTAGCCCCGGCCTGAATTTTCATCCCTTGACGCGTATAATGCGTGACACCATATCCAGCGATCGTATGCGGCGCATGACTTTGGCGAGATGCACACGGTCATGTACCCCGATAACAAAATTGATTGAACTGTATTTCCCGTCGCGCGCCTCGATATTCACATTGTTGATGTTGGAATCCATCAATGAGATGGTGGCGGCGATTGTAGCCAGGACACCCCGGCGGTTAACCACATCAACGCGGATCTCGACATAGTACTCACCTTTGACGTCCGGTTCCCATTCGACTTCGATCCATTTTTCCGGTCGGTTGCGGAAATCCGCAACATTTTTACATGATTCGGTATGAATAACGATCCCGCGGCCGGTGGAAATAAATCCCTGAATAGGGTCACCCGGAATCGGGTGACAACATTTGGCATAAGTCACCACCATCCCCTCGGTCCCTTTAATAGCCAGGGGACGTGGAGTGGATCTGTCTCCACCCAGCCAGGTAGGCATATAGCGCGTCAGGACACTGGTGATGGCATGAGACTTGCGTCTAGCCTTCCGATCCCTGCCCGACGGGGATTCGGCCAGGCGCTTGGCAACCAGTGGAGCGAGACGATTGCCAAGCCCGATCTCTTCATACAATTGATCCAACGAAAGACAGTGATACTCTTTCAGAAGATTATTGATGACCTCATAAGGCAAATCACTGACGGCAAGCGAGTATACGTTCAATGCCTGCTCCAGCATACGCTTGCCAAGGGTCAACGATTCCTCCTGGCGGAGATTCTTCAGATAGTGACGGATGGTGGTGCGTGCCTTGCCCGTAACGACAAAATTCAGCCATGCGGGATTCGGACGTGCGTTTGTAGAGGTGATAATTTCAATGGATTGACCGCTCAATAGCGGTGTACTGAGCGGTGCCAGGCGGCGGTCGATCTTGGCTGCTACACAGGAGTTTCCCACGTCGGTATGGACGGCATAGGCGAAATCAACTGCAGTAGCATTACGCGGCAGCTCCAGGATCCTGCCCTTCGGGGTGAATACGTAGACCGCTTCGGGAAACAGGTCGATCTTGACGTTTTCGAGAAACTCCAGCGAATCGCCGGAATTCTTTTGCATCTCGAGCAGTCCGCGCATCCATTCACGCACACGAACCTGGGCGCTGCTTTTCGAACTCTCGCTGCTGTCACCCAGCTTATACAGCCAGTGGGCCGCAACGCCAGCTTCACCAACCTTATCCATGTCCCCGGTACGTACCTGTACTTCGATAGGTACTCCGTAAGGGCCAAACAAAACTGTGTGTAGCGACTGATAACCATTGGTTTTCGGAATGGCGATATAATCCTTGAATTTACCCGGCACCGGCTTGTAAAGGTTATGTATGGCACCGAGCACCCGGTAACAGGTATCAACCGAATCGACGATTATCCGGAATGCATAAACATCAAATACTTCGGAAAACGACAGTTTCTTGCTGCGCATCTTTTGATAAATGCTGTAAAGATGTTTTTCCCTGCCATGAACCTTGCCGTTGAGTCCTTCCTGTTGTAAACGTTGTTCAATTGCGATCCTGATGTTATTGACGACTTCCTTGCGATTTCCCCGCACCTTTTTTACGGCCTCACTCAGGATTCGATAGCGCATCGGGTATGATTCGGCAAATCCGAGTTCCTGCAGTTCGGTACGGACCATATTCATGCCGAGTCGATTGGCAATCGGTGCGTATATCTCCAGTGTCTCCCGTGAGATTCTTCTGCGCTTGTATGGCGGCATGACGCTCAGGGTGCGCATGTTATGCAAGCGGTCGGCGAGTTTGATAATCATCACCCGGATATCCTGAACCATCGCCAGCAACATCTTGCGAAAATTTTTCGCCTGCGCTTCGATCCGGTTCTCGAACTTGATCTGGGCCAGTTTGCTCACACCGTCGACCAGTTCGGCAACTTCGGTGCCGAAATGCTCCACTATCTGTTCCTTCGCAGTCGGCGTGTCTTCGATAACATCGTGTAACAAAGCGGCAATGATACTCTCTGTATCCATATGCATTTCGGCAAGTATTCTTGCCACTGCCAGTGGATGGTTGATATAGGATTCGCCGGAAAGACGGTGCTGCCCCTCATGCGCCTCGGCTCCGAAGGAGTAGGCACGCTCTATCTCGGCAATCTGCTGCGGTTCGAGATAGCTTGCGAGCATCTCGCACAGGTCATTGATAGAGAACGCCGGTTGTATTAAATCGGTAGGAAGGTAAGGTGTGTTATATGCCTGATCTGGGATATTCAAAGGTTAATCCATTGAACAAACTCATTCCTGTATCTGCGCAGGGATTTCTTCTTCATCGACCATCGATTCCTCGGCATGTTCCCGTGCCGCCACTTCATCCATAATGGTCTGGGTGATATTGCCAGCCGCGATCTCGCGTAATGCCACGACGGTTGGCTTGTCATTTTCCCACTGGATAGTCGGTTCCTTGCCGTTGGCCAATTGACGGGCCCGCTTGCTGGCCAGCAACACCAGCTCAAAGCGGTTATTGACGTTTTCAAGACAATCTTCAACGGTTATACGTGCCATGCATTTCTCCAATCATCGTTGATAAAGAAAGTAATTATACAATGCTTTTATCGCCGGAACAGTGTTATGTGTGTAATCCGCCGAGGCAATGGACTTATTACGCCGGGAACTGATATCAGGGGTTCAGCAATCCATCGAGCACCTTTATCACATTGTCCGATAGGGCTTTTTTGCCTTTATGCGGCGATTTCAGCAACCCCCTTAATTCATTGATCGTGGCCTCGAAATCATCATTGACCAGGACGTAATCAAATTCATCATAATGGGATATCTCGGTCATCGCATCCCGTAAGCGCCGTGCAATTACCTGTTCACTGTCCTGTTGACGGTTACGCAGGCGTCTCTCCAGGGCCTCACGTGAGGGCGGCAGGATAAAGATAGTGGTATTTTCCGGCATTGTCCGACGTACCTGTTGCGCCCCCTGCCAGTCGATCTCGAGGATGACGTCCTTCCCCTTGTTCAGTTGCTCGTTAACCCGAGAGCGGGAAGTGCCGTAACAATGATCGAACACCTCGGCATACTCGAGAAATTCCCCCGCCTTGATTAATTCCCTGAAGGTTGCATCGTCTACAAAGTGATAATCAACGCCCTGTTGTTCCCCGGGACGCATTGGCCGGGTGGTGTAGGAGACCGAAACGACCAGATTGTGTTCGGTTGCAAGAAGCGCCCTGACCAGACTGGTCTTGCCTGCCCCCGAGGGGGCAGAAATGATATACAGCCGACCGCGGTTTGCTCCCTCCCGATTGTCAGCCATATGCCTGCCCCGCACAACGATCAGTGGCGTCTGTCGATGCCAGCAGTTGCTCGACGTGATTACTCAATGTTCTGGATCTGCTCCCGCATCTGCTCGATCAGCACCTTGATCTCGACAGACGCACGTGTTGTTTGTGTATCGACAGATTTTGAACCGAGGGTATTGGCCTCCCGATTGAGTTCCTGCATCAGAAAATCCAGGCGTCTCCCTACGGGCTCATCTGTTTGCAGCACACGTTGCACCTCCTCGACATGAACCTTGAGGCGGTCCAGTTCTTCAGCTACATCAATTTTCTGAGCGACATAGACCATTTCCTGTTCAAGACGTGACATATCCATCTCGGACTTCAATTCCTGCAGGCGATCTGTCAGTTTTCTTCTTTGATTGATGAAGATTTCCGGCAGTCTCTGCTTTACATGTTCCACCTGCTCCAGGATGGCGCTGCAACGCTGCGAAATAATCTCATTCATCTTACTGCCTTCGCGTTGACGATTTGTGGCTAATTCATCCAGGCAATGATCGAGCAGCTTCAATGCCTCCTGCTGCAATTGATCCAGATCAGTCTCAACGACCTGAAGCACGCCCGGCCAGCGTAAAATATCGAGGCTGTCAAGCAGGGCTGTCTGTTGCGAGATCATACCCTCCACTTCCTTGTTCGCCGCAAGCAATAATTTCACCAGATCCTTGTTCAACGCGAGATTTGTATGTTCAGCGTTGGCCACCGGTTTAAAACGTAACATGCAATCGACCTTGCCCCTGTTCAGGCGGCTGTTTACCCTTTCCCTGACGGCGGATTCCAGTACCCGCATATCTTCCGGCAGACGCACCTGAACCTCCAGATAACGATGGTTTACACTGCGCATTTCCCAACTTAATACGCCCCATCCCGTACTGATCTCCTGCCGTGTAAAGGCTGTCATGCTTCTGGTCATTTGTCTTTTTCCTGTAGATACCGCCGTTTCGTGGGTGATTACAGCCCGGATAGAATCAAAGAGCATATTAAGCCGCCATCTCCGGAACGACTGTTAATATTCCGCAGCAAGCGGATAGGGATACAACGTGACATTCAGGTTATAATTCCATACTTTGCATCTACGATGAAAGGAATAACCATGCGTCCCAGCGGTCGAGCACCGGATGAACTCAGAACTATACAATTAACACCCGGCTATACCAAACATGCAGAAGGATCCGTACTGGTGGAATTCGGCGATACCCGGGTAATATGCAACGCCAGTATCGAAAACAAGGTCCCGGCGTTTCTCAAGGGTTCCGGACAGGGCTGGGTCACCGCCGAATACGGAATGCTGCCACGTTCCACCGGACAGCGCATGGCCCGTGAAGCCCATCGAGGCCGTCCCGGCGGCAGGACCATGGAGATCCAACGACTTATTGGGCGTTCATTACGTGCGGTGGTCGATCTGCGGGCCCTTGGTGAGAAGACGATTACCATCGATTGCGATGTCATCCAGGCCGACGGTGGCACCCGTACCGCCTCGATCACGGGCGGTTATGTGGCTCTGGTGGAAGCTGTTTCCCACATGCGCCAACGCCAAAAGCTGGCAAACGATCCTGTCCATGGGCAGGTTGCCTCGGTTTCGGTGGGTATCTACCAGGGTAAAGCCGTCCTAGACCTGGACTATGCCGAGGATTCAGACGCTGAAACCGACATGAACGTGGTCATGAATGACGCGGGAGCGTTTATCGAAATTCAGGGAACCGCGGAAGGCCATGCCTTTCACATGAACGAATTGCTGGCGATGATTGAGCTGGCCAAAGGGGGAATATCCCAATTGATTGAAAAACAAAAAAATATCTTATCCGCCTGAAGCCAGAAATCCACACCATGACCACGCATTCGCATACTATGATAGCCGCATCGCAAATCTTGCCGGAACGCATCGTGCTCGCCAGCGGTAATCCAGGCAAGCTACGGGAGATCAGTCAGCTGCTGGAAGGAACTCCGGTACGGATCATCCGTCAGTCTGACTTCAATATCACTGATATAGAAGAAACCGGCCTCACATTCGTGGAAAACGCCATCCTGAAGGCACGGCATGCATCCCATATAAGCGGGTTGCCGACCATAGCCGATGATTCGGGTCTCGAGGTCGACGCCCTGAACGGTGCGCCCGGTATCTATTCGTCACGCTATGCAGGGGTGGACGCAAGCGATGAAGAGAATCTGAACAAGCTCCTCGCCGATCTGGCCGGGGTTCCTGAATTCCGACGCAGCGCATGTTTCCATTGCGTGATGGTATATCTGGCGCATGCAGACGATCCAACGCCCATCATCTGCCAAGGGACCTGGGAAGGACATATCCTGTTTGCGCCGCGCGGAACAAACGGCTTCGGCTATGACCCTATATTCTATGTGCCTACACACCACTGTTCATCAGCGGAACTGCCGGCGAAGGTGAAAAATGCGCTCAGCCACCGGGGCCAGGCCCTGCAACAGCTTGTCGGGAAGTTGAAGGGCTGTAAACTATCGGTATAAACTGTGGTCTAATGATTATACGAATTCAATTCCGGTTCACTCGCCACCAATAGGAGCGTTTATCATGAAATATATGTCCTTGAAATCCGTTTCAGTGGCCGCCTTGCTTCTGCTTGGCTCAAGCACGTCCTTTGCATGCAGTATGATGGGACCAAACACCCATGCAGGCAGGATCACCTCCATCGACAACGAGGCCCATACCTTCACCATTCAGGATGCAGAGACCAACAAACCGATTACCTTCAGTGCCGACAACAAGATCATGCTGCAACTTGCCAGTCTCAATAATGACCAGGTCATCGTCGGCTATGCCGAGGCAGATGGGAAACTGATCGCGTCAAACGTGAAATAACGTATTACAGAGTTGGACTCAAGAAAGCCCGTCGACAGACGGGCTTTTATTTTGTGAGCCGGCTGTCCTGCCAGCTTTATTTACACAGGGACCAGGCCAATGCCCACCTGTTTTTCCTATAATGTTGTATATCATAACAGGATCATTACGACCCCTGTGAATCAACAACCAGCTTAATATCACACACCGAATGTTCACTTTCACCTCTCTGCCGCCATTGTCACTGTATGTACATATGCCATGGTGTAAACGCAAATGTCCATACTGCGACTTTAACTCCCATGAGGCCAGAGGACCGGTTCCCGCGGCATCCTATATCGATGCATTGGTCGCGGATCTTGAGCATGAACTGCCGCGTGTATGGGGGAGAACGGTGGAAAGCATTTTCATCGGCGGTGGTACGCCCAGCCTGTTTACCCCATCTGATATTGATCGCCTGTTATCCGAATTGCGTGCCCGCCTGCCCTTGATACCAGGCATGGAGATCACGCTTGAAGCAAATCCGGGCAGCGCGGAGCAAGCCGGTTTCGAGGAATACAGGGATGCGGGCATCAATCGCCTGTCGATCGGCATCCAGAGCTTTGATGCGCGCCTGCTTGAAGAGCTGGGCCGCGTACATGGCCGGGAAGAGGCACTGTCCGCTGCAACCGCGGCGGCCACGGCAGGTTTTGACAATTTCAATCTCGATCTGATGTTCGGCCTGCCCGGCCAGACGATCGAGCAGGCCGTGTCCGATATTGAACAGGCTATAGCACTGTCTCCTACACATATATCGCATTACCAGCTGACAATCGAACCCAATACGCTGTTTCAGCGCTACCCGCCGTCATTACCGAATGAAGATGATATCTGGGAAATGCAGCAGCAATGTCAACAGATGCTAGCTGAGCATGGCTATGTGCATTACGAGGTCTCCGCCTACGCCCGTCCTGATTACCAGTGCAGGCATAACCTGAATTACTGGACATTCGGGGACTATCTCGGGATCGGGGCAGGTGCACATTCGAAGATTACCGATGCCCAGCAACAATCAATATCCCGCAGCTGGAAAATCAAACATCCTGAAGCCTACAATAATGCCGCTGCCCGCGGTAATACGATCGGAAATACGAAGATCCTGACTCCACAGGAGGTCGGCCTCGAATTCATGATGAATGCGTTGCGTCTTACGGACGGTTTTCCGGTTGCGTTATTCTTCCAGCATACCGGGGTTCCGATAACCGTTATTGAAGGACCCCTGCAACAGGCGGAACAAGAGGGACTTATCGAACGCGATGTCACAACCATCAGACCTACCGAACGCGGCCGTCACTTTCTGAATGATTTAATTGCCTTGTTCATGTCCACCGAGCATGCTGCTTGAAGAAAAACAGGTACTCTGCCCTTACTGTGGTGAACCTGTCATCACCACGATCGACCCGTCAGCCGGTAATCAGGTATATACGGAGGATTGCAGTGTATGTTGCCAGCCGATCGTGTTCACTATTGCGTTCGACATGGAGGGTAATCTCATCGGTTGTGATACACGGCAGGAAAATGAATAATAGCTGTCACACAGGCTTCCGGGAGTCATACTGACAATCATGCAGCGCCTTGTCCTCCAGGGTCCGCAATTGGACAAAGACATCGTCGGCAGGATTGCCACCGAGCTTAAAGGCATGTTCGAGATCAGACACCATTTTTTCAGGATGGTCGTCAAGAATAACGTCTCCCTCGAGCAACTGGTGGATTTGCGCAGCAGATACAGCATCGACATCAATATATTACCGGAGGGTTTTGACCCAAACGATGTCCGCTTGCTGATCACCGACATGGATTCCACATTTATCAATATCGAGTGTGTCGACGAGATCGCCGATTTCATGGACATCAAACCGAAGGTCGCCGCAATAACAACAGCTGCCATGCGGGGTGAGATCAATTTTGAAACGTCGCTGACCAAACGTATTGAACTGCTTGAGGGTCTGTCCGCTGATGCGCTGGATCATGTCTACCAGGAACGCCTGCAACTCAACCCCGGGGGTGAAAACATGATAGCGGGGTTGAAATCCAGAAACATCAGGATCGCACTGGTCTCGGGTGGTTTCAGCTATTTCACTAAACGCCTCAAACAGCGTTATCAACTGGACTATACGCTCTCGAATACCCTAGAGATCAGCAACGACAAACTCACAGGTAAGGTACATGGCGAGATCGTTGGTGCCGGTGCTAAAGCAGATTTTCTGATACATCTATGTAAACAGCTCGGAATCAATCCCCGGCAGGTTGTCGCTATGGGTGACGGCGCGAACGACCTGAAGATGATGAAACTTGCCGGTCTTGGAATCGCCTATCATGCCAAGCCCGCAGTGCAGGCGGAGGCCGACGTGGTACTCAATCATTGTGGACTCGAAGGGGTGCTGGGACTGCTGGATATCGAACTTACTTGACGGGCTACTGATCAAATCGATCGTCGAGCTTTATCAACGGGTAGTATCGTGCTGGCTAGGCCGTTTTTCTGAACACCAGATCCCAAACCCTGTGCCCCAGTTTCATGCCGCGTTGCTCGAACTTGGTCAATGGACGGTAATCCGGACGGGGAGAGAAATGATTTATTCCGGCTGTATTGGTAAACATCGAAGCATAATTCATAACTGCCATCATATGGTGGGCATAATCCTCCCAGTCTGTTGCCATGTGCAACATCCCGCCGGGTTGTAACTTTCCGGAGAGTAACTCGATAAATAAGGGTTGTATCAATCGCCGCTTGTGATGACGTTTCTTGGGCCAAGGATCTGGAAAGAATATATACACAGCTGAAATGCTGTTTTCAGGGATCATCTGCTGCAACACCATCGTCGCCTCATCATTGATGACGCGAACATTCCCTATGCCACATTCATCGAGCTTGTTCAGCAAGCTGCCAACGCCGGGTCGATAGACCTCAATACCCAGATAGTCATTTTCCGGATGGTTGCGCGCCATTGTGATGAGAGAATCGCCCATACCCAGACCGATCTCCAGAATGCACGGTGCTTGCCTGCCGAACACCATGTCAAGATCGACGTAGTCTTTGCACATATCGATACCATATCGCGGCCACAAGTGTTGCAGGGCAATTTTCTGTCCCCTGGTCATTCTGCCTTCGCGGCGCACAAAACTGCGGATGGGTCTGTAGATCGGGGACTGGTCCGTAGATTGGCTCTTATGAAGCATTAAACATTGATCAGAAAAACGTCCCGTCTACTGGTGAAGATGCACTTGCATAGCGTTTACGCGGTATTCGTCCGGCCAGATAGGCTTCACGTCCTGCCTCAACGGCCTTCTTCATTGCCGATGCCATCAAAACGGGAACCTTCGCTCCGGCAATCGCGGTATTCATCAACACACCGTCACAACCCAGTTCCATAGCGATCGACGCATCGGACGCTGTACCGACTCCGGCATCGACCAGTATCGGGACAGATGCATTTTCGACGATGGTCCTGATGTTATATGGATTGCGAATACCAAGCCCTGAACCGATCGGCGCGGCCAACGGCATAACTGCCACGCAACCCATTTCCTCAAGATGTATCGCGGCAATTGGATCATCGTTAGTATAGACCATCACCTTGAAACCATCCTTGATCAGTATTTCTGCCGCCTGATAGGTCTGTACCATATCGGGATAAAGCGTCTTTTCATCTCCCAGCACCTCCAGCTTGACCAGTTGATGGCCGTCCAGCAGTTCACGTGCCAGGCGGCAGGTACGCACGGCATCTTGCACCGTATAACAACCAGCCGTATTCGGCAGCAGGGTATATCTGTCCGTCGGTATGGCATCAAGGAGATTGGGCTCGCCCGGGTTCTGGCCGATATTCGAACGGCGAATCGCGATCGTTACGATCTCGGCACCACTCGCCTCGGTTGCCTGGCGTGTTTCATCAAGATCACGATACTTACCCGTACCTACCAGCAGGCGCGAGTGGTATGTCACGCCATCAATCACGAGGACATTGTCTTCTTGAGATACGGACCGTGTCTTAAGGGTGGTTTGAGTTGCTACCATTTGGCACCTCTGTATTATTTGTCCCGACCATAAGAAGCAGGTTACCCGATATTATCGCCCTTTATCCACCATCAACGGATCCACCGCCAATGGCATGGACGATCTCGACCTTATCCCCGCCCTGCAATTTATAGATGGTATAGCTGCTGCGCGGGACGATCTCGAGATTGACCTCAATAGCTATCCGTCTATTACCAAGATCAAGCATATCAACAAGTTCTGATATATGCAGTGAATCCTCCACCTGGCGGGGTTCGCCGTTCACATAAATTTCCATAGGGTAATCTTAACGATTTAAAGGGGATTTCCTGTGTGATGATTCTAACACTTTTATCCGCATGACCGAATTTCCTTATGGCGAAAACAGCGCGTGGTATGGTCATTTACCATGCCCACGGCCTGCATGAAGGCATAACAGATGGTCTCTCCGACAAATTTGAAGCCCCGTTGTTTCAACGCCTTGCTCATTGTTCTGGACTGCTTGGTGGTTGAAGGCACTTCCTTCATGGCCTTCCAGTGATTGTTGATCGGCTTCCCGTCGACAAATTGCCACAGATAGTCGGAAAATGTACCTTCCTCATCCAGTATTGCCAAACAGGCCCTGGCATTGGTGATGACGGCCTCGACCTTGAGGCGGTTACGTATGATTCCCGGATCCTGCAATAAGATATCGACCTTGCGCCTGCCATAACGGGCGATGATGTCGGGATTGAAGCCATCAAACTGCCTGCGATAATTGTCACGTTTTTTCAGTATTGTAATCCAGCTCAGGCCGGCCTGTGCACCCTCGAGGTTGAGCATCTCGAACAGATGCCGGTCATCATAACAGGGGACACCCCATTCCCTGTCATGATAATCGATGTATAGCGGATCGGGCCCCGCCCATTCACAGCGATGTAAAGACATATATATTTGTACTGAAAATAAAGTGCGGGGACAGGGCATCAAAAAGCCGGCATCCCGGGGTAGCTTACTGATAAAAGAAGAATAATTAATCTAGTGAATGCTGTCTTTAATATACCCGGGTTGTATGACTTCGAGGACCTCGGCAGATTCAGTGGATTCATATTCCCGCAGACGTGCCCTGGTTTCATCAAGTTCGCGTTGCAATGCGTGCATAGCATTGAAACGGGATATGGCAGCACTAACAATCGCCCCGACACGTGCAGTCCGATTACCGACAAAAGCATCCACCACATAGGCATTCACGCCAGCATTGATGGCGGCAATCACCGATTTTTCATCATCCTTGTCAACAAACAGCACGACAGGTTTTGGATGGTTGTTATAGATTCGGTGAATATTACTCAACAGATCCTGGCTACATCTTTCAACGGCAATAATAATCAGATCAGAATCACAAATATTGCCCGACCAGTCGTCATCATGCGACAGCCTGGCGGATATTTCGCAATCTGCCTTAAGTAAAACACTCTCCGTGATCAACATGCGCTCCTGCGTATCAGTTATCACTGTAACGCGCCTTGCCATACTATTACATGCAAACCCTCTACTTATGTAAATATTACCTTAAATGGCAAGCATCATGCCAGTTGCCTTGTGGTTTGCATATAGTCCTAAATATACAACCATTTACGAGATTATAACGGCTTATGTATGACAATTTCGTTACAGCGGAAATGTCCAGATCGATGCAGCGAATGGATACAGGGCTCGTTCCTGGCGCACTATGCAGGCCGAAAGCTGTTGCTACTCGGACGGTTATCAAATGGTTATTCCGCACGCGGCGGAAAGATTGCCTTCGGACATAAAACCGATGTCTCCGAGTATTTTATGGGATACACTCACGCCACCCCGGTAGATGCTGTACAAGTCCTCCATCTCGTGGTGACGATAAACTCCTGTTAATCCCACACCAATGGCGGTTCATCCATTAGCGCGGCCTGTTCGCGTAGCGACAGGATATGGTCATCCCAATAGCGGGCGGTGTTAAACCAGGGAAAGGCCGCCGGGAAGGCCGAATCATCCCAGCGTCGCGCAATCCAGGCAGCATAGTGCATCATACGCAGGGTGCGTAACGCCTCGACCAGATGCAGTTCACGTGCATCAAAGTCGCAAAACTCCGTGTATCCATCCAGCAGATCGGTCAGACGTCTGGTCATGTAGTCACGATCACCGGACAGGAACATCCAAAGATCCTGAACAGCCGGCCCCATGCGTGCATCATCGAAATCCACGATCAAGGGGCCCTCATCCCGCCACAGTATATTACCCGGATGACAATCTCCATGTAGACGAATGATTCCGATTTTTTCAGCGCGGCTGAAGCATACCTTGATACGCTCAACCAACTCTTCTGCAAGGCTCCTGTATGCTGCTATCAACTCCGCCGGAATAAATCCTTGATCCAGCAGAAACTGATATGATTCGATCCCGAAATGCCGGATATCCAGCGTAGGTCGGTATTTATAGTCACGTGTCCTGCCGATGGCATGAATGCGGCCGATAAACCGGCCAAGCTGTTCCAGATGATCGGGGCTATCGAGTTCCGGCGCCCTGCCTCCGCGTAATGGATATAACGCGAAACGAAACGGCCCATGATGATGCAGAGTCTCACCTTTATCATCGGCGATCGGTGCAATAACGGGTATCTCCTCCGCAGCCAGTTCCAGTGTAAAGATGTGTTCCTCGAGGATCGCCGCATCCGCCCAGCGATTCGGCCGGTAAAACTTCGCGACCACAGGCCTGTCATCTTCAATACCGATCTGATAAACACGGTTTTCATAACTGTTCAGTGCTAGAAAACGTCCGTCGCATTGATAACCGACACTTTCAACGGCATCCAGAATATCGTCGGGGCCAAGGCTTTGGAACGCGCTGTTTTCCACTGATATCTGCATATTAGAATTATGGAGTGCCTTGACATTCACCTCAACACGGGACATCATCATAGTCATGAAGATCGCAACGGGCAAACGAGCAAATCTGATGTCATGTCTCCTGTGGGTTGTCGTACCCAGGGTGAACGGATCTGCGTGCCCGTCTGGATCTGATTGAGTTAGTACCTCCCATAAATACTAACGATATTGAAAAGCCGCAGATCCAGTGAATCTGCGGCTTTTTTTATGTTTGATTAAACATCATCTCCGCCATCTTCACGACCTTCAGCGGGGATTCGAACAAAAAGGTAATACAAAGTGTCCGTACCAGCAGCCTATCTGGGCGTCATCATAATCTGGTCAACCACCCCCCTGGCCATCAAATGGAGCAGTGAGGGAGCCGGGTTCCTGTTTGGCGTGACCTCACGTATGGTCATAGGTGCCGCTATCTGTATGTCTCTCATGCTGCTGCTGCGTGTCAAAATGCCCTGGCACAAGCAAGCACTGCTGACCTATACCGCGGCGGGTGCAGGCGTGTTCGGAGCTATGACATGCGTTTACTGGGGCGCACAGTATATTCCCTCAGGTATGGTCTCTGTAATATTTGGTCTGACACCGATTGTTACCGGCGCCTTTGCGGCCGTGTTGATTGCTGAATCCAGCTTTACACCCGCAAAGATCACCGGCATGCTCGCAGGGAGCATTGGATTGATTTTTATCTTTGGTACGGGAATAGAACTTGGTCCAGATTCTGTTTTCGGCATCATGGCTATTCTGGTATCTGTCGTTATTCACTCGCTGAGTGCGGTCTGGGTCAAGCGCATCAATGCCAGGATACCTGCACTGGCAACCACTACTGGCGCATTGTTATTTGCCATACCTTTTTACACAGTCAGCTGGTTTATTTTTGATGGCCGATGGCCCGCACAATTACCCACCCATACACTGGCCTCGATCATCTATCTTGGCATATTCGGCTCAGCACTGGGCTTCATGCTGTACTACTATGCACTGAAGCATATTGAAGCCGGTCGTATGGCTCTGGTCACGTTCGTAACTCCTGTGCTCGCACTCATGCTTGGTTTGTGGTTGAATCACGAGACCATACACAGCAGTGTGATCATCGGCACGGCACTGATCCTGTCCGGACTCCTGTTTTACGAATGGGGTAATCTGGTTTCGCGTAAAATATCTGCAATGGTGACGGTAACCAAAATCCGGCAGGAATGATCTGAATTATATTTTTGATTATGTAGATAAATGTAAAGCGCCTGGTCACTGACCGCCTCATCAGGATTGGCGATATATTGCCCGTCTTCTCCTGTTCGGGACGGAGCTATCGGAGTATGCTTTTTGGATCTGAATCAATTCCCGAACCTGGATATGGGAATCTCCGACTAACCATCAAGACTTGAACACAAGCGTGACAATTGCAGAACTCATCACTACCTACGGCTATGCTGCAATCCTCATAGGCACCTTCTTCGAGGGCGAGACTATCCTGATTCTGGGTGGATTGGCCGCACATCAGGGCTATCTTGAACTTCCATGGGTAATACTATCGGGATTCATTGGCACCATGCTGGGTGACCAACTCTATTTCTATATCGGGCGCTTCAAGGGCCAGAGCATACTTGACAATAAACCACACTGGAAACGCAGATCGGCGCGTGTATTCTCCTTGCTGAGAAAACATAAAATCACATTGATTATCGGTTTTAGATTCATGTACGGGATGCGGACCATAACCCCGATCATGATAGGGGTTAGCGGCGTTTTGCCCGTCTTCTATCTGGTATTCAATGTCATTGGTGCAATTCTTTGGGCAACTGTCATAGGTTATCTGGGTTATCTATTTGGCCATGCGCTCGAGTCCACGATTGGCAACATCAAACAGTATGAATTGATCGTATTTATTGTTTTAATCTCAGGTGGGGCACTGATATGGGGTATTCGTTACATCACAAATAAACGTGATTGATCTTCTGTGGATGTGAAATGCACGTAGGATTACCATAAAACTATTCATATTGTTAATATAAATAAATATATACACACTGATCAGGCAGGTTGCTTTACCTGCCGGCCCAGTGTTAAGAGCTTTCTGAAAAGCACAATAAGCATTTGGAATGCAATAGTGGAAATCAAGGCAACCGTTAGTCCGAACAGAATAGCGGGTGTATTAAGGGGAAAATTGACCGAATAATTGTTCCAGGTCTCTTGAACAGTTTCCCTGTCACCGGCTATGGCGATATGTTTGACCTTGCCGACAAGTGATGTCTGCATGGCCTGCAACTCCCTTTCAAAACGGATCTTTCTCTCAAATATTCTTCTCAACGGTTCCGCTTCGGCATTGAACGTCGAGTCACCACTACCCTCGTGTTTTTTGATCAGTGACTCGATGTTGCCACCATGAAAGCGGTTGGCAATATCCTGAAAGCCTTTGAAGTTTTCATTGACCTCCAGGTAATGTGCATTAACCCTCTTTTCGTACTGATCGACGAAACCCGGGGCTTGCACACCGAATAACAAACCTGAGGCAAACACCAGAATCAACAACATGTAGTGAAATGTTTTCATATATAGGTATTCTATTATAAAAGAGTCGCGGCTTCCTTGACCAATTCGATACTTGCAAAGATAAACAGGCTCACTATTTCCTTGATATCCAAATTACCCTGTATTGATATATATACATTGATCCCTTCTCTGTATGAATGATGTCAGGCGGAATTCAGGAATAATGCCTGTAGAGCGACTCACTCTCTGTCATGATAAAAACGCGGCCCTGATGCCGTCAACGATATATTGCGCTGCAAGGGCCGCCAAGATCAGGCCAAACAGACGACTGATAACGTTGGTACCGGTTTCTCCCAAAAGCCGCGTGATCTTCAAGGCATATAACAAGGAGACTAGCAATATACTCAATACAAACAACAGAATTGCCAACATCCCGCCGACGACGGCCGGGCTCGTCTCCGTCGAAGACATGAGTAATACCGTTGTCAGGGCTCCGGGCCCGGCAATCAAGGGAAAGGCAAGCGGGAATACAGAGATATCGCGCTTGAGTTCCGCCTCCTGTTGTTCGCGTACAGTTGTGGAACGTAACCCCGATTGACGGGCGAACACCATGTCGATAGACAGCAGGAACAGCAAGGCGCCACCGGCCATGCGAAATGCCGGCATGCCGATGCCCAATATCTTCAACAATGCATCACCGACAAAAAAGAACACCAGCAAAATACTTGATGCAATCACAGTGCTGCGGATGGCCATCCTGCGTTGATATCCAGTATCACTGCTGCGGACCAGGGCTACGAACATCGGCGCCAGTCCGATGGGATCGAGAACTACGAACAAGGTAACGAAGGTATGAAGCAGCAGTTCCATTGTCGTACGCTATAGTATCAATTCGCATCCCACATAATGTGATCAACTATATTAAAGGATGGCAGTACAGGGCCGCTATCACTTTTACACCTGAAACATCCTCTTGGTTCGGCGTATAACCGTCAAATAGCATGAAACAACAAGAAACGTTAAACAGGACTCAGGCCTGGAAAATTCGGCGATCAGGATTCCACGCCGCCGTGCAGCGGGCCGTATCACAAGTCTCTTGCGGCTACCGATATTTTCTTCCCGCCATCGCCTGGATGTGGTTTGCTGTTGAGATCATTAACCCCGCCCTCGATTATCATTCATCCATAGGTTTGTTGTTATTATTACCGACCGGGCTTGTCTGTTATGCGGCTGCCGCAACCAAGGCCGTTGCACACTGTCAACAAGGTGTAATGCGGCTCTACTTTACGCACTTTTCATCCGTACTGGACTATTGCTGGCTCTACTCCCTGTACCTGATAGGCTGTCTTTTACTCACCATCGTGTTGTCATTTTTCGGCGAAATCAATACAGGTGGGTTTATCGCGGATATGTTACCCATGTATGCCGTGCTGTTCATATTAATGTTGACGCGTGTCTGGCCAATGATTGGCATACCGTTTCTCTATTCAAATGACACACACTGGGAATCTGTGACGGGAAAGGTTTCCACGTTGACACGTGCCTGGTCGTTGACGCGTGGCAACGATATATTGGTACACACAACAACACCATTGTTCATGACCGGGGGTATACTGTTCGGCATAAACCTGATACTGAGATCCCTGACCACTTCTTTGATCGCGGAATCTATTCTCGATATCCTGCTTTATGCAATCATCCTGCCCTTCTACATCACATTGATTATCGTGCTGGTCGCAAGGATTGGAGCCGGCGGCAGGCAATCAGCCTGATTGCTTCGAGGCATCCATCATCTTTGCAAGAAAGGGTTTACTTGCTTCACCGAAATATATCGAGCGATGCGGGAACGGGATCTCGATACCTGCCTCGTCAAAGGCCTTCTTGATGCGGCGCAGGTACTCGCGGCCCACTTCCCATTGTTTGATCGGCTTGGTCTTGAGGCGTCCCTTGATCATCACCGCAGAATCAGCGAACTTGTCGACCCCGAAAATCTCGAGGTCTTCAACCATCAGCGGACCAAAATATTCATCACTGCGCATTTCGGATCCGACCTTTTTCATGAGCTCGATGACCTTGTCGGTATCTTCCTTGTAGGCGACGCCTATATCCAGCACGAACGCCGACCACTCGCGTGTCATGTTCGACAATGTACTGATCGTCCCGTTCGGGAAGACATGTACGATACCTGACAGATCCCGCAGCACGATGGTGCGAAAATTGACCTTCTCGACCAGTCCACCGGTTCCGTTGATGATCGCCACATCACCGACGCGTGCCTGATTTTCAAGGATGATAAAAAATCCCGATATCACATCACGAACCAGGTTCTGTGCACCGAAACCGACGGCAAGCCCTACGATACCGGCGCTGGCAAGGATGGGGGCGATATCGATACCCAGCTCTCTGAGTATAATCAGGGCTGCCACCACCCAGACGACGATTACGATCGCCTGTCTCAACAGACGCGTCAGCGTTTCGACACGCTTGGTCGATTCGATCGAGCCCTCGCCTTCCGCCTGGGCGCGGTGGATCAGGGTCTTTTGCATACGATTAAGCAAACCCTTCAATATCGCCAGTGCAATCCAGACGATAACGAGTATCACCAGTATGCGCAGCCCGGTCAGGATGAGATCTTCCCAGTTCAACTGGGTGAAATAATTAATAATCTGTTGCATGACTCGCTATTCTAACATTGGGATGCTATCAGATTAACTACACTTAGTGACTATAGCAAACGGACATGATGTATATGCTGCCATGTTTACATCATAAGCAGTGGCTTGATGCCTGGAATCTCTGAATCCAGGTCAGTGAAGCACGGTGGGTAAAGAGCTAACGTAGCGTAGTATCACGCCGCAATTCGTCAACAAGTATTAACAAATTGCTGCAGAAATCACAACTAATTATATGTGTCTAAAAAGGAATAAACTTCACCTTCCTTAATACAATCGCCATGGCCGATCTTGTCTTCATTCATGGCGTACCATTCGCGGCAGGCGGCAACGGCATCGTTAAGGCAATGGAAAGACCATAGCACCTGTCCGTTGTCGGTCATCAGGGTAGCGGTATCATCGGGCCAGGTTTTGATGTAGAAATTCACGGTGTACACCTCCTGCAAAATTGTGGATTTACAACGCATAGAAATCTACATGCCCTTTATGAATTAAATATGATCGGGCGATGAAATATTTATGACGAAAGCTGATAAGGCGCCGTACAGAATAGATCGTTACTATGGTGGGCTATTGTACTATTGAGTAATATCTTGACGGGTAATATATTGGCAGCGGTGATCCACTGGATCTGCGGGTGTAGTTCAATGGTAGAACTTCAGCTTCCCAAGCTGATAACGTGGGTTCGATTCCCATCACCCGCTCCAACATTGGAGATATAGCGGATCCTGTCAATCTAGAGGGATGCCTGCCTGCGTTTTGGCAACAGACCGGCATTGTCAAGGTGAGCGTGCAAATCCCGCAGACTCAGGTGCGTCAGGTCTTTTGCCAATTCATGCACTGTTAAATTGGCCTTGGGTGGTATGACCAGCGAATCCCGCAAAAAACCCAGCATACGCTTGGCGGATACCAGCACCAGCTGTCTTGCGTGATGCTGTTGAACCAGTCGCATGGCCTCACCGGTTACCTGTGCAGCAAAACGTCGTACGATTTCATCATCGTGTTTATCACGATGATCATCATAACCATGTGTCATGCCGCTCGAAGAGGTCGTATTGCGGCCTGATTTGGGGTCCGTCCAGAGTTCGCGGCCCGGCATCTCGGCTTCAGTATTGATCAGATCCTCCCTCTCAACGAGATTCGGGCCCGATTCCACCCCGGGAAGATCCGCAGCCTCAAGGGTAAAAAACCTCGCTCGGGTACCATCTGTTACAACCACACAATATTCATCCATTCTTCAACCTCATCGCTTAATTGATCCCGACACCAGCACCGATTTATCATCCATACCTTGCAGCTTGCCGTTATACTTAATATTTAAAGCGTTTTTTTCTGCACAAGGGACTGGAAGGTACTAGAACACCGGTGAGGACGTCAACTTGTTCTATATTATAGAATATACCCGTCCTCTGGATGATCAATCGGTAATAATCTATACTATAAATTAATATTATGATCCTAGGGCAAAAATTTCCAGATTTGACTGACATGAAGGCCGCTAAAGTCTTATTCACACTCTGTAATCAAGCCGGATAAGCTGCAAGAAATGGCTACAAACAGGATCATCAAGGACAACAAGGTCAAACAGAAAGATCAGCTCTTCGATCGCTCCGGTCCGGAAATGGATTTCAAGTTCGACGAGGCCACGGCAACCGTTTTCGATGACATGGTCAGCCGCTCGGTCCCCTTCTATGACGAGATCCAGAGGATGGCCTGCGAGATAGCAGCGGATTTTGCCACAGAGGACAGTAATCTTTTCGATCTGGGTTGTTCGACGGGCACTACACTGGTTGAACTTGATAAATACATCAACCCGGGGACCCGCTTCGTAGGCATCGACAATTCCGCAGAAATGCTGAAAAAAGCCCGCCTGAAACTCCAGGATACCGGAATTACCCGGCCTTATGATCTTATACAGGCAGATTTACATCACGACAAGGTTGTTGATAATGCATCCGTTGTCATCATGATACTAATGCTGCAGTTTATGCGTCCGCTCTATCGTGAACGCGTTGTCAAAAATATCTATGAGGGCATGCGCCCCAACAGCTGTATCATCCTGGTTGAGAAACTGACTGCCAGTGACGGCCTGATCAATCGCCTGTTTATAAAATATTATTATGAGATGAAGCGACGTAACGGTTATTCGGAACTTGAAATAGCACAGAAGCGTGAGGCGCTGGAAAATGTCCTGATACCCTATCAATGGGAAGAAAACCGGGATTTGTTGAAATGGGCCGGATTTCGGCATATTGAGATATTCTTCAGGTGGTACAACTTCTGCGGGATTATCGCGCTTAAGTAAACTAATTCAGAATAATCATGGAAAAACTTGGACACTTCCTGTTTAGGTATCGTAACGCCCTTTTCCCCGTCATCATTATCCTGCTTATCGTTTTCTTCAGGCCACATCTGGCCCTGGGTGACGTAACAGGCGATATCATCTTCGATATCATCGGTGCTGTGATCATGCTGGCTGGTCTGGCGCTGCGCGCTCTGGTCATCGGTTATGTCTATATCCGCCGTGGCGGCGTAAACAAAAAGGTGTACGCTGATAATCTGGTTACGGAAGGTATTTTTTCCCTGTGCCGTAATCCGCTCTATGTTGGAAACATATTGATGGTAATTGGATTTCTGGTCATATTCCACAATCCATGGACCTACCTTATCGGGTTTGCTGTTGCCTTGCTCTCCTACAAGGCGATTGTCACGGCAGAAGAATCATTTCTGCGCAATAAATTCGGCGCCGAATACCAGGCTTATTGCGATAACGTTCCCCGCTGGACGTTCAGGCTCAACGGGGTCCGCGACAAACTGGCTGACTACAGATTTTCCTGGACACGGGTATTGCTCAAGGATTACAGCACTGCCTATGCAACTGTCGTCACCATTCTCGGTATCCTGGTGTATGAGAGGCTGTCACTACCGGCTTATGCAGATACGATGTATAATTTCGTGTTTATCGGGTGTGCGTTTATCATCGCCACTATCGCTTTTATTGTGATTTATATCCTCAAAAAGCGCGGCATACTGGCCAAACACGGCCTGGCTACCCAGGAATAGTCGATTGATCGCCTTTCCTTTGGCTGTTCCTCCAGCGTATTGCGGTTCGAATTCCCTTATACCAGGCAAACAATCATTGTGATAACATGGCTGTTAACCAACCAGGTATATTCAGTTTGAAATACGAAGTATCAAGATCCTTCCCCATGATCTTGATGAGGAATACCCGATAGCGATAATTTACCGTGAATATTCTGCTGATTGAAGATGACGTCAAGATTGCGCACCTCATCCGTCAAGGAATGGAGGAGGAAGATTTCAGCGTAGAACACTGTGAAAACGGTGACATCGGGCTCAAGAAGGCGCTCAGTAACCCTTTCGACGCGGCAATAATCGACATCATGCTGCCGGGTTGTGACGGCCTGTCAGTTATCGATGATCTGAGAAAACATGGCATCAGCTTGCCTGTATTGATATTGAGCGCAAAAAGAAGCGTGGACGACCGTGTCAAAGGTTTCAAGATCGGCGGTGATGATTACCTGACCAAGCCCTTCGCATTTTCCGAATTACTGGCCAGAATACAGGCCCTCCTCAGGCGAACCAACAATACCAGCGAACCCACAGGTCTTACCGTTCATGACCTGACCATCAATACACTCACACGCAAGGTCACACGCGCAGGCAAGAAAATCAATCTGCAACCCAGGGAATTCAGCCTCCTTGAATATCTGATGCGTAATGCAGGTCGTGTCGTGACCAAATCGATGATCATCGAACATGTTTGGGATTACAATTTTGATCCCCATACAAACGTCGTCGAGGCGCGTGTATCCCGGCTGCGAGATAAAATCGACAAGGAGTTTGATACCGCGTTGATTCATACTATCCGCGGTGCCGGTTATGTCCTCAAGCCCGGATAGAAAACCATCACTGTCATTGCCGTTATACCTGACCCTGTGGTATGCGGGAATCTTCACCGTCTCTTCCCTTATACTCTTCTCAATTATCTACCTCAGCATTTCCGGGGTATTGCAAAACCGCAATGATGAAGTCCTGATTGATGATGTAGGCGAGATTTCCGCTTTATACAGAGAAGAGGGTCTGAGCGAACTCGAGGCGGAAATCAGGCGGGAAACGGAAATACGAGGCAAAAACGAGGTTTTTTATCGCCTTTACCATCGTAACGGCAATACCGTATTCTCTACCAATGTAGCAGACTGGCATGGATTACAATACCGGCCAGACGTTATCGCGAAAGTCACTAGCGACAAACCGGTTATCAGTACTCAATCGATAAATGATCATAAAAAGGCAAGAATTGCCTACGGCGAGGTTGGTGAAGACCTTGTGATACAGATCGGTGATTCACTGGAAGATGATAATGTATTCCTCGATGCCCTGAAAAATGTCTATGTGATCTCCTTGCCTCTGTTGATGTTCGTCGCCGGTTTTTTTGGCTGGTTCATGGGCAAGAAAGCCTTGCGAGGGGTCACTGAGGTCACGGAGGCTGCCTTGCATATCTCACACGGTGATCTCAGTCGTCGAGTTCCGGAAACTGGGAGAGGTGATGAACTTGACAGACTGGCGGTCACTTTCAACGGGATGCTCGACAGAATACAGAAATTGATCAGTGGCATGCAGGAAATAACCGACAATATTGCCCATGATCTGAAAAGCCCGCTTGCCAGGATTCGGGGGTTAACGGAATCTGCTCTGACCAAACCATCCTCGAACAATGATTTTCAATCCATAGCTGCCGATACAATTGAGGAATGTGACCGTCTGCTACATATGATCAATACCATGCTGGATATCACTGAAACCGAGACCGGCACCGTATCGCTTGCCATGTCATCGGTAAACCTGTCCAAACTGATTGCAGATGCCTGTGAATTGTTCGAACCCATTGCCGAAGACAAGCAAATTAAAATGACCTGCCGGATAACAGGAGAAATTATCGTCTACGGAAACACCCAATACCTGCAACGACTGATATCCAACCTGATTGATAATGCGCTTAAGTATACCAGGGAGAACGGCAGCATATGTACCACCCTGCAACGCAAGGAAAATAACGCGGTACTGACTGTTCATGACACAGGCATAGGTATCGAGACAAAGGAATTGCAGAATATTTTCAAGCGATTCTACCGCTGTGACAAGAGCCGGTCACAATCGGGAAGCGGCCTGGGGCTGAGTCTGGCACTGGCAGTCGCACACGCCCATGGTGGCGATATCAGCGTTGAAAGCACTCCCGATAAGGGCACTCTTTTTACTGTTACCCTGCCGTTGATGCAACCGCAATAAGATCCGGGACCAGAGGCTAACCGGATTACGTGGCCACTCAATGAATGCTGTTATGCCGTGCTATCGCCAGGGTGTACGGCCCCAAACCGGCCTTGAACGGCGAGCCATTGACCGGTTCCAGCGCACCCGTTTCGATATTAATCGCATAGGCCGAGACCTCATTGGCGCCGTTATTGGCGACATAGAGAAAATGATCGGCGGGATCGATGTTGACGGAATAGGGATACCAGTCTGTACGGTATGGCGAACCGGCCATTTCATGTAATGCTCCTGTTTCATGATCGACCCTAAAGGCACTGATATCGTGTGATGCCCAGTTGACCGTATAGAGGAACCGTCCCGAAGGGTCAAGTGTTACATCATAGGGCTTTGCCCCCGCCGTAAACGGTGAACCTTTGATTTCCACCAGTTCCCCCGTATGAGGCTGTATCGCAAAGGCGGAAACCGTTACGGAACCATAGTTTGCAACATAGACAAACCTTGCATCCGGATCGACCGAGACAGCCAGAGGGTGATCATCGGTGTGCACCGGATGGCCGGTTGGAATGAGCGCACCTGTGGCCTTGTCGATGCGATAAGCAGAAAGCGTGGCAGAATTGAAGTTCGTCACGAAGACGTATCGCCCTTGCGGATCGATCGCCATCTCCAGAGGGTAGTGACCGGAGGCCGGGGTTTCTGCACTGAGCGCCAACTCACCTGTATCAGCATTGATGGCATATGTCGTCAATGAATCTGACTCGTTGTTTGCCAC
This sequence comes from uncultured Chromatiaceae bacterium, assembly GCA_964605155.1. Taxonomy (GTDB): domain Bacteria; phylum Pseudomonadota; class Gammaproteobacteria; order SZUA-140; family SZUA-140; genus CAZSAK01. Next base: position 6,089 of record CAZSAK010000004.1, on the reverse strand, counting down.
ATACATATAATGTCCCGTGGGCTCGATAGTCAACCACACTGGATGACGGCCCGTTGCAAAGGGTGATGATGCCAACTCGGTTAATCGTCCCGTAGCATCGACGCGATAACCGGAAATGGAATCTGAACCCTGGTTCGTCACATAGGCATAACGGCCCTCAGGTGATACGGCAACAGCAATCGGATACCTTCCGGTATGAAACGGTGAACCGGCTACCCTGATCAAATGACCATCGCCTCCATCCACCCTGTAGACGGACACATCATTGGAACCCTGGTTGGCGGATAACACAACCTCTGAACTACCCTCTGACGCGAGCTTGTTGGCGGTGCAGGCAAGCTGCATCATGCTGAAAAGTAGCAGTATAATCCCCTTACTGAAAGACGTGTTAATTGTATTATCTGTCATGCTTCCTCCGTCATGATTGTATGCTTGTCAACCGCACATAAGGGATTTGCCAGTCAGCCGATCACTCCGAACAGATACAGCATCAGCATGACAGTGGCCGTGGCCGACAGCAGCATAATCAGCAAAACAAAGATGGCAAACAACGGTCTCATACGTATCTGGAATTGTTAACAAGGCCACCCGGCGATAAATTGATCAGGTATGCTCCAATAACTGGATCGGATCATTATGTGCCGAACAATATGACCACATGGGCAAACGATCTGAAGCCTCGAGCTTGATCTGCACGTCTTCACCACAGGTAGGGCAATTGCCTGTGATCTCCTTTGGGATTGATTCGGTATTGTAGCGCTTGTAGGCAAACACCGGGCCCAGTATCAGGAATAAAGGTATCGCGACAAAATGGACAATCAGGACCGGAATAAACAAGACCGCCAGGAGCCAGAACCCGGCCCAGGCAATGGCGGCACGTTTTATACGATCCTGCTTGTCGTATGTCTCCAGATGCAGGATGCCCTCGCTGCTATCCCCTTTGTCGTTCTTGATAATTATTGTTTGTGTTTCAGTACTCGCCATTCACCTGCTGGTCAGTAATATTGTATTGTAGGGGACCTTGATAAATGATTTTGTGAGCCCGTATTATGGGCCTGAACCGTTTGCAAATGCAAAACTAGCGCGTTCCCGGCAAAGAACCTGCTGATTTTGTGGCGTCATCCGCATCTAGGCACGGGCCCGGAAGCCGGATAGCGGTGATAAAATGACCTGACGCAGCATTACGAGAAACTGATAGAATACACATCCCGCCAGGGATATAGCAAACTTTCCAGGGTGTTATCAGGAAATACTCAGTGATACGGATTGTTAAAATAACAGGCCTTGTACTAGGAATTGCCGTCATCGTCCTGATCACGGCCGGTATAATTTTCGCACTCATATTCGATCCCAATGAATACAAAGACCAAATATCCTCGCTGGTAAAATCCCGCACCGGAAGGACACTCGCGATTCAGGATGACCTGAGTATGTCCTTTTTCCCGTGGATCGGCATTAAGACCGGAACTGTTATTATGGGTAACGCAGAAGATTTCGGGCCGGAGCCGTTTGCACGCATCGATTCCGCAGAACTCAGCATCAAGCTGCTGCCGTTGTTCAAACGGCAGATCGAGATTGATACCGTAAAACTGTACGGCCTGAACTTAAACCTCGTTATCAACAGCCAGGGGAGCAACAACTGGGATGACCTCAGCGGGGGAAAACCGCAGATCGTATCCAGGAACAGTACCCAGGCAACCACCCGGACATCACAACATTCCCCTCAACAGGCAATCTCTACATTGGCGGGCCTGAGCATCGGTGGGCTCGATATCCGCGATGCCCGCCTTGCCTGGCAGGACAAACAAACCGGTACCGGGGTTACATTCTCCAGCCTCAACTTCAAGAGTGGACCAATCACTCTGAATGAACCTTTCGCCATCGATCTTTCCTTCAATCTGCAAAACGAACGGCCTGCAATCAATGGCTCAATCGATATGACAACGATACTGAGCATTGACCTCGAGAAACAGCTCGCACAGGCCAATGATTTCCGGTTAGAGACACGCATCAATAGCGACATCGTCCCCGGGGGTCAACAGGACGCTGTAGTGAAGGCGGCGAATATCAATGCGGATATGACACAACAATCCGTGGAGATTTCATCTATCTCATTGCAAGGCATGGGGTTATCAATATCAGGAGATATTCAAAGCAGGCATATGATGGATAAACCCACGTTTCAAGGTACTCTGAAACTTGCCGCTTTCAGCCCGCGTGAGGTATTACGACAACTCGCTATTGAACCTCCCGAAACAAGTGATTCCGCAGTACTGAAAAAAGCTGAAATGGACCTGGGATTCAAGGGTTCAACGGATCAAATTGCCATCCAGCAGCTCTCGGGGCGGATCGATGACACCGCAATCAAGGGGAATCTCTCAGTTCAAAATCTCTCCATGCCGGCGATTGAATTCACTCTCGATATCGATACACTGGATCTGGACCGCTATCTACCCCCCGTCACGGAATCCACCGCGGCAACACCTGCGACTGCTGCAACTGCAGGCGCGATCGAACTGCCGCTCGATACACTCCGGTCATTGAACCTGGACGGCACGGCTCAACTGGGCAGACTCAAGGTAGCCAACCTCACTACTACTGATATCAAGCTCTCTGCCGGCGCCCATGATGGGCTGATCAGACTGCATCCCCTCAGCGCCAATCTTTACGGCGGTAGTTACAAGGGGCATATCGAACTGGATGCGACAGACACGGAACCTGCCTTTTCGTTTGATGAACAATTAAGCAATATACAGGCAGGCCCCTTCCTGCACGACCTGGCAGACACCGATTTTGTGTCCGGCACAGCCAATGCCGGCATCAAGGTCAATACCCGCGGTGACAGCATCGACAAACTGCGCAAGAGATTAAACGGAAAGATGACCTTTTCTGCCGTTGACGGGCGTATCGATGGCTTAGATCTCCTGGGATCGATCCAGCAGGACTATGCCAGCCTCGCCAAGGTTGTTGTTAAAGATATCAACAAGATGAATCAGACGGTATTTTCAAAATTCAGCGGCAATGTCACCATCAAGAACGGTCTTGCGAGCACAAGCGACACCACACTGAATTCTGCGCAACTCGATGTGAAGACCAGGGGAACGGCTGATCTCGTCTCTGAAAAACTCGATCTGACGCTCGAGATCACACCCAGGAAGGAGCTGGAAAAATTACTGAGCGTGCTGGATGGCAGGCCTTTCCCTTATTACATTAAAGGGACCTTCTCTGATCCACAGTTCGAAAATGGTCTGAAGGACAAGTTTAAACAAATCGCACAGGAAGCACTCGAAAAAGAAAAGGCCCGACGTGAGTCAGAGCTGAAGGCAAAGGCAGAGGAAGAAAAGGCTAAACTGGATGAGAAGACAAAAAAGGAAGTCGATAAAGCCAGACAAAAGGCCGAGGATAAACTCAAAGATCTTTTTAAATAACGGTGGCGATTAGCAGAAAACCCCCCCTCAATACGAACGTGCCGCAGACGAATCCCGAGTGGTTCAATCAACAGGTATTGTCATGGCATGAGAACAATGGCCGCAAGGACCTGCCGTGGCAATGCCATCTGACACCGTATCGTGTATGGGTGTCAGAGATCATGCTGCAACAGACCCAGGTCAGTACCGTGGTCCCGTACTATCTGAAGTTCATGGAGCGCTTTCCTGATCTCACCGCACTCGCGAATGCGTCGCTGGACGAGGTCCTGCGATATTGGTCAGGGCTGGGGTATTATGCGCGCGGCCGCAATCTGCACAAGACCGCACAGATCATCGACTCCCGGTTCCAGGGTGAATTTCCTCGACAGATTGATGTGCTGAAATCTTTCCCCGGCATCGGACGCTCAACAGCCGGCGCTATCCTGGCGATTGCCTGTAATCAAAGGCATGCAATCCTGGATGGCAACGTCAAACGTGTATTGACACGTTTTAACGCCATCGAAGGATGGCCCGCCAAAACGGATGTCGCCCGCAGGCTCTGGGCTCTCGCCGAACACTACACACCACAACACAACATTGCCCGCTACACACAAGCCATCATGGACCTGGGCGCGACACTTTGCAGGCGCGCCAGACCTGACTGTAATAAGTGTCCACTTGCCGTTGCGTGTTCCGCACGACTGCAAAACCGTGCAGAGGATTTCCCAACACCCAGGCCGAGTAAGGCACTACCCGTGCGCAAAACCTGTATGCTTGTGCTCGTGAATGACAATGGTGAAGTATTGCTCGAGAAACGACCACCCGCAGGTATCTGGGGAGGACTATGGAGCCTGCCTGAATATTCCAGTGATGATGAAGTCCATGTATGGGGTAAACGCTATCTCCACAATGATATAAAGGTTATCGGACACTGGCCGGCGATGCGCCACACATTCAGCCACTTTCACCTTGAAATCACTCCCATTCACGGTCGGGTTACATTGACCAACCCATCCATCATGGATGACGATCTTCACGTTTGGTACAATCCCAAGGATGTGGGCGCACGAGGTGTGGCAGCACCCATCGCCCGTCTGATCTCATATATTGAAACGGATGGAGGGAAGTCATGAGCCGCAAGGTGCATTGTGTAAAGCTTAACAAGGAGGCGGAAGGTCTCGACTATGTCCCCTATCCCGGCGAACTGGGACAGCGTATCTATGAAAATGTCTCGAAAGAGGCCTGGCAGATGTGGCTAAGCCACCAGACCATGCTGATAAACGAAAACCGTCTGATCCCGATTGAACCCCGGGCACGCCAATTTCTCGAACAGGAGATGGAAAAATTCTTTTTTGGTGAAGGATCAGAGATGCCTGAAGGCTACGTAGCTCCCGAAGCCAAACAGAGTTAATCATTGATATCCTGCGCACACCGGAACCCGACATCGGTCCCCAGGGTTGTCGGAACCGTGTGCTGACGCCGCGCACTCCTGAAAAACAAACTCAAGGCGTAATGACCGACTCCCGCTCCACCGCCTTTCACGACCTTGTGTTTTTCACCGTAATCATCATCTTGATACGTCGCACCGGGATAGGGTTGATACCAATCGGCCACCCATTCAGATACATTCCCTCCCATATCATATACCCCGTATGGTGATATATCGGTCTTGTAGGTACCGACGGGTACAAGCGGTTCATCGACATTGTGATCGTTGCCGCTATTCGTTTTATTAACATCCCATACATTGCCCCAGGGGAATTCCAGGCCTTCGGAACCTCGGGCGGCCTTTTCCCACTCGGCCTCGGAGGGTAATCGCTTTCCCCTCCAGTGACAATAATTCTGCGCATCGAACCAGTTGATGATAGTGACCGGCAACACGTCCCGTTCACGCTGGATTTCTAACAGGGCATCGACCAGTTCCTCCTTGGTCATCTTGCGAGTATCCATATCGAGTTCGAAATAATCGGTGGCCACCCAGCGCAGATTGTCCACGTGCGCGGTTCTCAGTTTGTCATCGCTGACGTTATAGCCGTTCTGTGTCCAGGCTACGGGATCGGGATAATCCGTCTGTTTGACAAAGTCCTTGAATTCGGCGTTCGTGACCTCGTATTTGTCGATCAGGAATGCATCGAGATCAGCCTCGTGTTGCGGGTGCTCGTTTACAAACAATGGTTTTACAAAGCCAAATTGCTGTTGAACCTTTTCCGTATCTTCCTTGTTGCTGCCCATGATAAACGGTCCGGCCGGGATCAACGCCATGGACTCATCCAGATTCACGATCTTGTGAGGCGTATCTTGCTGTTCCGGGCTGCTATTCTCGCACCCCGCCATCAGGGCAAGCATAGCCAATGGAACCAAAAAAATGCGATAAAATTGCACGAACTGGACGATCATCTAATCAATATACCTTATTGGCAGTTCAGTATGTAATGCCAGACTTTGTTTTACGAGAGCAGCTTGACTAACCAATACGCTACCGGTTTAATACACCATCAATCCGGTATCCTTGATCAATATTCAGACGTCGCGGTCACGAAGCTACAGGGTAGGCAGGGCTGAAAATCCATTTTAAGTCCGGGTGGGTTTAACGGTATTTTAAACAATAAAGCTAATTACATATGGCCAGGTAGCTCAGTCGGTAGAGCAGGGGACTGAAAATCCCCGTGTCGGCAGTTCGAT